>DATKRC010000024.1:0-3205 GCA_035532375.1 Acidimicrobiales bacterium
TTCGGGTAGGAACTCGATGGCCCAAGGCAGGCATTGAGAGTGTTCGCGAGCCCGCCGTTGACTCCGACGATGGCGAAGGCTGGTGACGACGTAAGTGATGATCCGCATTGGGGATACGACACGTCAACACCCGTCGTGCTCGATCCGCCGCCGCCACCGTGGCCTGAAGCTGAGGCAACCGTAGGGATCGCCATGCTCACTACGAGCACGCTCGTAACGAGTGTTAGAGCTGTCGTCTTTCGCCGATTGCGTTGGGCCTCTTTTGCCATGGTCACCTTTCACCAGCTTTCCGAGAATAAGAAATGGTAGGGCGACCCCGCCTTGCGTCGCTATAGAATCCTTTTACGATCTTTCAGTCTGAAATGGCGCTTCGGCCTTGAGGCGGCGCCCAGGCTCCCGCTTTGCGCCTAGTGAAAGGCGTTTTCAGGGACTGATCTGACAACCAAGCGATCGTACTTGGCTAGGCGCCAATGCCCGGCAGTAGTTGAGTCTCGTCGGTCCTTCAAGTCCGTCCTCGACAGGTGTGACCAGACGCCAGTACGTGGTGGCAGAACGATGACGTCGGGCCACCGACACGCACGTTCTTAGACCGACAGAAGTGCGTGGCCTGGCATGTGGCGATGACGTAAGGTTTTCAACAGCAAGAATTTCCGACTGCTTTAGGTGGACTTCTCTCGGATGCGTATCCACCGGCGGTGCTTTGAGCGTGATTGGTGTCAGGGCTCGGGTCTACGGGCTCGCTCGTGTCGATTCGAACCTCCCGAATTGGTGCGCGACGGTCTGCACGAAACGGAACTGGCGGGGCGCCGCGACCTAGGTCGTCCCGCCAGTTCCGTTCCAGGCTCAGTTAGTGGACGACGAGGTTCCCACCAATAATCGGATACGAGGTAGTCGCACCGGAGCAAGCGCCAGGAGCCGTGTCGACCCCGTGCGCCCACGTGTCGTTGCCTGCACCCGGGCTACCACCGTCAATCACATTGACCACGACCGGCGTTCCGGCAAGGGGCACGCTGGCGGGGATTGTGAATCCGAAAGTCGCTGATGCCGGTGACGCTGCGTCATCCACGAAGGCGCAGGTAACGGGCGCGGTGAAGCTGAAGACCTCAAAGGCAGAATCCGCGGGCGAAGTCCAAGTGCCGCTGCTGCTTCCAGTCTCCGTACCTGACATCGAGCCATCCGACGCAATCGTCCCCGCCAAGGCCAGGCTGTACCCGGCACCGAGACCGGTATAGACAAGATTGATTGTCACAGTCGATCCAACGACCGTTCCCGTCGCGGTCCACGTGTAATCGATGGGATCTGGATTGTACGTGCCGGTGGCAGTGAACGTTATGGAGTTCGGCGATGTGGCATTCCAAGACGTGATAGTCATCGTGTGGTCGTAGGTGCCACCAATCGTGAACTCAATTGGGATTACGGCACTTAGATTCCACACTCCCGAACCGGGAGCCGCATACGAAAAATTGGTGTATGTGATTGAGCCCTTCACCGGAGTTGTTTGGAACGCACTGAACGACGCGTACTGCAGTGGGCCAGAGAGCTCCACCCCACCGGTTACCTTCGGGGCGGGCTGGTTCACGGCTGACGCGGAACTCGCCACCAACATCCCCAAACTGCTCAACGCCAGCGCCACGCCCACAGAAACCCTGGAAACGCGCCGTCGAAATGATTGTGCTTGATTCATACTTCTCCTCCAACTTCTGTAAGGAGGTGCCGGTTTCGCCATTCGCTCGTCGCAGGCCGCCAGGCGACCAATTAGGGCCTGCGAGTCAAAACGTCACTTCCGGGCTGAGAAACATTTTCTCCGCATTCTGACCTTACAAGTCAGAGTCGCGCCTGAATCAAGACGAAAGTCACCAATGGACCCATTCTCGAAGGTTCGCAAGATTTCTTGACTGGCGTGCTGCCTCGATGCCGATCTGAAGCCCTGTTCAACCTCGTCGCATTCCACGGTGCACACGAGGTAAAGCACCCGGAAGCGTGGTGGGGATATCCAAGCTCGCTTGACTTTCTTGAGGCGAAGACGGTCGAAGGTTCCTGGCAAACTGCAGGTCTTTCGGTACGCACAAGACTCGAGCGTGAGAATTGTCCCGACGGGACGGCGTAACGTCGCGCCTACATAACTGCGCAGATGCGTGACGGTTAGTCGACGATTCGGGGACACTTCAAGCGTCAAGGTACCGAAAGCCGAGCGACACTGATATTGAGTGAGGCGTGAAGCACGAGTCGCCAATGTCTGGTATCAAAACGTTGTCGTCGGACCACCGAGATCTATCGTCGCGATTGCTAGCTGGACACGTATTGTCATCAACATCGCAAACGATCCCAACGAAAACGGGGGAGGATATGAATGACTGAAAACCCAGAGAGCGCAATCGTAGGAACTCTCCACGCAGATGGCGGAGAGGGACTCGTTCGTATGTCGGCCCTATTCCAAACGGGCATCGAGAACCTTTGGTCGGCGCTCACCGAGTCCCAACGCTTGGCCCGCTGGTATGGGAACTTCGAAGGAGAGTTTCACGTCGGTGGGCTTTTCACTGCCTTCATCCCGAGTAGTGGTTGGGAAGGGCATGGGCGCATCAACGAGTGCAAAGCGCCCGTCCACCTGAGCGTGACGATGTGGGAGAAGATGGGAGACGAGCAGGGTCTGAAGGTCGACCTGGTAGCGACCGATAGTCAGACGAATCTGGTGCTCGAGAAGCGTGGGATCTCGCCAGAACTTTGTTGGGCGTTCGGTGCGGGCTGGCAGGCGCATTTGGAGGACCTCTCGGCGTATCTGGTGGGTTTGGACAAGGCAGACCTGTCTGCCTCATGGAACAACAGATTCGACGAACTTGAGCCGCTCTATCGCGCAATGTCAGTGACACCGCTCTAGCGCTAAGGGAACAGTTGGCAAACGCCCACGTGGGCCCGTTTCGGCGACGTCCATGTCGAGTTTGCGCATTCGAGTAACTGGCGACTAGTGGCGAGGGCGTCGAGTAGGCCCCTGATCGCAATCCGAAGACCTGGAACAAGCGCCAGCGCGTAGTTCCAGAACTATCACGTCGGACCTCCGACGCGAGGTCGAGTACACCCAGCGGCATGAGCCGTGAGCCGGGTCTCGGACGGTACGGCTTACGCGACGATCCGAAGCAGCCCGAACACCCCGACCGCGTAGAACAGCAGCGCCAATATCGACTCGGGTCCAATTCGTCGCGGTCTCTCC
>DATKRC010000025.1:0-27363 GCA_035532375.1 Acidimicrobiales bacterium
GTACGAGTGCGGATCAAAGGCGTGAGCGAGTAACCGGATGGTCAGAAAGATCGTCGGAACCCCGATGAACACGAAGATCAGCGCGATCATGAGTCCGCGGCGCTTGCGCAACTCCATGAACCTTGTGGCGATCATGGCGTAAGTGGGGATGGGCGACCCGCGATGATCCCCGGGGCGCGCCTCCGACTCGAGGTGGTGCTCGGGGGATTGAACCGGAGTGTCGGGTGGGGTGGAGGTCATTCTTCGCTCCCTAGTCGACTCGTCACTTCGAGGAACCATGACTCGAGCGACGCCTGGTTGACCTGGAGGCGAAAGACCGAGATCCCGCCCTCAACGAGAATTCGATTCATCTCGGCGATCACGTCATGGCTTGTCCCGGTGGGCAGGGCGATGGCCAGTCCCTGCTCACGCACCGTCACTCGTCCACCTCTGTTTTCACGCACCAGCAGTGTTTGTGCCGCCTCTGGCGCTGAGCAGTCGATCTCCACCTCCATAGAGGTCCCCGCCAGTAGTTCGGCGATCGGCCCTTGGCGGATGACCCTGCCTCGATCGACAATGGCGACAGCGTCACAGGTTCTTTCGACTTCATCCAGTAAGTGTGACGACAACACCACCGTGCGCCCTTCGGCAACCAATGACTGAATCATCTCTCGCATGTCGTGCATACCGGCTGGGTCAAGGCCATTCATCGGCTCATCCAGGATGAGGAGTTGGGGATCACCGAGTAAGCAGGCCGCCACGCCAAGGCGCTGGCGCATGCCCATGGAGTACTTCGACACTCGATCACCGGCACGATGAGCCAGACCGACCCTTTCGAGCGCCGCGCCGATTCGTCCCTGAGCAGCGGGTTCTCTGGCGGCGGCGAGTATTTGGAGGTTCTGCCGTCCCGTGAGATGGCCGTGAAATCGAGGTTCGTCGACGATGGCCCCGACCCGCGCCAGCGCCAAGTCGCGATGTCGTGGCACCGGGTACCCGAGTAAAGACATGGTTCCAGCGTCGACGCGGGTCAACCCGAGTAGCACACGAATCAGCGTGGTCTTGCCAGCGCCATTGGGGCCGAGATAGCCAAACGCACAACCGCGAGGGACCCGTAGATCGACACTATTGACGGCGACACTTTCGCCGAATCGTTTAGTCAGGCCATGGGTCTCCACGGCCCAGGGGCCGTCAGCATCTGCTCTGCTCGCAACGTCGTCCAGTACGGCACCGCTCATTCAGACTTCCTTCACCATTGGGGATCAACCCCTTCGTCGATCATGGTAGGTGTTAGCGCTGAATGATGACATAGGGGAAATCCCTGAGTCGCATATCAGGGATGTGAATGATGCGTTTCCTTCAATGTCGTTTCGCAGTGTCTGGCCCTGCGAAAGATCTCGAGTTCACGCGTGCCAGTGCCATTTTGGGCGGAAGACTCCTCTAGGATTTTTTCTGTTCGCCGTTCCCGGATCGGGTGAGTGAAGTGGCCCTCGGATCCGTGAAGTGCCTCGCCAAGATTGTGGACCACGATCTTCTCGCGATCCATTCCAGCGAACGTCGACGAGAGCGGATTCAATGTGTCGACCAATCGGAGTCAAAGCCAAGGTGACACCAACTCAGCCGTGCTGCTCCTCGGCGCCCTGGGTGAGGAGTTCGCCAAGGAGCGAGCGACTCTGTTCCCAGTGCTCCATCAAGGCAATCGCCTCAGTGGGTAGATAGCGCGGAACTTCCATGTGAAAAGATTCATCACCATCTTCTTTTATCGAGTGGAGGGTAAAGACGACGCCCAGCAAATGGCCATCCTCCTTAAGCAGAGCCGCATCGAGCTTGGAGTAGTACGCAGCGCTGCGCGTGAAGACGATGAGCGTTGCTCGTCGATCCCGCAAGATATTCGATTTACTGACCGAGCTCGCTACCACCGCATAAATATGATTCGTGTCCGCATTCAGTTCAGCGCGAGATAATAGACAGACGTGAGGATAACCTCTCTCGTCAACCGTAAGTAACGGAATCATGATGTCGGGAACACCAACCTCCGGGTAGCCGGTGAGCGTGTCGACGATTGACCTAGGAAGATTCTCAACCATGTCTTCTCCTCATCTGGTTACGGCTCTTAGACAATGTCACGTCGAGTCCCGCCAACTGATGACGAATCTCCACCACGTTCAGTAGCTACGGTTCAGCGGCGCTCCACGGATTTTCGGTGTCTGTTGAGTATGTCATCTCAATGCTCACCTTTGATATTTGACCAAGTGAGGCGCCGATTTCGACACATCGCCCGGGCCCGGGCCCGGTCACTGTCACCTTGAAATCCACATTTTCAAGGCTTTCGGCACTCTCAGTTGCGCGTCCTACGATTCACGGCGAGTGGAACTTCACCATCCGTACTTGATCAATTCCGGTGAGCCCTAACAGATTTCCTGAGGTGTTTCTTGGCTGGTGGAGGAGTTTGAGACCTCAACCTTCACCGGCCATGGGCCACTTCGCAGGATTACTCAATGACGGTGGAACTATGTTGACCAAATGGGAGTGCTTTAGCTAACTGCCAAAAGGCGCGTCGTTCAGGCCACGGAGAATTTGGCGATGCGCGGAAGAGTTTCGCCAAATTGAGTTGACTGAAATATTTTTTGCTGATATGGTGTCGCTATGGAACTGCCATTGCGGCAATTCGACTGGGAAATATTTAAGGAAACGTGAAAGTTAACCGAAATGGTTAATCCTTGACCAATTCGTGGACGGACAGGGAGGTGGTCGATGCGTCTACCAATGCTCACAAGCTGCAGAACACAAGCTGCGAAGTCGTCATCCTCTGTATGGACATTCTTGACCAAGCGATGAACTACCACGCCTAAGGGGGCTGTCAGTGCTGGAAATTCAACACCTTCAAAAGACGTATTCCGGCGCAGAGGGACCTGCTTTGGTGGACTTCGACTTGACGATTGCCGACGGTGAGTTCGTTACTCTCATCGGACCCAGTGGCTGCGGCAAGACCACTGCACTGCGCATCATCGCGGGGTTGCTTGAACCGTCGGGGGGCGACGTGCGGTTCAACGGCGTATCGGCGTTCGCCCCGTCGCGTGAAAAGGCAATGGTCTTTCAGCAGTTCAACCTCTTCCCATGGCGTACGGCACTGGCCAACGTCGCCTACGGGCTCGAGATGCAAGGGATGGGCAAGAAAGAACGCTTGGCGATTGCCGAAGAGTACCTGGATCTAGTTGGACTCGGGGACCGAGCCAACCATTACCCCTCACAACTATCGGGTGGACAGAATCAGCGGGTGGGATTGGCCCGTGCGCTGGCAATTCAACCAAAGCTGATGTTGATGGATGAACCGTTTGGTTCGCTCGATGCGCTCACGCGCGAGCACCTCCAAGCATTGCTGCAAAAGATTTGCACCGAACGGCACTTGACCGTCATTTTCGTCACCCACTCGATTGACGAGGCCATTTTTCTCTCCGATCGCATGGTGGTGATGGGAGAACTTGGCCGCGTCATCGAGGAGCACACTGTCCACCTTGAAAGGCCGCGAAGCAACTACGACTGGCGCTCGACACCGGAATACAAGGAACTTCGTGCGGCCACGTGGTCGGTTCTTCAGACCGAAATCGAGAGGGATGAGGCTTCGGTGTGAGCGTGGGCACCCTGGAGAAGTTGTCAGAGGCTTCCGGGCGCCAATCCGCGAACGCTAGCCACCATTCTCTCCGCTTTCTGTTGCGTGCGGTTCTCCAGCGAACGGTAATAGAGGAATGAGCCAGAACACCACACCCACCCCGCTCTTCGTTGCCGGTTCTTGGGCGACGAGTGCCGACGTGCTTGATGTGCGCTCCCCTGGAAACGGTGATCTTGTTGGCCAGACCTACGAGGCAACGAGCGAGATGGTGGACGCTGCGATTGAAAAAGGAATCGCGGTGCAAGCGGCGTTGCGCTCACAAGCTCCTTTCGAACGCTCGGCGATCTTGCGTCGCGTGTCTGTTCTCATGGCGGAACGCGTAGAACTTCTCGCGGCGCTCCTCAGCGCTGAGAACGGCAAACCGGTGCGCGATGCACGCACCGAGATCGAGCGATCGGCGCTCACTTTTCGCATCGCGGCCGAAGAAACTGAGCGCCTCGGTGGTGAGGTGATCGACTTAGGCATCAACAAGGCTTCGCGAGGGCGGTTCGGGCTCACCCGCCGATTCCCCGCAGGACTCGTGGCGGGTATCACCCCATTTAACTTGCCGGTGAGCCTCTCGTCGCACAAACTCGCACCGGCCATGGCGGTGGGCTGTCCCATCGTCTTGAAGATTCCCTCGAATGCTCCCTTGGCCATGCTCGAAGTGGCCAAGATCATTGAGGAATCGGGTGCCCCGGCGGGTTCGGTGTCGATTATGGCGATGTCTATCGCCGTGGGCGACCAACTCGTCACCGACGAGCGCTTCAAAGTCTTGAGTTTCACTGGAAGCCCGCGGGTCGGTTGGTCGATGAAGGCGCGCGCGGGAAAGAAGCGAACGCTGCTCGAATTGGGTGGAAACGCCGGCGCGCTTGTCGATGAGGGTGCCGACCTCGAGTGGGCGGCGACGCGCTGCGCCGCCGGGTCCTTCAAGTACGCCGGCCAGACGTGCATCAGCGTGCAGCGCATCTATGTTCACGCCAACGTCTACGAGGAGTTCCTCGCTCTCTTCGTCGCGGCCACGCAGAAGTTGCGCCTCGGTGACCCTTCGCGCGAGGACACTGACGTCGGCCCTGTGATCGACGAGACAGCGGCGCGGCGCGTGCGTACTTTGATCACCGACGCCACAACGCAGGGCGGACGGATCCTCGTGGGTGGTTTGGGAGAGGGTACTTACATTCCCCCTACCATTCTCGTTGACGTGCCCGCCTCCCTGGCAGTCTGCCGCGAAGAAGCTTTCGGCCCCGTGGCCGTGGTTCAAAAGGTCGAGGACTTCGACAGTGGTCTGGCGGAACTCAACGACTCCATATTCGGACTGCAGGCGGGAGTTTTCACGACCGACGTAGCGAAGGCCTTCGACGCCTTCAACTCCCTCGAAGTGGGGGGTGTCATCATCAACGATTCGCCGACGTATCGCGTGGACCACATGCCCTACGGGGGAGTGAAGGACTCGGGGCTGGGGCGCGAGGGCGTGCGCTACGCCATGGACGAGATGTCCGAAATACGACTATTGGTCTTCGCCCAGCCCGGCTGAGCGTTCGAGAAAGAAAGGGTGGTGGTGGTATGCGAGTCGTTGACGCAATAGTCGATTGGATGGAGGCCGCGAACGTTGATCATTACTTCGGCTACGCCGGCGGAGCAATGTGGCCACTCATGGACGCACTGATAGAAGCACCCCAGATTGAGGGCATTCAGGCTAAGCACGAGTCGCACGCGGTGCACATGGCCGACATCTACTACCGCGTGACGGGCCGCATTGCGCCGGTCTTCGTGACCAAGGGGCCGGGCCTTATGAACACCGCTGGTGCCATGGCCACGGCCATGCACGACCCGGCGGCAGTGTTGCTCATCGCGGGTGCGGGTTCGACGCACCTCTATGGCAAGGGCGGCATGCAGGAGATGTACTACAAGGGCCACGAAGACGCCGTCAACGTGTTTCGCCCCATCACCAAGGGATCGTGGCTCATTCAGCGCCCCGACACCGCAATCGACATCATCAACCACGCCTACAAGGTCGCGCTGAGTGGACGTCCGGGTCCCGTCTTCGTGCAGGTGCCATTCGATATTCAGCTGGCCGAGGTCTTCGGGCACGCGGAGTCGCCCTTCTCGCGCATCTCGACTTCTCGTCGTCGCGCGGACCGTGACGCGGTGGAGCGCACCGCGACCCTTTTGCTTGCGGCTGAGCGCCCGGTGCTGATGGCCGGGGGCGGATGCCAGCGTTCATCCGGGTCCGCCGCCGCGTTGGGCCGTCTGCTCGAACTGCTGCCGATGCCCTTTGTCACGACGTTGACCGCCAAGGGCATCGTGCCCGAGTCGCACCACCTGAGCCTGGGCCCCGTGGGGCGTTCGGGCACTGACGCCGCCGCGCAGACGACCCGTCACGCCGACGTGCTCGTGGCCGTGGGCGCGCGCTTCTCGGACAACAACACCAGTAACTGGCGCAATGGTGTCGTGTACTCGGTGCCCCAGACCAAGATTATCCAGGTCAATATTGAAGACGAAGAGATTGGACGCAATTACCCCGTGGAGCTCGGCATCGTGGCCGACGCCGAGTCGTTTCTCACTGATCTGGCGGACGAGATCGAACGGCGCGGCCCCGTCAAAGGCGTCGCGGCGTGGAACGACCAAGCTCAAGAGTGGAAGGCCCAGTGGAAGGAGAAGATCAAACCGGTCATTACCTGTCCCACTGATCCGATCCACCCTGGTCGCTTGGCTTATGAAGTTGGCGAAGCCGTCAAACGTCACAATGGGCGGCTCTTTTGCGACATCGGCGACGTGGTGCAGTACGCCGAGCCCTACATGGAGATCGACCAGCCCGATGCGTGGCACATCTCTCCGGGGATGGCCGAAATGGGCTGGGCCTCCTCGGGCGTTCTCGGTGCCATCGCGGCCGACCCGTCGCGCCCGGCCATCGCGCTCACCGGTGACGGCGCTTTTAACATGACGAGTCAAGTCCTCGCGTCAGCGGTGGAGTATCAGCTGCCCGCCGTGTGGGTGATCTTGAACAACCACGAGTTCGGCATCGAACGTAAGGGCTCGATGACCGCTTTTGGTCGTCAACACCCCTGGGCCCGGTTCGTGCGCAAGGACACCGGAGATCCCTACAACCCCGATTACACGAAACTCGCCGAGGCGTACGGCGCGCGTGGCACGCGCGTGACGACGGCCGAGGGGCTCTCGGTGGCGCTCGACGAAGCGTTGACCAGTGGCCAGCCGTGGGTGATCGACGTGGATATCGACCTCACGATTCCGACGTACTTCACCGCCGGAGTCGACCGGGCCTACCCCAACGAGTGGGCCAAGAGCTATCCGATGTACTCGACCTACAGTTTGAACGATCCCGATGTGTAAAGGGCCGGGGTAGCGATGCCCGACAACGCCGGTGAAGCCGTGGGTCTGTTATCGGGGATTCGTGTCCTCGACCTGAGCGGATACGAGGGTATGTACGGCGCGCGTCTGTTGGCGGACCTCGGAGCCGACGTCGTGCGCGTCGAGCGCGGCGATCTGGACTCAGACGTCGCCCCCGGGCCCTTCATAGTGAACAGTGCGGGCGAGCCGTCGAGTGCTTTTTGCGCCTTCGTCAATCTCAATAAGCGCGTCGTACACGTGGACCTGCGCGACGAGGTACAACGGGGCGCGCTCCAAGAGCTCGTCGATTCATCCGACATTGTGCTGGCCGACCGCCTGCCCGAGGGTCTGGAGGTCCCCCGGAACGTCGCGCTCGTCGAGACGTCGGTCTTTGGACACGTGGGTTCCGGCAACGAGTACGTGGGTTCTGACCTCGTGGCGCTGGCCGCCGGCGGACTGCTCTCTCTCGGGGGGTACCCCGATACTCCGCCCGTCGCGGTCTACGGCAACCAGGCCTACCTCTGCGGTGGTGTCATGACCGGCGTCGCCGCAGTGCTGGCGTTGCTGGGTCGCGTCGAATCTCGGGCACCGCGCGTCGACGTCTCGGTGCAGGCCACGCTGGTCGGCGCGCTCGAGGACGCCACGGCGGAATTCGACCTGCGCGGCACGGTGCGTCGGCGTGCCGGGGATCTACCGCGCGAAGCCGGTACAGGGATCTTTCGTTCGGCCGACGGCTACATCGCGATGGTGGCGGGCAAGCTTGGTACGGCCCAGGCGTGGCTCAACCTCGTGGCGTGGCTTCAAGAGGCTGGAGTGGAAGGAGCGAGCGAACTGACTGGGGACGACTGGACCACGATCGAGAAGCGTCGCGACTTCGAATCGATCGAGAGCTTCACGGTGATCTTTGAGTCGTTCACCACTACCCAGAGTAGTGAGTGGCTCTATCGAGAAGGCCAGAGTCGTTCGATCGCTATCGCGCCAGTGAACACCATGGCCGATGTGCTGGCCGATCCACAATTGACGTATCGCGACTTCTTTCGCACCATCCCCTCTTCAGATTTCGCCGTCGACTTGATTGTGCCGGGCAAGCCCTATCGCCTGTACGACCTGCCCAATTTCGACTCGTGGTCGCTCGCGAGCGAGGCGAAACTCGTCGACGTCGAAGACGATTGGTTGGCCCCGGCGACGTCGGGGCTGAGCGAAGAGACACGAGCCTAAGTGCGACGTGATCTCTCTGACATCAAGGTGCTCGACTTCTGCTGGGTCGGCGCGGGTTCGCTGGTCACGCAGATGCTGGCTCTGCACGGCGCGCAGGTCATCAAGATCGAATCGCACAAACGGCCCGACAACTTACGCCTGTCGCCACCTTCGCGTCCCGGGGTCACGAGCCTGGATTCGTCGGGATACTTCGCCTCGCGTAACGCGAACAAGAGATCCTTCGCGCTCAACATGAGCGACGAGCGGTCCCGACCAATCTTGCGCGACTTGCTGGATCAGTGTTCGGTAGTGACGAGCAACTTTCGTCCCGGCGTCATGGAGCGCTGGGGTCTCGACTACGACGCGCTGAAGGACGCCCGACCCGACATGATCTACCTATCCATGCCGATGCAGGGCGAGGAAGGCCCCTTTCGTGAGTACGTTGGTTTTGGCTCAACGATCTCAGCCCTGGCGGGTCTGGTGGCCCCCAGCGGGCTGCCCGGCCGCCGACCCGTGGGCACCGGGACGAATTACCCCGATCACGTGCCTAATCCAGGCCACGCCCTCGTGGCGCTCCTCGCGGCCATTTACTACCGTCGCCGAACGGGACGCGGCGGTCGCATCGAACTCTCACAACTCGAGTCCACCGTGAACATGATGGGTCCCTCGCTCCTGGCCTACTCCGTGACGGGCGAGGAGCCCATCACAGAGGGCAATCGCTCCATTGAGCGATGTCCTCAGGGCGTGTTTCGCTGTCAGGGCTCGGACGAGTGGCTGGCGATCTCGGTGGGCACCGACGAACAGTGGCATCGCACGGCGGCGGTGCTGGGGTTGAGTGAGGGCGACGACGTCGGGCAATTTGACACGTTCGCGTTGCGCAAGGCCCACGAAGACGAGATCGAGGCGCTGGTCGAGACGTTGACTAAGGACGGTGACGCGCGAGAACTCATGGGGCGGCTCCAGCGCGAGGGTGTGCCGGCCAGCGTGGTCAACACCGCCGCCGATGTCTTCAGCGACGGGGTTATTGTTGATCGTCGCTTCTGGCGAACGTTGCCCCACGAGGTGCTCGGCGAGTTCCGGGTGGCGAGTCCGCCCTTCACCTGGATGGGTGATGACGCTGGTCCAACCTCCTCCGCGCCGTTGTTGGGAGAACACACCCACGAACTCTGGACGCAGTTGCTCCATAGGTCCGATGAGCAGTTCGAACACTTTCAGGCTGAAGGAGTTCTCTGGTGAGCGAGTCGGTTCTCTTCGAGGTCGAGGGGCACGTGGGCACGATCACCCTCAATCGGCCCGAGCGGCGCAATGCGCTCAGTTTCGAAATGCGCGAGCGACTGGCGCAGGGCCTCGAAGACTTCGCGGCCAATGCCGAGGTGAGGATCGTGGTCCTCGAGGGCGCGCCCCCGTCATTTTGTGCGGGCGTGGACTTGAGCGAGGCGTCGCCGACGCCCGACCACGTCGTGGCGGACGCGCCAGTGTCGGTCAGCGCGCCCTTCGCCGCCTTCTCCAAGCCTCTCTTCGCCTCGGTGAACGGCACCGCGGCGGGGGGAGGGCTCGAGATCGCCCTCGCGTGCGACTTCATCGTCGCTTCAACTTCGGCCAAGTTCATGTTGCCCGAAGTGCGCATCGGCTCTATTCCCGGCGCTGGAGGCACGCAGCGCCTGGTGCGCGCCATTCCGAGCGCGGTGGCGGCGCGAATGCTCTATACGGGGGACGCCCTGAGCGCCGAGAGCGCCCTTAACTATGGGCTGGTGACCGAACTGGTGGAGCCGGACAAATTGCACGATCGTGCCCTCGAACTCGCGCACCAGATCGCCAGCAATGCCCCTCTGTCGCTAGCGGCGATCAAGGAGTGCCTTAGGGCGGCGACCAATTCGGCCCTGGAGGTGGGTCTCACGCTCGAACGTGGGCTGTGGCGCCAACTCACTTCTAGCGAGGACCGCGCCGAGGGCCGCGCCGCGTTCCGCGAGGGGCGCCCAGCGCAGTTCAAGGGAAAGTAATGGAGCAGTTACCATCGACGATCCACGAGAGCCCTCGGCCGTTCCCGTCGAGGGGGCCACGTGAGTGAGTCGATCGGAGCCGCGCTGGCGCTGATTCAACCGAAGGAGGGGAATTAACAGATGTCGTTGAGTTACGCGTCAGTCGAGCAGCTAAAGGTCGGTCTCATTTTGCCTTCGAAGGGTCGCGGCACCGGTCCCGAGGTGCTCGATGCAGGTTGTGCCACGGCGGTAGACCTTGGTTGGAAGAGTGTTTGGGTGACCGACCATCTGTTCGTGCCCCAAGGGCCCGAGGCGGACGCCTACGGTTGCATTCTCGAGGCAACGACGGCGTTGGCGTGGGTCGGCGCTCGCTACGAGACCCTGACTCTGGGCACGAGCGTGTTGGTGCCGGCGATGCGCGACGCGCCGCTCTTGGCCAAGCAGATCGCAACGATAGACGTGCTCACGAAGGGACGACTCATCATCGGCGTGGGGGTGAGCGATGCCTATGACATCCTCGAGTACACGAATCTGGGCAAGGCTGACCGGTTTCCTGACCGCGGAGCGTATCTCGATGAGGCCATTGCGCTGTGGCGTCACCTCTGGTCGGGTTCCACCGAACCCTTTCTCGGGCGTTTCCACCGCCTCGAGAACTTTTCTTTCGCGCCGTTGCCGGTGCAGGGCGCCTCGCTGCCGATCTGGTGCGGCGGGCGCAGCGCGCGCGCGCTACGCCGCTCGGTTGGTCTCGCCGACGGTTGGCACGGAGCCCAGACAGGTCCGAACGACATGGCGACGCGAATACCCGACATCATCGCGGTGGCCGAAACCTTGGGTCGCCGCCTGCCTACCTTGTCGGTGCGTTGTCGCGTCAAGTTCACTGAACACACTGCGCCTCCCTATGCCTTGTGCGGCGGATCGAAGAATATGGTGAAAGACATGGTTGAGTTCGCGCGACTTGGCGTCGAACACCTCATCGTGGATTTTGAACACGTCGATCCCGCAGGTCTTGAACGCGATATGCGCCGCTTCAATAGCGACGTCGTATATGAAGTTCAAGAGCGTCTGTCGGCGCGACAGTGGTGACCCGGCCTTTTGCGCCAGAGCGAAGCGCGGCGTGACATTAGAGGGCGAACTCATCGAGTTCGCTCGGGGCCTTCGCTGGAGCGAACTGCCGCTCGACGTTCGTGGGGCCGCCACTCGCCTCACGGGTGACGCGTTGGCCAACGCGGTGTCGGGTCGCGCCGCCGCCGACGTGCCCGCCCTCGAGGCAGCGAGTCGCGCCCTCTACGGCGGGGGCAACTCGAGCGTGATCGTCGGGGGGTTGACCTCACTCGTGGGTGCGGTAGGTCTCAACTCCTTCCAGATCACGGCGAACACCATGTGCGACGTCTACCGGCCGGGACTGTGTCACGTGACTCCCGAGGTCGTTCCGGCGGCTCTGGGAATCGTGGAGCGCCACGACACTGACGGCGAAGGCTTCTTGACCGCCGTCGCCGCGGGCATGGAAGTCACCACACGCATCTGTCAGGCGATGAACTACCCCGCTTTTCGCGCGCGCGGCTGGCACAGCCCGGGAATCTCAGGTGCCATGGGCGCGTCGGTGACGGCGGGGCTGCTCAGCGGCTTCGACCACGACACCTTGGCTGGCTGTCTCGGTCTTGCGGGCTCTCAGGCGGGCGGCACCTTCGCTGCCATGGGCACCATGGCCGTTAAGTTCCATCAGTTGCGTGGTGCGCAGTCGGCGGTGATCGCCGCGGTGCACGCAGGCCAAGGCCTCGTGGGTTCGCCTCGGGTGCTGACCGCTGTTGACGGAGGTCTGCTGCGCGCGTTCTCCGATGATCCTGAGCCCTCGAAGCTGACAGAGGGACTGGGGACAGACTGGTCGCTGCTCGATATCGGGATGCGGGCGTACCCGGCGGCGAGCACTCTGCAGTCCTTGATCAGTGTGCTTCTCTCTCCTCGCGCGGCGGCCATCGACTTGGCAAGCATCTCCTCAGTGAGCGTCGAGCTGCCCCCCGAGGCGTATCGCCTCGGGGGAGAAGCCGGTTGGGAGAGCGAACTGCGTTCGATGCAGTCGGCCAGGTACGTCGCAGCGGGGGTCATCGTGATGCGGGAATGTTGGACGGACCTCTTTTCCGACGTCCGTCGCCACGACCCCGTCATCGACGGATTCGCGCGTCAAAAGGTGAGCGTGCTTCGCCACGGCGAGTTGTCCGAGGGTGCTGTGAGGGTCACGGTGGCGACCCCGTCGGACGAGCACGTGTTCGAGTGCGATGTTCCACCCGGTGACCCGAGCAATCCGATGACCCTCGAGCTCTTGCTTGAGAAGGCGCGTCGCTGCGTCGCCGGCTCCGTGCTCGAGGAGCGATCCTTTGACGTGAATCGGCTGCTCGACTTGAGCGGCGAAGTGAGCGTGGCGTCATTGCTCGCAGAGTTGCGTGATCGGTGACGCGATGTCGCGTCAACGCTCCAGAGAGTCGCGGATTGTGCCCTTCGGGTGGCGCCCGAGGGTTCATCGTCGGGGTTGGCCCGTGCGGGCCGCTGGGGCCGCAGTCGAGAAGGTCGATGACCGCCAGTCCCCGCCATCTCGGGTCGGGCCCCATCGTGCGAGGTGCTCGTGAGGCTCGGTTGCCCTCGTCAAGGTCACATGAGAAGATGGCATCGCCGCGAAGAGCGCTCGATCGGCGCTGTGACCCGGAAGTTGGGTTCCCCGAAGCCCTAGTCAGAGGATGTTAAGGGCACGACGACACGGTCAACAGCGCTGCGATGGCGAGAAAGAGAGGGCAATTCATGTCAGAGTCTTCGAGTCCACGGCGAGTCGTCGTGGGTCTTTCCGGCGCGTCGGGTGCCATTTACGGTATTCGTCTGATCGAGGTTTTGGCCACGATGGAGGGAGTCGAGACGCACCTCGTGATGTCAAAGGGGGCGGAAGCGACCATTTCGTATGAGACCAATCGCAAGCCCGGCGACATAGCTGCTCTCGCAAATGTGGTTCACGATGAGCGCAATCTCGCCGCCGCCATCGCCAGTGGGACGTTTCTAACGTCGTCGATGGTGGTAGCTCCGTGCAGCATTCGTACGCTTTCCGCGATTGCTAATTCGGCCAACGATAATCTCCTGGTTCGCGCCGCCGATGTCCACTTGAAGGAGAGGAGGAGCCTCGTGCTCGTGGTTCGAGAGACCCCCCTTCATCTAGGGCACCTTCGACTGATGACGGACGTCACTATGGCGGGCGCGGTGATTCTCCCGCCGGTGCCAGGCTTTTATACCTTGCCGAAGACCATTGACGATCTCATTGATCACACCGTAGGCAAGATTCTCGACATCATCGGATTGACCGAACATTCGCTTTTTACCCGTTGGAACGGACCTCAAGCGACGGTTATTCCGCAATGAAATAAAAATTCAATGCTGACTTGACTTTTGCAATTTTTCATGTCAAACTCAAACTCAATCTCAGCGTTGCTGATCAATAAATGTTTAGGGGGAGTTTCATGAATGACCTTCATTGGAGCGAGGGATTATCCATCGCCAGCATGAGCACGGCGAAGGGAACGGTTGGGCGGAAACGCCGAGTTGCCTCATTTAGCGTCCGAGCCCGTTTGCTAACTGGGTTCGCCCTCGTGGCAGGTTTGGTCACGTATGGCATGGGCCTCCCGGCAGCGACGGCGTCCACTAATACCGTGCGGATCACACTCGGCGGCGGCACTGACTTCACCGACGCCGTGATCTACTACGCCGACAGTCTGCTTGGCGACGAGGGGGTCAACGTCGTACTGTCTAACCTCGCTGACCCCGCATCGGCGCTTCAATCCGTCGTCGCAGGGAGTTCCGACATCTACCTCGGCGACCCGATGGAAACAGCGGTTGCCGTCGCCAATGCGAGCGCGAACGTCAAATTTATTGCGACGATTGAGCAGACGACGGACTACGTCGTTTTGGCACTGCCGAATTACACACTCACCAATCTTTCAGGAGCGACGATGGGTTCGGCGGGTCCGGGGACGGCCGGAACCATTATCGTCAATGCGGCGCTCCAGAAGCTTGGTATTGATCCCACGACGATCCATGACGTCACTGTTGGGGGAACCAGCGCGCGCATTACTGCGATCTTGTCGGGCCGGGTCGATCTTGCTCCCGCTCTCGCGCCTTCCGCGGTACCGGCGGTGGAGACCGGCAAGGTCAAGATCCTCTTTAATGCAGGTACGGTACTCGGGAACTATCTGCAGCAAGGATTAACCGCGAGCGGCAGCTTTCTTCAAAGCAACCCGAAGCTCGTTCAGAAGGTCGTCAGTGCGTACCTGATGGCCAATCGATGGGCGGCAACCAATGAGGCGGGTTTCATAAGTGTGGCCAACACTAATCAACTCCAGGGATCATTGACAGCTTCTCAAGAGCAAGCCGCGTGGCAGCAATTAAAGTCGAGCAAGTTCTTCGCCGTAGACGGCGCAGTGAGCGCAAGCGCCATCAATCCGACCGAGGCCTATACCTGGGCGGCCGGTGGCAGTCTGACGCAAGCTAATACGCCGGCGTATAGCAAGTGGGTCGATCCAACATTTGTGCAGAACTTCTTGTTAGCGAACGGTCTAAATTCGCCCCATGTCGTGGGCTCACGAATCGTCGGTGTGGCAGTGCCCGGCAAGCGCGTAGCGATGCGCGCCCTCGGTGCGGATTTTTACGGAACGCCTAGGGTCACGAGCAACGTGGCTGGGACGACAGTTCACGTTGTCAAGACCGAGAGCAAAGTCTTGAACCTGTTGGTGACGACGCGGGCAGGAACTGCCAAAGGTATCCACTTGCTGACCTTTCGGTTCGCCCATGGTCAGGTGGTCAAGATCAAGTACAACGTACGTTGAGGGGTGCCGAATTAAAGGAGCGTCCTTTTGGCTACAAATAGGTGCCTCAGAATAGTGAGTGCATAGGAAATGGCGTAGTGAGACTGTTGTTACAGGAAAGTGTTTCAAAGGCTGACCCGGCTGATATCGACCCACGATTTGTCGCGAACCATGCGAGTCGTGGTCGATATCAGCCGGAGGGGCGGGCGTACGAGGTGATTCGAAGAGGCGGCGAGTCTGGGCCATCCGCGTTGTCGTTTTCGTTGCGTTTTTTTGGCTCGGTTCGTCACTCTTCTTAAAGATGTAGTTGAACTATGAGGTGTGAGATATGGCTAAGAAAAAAGCAGTGAGTCATCACGCAGGAGCGAGTCAGTGAAAGCCACCGATCGTGGTATATCGAGGGAGCAGCCGAAGTGACAGCCGTACAAGTTGCCGACCGAGCGATGACTCCTCTCGCTAGTGCGCCCGCCGTTCGGAAAAGCGTGGTCAAGCGATTGCTGACCCACGACATGTCCGTGAGAATTTTGTCAGTTGCAGTCGTCTTGCTCTTGTGGCAGTTGATCGGCTCGCGCTATCCCTACTCCATGTCGTCTCCGTGGGCAGTTGCACGGGCCGTCAAACAGTTCCTTTTCCCTGAAGTGCTGCCGGCGGCGTTGCAGTCTCTTGAAGTCTTCAGCCTGGCTTTCGCGATTTGCGTTGTCGTTGGAATACCTATTGGCCTCGCCATGGCCAGGGTCAAGATCATCAGAATCGCGCTGGAACCGTACGTGACGATGTTCTACTCGCTGCCGATGCTGGCCCTCTTTCCGTTGATGATTCTGGCGTTCGGCATTAATACCCCCTTGCGAGTGGCGGCCTGCGTTCTGTTCGGCATCTTTGGCATCATCATCAACACATTCATTGGTGCCTCGCGTGTCGATGTCACGTTGCACGACGTCGGACGATCCTTCGTAGCGTCGGGCTGGAAGCGGTTGACGACCATCATCTTTCCAGGGAGTCTTGACTACATCTTTGCGGGAGTCCGCGTCGGATTCGGTCACGCGATGATTGGTGCGGTCGTGATTGAGATGGAGGCTTCAATGGTGGGCGTTGGCTCGTTGCTCCAGCGCTACGCCCAGAACTTGCAGCTGGGCGCCTTCTTCGTCGTTGTCTTGTTGCTGGGTGTCTTCAGCATTGGGTTTTCGATCCTGCTCAGGCAATTTCAGCTATGGGCCACGAAGCCCTGGCAACGATCACATCGACACGTCAAGCCGTATTTGAGATCAACGGTGACGAGAGCCGCTCGACCTGGCGATGCTCGGCTCCCCGGCGCGAGTCGTCCGGTCCGGTGGCCGCGCGCCGTCGTCGATGGGTTGAGGCCCGCTCTTCGTCCAGTGCGATCGGCGTTCGGGCACGGATATCGCGCTGTTGCAGCGCTCGCCCGGGTCTTTACCGGCCGCGTCACGGCGTGGTTCGTGAGGATCGCCATCGTCATTGTCATCATCGGAGCGTGGCAGTACGGGTCCAGCAGGGTGAGTCGAGCAGTCTTGCCGTCGCCCCACTCAGTGGTCAGCGCCGTGTACAACCTGACGTTTCAGACGCACGCGATTATTCATCCCTTGCTTACGAGTCTGGCGCTCTTCGGTACCGGGTTCGGCCTGTCGCTCGTCGTTGGGT
This sequence comes from Acidimicrobiales bacterium, assembly GCA_035532375.1. Taxonomy (GTDB): domain Bacteria; phylum Actinomycetota; class Acidimicrobiia; order Acidimicrobiales; family RAAP-2; genus RAAP-2. The sequence continues at coordinate 16,641 of DATKRC010000025.1, forward strand.
TTCCGATTGGACTGGTAATGGGTCGCTACCGCCTCGTTGAACTCGCGTTGAACCCCTACGTGTCCTTCTTCTACGGCTTGCCGATCGTGGTGTTCGTACCGATCATGGTGATTTGGCTGGGCTTCGGGTTCAACTTCGGCGTCGCGTTCGTGGTTGTATCGGCCGTATTCGTCATGATCATCAATACCATGCAAGGTGTCCATAGTGTGGATCCCGAATTGATTGCCACCGGACGGAGTTTCTGCGCTTCAGAGCGAAAGATCTTGCGCACAATCGTGCTACCCAGCACCATACCTTTTGTCATTGCTGGCGCTCGTATGGCATTTTCGGTCTCGTGGATCGGCGTGATCGTCTCGGAAGTGCTCTCTAGTGAAACGGGCCTGGGGGGGCAGATCACAAACTTCTCGACCCAATTCCTCATGGCGGATATGTACGTGCCGATCCTGTTCATCGTCGCGATCTCGGTGACTATCGTTGGGCTCTCCAATCGACTCCTGCCACGACTTACCCCGTGGGCCAATGACCTTCGCTAAGTGAGAGTCCAGAGGGAGTGGAGAGCTGAACGCACTCGGTGACAATCGAATTTCCAGTGAAGGGGAATGAGCGAGTAATGGTAGTAGTGACAATCAGATTGAAAGGGGAGTAATGGGGATGCAATACGATGACCTGCGCTCGTGGATCTCCCGTGTGCAGGACATGGGCGAGTTGCGAGTGGTGGACGGAGCGACGTGGCAGGAGGACATCGGTCACGCCAGTGAGTTGCTGGTGCACACCCTCGGTGCGCCAGCGGCCTTGTTCGACAATATTCCCGGTTATCCCGTGGGTCATCGTCTGCTGGTCAACGCCAATGCCACTCGGTCGCGACTGGCACTGACGCTCGGGTTGCCGGTCGACATCGAGCGGCGTCCGCTCATGGACGAGTTTCTTCGCCTCACCGAAAGCAATCGCTCACAAGATGTCAAGGTCCTCGACGACGCCCCGATCTTCGAGAATGTACGCCGAGGGGACGAAGTCAACGTCTTTGAATTTCCCACACCTCAGTGGCATCCGCTCGACGGCGGGCGCTACATCGGCACTGGTTGTGGCATCGTGCAGCGCTCGCCGAGTAGTGGCTGGGTCAATATGGGCACCTATCGCGTCATGATTCACGACGAGCGGAACGTCGGCATCTATATCTCGCCCGGAAAACATGGACGCTTGATTCGTGACGAGTACTTCAGTCGAGGCGAGCCCTGCCCAATAGCCATTGTCTGCGGTATGGACCCGCTGATTTTCGCCGCATCAACAATCGAGGTGCCCTTCGGCGTGTCGGAGTACCAGTGGGCGGGCGCGATTCGCGGCGAACCCTATGAGGTTGTTCACTTGCCGATTACTGGCCTCCCTGTACCAGTGTCCTCAGAGATCGTGCTCGAGGGCTACATCTTTCCTGACAAGTTGGCTCCCGAAGGCCCTTTTGGAGAGTGGACCGGCTATTACGGCGCCCTTCAACCCGCGGAGCCAGTGATGACGGTCGAAGGGATGTACTGGCGAAACAATCCGATTATGCTCGGCGTACCCCCCAACAAGCCACCCGCGTACGATCCGTACCTCTACCGTGAGTACCTGCGTTCAGCAATCATGTTGCGCGAATTACGCGGTACGGGAATTCCTGGCATCAGCGACGTTCAATGTTTTGCCGAAGGTGGAACCAGGCTGTTCAACGCCATCGCCATCGAGCAGAAATACGCGGGGCACTCGCGCCAGACGCTCCACGCGGCGGCGTCGGTGGCGTCAGCGGGATACTTGGGTCGCATCGTCGTTGTCGTCGACGACGACATCGACGTAACCGACATCAATGACGTGCTCTGGGCGATCTTTACGAGAATGGATCCCGAGCGTTCCATTGACATCATCAAACGGGCAAGATCCTCGGCACTCGATCCCGCCATGCCGCCCTCTGACAAGCGTTACAACTCGCGCTTGCTGATCGATGCGACACGTCCCTTCGAATGGAAGGATCAATTCGCGATCCCGATAGGTCCCGACGCAAAGACCAAAGCCGAAACTCGAAAGCGCTGGGGTTATCTGCTTTCGGGAGCCGAGGCTCCTCCGGGTGCCGCCCACTGAACTTGCTTCCTCCGGGGCCACTGGAGGGAGGGCTGTCGATATCTTCATTTTGTCCGAAATGATCCGAGCGTGCCGGGTGCTCCACGCCGCGAATCTCACAACAACCGTGTGGGGTTTTGTCGCGGCCCGTGACGCGTCAAGCGGGGGCATATGGGTGACGACGGATAACGTGGGCTTCGACGAGGTCAATCTCGACGATATTGTTCACGTTCAATCCAACGGGGAACTTGTCCAGGGTGATTTCGAGCCCGACAGTGAACAGTCTTTGGCTATCGAGGTGATGGCATCTCGTCGAGATGTCCAAGCGGCGATACACGTTCACTCGTTGCACGCGACGGCGTTCGCGGCGACAAATCGTGCGCTGCATGCCATTTCGCACGAAGGCTGTCACCTCGTGCCACCCGACATTGCACGAGGTCGATTCTCGGATGATCCCGGCACGAGGACGGATGAGGGACAAGAGCTTGTGCGGTCCCTCGGACAGCGGAATTCGATTCTCATGCCTGGTCACGGGCTGTTTACCGTGGCCGAGACGCTCGGTGAAGCGGTAGCGCTGGCCTTCTATCTCGAAAAAGCGTGTCGACTCCAGTTGCTCGCCAGCGTGGATTTTTACACGATTCCCGACGCCGAAGTGCTGAAGAAGCGATCGGGGCAGATGAGCAGGCCACGCCTAAGTTGGGAATATCTACAACGGGTGACGCCAATGACCGGAAAAGTATCAGCGTAGGTTCCCAATCGCGACGTTGGTTCGCACGTCGTGTTGTTCAATGGTCACCATGGCTTACCTGCGACGCACGGAGTGGGTGTGATACGACCTTTGAGGCGACCTGTTGGTCGCGATAATTTCTTTCATATTGTGAGTGATTGGCAAGAAAACTTGCCTTATGATGATTACGGGATTTCTCGGCGTGTGGAACAGTTCTCCTGAGGTCAATGAAAGAAGGGTTGAGGGTGTTTGATGTCACTGATCAACCTGGTGTGCTCGATGATCAGGTCGTCACCAGTCGTAGGTTTCGAAGGGCTTCCTTTGCGGGGCAAGACATCGACAATCGAACACTGGTGCTCCCATGAAGGGTGAGGAGCCTTCCACAACGGTCAACGCGAACGTTCTGACCGACCTGCGTCGCAGTTACAAGGATTTAACGCTTTCCCAGAAGCGCATTGCCGAACTTATCGTTGAAGATCCAGAGTTTGTTGCCTTTGCAACCGTCGAGAAACTGGCGTCGCGACTCGGCGTGAGCCCTTCGACGGTTGTGCGATTCGCGTACCGGGTTGGGCTCAGTGGGTACCCAGAATTGCAACAGAGGATTCGCGATATCGTGCGCACGCAAATGCGCCCCAGCCCCAACGGGGACGGGAAACAGAGTTCGGAAGCTAGGCACCTGGGCGAAGGGACAATCGCGAAGTCTCTCGTTCACGATAGCGAGAATTTGCGAGCGACCATCTCGCGCCTTTCCATCAGCGACCTAGAACACGCTGTAGCGATCCTGCTCCATGCGCGCTGGATCTACGTTGCCGGCGGTTTTGCGTCAGAGGCGCTCGCAAAGTACGTTTTTGTGCAACTCAGTAGAATGAGTGGGCGCGTTGGCCTACTGAGCAGTGATACGAACATTGCACCGATGTTGCTCGATGTGACAAAGGATGACGCGCTGCTCGCCTTTAGTTTCCCGCCTTACGCCGCACGGACGCTGCAGACGGCTACCGCTGCCAAGGATCGAGGAGCGTCCATCATCGCGATCACCGATACCCTGGTAGCCCCCGTCGCTCAGCAAGTTGACGTGGTGCTGGCGACCAATGTTTCGGGTCTCGGCTTGCAGAACTCGCTCATCGCACCGATGGCGGTGGCGAATGCCCTCCTCAATGCGTTAGCGGAACAGATGCCGGAGGCGACGTCTCGCTATGATCGGCTCTTTCGAATGATGAATGACTGGGATTCGTTCCTTTTGAACGATGACGGTGAATGAGTTGGCGTCCAACGAGTGACAGCGAATGCCGTACCGAAGTGGTGAAGGTCATGAGGCCTTGGGCGGTCAATTCAAAGTTATGGATGCGTTCCCGTCTTCGTCATGACACTGGATCTACGGACGGTTATTTCTGTTGAGTGATCCGATATGGCTTCGAAAGGCCGAGCAGCTCGATCTGGCGCAACGTATGTCGGACGAGGGGAGTGGCTCTGCCGGATGGACAGATATTCACCTGGTCCATCAAGCGTTGCCGAGTATCGATGCTGAGAAGATTGATATCAGCACAGTGCTGTTGGGCCGCCAACTTTCGTTCCCGCTCGTCATTGCGGGCATGACTGGCGGCCATGATGGTGCAGTTGAAGTCAATCGTCTCTTGGCTAGTTCGGCGGAGAAGGTTGGTGTCGCCATCGGTGTTGGTAGCCAAAGAGCCGCATTGGAGCATCCCGAACTCACGAGGTCCTACGCCATCGTTCGTGGAGAAGCTCCAACGGCCTTTGTGGTCGGCAACATTGGTATCAGCCAGTTGATCAGCTACTTCGACGAGGGGCTCATAGATCGACGCGTGGAGACGTTGATCGAGATGATCGGGGCTGACGCACTTGCGGTCCACTTGAACTATCTCGAAGAGGTCGTTCAGCCAGAGGGGCAGACGCGCGCCCGTGGAGCATTCAACGCGTTGGCGGCCTTCGTCGAGGCGTCGCCCGTACCAGTCATCGCCAAGGAGACGGGTGGGGGGCTATCCGTGGAGGTGGCTCGGACATTGAGGGATATCGGAGTGTCGGTGCTCGATGTGGGCGGGCGCGGCGGTACGTCATTCGCAGCGATCGAGGCAGAGCGAAGCAGGGTTCGTGGCGATCTTCAGAGGAGTGAACTCGGCGCCGCTCTGGCAGTTTGGGGTATTCCAACGGCGGTCAGTGTTCGAGCGTGCTCTGAGGTGCTGCCAACGTTAGCGGTGGGAGGAGTCCGCTCTGGCGTCGACGCTGCCAAGGCGATCGCCCTGGGTGCCGTCGCGGTAGGGGTGGGTCGTCCACTGATGATGTGCGCAGTGCAGGGCGAGGACGCGGTACTTGATTGGCTCAAGGGTTTTCAACTCCAGCTGCGCAGTGCGATGTTCCTGGCCGGAGCCCACCAAGTGATGGATCTCGCGTCGATTACTCCGGTGGTCCTTGGAACCACTGGTGACTGGTTCCGTCAACTCGGTCTCAACTAGGAGCTTTCGGGATGGTCCTTGTGAGGTACTCCCACGCCATTGTGAGGTGACGATCGGAACGCTCGCGCTTCCGTAACGCCTCTTCGTCAGAACTCGGTTGAGCTCCTTCGCCGGCGAGCAACGCTATCTGGCACGCTCGCTCAAGGTGGGTGGCGGCCGCTACGGCCTTGCCGAGGTCGGAGCCAACCGTGACGATGCCGTGATGGGGAATAAGGACAGCGTTTCGCTCGCCGAGGCAGTGAGCGAGACTCTGGCCCAGTTCAGGCGTTCGGATGAGGTCGCCCGTCTCAAGGAATCGAGCAATATCTGGTGGAACGAAGTGGCACGCTTCATGAGAGAGAGCCACGAGTGGTCTTCCGGTCGCAGCGAAGGCCACCGAGTACAGGGGGTGGGTGTGCACCACCGCATTCACATCCGGGCGCACTCTCATAATCTCCAAATGGATCGGGTGTTCGATGTGGCGACCCGCAGTGCCTTCGATCACCTCACCCTCCCACGAGAGGAGAATGACATCACGCTCTTGAACCTCGTCAAAGCCGAGGTTGCTCCCTTTGAGCCACACTCCGCGGCCCTGTTGATCTCGGACCGACACGTGCCCCCAGACCATGTCAGCTTGTCCGGCGATTTCAAGAACTCGACATGCGATGACGATCTGCTCTTGTGGTGACAGGTCTTTCATCGCCCTCTCTTCCGTCTCATCTAGCTCGGGACATCGTTCGCCATCGCCGGCCGTGATCTCCTACTGCCTACGAGTATTTCACTCAGAGCGACACTATGCAAGAAATGTTGCTATGATTCTGTACAGGTCCAGAACCCGTTGGCCCAGGAATTTGCCCTGCGGGGCGGTGGCACTTCTAGCGAGGAGAGCATCGTGGCACAAGACTATGCGTTCGACGCCCGAACGGTCCGGTTTGTTCATTCGTTGTCTGGCCTGGTTCCTCGTTGGAAGGCTTGCGAAGGACATAGAACGTGAAGACGAAGACTGAGAACGTGCAAGCATCGACCAAGATTCGCCCGCGAATCGGTCGCTGGGAGGTGGACGACCGTCATGAGGTCGCGCTCCTAGGAACTCGCTGTGATGCGTGTGGCGAAGTGGCCTTTCCTGAGCACCAAATCTGCGTGAAGTGCGGTAGTGAATCGACCGAAGTGGTCCGCATCAAGGGTCCCGCAACCTTACGTAACTACACGATCGTTCATCAGTTGCCCCCGGGCTTCGAAAAACCTTGGGTGATTGGTTACGGCGAGTTCGATGGTCAAGTGTCGGTCCTCGCTCCGATCGTGGCCGCGTCGCGAGAAGAGCTACACGACGGGTTGTCGCTCAATCTTTGCGTCGGAGTGACCAAGGTCGACGACGACGGTGAAGAGATGTACTCCTACCAATTCACTCCGCTGAAGACATAAGGGTGAACATGCTCTTGAAAAAGAAAGAGTTCCACTATGCGTGAGGTCTTTGTCATCGGAAGCGGCATGATCCCGTTCGGTCGGTTCCCGCAATTGATGCTGGAGGACTTCGCGGGTAAAGCAGTATGGGAAGCACTTTCGGATTCGGGCGTCGATCGCAAGCAAATCGGAATGGCCGTCTTCAGCACCTCCAACGGGGGGCGAGTCGCTGGTCAACGCGTCCTGCGCGAACTGAGTCTTACTGGAATGCCCATTGTGAATGTTGAGAATGCTTGCGCGGGAGGCGGGACGTCGCTGCACGTTGGTTGGATGGCTGTGGCGTCGGGGCTGCACGACGTTGTGCTCGTGGTGGGCATGGAGAAGATGGAGAAGGGCCTCATTCCGCCCAATCCCGGTGAGTATGAGTCGTTCCTTGGAAAGACGCTGCCCGCCAAGTACGCGCTCCGAGCGAGCAAACATATGCAGCGCTACGGTCTGACCAAAGAGCAGCTCGCTATGGTTTCGGTTAAGAATCACCGAGCGGGAGCGCTCAATCCAAACGCGCACTATCGAGAGGAAGTGACCTTGGAGCAAGTACTCCAATCGCGCCCCGTGGCAGAACCCTTGACCTTGTTGCAATGTTGTCCCACCACCGACGGTGCCGCGGCGCTGATCATTGCGAGCGCCGAGGTGGCGCGACGAGTGACTCAGAAGCCCGTGCGCATCGCTGCGTCGGTGTTGAAGTCAGGAATATATCGGAATCCGGCGAAAGGGCAGTCGGCGTCTGATGACGACCTCGCCGAGCGAGCCGGCCTGGCCGCGTACGAGATGGCGGGGATGCAGCCCTCGGACGTGCATGTCGCCGAGGTGCACGATGCCTTCACCATTGGCGAAATCCTCGCGTACGAAAACCTGGGATTTTGCCCGCGTGGTGAGGGCGGCCGGCTGGTCGAGGAGGGCATTACCAGTCTGGGGGGACGTCTACCGGTGAATCCGAGTGGGGGACGTCTCTCGCTCGGCCATCCGCTGGGCGCGACCGGAGTTGCCCAGGTGGTGGAACTCTCGCGCCAGCTCCAGGCGCGTTCAGGTGCTCGACAGGTTGGCGGAGCGAAGACCGCGTTGGCTCACGTTCAGGGCGGTTCGACGCCAGGTATTGGTACCGGTGCGGCCACCGTCCACATTCTCACCGTTTAGGCCCTGACGGGCACGCATCAAGGAGAATGAACCCGCGAACACCGTTGCGTCGTAACAGATTCGAAAGATTAGGAACGGACTGAAAGGATCGGGACATGAGTCCAACGCCAGGGAGGATGCAGGACAAGGTCGCCATAATCACGGGGGGAGCCGGCGTCATCGGAGGTGCGATTACCGAGTCGTTCTGTCGCGAGGGCGCCACCGTGGTGGTGTCGGACCTGGACGCCGCGAAGTGGAACGACTTTCTGGGAAATCTCAACGTTCCCGATCGAAGCAGAGTCACCTTCGTTGAGGCGGACGCGCGCAACGATGCGCAAGTCAAGGATCTTGTGTCGAAGGTAATTTCGGATTTCGGCCAGATCGACGCTCTCATCTCGACGGTTGGGGGTTCGAAGGATGCGCTCATCCACAAGATGACGGACGAGGAGTGGGATTCGGTCATTGACTTGAATCTGAGAACCACGTTCCTTGCTTGTCGCGCGGTAGTTCCACAGATGCGTAAGCAGGAATACGGCAAAATCGTCTTGATATCTTCTCGCTCCTACCTTGGCAACATAGGGCAAATCAACTATTCGACGGCGAAGGCCGGTATCGTCGGTTTCACCAGCAGCCTGGCCCGCGAACTTGCGCGCTACAAGGTGAACGTGAACTGTGTAGTGCCCGGTTTCATCGATAATCCGAGACTTGCGTTAATGGCTGAGAAGTATCGAAAGTTGCGCGTGGAGATGAACCCCTTTGGCATTGCGGCCCTTCCAGAGGATGTGGCGAACACGATCCTGTTTCTCAGTACTGATGAAGCCCGTCAGGTTACTGGTCAAGCCATTCGGGTGGCTTGTTGGTAGGGCGTGAAGATGTGTCATCGCATGGTGCCAAGACTGCGTCAGTGCGCCCGGCCGCCGCGTCTCCCGCTGACGGCATAAGGAAGTTTGGAGTCTGGGAGGCCGACTGGCTCAGTGGCTGTCACCTTTAACTTCCTAGAGTTCACCGCTTGACATCTTTCGCGGCCTTGGCGCGGAACGTCGCGCGAGGACCCCTGGCTTACCAAAGTCTCTCGGCGGCTCTGCCTTCGAATCGCGTGTTTGAATGGTGGGAAATGGGTGGGGCAGGTTTCCCTATATGTCGTGCTGAGATTGTGCTGGGCGAGCACTACCTTTGAGTAGTCGTCGAAAAGTAATTAATGCTCCCGTAGCTCAGGGGATAGAGCAATGGTTTCCTAAACCGTGTGCGCAGGTTCGAATCCTGCCGGGGGCACTAAAAAAAGGATGAGTTGGTCGAACGGCTCATAACTGTCCGCTTGTTGGAGATGCGATCCAAGAAAAAATAGCCCGAACTGACATCTATTGAACCGAGATTGTTGCTTCGAATTCTGCCGGCGGTGATTCCGCGGATGCGAAGTGTTCTAGTTAGGGCACTCCGAAAGCAATTCCGCCAGCTCATCATCGGACGCGGCAGCGAGGTGTCCACCCGAAAACCTGTTGTCATCGGTGACCTCGGCGAGGGCGGATGAAGGTCCGAGCACTCTCTGTTCCTCAGTTCCTATCTCAATCTCGGCCAAGATCAGTCCTCGATGGCGCCCACCGAAGGAATCCACGGCAAACGTTGACTGTCCCTCGTCATAGTCCAATCGATGCTTGAGAAGCGTCAACGTGGGCAATTTGGATAGCATCTCGAATTCAGGGGGCGTGAGATACAGATTCGTGACTTTGATGAAGTCGGGATTACCTTCGTCGACTCGGACCTTCTGAGTGTGCTTTAGAGTTGTCGCTGATCCCGTGGTGACTTTACGCAGTCGAAGCGAGGTGTTGACGAAGTAGTAATCGGCGATTTCTGCGCGAAAGACTGCCTTCTCAGGTACTGAGGGCAAGAGCCAACGTTGCTCTCGCTCAGTCTGGGCGTACTTTCCTTCACCAGGCGTTCGGTCCAGCGTCATGGCGTCGGCTTCGAGTTAACGGAAGCCTCGCGCGGTTCCCCTCGCCACAGTTGACGGGGGTCCAAGTCACGTACCGATTCCCAGCGGGGAGCCCAGCGTCTCGCATTGGCCCTGGCTCGCTGGCGCTCCTCTGTTGCGAGCGCGCGAGCCAATTGTTTCAACGGCGGATGATTCTCTCCCACCTCTTTGGTCCACCCAGCGGCAATGACCTGGTCGTGTTGTTTTCCGAGAAACTTTTGCAAGAGATCCAATCGGAGCGCGAACTCCTCGGCGGGAGGACCGAGGATCTTCGAGAAAGACTGCGTTGAGTAGAGCGCCCGTTTCGCCGTAATGCGTAAGAAGTGAAGTTGGGCGTTGGTGCCGTTGCGTTTCGTCCGCTTCACTTCGCGCCGTAGTTCTCGCCACGAATCTCGAAGTACTCGTTGTGCGACCCGCCGCAGAACTTCGGGTGCCACGTGTTGAGTGGGTAAGGCGCGTCGATACTCATTGAGTGTTTGAAGCGTCTCTCGGTACGCCAGCGAATCGAGAAGTGCCTCCGTGGCTAGTTGTTCGCGGCGGCGCTCGCTAGCCGCGATCCTCATTATTTGATCGCCTTCGGGCGTGGCGCCTCGTTGCCCGAGCCCCTTTATCACGCGAAGCTCGAGAACTTCGGCGTCGCGCAGATTGCCAAACGGCTTTCCGATCTCTTGTAATCGACGAATCAGCGTCTTGGTCACCAGCGTCTTTTCGAGCTTGGCCATCGTCGTTAACTTATATTGCACGCGACGAAACGACAGGCGCAGCTTGCGAATCGCCTCAGGATCGTCTGCCAGTCCCTCTTGGCGGTGGCTCCGTACGATCATGTCGGCAGCTTCAATGTCGTTGACCGCCGAACCCAAGTAATCGCGCATCATCGCGCCCATGACCAGAGAGGCGTTCTTGCGATTCAACGCGTTGGTC
>DATKRC010000026.1:0-13266 GCA_035532375.1 Acidimicrobiales bacterium
ACGAGATCGACCACCTCATCTCTCTCGAACTTGGCGGGAGCAACGCGATTGGCAACTTGTGGCCCGAGTTGAATGATCACCCGCACGGCTACTTGAATAGCAAGGACATTCTTGAAAATCGTCTGCACGCTCTCGTGTGTACGGGCAAGGTCAGTCTCCGTAGTGTCCAGACTCTCATCGCGAGTAACTGGGTCACCACGTACCATCGATTCCTCGGCGCATGGCCTAAGGGCAATGCAGTTCTGCCGACGGCAACCACGACTACTGCGCCAGTTGCCACGACAACTATGAAACCCGGTGCGACCACGACATCTCCGGTCGGTAGTGTAAAAATTACCTCACTACTCAGCTCGGTTGCTCCCGGCGGTCATGAATCGCTCACTGTGCATTCGAGCAAGCCAAGTGATTCCTGCACGCTTGCAGTTACGCTACCGAGCGGCCGAGCGAGCACCGAAAGTGGCCTTGGCGCGACAGCGGCCAACGCGAGTGGCAATGCGACTTGGACGTGGCTGATCGGTTCAACTACTGCCGCAGGGACGGCTCACGTATCAGTCATCTGTAGCGCAGGTAGCGCCACGGGCACGTTCACGATCACCTGACAAGGAACGCGCCGTGAAGAGAGTTCATAACTCCGTTGTAATCGTCTTGCGCTAGTGAGGTGTCATTCCTTTAGGCGACGTCAACATGAGGGGTGATCGTGGGTCGACCCCTTCCCCTGGTGTAAGTCCCTTGGCCGGCTGGATCCGGCCCAATCATGAGCCTTCAACTCATCGGACCAAAGAGCAGTCGCATCATTTGAAGCATTAGTGAATTCCACTCCACGGGATTCACTTCAAGCTCAACCGAGTGTGACGGATCATTGAAAGTGTTGATGAGGTCGAAGAGCTCCTGAGATGCTTGATCTGAGATGACATTGGACGCGCGAAGGTCAGTGACTATCTGTGACAGTCTTGCCTCCGTCAAACCGAGATCCCTCAGTTGGTCCTGAAAACGAAATCTCAGGTGGTCTTCGAGGAAGACTCGGAGGTCGTTGTAGGTGCCAGCAATCCCGGACTCGCCCAAAGAGCGCAGATCTTCATATTGGTGCGCAACGCCAATCCACAGACCATCGGACGTGCGTTGATACATGGAGCCCTGATCCGTCAACAACAGAGACGACTCACGCGGGCCCAGATGGTCGAAATGGCCTCACGTTACGAAGGAGGAGCCACGGTCTACGAGCTGGCTGCTGAATTCGGCTGTCATCGCACGACGGTGGCCACACGGCTCAAGAAGGCCGGAATCGTAATGCGAGGCAAATCTCCAACGTCTGAAGATATTGAATCGATGGTGAAACTGAACTCTTCTGGCCTTTTGCCGATGGAGGTCGGTAAGCAACTCGGATTCTGTGCGAACACCGTGCGGAATTGCCTACGGGATTTGGCCAAGTAATTACAGCATCAACCCATGTGATGGTGGTGATGTTCTTCTTCTGGAGAACCGCCCATCATCTTCATCATGGCCATACCGCCAGTTCTTATGAAGCGAATAATTGGGCCAACCGCCACAATCAGGGCAAGAATGTTGAGCACGGTGGTGTAGTTCCAGCTAACGGCGATCTCTCCTACTTTGGCGTTTCTGACAGTCGGGGTGAGGTGGAAAAGGCTGAAAATGATCTCAACCAGATAGCCCGCCATCACCATGGTGACGTAGAAGCTGCCCAGAATGAAGAGCATCATCTTGGTGCCGTAGTACTTACGGTAGATAATCAAGATCGGGATGATGATCAGGTCGGCAAACATAAAACTAATGACCCCACCAAAACTAATGCCGCCATTCCAGAGGACTCCGGCCAGCGGAACATTTCCAATGGAACAGACGAAACTGAGCAAGCTGACGAGTGGCCCGATGATTGGCCCCCAAATCTTCGAGAGAAGCGGATGACCGACTGCAAAGAAATGTCGCCAAAAGTTATTTGGTACCCAAGCAGCAATCGATCCGGCAATTAAGAGACCGAGAACGATGTCTCTGATCACAGCGGCCCACTCCATGATGAAGATGTGCGATACAGCAGTAGCGCCGTTCTTGGAACCAAGCCGATGGAGCAAACTGCCATCGTCATTGATTGACATATCCATGGCAGCGTGGCCCTCCATTGAACCTGCCAAGTTCATATTCGCCTGAGTCTTCGCGGCATCAATCAGACGCTTTCGCAGGAAAAGCCGAAAGATCACGGCGATCAGCACGATCATGATTGGGCCACCAACAAACTCAGCGGCCGTGAACTGCCAGCCAATCAAGACAGCCAATATCACACCTAATTCTATGACCAGATTGGTTGAGGCAATCTCAAAAGTCATTGCCGACGTGAAGCTGGCACCCTTCTTAAAGAGCGCGCGAGCTAAAGCTACGGCAGCGTAGGAGCAAGAGGATGACGCCACTCCAAGCCCCGTGGCTAGAAGAAGTGTTCGTGGTCGGTCATCACCAAGACGTTTAGTGATCGTCTCACGACGAACGACCGCCTGAATTATCGCTGATAAAACAAAGCCAAAAATTAGGGCCCACAATATTTGCCAGGTCATCGAACCCGCTTCTGTTAGAGCATGACCTATTGCATCAATCCATCTCATGAGACATTCATTTCTAGATATGGGTTCATGATTCAAGTATGGGCGCCTGTTATGCCAATTGCAATTGTCACTGAGAACGACGCGTCTCTGCCAGAAGTACAAACGCTCTCGCCAGTTTCTTCAGATCCGGCTGTGACTTCATGATCGATCTCACGTGTAGATTTCTTGACTTGCTGATGATCTTGATAGCTTCTGGTCGAGGCCGTGTGAGATCTGCAAAGTGCTTCCCAGCTTTGTGCGCCAAACTCGGTTCACACTTGTTGATGTAGTCGCGGTAGCTAGCGAGTTCGTGCTCCTCAATGTCGACTGTTGGTAGAAAGAAGCGATGAAGCTCGAGTTGAGCCGTTGGACTCAGCAGGCTGAATAACTGTTGATGCGTCTCCCAAAGGTAAAACAGCAATCCATGACGAATGAAATATTGTGATCGATTTAAACGGGGCACCGGTACATCTACCTCAGTTAGAAAATGATCGATTTATTGTCTCATACGTGTACCGGTGAGCAAAACACGATATCGAGCTCAACTCGTTAACAGAGGTGGATGTTGTCAAAAAGAAATATTTGTTCGAGTTGCGATGTAACGGAGAACCTTCGGGGACGGTACTAAAACTTGGTGGAGGTACGGGGATTCGAACCCCGGACCCCTTGCATGCCATGCAAGTGCTCTACCAGCTGAGCTATACCCCCAAAGGAATAACGATGCTACCAGTTGGGGAGTCACGCTCGGATTTCAATATGTGTCGGATACTGACCTGTGGAATCTCACTCGAACGAAATTAGGAGCCAACAGTATGCCGTGCTGTGGAATGTGACAGAGCAGGCATAGCGTTCAATTCGTGACACCGAACGAATCTGCAGAAGCCGACCAAAGTTCGGGTGGTTCCTATCAGACCAGCCGCCAAGAGGCTGCTCGCCGAAGCGTCAAATCCTAGAGCGAGTCGGTTGTGCGCCAATGAACTTTCGCGACGGAGTTGGTGTGTCAAGACTTCGTCGACTCGGAACCTCCCTCACATACCGGCTTGGTTTCGCCACCGCTCGACGTCCCACTTGGTTCCAAACGCATTGGTGACCGTGTGCAATCGAACACCGTCGAGAATCTGACCGGCAATGATACGGAGTTCGATAGCGTCTTGCGGCCGCCATCCATTCTCACTGGCCCAGGCTTCCAGCTCGTCCGGCGCAAACACATATCCCCAGTGCCGCAGATTCTTAAGGCAGTGGATTGCAGCCGACCTCGACGAAGGATCGCTCAGATCTCTTCGACGAAACCGTAACCACTTCGGCCCAGTCGTCGAGTGATGGCCGTAGACCCACGCGGTGAGTTCCGTCATCGCGGCGTTGACTACTGGGTCCACCACTAATTCAATCAGTCAAGGATGACGTCACAAAATCGCAATGGCTCAGAAAGGTAGGGCGAATGGTCGCTATCGATATCGAGGGCGAAGTCGCACTCTTCGGACATCAACTGTTGGAGTTGAGGGTCGACCGCGTGATCGTCGGTGCAGCGGACGTAGATCTTTTCCGATGTGGCGTTCTCGAATTCTCGTGGACTTCGTAAGCTGGCGATCGTTTGAGTGGACAGATGATCGACGGCCCATTTCGCAACTTCAACGTCACAACGGTTATAAAGAGCCGCGCCTGCCAGATCCTTGTTAAGACGAAGATAATCTCCGTCGACCTCGATGGCGTCGTCCAACAGTGTTCGAACTTGAACTTGTCGCGAAGCGTCCGTGGCACTTTCGCCGGGGCCAGGAATCAGTGCGGCGACGTAAAAACATCGTTCAAGGTTCGAAATCCGCGAAGCGACTTCGGCGACAACCGCGCCTCCGTAACTATGGGCGACGAGAACGTAAGGGCCTTCGCCGTCGGCCAACGCCAAGACTGCAGCGGCGTCCTCGGCGAGTCCCGTGGTGGGATCGGCGTCGAGCCTCGAACTCGGTAGGTCGACGGCCTTCCAGGTGACCTCTCGACGGTCGAACTCGGCGCCCACGTCGCGCCAGCTCCACGCGCCACCCCACGCGCCGTGCACGAGCAAGTACGTCGGGGAACTCATAGCGCCATCTTCCTCGACCGGGGAAGCGCGCGCAAACTTCTAGAATGTCTAGATGGCACGGCCTTTTGACGTAATGAAAATCGAGAAGAAGTGGCAGGACCGCTGGCTCGAGGACGGCACGTACGAGGTCGACAACGACGATCAGCGCGAGCGCTACTACGCCCTGTGCATGTACCCATACCCGTCGGGCTCGGCCCACCAGGGCCACGTGCGGATTTACACCTTTGGCGACGTCAACGTCCGCTACCAGACCATGTTGGGAAAGGCGGTCCTTTCTCCCTTCGGATTCGACTCATTCGGCCTCCCGGCGGAGAATGCCGCGATCAAGGCCGGTACGCATCCTCGGATCTTCACCGAGGCGCGAATCATCGAGCTCAAGTCCTCGCTTATCCGGCTCGGCGCGGTCTATGACTGGCGCCGGGAGGTGCGCAGTCACGATCCCGAGTTCATCCGCTGGTCCCAGACGATATTCCTCGCCTTCTTGAAGGCTGGTCTGGCGTACCGCGCCGAGGCGCCGGTCAACTGGTGCCCGGGTTGCGGCACCGTCCTCGCCAATGAACAGGTCTTGCCCGACGGAACCTGTGAACGTTCCGGTGACCTCGTGGAGCGACGGAACCTCGAACAGTGGTTTTTCAAGATCACCGACTACGCCGAAGAGTTGTTGAACAACCTCGACGCGCTCGACTGGCCCGAGCGGGTGAAGGCGATGCAGCGCAACTGGATCGGGCGCAGCGAAGGCGTGGAATTCGATCTGGCGTTCGCCGACGATCCCGAAAGGGCGATTCGCGTCTTCACCACGCGACCGGACACGGCCTTTGGCATCACGTACGCCGTCATCGCACCTGAGCATCCGCTCTTGGATGAACTCACGACCGACGATGAGCGTGACAACGTCGCCGCTCTCGTTGAACGGGCATCCAAGGAGAGCGAAGTCGTTCGCACGGCTTCGTCCGAAGGTGGGGCTGCACTGGAAAAGCGTGGAGCCTTCACCGGTAGCTACGTCGTGAATCCCATGAACGGCGAATCGGTGCCGGTCTACGTGGCGGACTACGTGCTCGGTACCTACGGCACCGGCGCGATCATGGCCGTGCCCGGCGAAGACGAGCGCGACCACGCCTTCGCCTTGGCCTACGGTCTGCCGATCGTGCACACCACGCGGGCGCCCGAAGGATTCGACGGCGGCGCCTACGTCGGTGGGGGCGAGAAGATCAACTCCGGTTTCTTGAACGGACTCAACATTGCCGACGCGAAAGTTCGGGCCACCGAGTTCCTTGCCGAAAAGGCCAACGGCGTTGCCAAAGTGAATTACCGACTTCGCGACTGGCTGATCTCGCGCCAGCGCTTCTGGGGTTGTCCGATACCGATCATCTACTGCTCGAACTGCGGGATCGTGCCCGTGCCCGACGACCAGTTGCCGGTGCTCGCGCCGGACGACGTGGTGATGGACAAAACCGGTCAGTCACCTCTCGCCACCCACGAAGAATTTCGCAATACGACCTGTCCCGTCTGCGGCGCTCCCGCCATTCGCGAAGCCGACACTATGGATACGTTCTGCGACTCGTCGTGGTACTTCCTGCGCTACACCGATCCCTTCACGCCGAATAGAGCCTTCGACCCGTTCGAAGCCGCCAAGTGGATGCCGGTCGACCAGTACATCGGCGGCATTGAGCACGCGATCTTGCACTTGCTCTACGCGCGCTTCTACGAAAAGGCGATGGTCGACATCGGGTTTGCTCCGGGATTACCGCGTGAACCGTTCAAGCGACAGTTCTCCCAGGGCATGATCCGACTCGTGGGATCGAAGATGTCCAAGTCCAGGGGAAATCTCGTCGCGCCCGAGGAGTACTACGAAACCGTCGGCGCCGACGGACTTCGCCTCTTCCACCTCTTCGCCGGACCACCGGCCGATGACTTCGACTGGACCGACCAGACGGACGAGGTCATCGATGGCTGCGGGCGGTTCCTCGACCGCGTCTATCGACTCAGCCAACTCCACGAGGTCAACTTCCACGATGGCGTCGACGCGAGTGACGAAGAGGTACGGCGAGCTGTTCACCGGACCATCGACAAGGTGACCTACGACCTCGCGCATTGGGGTCACAACACTGCGGTCGCGGCGTTGATGGAACTCTTGAACACGATCTCCAAGTGGGCGCGCAGCGACCAAGGTGCTGAGCGCGCGACATTCGACGAAGCACTCGACATGCTCGTCATGTTGTTGGCGCCAATGGCGCCGCACGTCACGGCCGAGATCTGGGAAGAGCGTCACCCAGGTGAGAAGAGCGTGCACGCGCAGTCCTGGCCCGTCGCCGATCCCGAATTGGTGAAGCGCGCGAGGGTCACGATGGTCGTCCAGGTGAACGGCAAGGTCCGCGCCCGACTCGACGTGCCGCCTGACATCTCCATGGCCGACGCTGCCACCGAAGCGTTGGAGGACGCGGTGATCAGTGCGGCGTTGGCCGGTGCGACACCGCAGCGGATCGTCTCTCGACCACCCCGGCTGGTGAACATCATCGTCTGATGAGTAAGCACTCGAACAGAGATCCCGACACGACGATCACCATTGAGCCGCCGCGCTTCGATCGTCCCGAAGTTGAGATTCGAGCGTCCACCAGGCGCAAGAAGACGGGCACTGCCCATTGGTCCGGAAGCCGGATCGTGGTGTTGATACCAGCGCGGATAAAAGGGCGCGAACGTACAGGATTCGTCGATGACCTCGTCGAGCGGCTCATGTCGCAGCGACCACAGAACTCGACCGGTGACGCATCGTTGGAAGATCGGGCGAAGGAGCTCGCCGAACGTTACAACGACGGTGTCGAGCCGAGTTCCGTTCGATGGGTGAAGAACCAACAGGCGCGTTGGGCGTCGTGCTCACCCGCGTCCAAAGAGATCCGTCTTTCCAATCGTCTCCGTCAATGTCCCGAGTGGGTCATCGACGCGGTGCTCGTCCACGAGCTAGCCCACCTCCAAGAGGTGGGCCACACGGCTCGATTCAACGAGATCGCCGATCGCTACGAGCGCCAGGCTGAGAGCGGACTCTTCCTCGAGGGCTACGCTCTGGGTCTGGGTCTTCGAATCGAAGAGGGCGATGTCGACGTGGCCCCAATCGACTAATTAGGACCGAGGCCAAAAAACGCGACTTAGTTGGCTTCGCCCCTAAGGAAACGTTCGAGTTCGGCCGCCAACTCATCGCCACTCGGCAATTCGTCGTCGAGCGCCACGCCCTCAACTTCATCGGCTGCGGCTTCGAGTTGTACGACCATCGCGGTGTGATCGGGGTTGTTCGTCACTAGGTCGTCGACACGTTGGCGAGCCTCCTCGGCCGAGGAACGAAGGGCGCCGGCGTCGAGCGTTAGTCCCGCAATGCTCGCCAAGCCTTCGATCAAGGCTGCTGATGCTTGCGGGTAGGGCATTGATGCCACGTAGTGGGGCACCCGAGCCCATAGCGTCACGATCTCCATATCGACGTCAGCAAAACCCAATTCGAGCGCCGAACTGATGCCAGCGGGGACTTCAAGTTCACCCGAGACGGCGCCGACGCGGGTCAGCAGGTTCGCACTCGCCGCCGGAGCGGTGCCGATGATGCGGACTGGCCGCGTGTGCGGTGTCGGCGCGGGGAATGCACCGAGGCCGACGACGAGTCGCACGTCGAAACGTCCAGCGGCGTCGGTGACGACGTCCACGAAGTCACTCCAGTGAAAGTCTGGCTCGGGCCCGACCAGAAAAAGGATGTCCGCACCGTCGCCGTCACGACCGAAGCGCAGTTGGATCTCGGGCCACGTGAGTTCGGTCGTGATGCCGTCGACGATTCGCGCGATCGGTCGCCTGGCGCGCTGGTCAATGAAGTACTCCGTATCGAAGGTGGCCAGCACCTCGGTGTAGATGGTGTCGAGCATCGTGCCGATGGCGTTGCTCGCACCGAGTCCGGCGTCGATCCAACCTTCGAGCGCGATGACGAGGACCGGTTCGTTGAGGTCGGGGTCGGCGAGGAAGATGATGTGGTCGTAAATTTCTTCGTCCATCAGTTCCCCTCCAGTGTCATCTTCGCACTTTGTGCGAGCATCAGAATATGAGTCGGGTATTCCGCGACGCTGCCCTGGTCACCACCGGCCGCGCCGGCGCTGTAACGGGCGAATACCCCTTGCATGATGCAGGCCAACTTCCAGTAACCGAACGCCTGATAGTAGGCGACGTGGCTGAGGTCGAGTGACGAGTGCATTGCGTACGACTTGAGCACTTGTTCACGAGTGGCGAAGCCTTTCGCCGTCGTCGGCGCCACGCCGAGGAGCGACACCGTGGGGTCTGAAGGCTCGGCCCAATAGACCATCAGGAGTCCGAGGTCGGCGATCGGGTCGCCCAAGGTGCATATCTCCCAGTCCAGAATCGCTCGCACGCGTCCTGCCCCGTCGAGGACCGTGTTGTCGAGGCGGTAGTCCCCATGCACGACCGAGACGCGTTGTTGGACGGGTATCTGTGCGCTGAGTTGGTCGCCGACGGCCTCGATGAGCCCGCCGTGATCGACGCCAACGACGTGCATCTGCTCGTACTGCGTTCGCCAGCGGCGCAGCTGACGTTCGATGTAGCCGTCGTGACGAGCGAGGTCACCGAGACCGGTGCTCTCGACGTCGACGTCGTGGAGTTGCGCCAACGTCGCCGCGAGATGATCGCCGATCACACCGCGCGTGTCCTCGTCAAAGGTCGCTTCGGCCTGGGGGCGGTCGCGCAGAATGGCGCCTTCCACGAACTCCATAACGTAGAACGGTCGATCGTTCACCTCTTCGTCAAGGCAGAGCCCGAGGGGTTCAGCGACGGGTACGCCAAGTGGGTACAGCGCCGAGATGACCGTGTGTTCGCGCACCATGTCGTGCGCGGTCGGCAGCACGTGGCTGGTGGGTGGACGACGAAGGGCGAAGGCGGTGCCCTGGGCGTCGGTGACCCGATAGGTCAGATTCGAGCGACCACCGGCGATGAGTTCGAAGGCGAGAGGTGCCACGGCACCGACGTGCTCGACCATCCAGGCCGAGACGTTCGCTTCATCAACTCCGACGACGGTACCGTTCATAATCGCGAAGGCTAACAGCGCTTGGCGACACCTTCATTCATCAAAACGCACCGTTATGCTGGACGCGTGACTGACGTAACTGACGCCACTTTCGGCACCGTGGTGATGGAGCGTTCGATGACCGTGCCGGTCGTCGTCGACCTCTGGGCGGAGTGGTGCGGCCCGTGCAAGACGCTCGGACCGATCATCGAGAAAGTCGTGGCGGAGACCAACGGCGCGGTCGAACTCGCCAAAGTCGACATTGACGCCAATCCGGAGATCGCTCAGGCCTTCAAAGTTCAATCAATTCCGGTGGTCTACGCGATTCACGAAGGCAAGATCGTCGATACGTTTCTGGGCGCGCAGCCCGAATCCGTCGTTCGGGCGTTCGTCGAGAAGCTGGCGCCCGGTGCGTCCCAGGTGGACCAACTCGTCGACGCCGGCGACGAAGTATCCCTACGCGCCGCGCTCGAGTTGGACGCGACGAACGTCGACGCCGCGGTGGCGCTGGGCGATCTACTGCGTCAAAGCGACCGACTCGACGAGGCCGACGAGGTGCTCGCCCCATTTGAGAATGTCCTGGCCGCCAAGACGATTCTCGCGAGGATTCGACTGCAACGAAGCGGCGTGTCACTCGATGGCGACCTCGATCTGACCCTGGAGCACCTCTTGGAACAGTCCTCCAGTGTCGCGAGCGCGAAGGACTCGTTGTTGGAGATACTCGATGCCCTCGGACCGCAGGACCCGCGCTACGTGTCGTACCGACGAAAACTCGCCAGTCGCCTCTACTAGTGCACGTCCATCAACCACGAGCGCCCATAACGCTGACGCTTGGCGCGACGAGCGTGGATCTCACTTCGCGCGCGTTGGTGATGGGAATCTTGAATCGCACAAAGGACTCCTTCTACGAGCCGGCCGCGACCTTCGACCTGGACGCCCTCTTCGAGCGCGCCGATCGCCTCGTTGACGAAGGTGCCGACCTCTTGGACATCGGGGGAGTGAAGGCTGGCCCGGGTGACGATGTCGCCGAAGACGAAGAGCTCGATCGCGTCGTGCCGGTCGTCACCGAACTTGTGCGTCGATTCGACGTCCCCATAAGTATTGACACCTGGCGCGCATCGGTCGCCGAGGCGGCCTTCGCCGAAGGGGCGTGCATCGGTAACGACATCAGCGGCTTCGCCGACGACCAGTATCTGCCGGTCGCCGCTAAAGCGGGCGCCACGGTGGTCGCGACGCACATCCGCCTTCGGCCACGCGTGGCCGATCCCGATCCCCACTACGACGACGTCACGAAGACGGTGATCGAATTCTTGAACGATCGTCGACAGCGTGCCCTCGATGCTGGCGTCGCCCAGGACCGCATCGTCGTCGATGCGGGA
The DNA here is from genome assembly GCA_035532375.1 of Acidimicrobiales bacterium. GTDB lineage: Bacteria > Actinomycetota > Acidimicrobiia > Acidimicrobiales > RAAP-2 > RAAP-2. The sequence continues at coordinate 11,083 of DATKRC010000026.1, forward strand.
CTGGACCTGGGTAAGGCCGCCGCCCAGTCACTACAGCTCCTTCGCGACTCCGACCGCCTGGCCGAACTCGGCGCGCCGCTCTTGCTCTCGGCGTCCAACAAGACGTTCTTGGGTGTGCTCTTCGATCTGCCCGTGAGTGAGCGCCGCGAGCCATCGCTCGCGGCGGCGGCCCTCGGTATCGCGGCGGGGTGTCGAATCGTTCGGGTTCATGACGTCCAAGGAACGGTTCGCGTGCGTGACATGATCGCGCGACTCATCGAAGAGGGACGCTCGTGAATTCGAGTGTTTGCGTCGTGGGAACCGACGCGACGATGGTCTACGACGCCGTGCACAACGTCATCGCCGAAGCTTTGGGCGAGCTCGATCCTTCTTTCGCGCTTCAGGACTTCACTGCGAAAGATGTGACTTCGGCCGGGGGAGAACCGGTGACGCCATTGGTGATGGAGGCGCTCAACACACCGCCGTTCCTGGTCGAAAAGCGCGTGGTGGTGGTGCGTGACGCCCAGTCGCTCGTCGCCGACGAAGTCGCGTCGCTCCTTGCGTGGATGAGCAATCCAGCGCCCGACGTGGTCTTAGTCCTGGCGGTCGTCGGCACGAAGGCCAACAAACTTGTGAAAGGTGCGGTGTCTGTCGTAGAGGTGAACGTCGGGTCGCGCACTGCGGACCGCGTCACCTTCGTTGAAGCGAAGTTGGCCGAATATCGAGTGACCATCGATCACGACACTGCGCTCAAGATCACCGATCGACTCGGCGACGACGTCGCGCGCGTGGACGCGCTCGCGAGAACGCTGCAGACGATCTATGGATCGGCGCCGCTGAACTTCTCCCACGTCGAGGCGTACCTCGGGGACGCCGGCGACGTACCGGAATGGGACCTGACCGACGCGATTGACGGGGGCGACGCCGCAAAGGCCATTGTGGTGGCGCGTCGCATGCTCGATTCCAAAGGCCGCGCCGGACTGCAGATCGTCAACATCCTTCAACGTCACTACCTACGAATCGCCAAACTCGAAGGCAGCGGGGTTCGCTCGGGTGACGAAGCCGGGGCGTTGTTGGGCATCAAAGGTTTTCCCGCGACCAAGGCGTGGCAGATGTCCCAGCGATTAGGAACCGAGCGGATCTCGACCGCCGTCCACTGGATCGCCGACGCCGACGTGGCCCTAAAGGGTGGCGTCAGTTACGGCGGCAAGGACCTCAACACGGATATGGATGTGACGGAATTGACCGTTGTGGAGATTTTGGTCGCCCGTTTGGCCAAGATGACCCAGGGCGCGCGGCGCCGCTAGGCGGCAACGCGAAGCGTTACGCGTCTTCCTTCAGAGCGGCGATTCGCTTCATCAATCCGCTCTTCTTGTTGGCGGCCTGATTCTTGTGGATGATCTTCTTAGTGGCCGCCTTGTCGATGCGCTTGATGGCCATGCGCAAGGCGGACTCTTCGTCCTCGGTGCCGACGGCCGCGACGGCGTTCTTCACGCGGGTGCGGACCTCGGACTTGACGGCCTTGTTGCGTTCGCGCGCGACCACGTTCTGCTTGTTGCGCTTGATCTGGCTCTTGATGTTTGCCACGAAATTCCTCGTTCTAGTGCACGGACTTGGCGTCCAGTGGGCTTGATAAGAATAGCAGGCCGGTTCCTCGCGGCTATCGGCAGAGCATTGCCGGTGAGGACCGATAGCCTTGATGGACCGTGGCAACTCCTTCAACGACCGTCGATTCCGCCAAAATCCGCACGATCAGCATCATCGCGCACATCGATCACGGCAAATCAACGTTGTCCGACCGGATCCTGGAGATAACGGGTGCCGTCGATCCGCGCCTCATGCGCGCGCAGTACCTCGACTCCATGGACATCGAACGCGAGCGCGGCATCACGATCAAGGCCCAGAACGTCCGGGTCAACTACGACGGGCACATCATCCAACTGATTGACACCCCCGGACACGTCGACTTCGGCTACGAAGTGTCGCGGTCCCTGGCGGCCTGCGAGGGAGCCGTACTCCTCGTCGACGCCAGTCAGGGCATCCAGGCCCAGACGCTGGCCAACTGTTACCAGGCGATCGAGCACAACCTCGAGATCATCGCGGTCCTCAACAAGATCGACCTACCCGCGGCCGACCCCGAACGTTGCGTCGAAGAGCTCGAGCGCGTCCTCGGCCTCGCGGGCGATCAGATCTTGCAGATCTCAG
>DATKRC010000027.1:0-25608 GCA_035532375.1 Acidimicrobiales bacterium
TGGTCGTGGTGATCGGCACGCAGGTCGGCTGGGTTTTCTTCTTGATCGTGGTCGTGGTCACTGGCCGACGAACGGGCTTCTTGGCCACCGGTCGCCGGGTGCTGACCGTCAGGGACACGGTGGCGTGCCAGCGAACACGGGTCCCGGCCCGGGGCGACTGACGAAGGACGACGACCCACTTTCCGTCTGAACTCCCTGGTCCGCGGGTGGTGAAGAACAGTTGTACTCGCCTCATGAGCGCGTACGTTCGGGCTCGAGAGAGCCCGATGAGTCGCGGCACACGGCGTGGGCCATGGGGACTGGCGAGAGAGGTCCGCACGGTCGCCTGAAAATGCCAGGGCACCACGGTGCCGGGTTTGGGCGACTGACCGACGGCCTCTTTCCACGTGCCGTTCGAACTGCCCGGACCGGTGGTGACGAAATAGAGCGCGTCGGCGTGCATGACGGCGAAGACCTGGGCACGGCTCAGTCCGATGAGATCGGGCATGTGGCGTCGCGCGTGCGTCGAGGCACCAGCGTCCAGGGGCGCCACGAGCACCGCGGACGTCACCAACGCGACGATCGTGATCAGTACCGACAACGGACGCCACAGCGCCCGCGGGTTTGATGCCCTCAGATCTCCACCCTCCGCCACCACACCAGGGAGCAAACCTCCCGGCCAACAACGCTACGAGAGGGCGGGTCCCGTGGCAACTCGCGTTGAAGTGTGTCTGGAACTACCTGATCGACGGCATTTTATCGTGGAGGCAGACGGAAAAGTCGGGCCGTATTGGCGCTGGTGGCCTCGCGGACGTCAACGAAGCTCTCGCCGCGCACTTCGGCCACGAATTCACCCACCACGGTGACGAAGGCCGGCTCGTTGGCCTTCCCTCGGTATGGCACGGGAGCTAAGAACGGGCTGTCGGTCTCGACGTGGAGTCGATCGAGCGGGATGCTGCGCACCGCCTCTCGCAAACCTTCGGCGTTCTTGAACGTGACGATGCCCGCGATCGAGATATCGCATCCGAGCGCCAGACATGACTGCGCCTCGTCGGGCGTACCGGTGAAACAGTGCACGACCGTGCGCTCGGGCACCCCTTCGCTCGCCAATACGTCGAAGAGGTCGTCGAAGGCGTCGCGGGCGTGGATCACCAGGGCCAGGTCCAATTCGTGGGCCAAGGCGACCTGGCTGGCGAAGGCCCGCCGCTGGTCGGCCCGGGGCGAGTGCTCGTAGAAGTAATCGAGGCCACACTCCCCTATTCCCACCAGTTTCGGGTGCCCGGCGCGCGCCAGCTCAAGCACCGGTTCGATGTCTTGGCGCGCATCATGGGGATGCAGGCCGACGGTGGCGAAGATCTCGACGGGACTCTCAAAGGCGGTAATCTCGAGGGCCTGGGCCGAGGTCGTGGCGTCGGTACCGATCACGACGACGCGGTCGACACCGCCTTCGTAGGCGCGAGCGAGCGTGTCGCTCAGGACCGCGGCTGTCGCCTCATCACCGAGGAACTGGTCCTGGAGGTGACAGTGCGCGTCACTCCAATGGCTCACGCGTCGCTCTTCATCCTCGGAAAGAGCGGTTCGCCCTTTTGGATCTTCGCGTCACTTCGGTACTGACCCCATGCCTCCTTGACTGAGACCGGATCCGTCCGGAGGCTTTCGCCATCCGGCGCACCGCTCAATCCAATCCGGCGCCAAATCTCCTCACAAGTCTTGGGCATCGCAGGTGACGCGAGGATCGCGACGATTCGAATCGCCTCAAGGGCGTCGCCCAGGACCGCTTCCAGTTCCGCGCCGGGTTCCATCTTCCACGGGGCGAACGCTTCGAGATACGCGTTGGTCGCGCCGATGAGTCCCCAGGTCGCTTCCAGCGCGCTCTGGGGTGCGAAGCCGTTCCACGCCGTCGCGCTGTCGGCGATCGCGAGTTCGGCCGGCGCTCGAAGCGCAGAATCGGCCCGCGGTTTCGGTGCGACGCCGCCGAGCTTCGTCGCGACGATGGTCGTCACGCGCGCCACGAGGTTGCCCAGGTTGTTCGCGAGATCGGTGTTGTAGCGCGCGAGGATCCCCTCGGCCGAGAAGTCGCCGTCGTTGCCGAGCGCGGTCTCGCGCAACAAGTAGTAGCGCAACGGATCGACGCCGAATTCATTGGTCAGCTCTACCGGCGCGATGTCGGTGAGTCGAACTTCGCCCTCGGCGACCATGGTCTTGGAGAGTTTCTGACCTCCGAGCAGCAGCCATCCGTGCACCTGGACGTGGCTGACCGGATCCAACCCGGCGGCCATGCACATGGCGGGCCACCAGACGCAGTGGAAGCGGATTATCTCCTTGCCGATCAGGTGATGCGAGTTCGGCCACCATTTGGCGACCTCGTCGTCGTCGCGCCCGTAACCGATTGCCGTCAGATAGTTGATCAGCGCGTCGTACCAGACGTAGAACACGTGTTCTTCGTCCCACGGCACGGGTACGCCCCAGGAGATGGAGGTACGGGTGATCGAGATATCGCGGAGTCCGCCCTTGATGAACGAAAGGGCCTCGTTGCGCTTCGTCTCCGGAGTCACGAAGCCGGGGTGCGCGGCGTAGTGCTCGATCAAACGGTCTTCGAACGCACTCAGACGGAAGAACCAGTTCTCCTCTTCCATCTCGATGAGTTCACGTCCGTGGATCGGGCATTTGCCGTCGATGCTGGTCTCGATCGTGTAGTAGTCCTCGCAACTGACGCAGTAGAGACCCTTGTAGATGTCCTTATAGATGAAGCCGTTGTCGTAGATGGCGGTGAGGAACTTCTGCACGCTCTCGTGGTGGCGTGGCTCGGTCGTGCGGATGAAGTCGTCGAACTGGATGTCCAGGGCTTTCCAGGCCTGGCGGAACTGATCGGACTTGAGGTCGGTCCATTCCTGGGGCGATTGGCCGTTCTTGGCGGCGGCGTCGGCGACCTTTTGGCCGTGTTCGTCGGTCCCGGTGAGGAACTTGGTCTCGTCACCGATCAACCGGTGCCAGCGCGCCAGGGCGTCGGCGTTCACCGTCGTATACGCGGTCCCGACGTGCGGGGCGTCGTTCGCGTAGTAGATCGGCGTCGTGAGATAGAAGCGAGCCATCCGACAAGGATAATGAGTTTGGGCTTTCCATCTTGACGGAGTAGGCCCGAGATTCCGCGTACTCGCCGGGACAAGTCACACCACACCCGTACGGTCTTGCGAGTGTCCGAGAACGATTCGAACTCCAGTCAGATGGAAAGCCCCAAATGAGTTAAAGCGCGTCGTCCGCCCGTAGCTCGAGCGCCATCTGATAGACGATTCGGTGCGCCACGCCGAGCGACTCCTCGACATAGGCCACTGCGTCGCGGGTGCTCACGCCTTCATCGATCTGATCACGTAGCGCGGCTCGGATGAGTTCATCGTCGACGATCTCGGTTTCGTGGACGCCTTCGAGCACGACCACGATCTCACCAAGGATCTCTCGAGTGATGACGTAGTCCGCTATCTCCTCGACGGTGCCGCGAAGCACCTCTTCGTGCACTTTGGTCATCTCACGAGCGACGCAGATTCGACGCGTGGCGAAGAGACTGACCATCTCGCCCAACGTGGCTGCGAGTCGTTGCGGTGACTCATAGAAGACGATCGTCCGGGGCTCTACCATCCACTGGGCGTAGAGCAGTTCGCGCTCGCCGTACTTTCGTGGCAGGAAGCCCTCCATAGCAAAGCGCTCCGTAGGCAGTGCGCTGATGGTGAGCGCGGCGATGACGGCCGAAGGTCCGGGCGCGGTCGTGACGCGAAGTCCCGCGGCGGCCACGGCCGCGACGACTCGAGCGCCGGGATCGCTGATGCCCGGCGTGCCGGCGTCGCTGATCACCACCACCGTCCGACCACCGGCGACCTGGGCGACGACTTGGTCGCACAACGACGCCTCGTTGTGATCGTGCAACGCGCGCAGTCGTCCGTTGACGGGGATCGAGTGAGCGCTGAAGAGTGTGGACGAGCGTCGGGTGTCCTCGGCGTAGATCACGTCGGCCGATTCGAGCAATTCGAGAGCCCGTCGAGAGATGTCGCCGAGATTGCCCAGTGGCGTCGCCACCAGCACGAGTTGACCAACGGTGATCTCACTATTATCCATGGTCGTCTCCTCGTTTGGCTCGCTGGAACCGCTATCAACTAACATTGTCACCTATGTCAAAGCGAACCGTGAAGCGCAAGATGCGCGCCAAGAAGAAGGCCAACCACGGTAAGAAGCCGAACTGCGGTCGCGGCTAACGCCCTGTACCTGATTTCCCGTCGACGCGAATAGCGAGCGGAGCCCTTTGAGCATGTCGATCCTGTTGAACGAGCCTGGAGTTGACGGACTGAGGCACACTGTGGCCGCGCTGCGGGAATGGCAGTTCAATGGAGCACCGATGCAGTTGCATCCGGGCGACTTGGGCTGGAACTGGCAGTTCGGCGCCGAGGCAGCGGCCGCGGCGATTAGGACATGGAGCCGTGACGGAGAGATTCTCGCGATCGGATTTCTGGACTCTCCGCAACTGATACGAATGGCCATCGCGCCCGAGGCGCAACACGACGAGGCGTTAGCCCAGCAGATGCTGGTTGACATGAACGATCCGGATCGCAATGTGTTGGCACGCGGCACCGCGTACATCGAGGTGCGTTTTGGCGAGCTGTTCCGTGGCCTGTTGTTCGACGACGGGTGGGTCGACGACGAGCCGTGGACACCGCTTGAGCGCGACCTTGCAGATCCCGTCGACGAGTGCGGCGTGCGAATCGAAGTAGTCGGTCCAGAGCGCGCGGAGGTGCGGGCCTCCGTGCAGCGCGCTGCGTTCGACGAATCGACATTCTCACCTGAACGATGGAAGGCAATGACCACCGGGGTGCCGTACGCCGAAGCCGAATGTCTCCTCGCGTATGACGACCATGACATCGCAGTCGCGGTCGCCACGGTGTGGTCCGCCGGTCCAGACAAACCCGGGCTGCTCGAACCAGTGGGCGTTCACCGCGAACATCGCGGTCGCGGCTACGGCACTGCGATCACGGTCGCTGCTGCGGCCGCACTGCGAAGCTTGGGCTCGTCGAGGGCGACCGTCTGCACCAAAAGTTCGAACGTAGGCGCCATAGCCACGTACGAATCGGCTGGCTTCCGACATCTCCCCCAAGTCAGGGACCTACGCCGGAACGCGCAATACCTGTTCCATTAGCCGCTCAGGCCTATCTACAGCACGCCGTCCCACGCGCAGTCCCGTTCTCGAAGTACCTGGACCAGGGCTGCCGGACGGTCACTGATCAGTCCGTCCACACCCGCGTCGAGCAACTGGTGCATCTCGCCCGGGTCGTTGATCGTCCATACGTGCACCGCCACGCCCGCCTCGTGGGCGGTTGTGACGAAGCGTTCGTCGACCACGGTGATGTCGCCGTAGACCGCGGGCACTTGAAACGCGACGACCGGCGGCACGCTAGGAACACCTTCGAGCATCGAGAAATAGAACGTCGCCGCCTCCCCCGTCGCGGCCGACGTCGCGACTTCGGGGGCGAACTTGCGGAACCGCTGCACGGCGGCGTCGTGGAACGAGCCGACGATGGCCGTCGAAGCGCGCTCAAGTCGCCGCAACTCGTTCGCAAGCAACTCTTCGTAAGGCTCGACGTCGGGATCGGTGCGCTTGAGGTCCAGGTTCAACAGCACGCCGGGAAAACGTTCCACGACCTCTTCCAGGGTCACGATCCCGAAGTCACGATCTGCCGGCGCCTTGCCGCGCTCGACATATTCCGACGCGTCTCGGCCGGGCGTCGCCGTTGCACCGGCGATCCACCAGTAGGCGTTATCCATCTCGCGCAACTGCGCCAACGTGAAATCAGCGATGGCGCCGTGATGATTCGTAGTGCGATCGACCGTCTCGTCGTGACAGACCACGATGGCGCGATCGGCCGTCGCGTGCACGTCGAGTTCAATCCCCGTTGCTCCCTCGGCGAGGGCGTGCTTGATCGCGGCCAGCGTCGAAGACGGTGACTCGTAAGAACCACCCTGGTGGGCGAAGGCGATGACCCGACGATCGAGCCAGGGACTCGTCACTTCTTCGGAAGTCCATCGGGATAGAGCCGAAGGCGCATCCGATGTTCGAGGTAGAACGCGACGCCCGGGACGAATCCGGCGATCAACATCAAGAGCAGTAACGCCAGCGGCAATCGGAACTTCAACACCATGTTGAAGCTCGCGATCATGTAGAGCGGATACATCACGATCCCGTGCGCAATGCCGTCGACGTCCACGAGAATCTTTATGTGCTTCCACAACGTCAAATCAACGGTGTGAAGTAGTAGCATCACGAAGAGCGTGATCAAAGTCGATCCCGTGACGAAGGACATGATCCGGTACCGACGGAACGCTGTTTCCATCAATGTCCCCAGAGCCGCTTCTTCGGTCGTGAGGCGATCTCAGCGAGATGGTCGTTATACGCCTTCAACTCGGGGTCCTCATCGGACTCGGCTCTTCGCGCCGATTGCGCCTCTTGGCGCATCTTCTCCTCGTATTCCTTACGCTCTATTTCCTGATCTTCGGTGATTTTTTCCGAGTTCAACAGTGCGTACCAGCCGAACCCTCCGAGCACGGCGAATGCCGGCCACTCGACGGCGTAGAGGTAGCTGAGCGAGTTGCCGAGTATGGCGGCGCCGACCTGCCACCACGCTGCGGCGATACAGATCGTCACCCACACGACGAGCGCGATATGGAGACCGATCGCTCGGCGCGAGAGATACTTCGACTTCACGCGGCCATCCTACTGGGCGATATTTAGCGCTCTTTGGCGGCCGTACAATTGAGTAGTGCCCGGAATGTCCTCGTCTCGCCCGCAGTTCTCGTGGCACGATTGGAACCAGGGACACCTAGGTATTCTCCCCCTGCTCTTGATGTTCGCGGCGCTGGTTCTCTACCTGTTTGCCGCTCAACGCGTCGGCAATTGGTCCACCAAGCGAACGATGACCTTTCTCGCCGGACTCATCGTCACCTTCATCGCGACGCAGTCGGTCATCGGCACCTTCGACATGGAATACTTCAGCGACCACATGATCCAACACCTCTTGTTGATCATGGTGGCGGCACCACTCTTCGCCTTGAGCGCGCCGCTCGACCTCGCCTACGACGCGGGGTCGCCGCGACTCCGACATTTCCTCGATGGTCGATTCATGAAGCTGGTCACGCAGCCGCTCTTCGGTTTCGCGGCCTATTTCATCTTCATCCCGGTCACGCACTTGAGCGGACTTTTCAATCTGATGCTGGAACACGAGTGGGTCCACCACTTGGAACAGATTGGTTTCTTGGTCGTGGGCTACCTCTTCTTTCGTGTCGCCTTCGGTCTCGAGCGCGGCACCAAGATCCACCGCGGACTGCGCCTGGTCTTCGTCATGGCCGCCGTGCCCGTCGACACGTTCACCGGACTGGCCTTGGCCATGTCGTCGCACACGCCCTTCCCGGCATACGCCGCGATGGCACCTAGCGGATCGACCAGGGCTGACATTCTCGCCAATATCCACTTGGGCGGTGCCATCATGTGGATCGGCGGCGACGCACTGATGTTGCTCGCCTGCATACCCATCGCGATCTCCTGGGTGAAGTGGGAAACGGTCCAGACTCGAGAACTCGACGCCATCTTGGACGCGCAAGGACTCTAACTACAGCAGTCCGGCTTCGATCGCCAACTCTTCGAGGTCGTTCTCCGGTCGTGCCCCGAGGTGCGAGATGATCTCGGCCGCGCAGAGCGATCCCAGTTCGGCCGACTCGACGGGATCGGCACCGAGCGCGAGTCCGTAGAGGAATCCCGACGCGAACATGTCACCGGCACCGTTCTGGTCGATCACGCGCTCGACCTCGTGAGCGGCCACGCTCACCACGCCGGTGACCGTGAGCACGTCAGCGCCAATCGGTCCACGCGTGACGACCGCGAGGATGCCCAGCTCTTCAAGGGCTGCGAAGGCGTGCTCGAGCGTCGGCACTTGAAAGAGCGAACGGATCTCCGTCTCGTTGCACAGCAGCACGTCGACGTCGTTGGTGACCAAGTCCAGGAAGTCGCGACGGTGGCGATCGACGCAGAACATATCCGACAGTGACAACGCGACCATGGAGTCATAGTCGTGAGCGAAGTTGACGACCTTGCGAATCGCCTCCTTGGCCGGGGGCAAGTCGAACAGGTAGCCCTCGACGTAGGTGATTTCGGAGCGTGCGATCAACGTCTCGTTGATGTCCGAGACGTGTAATTGATTGGACGCCCCTAGATACGTGGCCATAGTGCGCTGCGCGTCGTCGGTGATGAACACGTGACAACGTCCCGTCACGCCTTCGTCGGGTTTGGCGATCGCGAGATCCACCTCGACGCCCATCGACGTGAGGTCGTGCGTGAAGCGCTTACCGAAATCATCGTCGGCCACCTTGCCGATGTAGCCGCACGTCCCGCCGAGCGCGGCGACGCCGGCAATGGAGTTGGCGACCGAGCCGCCGGACATCTGAATGGTCGGACCCATGGCGTTGAAAAAAGTGTCGAGCTGGTCCTCTTGGATCAGTGACATCGCCGCTTTCGTGAGTCCCAGTTGTCGGTAGACCTCTTTGGAATCCTGCGTGATTATGTCGAGCATCGCGTTGCCGATGCCGGTGACCGCCAAGCGATTCGGACCGGGTTTCACACGCAGTGAAACGGGCGTAGGGCTTTCTGTCACTTAGCGAGGATAGACCGTTGCCAAGTACGGTTGAACCATATGAGCCTTGAAACCAACCCCTATCGTCTCGACCGAACGCTCGTCCCCTCGGCTTATCGAATCTTCATCACACCGGACCTGGAGAACGCGTCGTTCGCCGGGCGAGTCGAAATCGACGTCGATATCGTCGAGTCCACCAAGGTAATAAAACTCAACGCCATCGAACTCGAACTTGGCGCGGCGACGCTGACGACCGGAGGCACTGCGCATCGCTCGACGGATCTCCACCTCGACGAGGAGTTCGAAGTCGCGACCTACAGCTTCGATTCAACGTTGCCCGTCGGAGCGGCCGTACTCGAGATCGGTTTCAACGGCATTTTGAACGACCAGTTGCACGGTTTCTATCGCTCGACCTTCACGGATCCGGCCGGCGTCAAGCACATCATCGCCACCACGCAGTTCGAGAACACCGACGCCCGACGAGCCTTCCCGTGCTGGGACGAGCCGGCCTTCAAAGCGACGTATCAAGTCAATCTCACCGTGCCGAGTCACCTGGCTGCGTACTCCAACTCGCCCGTCTCGTCCGACACGGACCTCGGCAACGGACAGCGCACGGTCAACTTCACGCCGACGATGAAGATGTCGACGTACCTGGTCGCGTTCATCGTCGGGCCCTTCGAAGAGACTGAGCCATTGGACGTCGACGGCGTACCACTGCGGATCGTCTTTCCGATCGGTAACGCGCACCTCACCGCCCACGCGCTCGAGGCCGGGGCTTTCGCCCTTCGTTTCTTCTCGAACTACTTCGATATCCCCTATCCCGGGGACAAACTCGACATGGTCGCGATCCCCGACTTCATGCAGGGGGCGATGGAGAACCTCGGATGCATCACGTACCGGATGCCGGACCTCTTGATCGACCCGGCCAAGGCGTCTCTGGTTGAGATGGAACGAGTTGCCCAGGTCGTGCTGCACGAGATTGCCCACATGTGGTTCGGGGATCTGGTCACGATGGAGTGGTGGGAAGGCATCTGGCTGAACGAGGCCTTCGCCACGTTCATGCAGGTCCTCTGCCAAGAGGCGTTTCGTCCCCAGTGGAAAGTCTGGGTCGCCGCCTGCGCCAATCGCGACCTGGCACTTGACATCGATGGACTCCACACGACGCGACCCGTCGAATACGAGGTCGTCTCGCCCGCCGACACGCAAGGAATGTTCGGCTATCTCACGTACCAAAAAGGTTCGGCGGTCTTGCGGATGCTCGAGCAGTACCTGGGCGCGGAGAACTTCCGCGACGGCATTCGTCACTATCTGCGCCGGCACAGTTACGCCAATACTCGAACCACCGACCTTTGGGACGCCATCGAAGAGGTCACGGGCGAACCGGTACGCGACGTCATGAATACGTGGATTCTCCAAGGTGGTTACCCGCTCGTCACGTTGAACGATGGTCAGATCTCCCAGATGCCCTTCGCCTACGGACCGGCGCGCGGCGAGAGTTTGATCGGATCGTCATGGAAGGTTCCGGTGATGACGCGTTCGTTGAAGGGCGGTCCGATCAACGTCCACCTGCTCGAGGACGATGTGGTGTCAATCACCGATGATGCACCGGCCGTGCTGAACGCCGGCGGCTCGGGGTACTACCGCTCGCGCTATGGCGTCACCGAATCGGCGGCCCTCGCCGACCACATGGATGAACTCGATCCCATTGAACGCGCCGTACTCCTGTCGGACGATTGGGCGCTGCTGTTCTCGAGTCAGATCGGCGTCGAACAGTTCCTGACGGTGGCCGGCGGCCTCGGCGACCACGATGAACCGACGCCGTGGGGAACGCTGACGGCCGCCGTGGGCTTTATCGATCGTGCGCTGCCCGAGGAACAAAAATCCGGTTTCGTGGAGAAGGTTCGTGCGATCTACGGACCTCAATTCGTGCGACTGGGCTGGGAGTCCCAGCCCGGCGAGAGCGCGTTGACGGGACAAATGAGGGCGTTCGTGCTTACGACGCTCGGAACGGTCTGTCGCGACGTCGAGATCAGAGCTGAAGCGGTGAAGCGCTTCGAAGCCAATGAGGTCAGTGGCGACCTCGCGACCGCCATCTTGCGCATCGTCTCATCGCAGGATCGCCCCGGCGACTACGAGACGTTCCTCGAGCGCTATCGCCACGCCGTCAGTCCCCAGGACGAACAGCGTTACATGAGAGGGCTGTATGGGTTCAGTGACGAGCGCGTCGCGCTCGACGCCGCCGACAAGTGCTTCAGCGAATTCCGCAACCAAGACGCCTCGACCATGTTCGGTTTCTTGACGAGCAACGCAAAAACCGGTCCGAGTGTATGGCGGCTGATGGCGTCTCGATGGGACGAAGCGCTCGCCAAGTTCCCACCGAACACGGTGTCATACATGTCACGAGGTGTCGTCACGTTCATCAACGACGCGGCTTTCGCCGACGAGGTCGAAGCGTTCCACACCTCGCACCCAATCCGTGGCGAACAGATGGCCGTCGCACAGAACATTGAACGAATGAGAGTCGGTCTCACCTTCGCCGCGGCAATGCGCGAACAACTTTAATCACGATATGAACTTGGGAACGTTCGTGGGCATCATTGCCCTCATGTTCGTCCTCGAGTTGCCCGACAAGACGTTCCTGGCGACGGTGATCATGGCCACTCGGGCGCGACCGTTCATGGTCGTGATCGGTGGTTCCTTGGCCCTGGTCGTTCAGATGGGTATCGCGGTCGGGGCGGGGACGCTTCTCACCTTCTTTCCGGTGCACTGGAAGGACCTGATCGTCGGCGCGCTCTTTCTCGCCGGGGCGGCGTATCTGCTCTTCGTCTCTGAGTCAGAAGAAGAGGAGAAGGGGCGGCGTGAAGCCGCCATAGAGAAGGCGGCCACGCGCTGGAAGGAGATCTCGACGGCCTTCGTCGTCCTCTTCATTGGCGAGTTCGGTGATTTGACCCAGATCCAGGCCGCGAACTTCGAGGCCAAACTGCATCAGCCCCTCGAGGTCTTCCTCGCCTCGTCATTGGCTCTCGTGGCTGTCACCTTCATTGGTGCCTACGGTGGCCGTGCCCTGCAACGCAGAGTGCCCCTGCAACGCGTTCGCGTCGGGGGCGGGCTGATATTTGCCGGACTCGGGCTTTGGACGCTGATTTCGTTGGCGGTCGCGGTCGCATGAGTCGGCGCCACGATCTGCTCCAATACGCCGACACGGTCAAAGGATTCATGCCGCGTGACGAGGGACTTGCCCTGTTCGAATTCGTCCTGGCCCACGGGGAGCGAAGCCACCGTGGCACCTGGCTCGAGATCGGTGCCTGGTGCGGCAAGTCGGCGGTCTATCTCGGAGCCGCGGCCGAGGAAACGTCCTCGGTGCTGTTTTCACTGGATCATCACCACGGCAGTGAGGAGAACCAAGCGGGCTGGGAGCACTTCGACGCGGCACTCGTCGATCCCACCGACGGTCGGCTCAACACGCTGCCCACGTGGCAACGCACGATCGCCGAAGCAGGATTGGAAGCGACGGTCATCGGACTCGTCGGACCCTCCACCGTCATCGCTGCCCACTTCAACCAATCGCTCGACATCCTCTTCATCGACGGCGGCCACGGCCACGACGTCGCCTGGGCGGACTATGAGGCGTGGACGCCCAAGGTCGTGGTCGGCGGACTTTTGTTGATCCACGACGTCTTTGCCGATCCCGACGACGGTGGTCGCCCGCCGTATGAGATCTACAACGCTGCGTTGGAGAGTGAAGACTTCATCGAGCGCGCCGAGCGCGGCTCGCTGCGCGCTCTAACGCGCGTTCGTTAACGCCAGTGGGCAGCCCGGCTCGGGCAGGTCGATGGGAAGCGGCAATGACTCTTGTCGAAAGAGTCCGGCGGCGGCCGACGACGAGGTCAACGCGTCGGCGGCGAGAATGATGGCCGCGGCCGTGTAGGACGACGTCTCGCGGTCGGGGAAGGTGACTTCACTCGGATACGCGATACCGGTCCAGTACGCACCGTTGTCGCGACGATGCCGTCGGGTGTAGCTGAACAGATCCAGGGCCAAGTTGGTGAGGCCCAAGGCGTCGAGGGCCAATACGCACTCCGCCGTTTCAGCCGCGGTCACCCAGTCGCTCGTCGAGACGCAGCGCACGCCGTAGCCGTCCATGACGTGGCGTTCCCAGCCGTCGTCGATCCGCTTCATGCCCGAAGGGCCGCTCAGTGCGCCGCAGAAGATCGGGTAGTACCAGTCCATCGCAAATTCGTTCTTGGGGGCGAAGGCCCCGGGGTGGTGTGCCACGGCGTGGCCGAGTCGACCGGCCGCCAACTCCCACGCGGGTTTGGCGGCGTCGACTCGTTCGGCGAGGGCAACCGCGCAGCGCAGGGAGTGAAAGATCGACGACGAGCCGGTGAGCAACGCATAGCTTTCGCGTCGACCGATCGAATCCAACGACCAGGCGATGGTGCCGTCGTCGTGCTGATAGCGCAACACGAAGTCGATGGCGCGCTCGACGACCGGCCACATCTCGACACAGAAGTCGACGTCGTCGGTCGCCACGAGGTAGTGGTACAGCCCGGCCGCCACGTAGGCAACCACGTTGGTGTCGAGTCGCGCGTCCTTCACTTGATTCGCGACGTAGTAGTTGAACCAGCTGCCGTCACCGAGCTGCGTGTCACACAGCCATCGGTAGGCCGACTTCGCCTCTGACACGTAGCCGGTGACCGTAAGGGCCATCGCGGCTTCCACGTGGTTCCACGGGTCACAGTGCCCGCCGACGAACCACGGAACGGCACCACTGCGCAGTTGCAGCGAGGCCAGATGTTCGGCGGTCAACGCGATCTCTGCGTCGCTCAAGAGACCGGGAACGCCCGAGACAGTGCCGATGGTCGTGGTCACGACGCCGGCTTCACCAGGTAGACGACGACGGACTTACCCATCAACGGCGCCATGACTCGCTCGGCCAGTCGCGTCGGCCACGGCGCTTTCGTGATGTCCCAGACGAGGAGTCGGTGGTAGAGCTTCACGAACCTGTTCGTGTCGTTGGTCGTTCCCACAAGACACTTCAGCCACCAGTACGGACTGTGGAGGCCGTGGGCGTAGTGGTGACCGGTGTCGACCAGCCCCACCGAACGCAGTCGCTGGGTGAGAATCCGGCGGCGATAGATGCGGATGTGACCGCCCGGCACGTTGTGGTACTCATCGGAGAGCGCCCAATTGATCAACTCCGGTCCGAAGCGAGGCACGGTGATGGCCATCGTGCCGCCCGGCTTCAACACGCGGGCTAACTCCCCCATGGCGATCACGTCATCGGGGATGTGCTCGAGGACTTCGGAACAGATCACCCGATCGAAGGTGCCGTCGGGAAACGGGAGATGCAGCGCGTCACCCTGGACCGCCGCGGTGCGTAGCGTCTCGGCGTCGAGCTCCCCAGCAGCCACCATCGCGGCGAACATGTTCTTCACGCCTTCGACTTCGTCGCGCCCGGCGTCCAGAGCGATCACCTCGGCGCCCCGGCGCGCCGCTTCGAAGGCGTGCCGTCCGAAACCGCAACCGAGGTCGAGAATCTTGTCGCCGCGCTCGAGACCCAACCGGTCGTAGCGAGCGGTCAACATCAGTCGAACTCCATCGATTCAGGCAACGCTCGGCCGGTCATGATGGCGTCGTAACAGGCGGCCGTGCCGCGCGCCGTCACCTCCCAGGTGAAGCGTTCCATCACGCGCTTTCGACCCGCTGCGCCAAGACGCGAGCGCAGCTGTGCGTCATCGAGCAGTCGTCCGATCGCCACCACGAGCGCTTCGGGGTTGTTGGGTTCGACCAGCAGTCCGGTCTCTTCGGTGACGCCGACGACCTCGGGCAGTGCGCCGCCGGTCGTCGCCACGACAGGCACGCCACAACTCATCGCTTCGATCGCGGGCAACGAAAACCCTTCGTAAAGGCTCGGCACGATCGCGACCTCGGCTTCTCCATAGAGGCGCGCCAGTTCCTCGTCGCTGACGCCCGAGATGGTGGTCACGATGTCACTAAGGCCGAGTCGGTCCAGAGCCGAAGCCACCCGTCCCTTGGGTTGAGGTTTGCCGATGACGATCAGGTCGATGTCGCGCTCAGCGCGAAGTTTGGCGATCGCCTCTAACAGCGGCACCAGGCCCTTCATAGGCACGTCGCTCGATGAGGTCACCATCAGGCGGCCCTTTTTCTTGACGACATCGTCGTAGGGGCGAAAGACCGTGTGGTCGACTCCCACCGGTACGACGGTGAGTCGTTCGAGCGGGACCTGCATCTGGGCGTTGATGTCGATCTTCGAGTTGTGCGAAACCGTCAGGACCGCCGGAAGTTGTTTGACGGTGCGCACTTGCATGCGTAAGAACCCGAACCAACGCTTGGTCGTGTAACGCTTCCAGGCCGTCTCGGCGTGATCGAGCGCAATGGAGCGGTCGACCGTGATCGGGTGATGCAGCGTCTCTAAGAGTGGCCAACCCTGGCGGTGCAGCCTCAAGATCCCCGGCCCCATGCACTGGTTGTCGTGGATGATGTCGAAGTCGCCGCGTCGGTGCTTCAAGATCTTCTCGATACGCAACGAGTAGGCCAGCGGTTCGCCGAATCCTCCGGTCATCATGACGCCGAACTCCGAGACGTCGGCGAGCGACGTGAATTCGCCAAGGGCCGGGATTCGAAACGGATCGGGGTCGCGGTAGAGGTCGAGCGCCCGAACAGCGGTGAATCCGACGCCTTCGTCGAGTTCGGGCCAGGGCGGTCCGGCAAAGACCTCCACACTGTGGCCGAGGTTCACCAATTCGCGCGTGAGGTGACGGGTGTAGACGCCTTGGCCCCCGCAACGCGGATTTCCTCGGTAGATCAGGAACGCAATCCGGTAGTTGCCCGGCTCGGGCGCTCGCGCCGGAACACGGGCCGGCGTGACAATGGACTTAGAACGCTCCCAGGATGCCTTGGTCTCGTCGATGGTTTGGCGCAGGGTACGGGACAAGGGACAACTTTCGGTATCGCGGTCCTCCATTCTCGCCGAAATCGCTGCAGGGTCACAAATGATAGGAAACCTATGGGCTACAGCGTGACTACATTGTTCGCATGGACCTCACGTATCCCGCCGAAACTGAACCATTCCGCAAAGAAGTGCACTCGTGGCTCGAAGAGAATCTGCCAGTTGGTTGGTTCGACCCCGACTTCACGATGAGTCCCGAGGAGCGACGGCTGTTCAATGAGAGTTGGAACGAGAAGCTCTTCGCCGGTGGGTGGATCTGTGCTGGTTGGCCCGTCGAATACGGCGGCAAAGGTCTGACCTTGTTACAACAGGTGGTTCTCAACGAGGAGTTCGCCAAGGCTGGTGCACCGATGCGCGCCGACTTCTTTGGTGACACACTGGTCGGTCCGACGATCCTTCAGTGGGGCACCGACGAACAGAAGCGAGAATTCATCCCCGGGATCCTCCAGGGCAAGATCGCCTGGTGCCAGGGATTCTCAGAACCCGACGCCGGATCGGACTTGGCGAGTCTCAAGACCACCGCGGCACTGGACGGCGACGAATGGGTCATCAACGGACAGAAAGTCTGGACATCACAGGCCCAACACGCCGACTACGTCTTCTTGATGGTGCGCACCGACTCCGACGCACCTCAGCACGCCGGCATCAGTTACCTACTCGTCCCCATGCACCAAGTGGGTGTCGAAGTTCGACCGATCATCCAGGTCGACGGCTCGGCCGACTTCAACGAGGTCTTCTTCACCAATGCGCGCTGTTCGAAGAACAACGCCGTGGGCGGCGTCAACAATGGCTGGAAGGTCGCGATGACCACGCTCGGCTTCGAGCGCGGATCGAGCTCCACCACCGGTTACCGACGTTTCCTCAAGGAGTGGGAGGAGATCGTGAAGGACGCCAAGCGCCTCAGCAAGAATGACGACCAACTCGTGCGCGACGGACTGGTGAAAGCGTGGGAGAAGGTCAAGATCATGCAGATCAACGGCTACCGCTCGCTCGCCGATTCGCTCAATGGCACGCACGACGCGGCGTTACTGGGTGCGTGCAACAAGATGTTCTGGTCCGAAACGCATCGCGCCACGATGGAACTCGCAATGGACGTGCTCGGTATGGAGTCCCAGATCCTCACGGGTAAAGGAACAAGTGACGGATCCATCGCGGGGAGTCGACGAGGTCGAGCCGACTATCCGGTCTCAGATTTGCAAGGTTCGTTCTTCTTCTCGCGTTCCGAAACGATCTGGGGCGGCACGGCGGAGATTCAGCGCAACATCATTGGCGAGCGAGCGCTCGGACTTCCGAAGGAACCCAAACCGCAAAAGGTGTAGCCAGCGTCGTTACTGACCGCGAATCGCCTTCTTGATCTTGGTCATCAGGTTGGGCTTCAGGTAGTACTTTTCGCGCTCTTCTTCGCTCATCGAGTCGTAACGGGCGTCCTGCTTCTCGAGTATCTTGCTGATCTTCTCTCGCTCGAGAATGGAATCATTCATCTCGTGCTCCGGGCTGGGCGCCGCTCGAGTTTTCCTTCCGACCAGGCCGCCCAATCTGCCCCAAAGTCCCCATCCGCCAAAGTTCGTGACGCCCCTTCCGGGAGTACGAAGAACTACAGCTGTCGGTAGCGAGGCACGTAGCCGCCTGCACCGAGCGACATGGAGTCCTCGGGGTCGATCGAGTCGTCGACTCCGCCCACGACGTCGCTCACCCACGCCAGTCGGTCCTTCAAGATTCGAGTAACGCCGCCTTGGAGCGTGTCCGACGAGATGGCGCAACTGGAGCACGCGCCCTGGAGCTGGACTTCGACGACACCGGTCTCGACGTCGGCACGAATCAGCACCAGGTCTCCCCCGTCGGCTTGGACCGATGGACGCATAATGTCAAGCAGCGCATTGAGCGCCTTCAGCCGCGTCGCGCGTTCCTGATCGGTCAGTTCTTCCATATGACCAGTCTGCCGCGAAAAACACCGCTCGTGACGCCGAGCCTGAATCGATACCATTTGCCGGATGGAACCAATCGAGACGTGGACCGCCGATTCGATCGATCTTTCGGACTTGGACTTTTGGCGCCGTCCGTGGGATGAACGCCACGCCGCGTTTGCGACGTTGCGCCGCGAACGTCCGATCTCGCACTACGACGAGCCGGTAATCGAGGACACGACCGTCGAATTCCCAGTGGGCAAGGGCTTCTACGCGCTGACCAAGCATCGCGACGTGCAAACGGTGTCGCGCCATCCAGAAGTCTTCTTGTCGGGTCCGGGCGCGGTGTCAACCATGGATCTACCCAGCGAGATGGTCGAATACTTCTCTGGCATGATCTCGACCGACGACCCGAAACACGCCCGCCTTCGCCGAATCGTGTCCAACGCGTTCAATCCGCGCAATGTCCGTGCCGTCGAGGACTCGATCGAACGAAAGGCCGATGAGATCATCGACCGAGCGTCATCGAACGGCAGCGGCGACTTCATCTCGGACGTGGCAGCCGCCTTTCCGCTCGAGATCATCTGCGACATGATGGGCGTGCCGCCGAGTGAGTATGCGACGGTGCTTCGCCACTCGAACGTCATCCTCTCCTTCGGTGACAGCGACATCATCCCCGAAGGACACGACCCGATACTTGAGTTGCTCGAATCGGGCGCTGCCCTCACCGGCATCATGGAGGAGTTGGGAAAGTACCGAATCGATCATCCCATCGACGACATCACGAGCGCCCTCGTGAACGCCGAGATCGAAACCGAGAAGTTGACACAACAAGAGTTGGCGTCGTTCTTCGTACTGCTCGTCACGGCCGGCAACGAGACAACCCGCACGGCGATCGCGCACGGACTAATCGCGCTCACGGAACACCCCTCGCAGAAGGCGCGCCTACTCGCCGACTACGACGGTCTCGCTAGAACCGCGACTGACGAAATCGTGCGCTGGGCGTCGCCGGTCATGTGGATGCGCCGCACCCTCGCCGAGGACTACACGCTCTCAGGCGTGGATCTCGCGAAGGGCGACAAAGTCCTCATGTACTACGTCTCGGCCAATCGCGATGAGGACGTATTCGAGAGCCCCGACATCTTCGATGTCGGACGATCACCTAACGATCACTATGGCTTCGGCGCCCCGGGTCCGCACTTTTGTCTGGGAGCGCACCTCGCACGACGTGAGATCACCGTGATATTCCGTGAGTTGCTCAAACGCCATCCCGACATACAGTCAGCGGGACCTCCATCACAGTTGCAGTCGAGCTTCATCAACGGCATCAAGTATCTGAAGTACAACCTCTAACAGCGTGTGTCCTAATTGGACCCACCGGTTCGCCTTGACCGACTGAACCAAGCGGTTCAGCGGTACCTGCTCACCGTCCGACGTCCCAGGCGATGACTCGACTGAGTACTCGGTTCCGACCCAAGGCCCTCATCACGTTGTCGTGATGGTTGTGCGGGTGGCGATCGGCTCTTCCCGCGTGCTTCGCGGTGCAGATCCCAGTGGGATCAGGCTGTGGAGAGAAGTGCAGCACGCGTCGGGTCCAATAGTGTCACCGGGGAGGGTTCCCTCGGTTGCCAGCGGGCCAGGTTGATGGCCGCGTTGAGGTCGCGGTCGATGACCAGTCCGCAGATCTCACAGGAGTAGGAACGTGTCGACAGGTCGAGGTCATTCTTCACCACGCCACATCCCGAGCACGTCTTGGAACTCGGGAAGAACCTGTCGGCGACTCGGACCTCGACGCCATGCCATTTGGCCTTGTAGAGCAGTTGGCGTGAGAGCTCGCCCATGGCGGCGTCCGAGATGGACCTCGCCAGGCGTCGGTTCCTCACCATCCCCGCGACGTTGAGGTCCTCGACCACGAGGACCAGGCAACGCTCAACCAGGGCCTTGGAGGCTTGGTGGACGAGGTGTCGTCGGGTGTTGGCGATCTTGCGGTGGGTCCTGGCGAGTCGGGCCCTCGCTCGTTGGCGGCCCTTGGACCCCGGTGTGGTTCTGGCCAGGGCCTGATTGGCCGCCTTGAGCGACGCGTGCGCTTGCTTCAGTGTTTTCACCCCCTCGAAGCTCTCGAAGGGAACACCGTTCGCGTCCGCGGCGACGCAGAGGGAGATGATCCCCCGGTCGACCCCGACGGGAACGGCATGCCGATTGGTGCGGCTGCGTTCGGCTTGGTGGAGTTCAGCGGCCACGCCAGTCAACGACACCTTCCAACGACCGGCGCGTTGGGTGAGCGTCGCCGAGTAAACGTGAAAGCGACCGCCGTCGATCATGCGACGGACCTTGCGGGTGGGACCAAAGAGCTTCACCGGTCCGAATCTGGGTAGTCGCAGGTGCGTAGAATCGGTGAAGCGAATGGGCTGACTCGATGGATCCCGACCTGGCGTCGCCCGGTTGCGCAGACGGAAGCTCGGAGTCACCTTCCCCTTGGCTTGGAAGCGTGGGAACCCGACGGACGATCCACTGCGAGCGCCTCGTCGTGAGGCAGAGAAGTTCTCGAGGGCCCGGGCCGCGTCCACCGACGCGCACTCGAAAACGTCATTGGGCAGTTCGTGGCGCCAGGCGAGGCCCCGGGTTCCGTCGGCGTTGACCAGCGAGTCATCAGACTCTCCGTTCTTCCAGCCATTGAATTCGTTGATGAAGGAGAATCCTGACCAGGAGAGCGAGGGGGTCGATGGTTCGCATGAATCTCCGCACTCCGACAGCATTTCTCGCTCGGTCGATCTGGCGTTGAGGTTGGCCTTCACCCTCGCCAGATGGTGGTTCACGGTGTAGCGGCGAGCGCCCGCACACTTGGCGAAGAGGATGCTCTGTTCGAGGTTCGGGTCGAGGGCGAATTGAAAGGTGACGGGCCGCGAGAGCACCTGACCGGTGTGCGAAATCGATGCTGTCGTTCCTGGAGGTGCCACTCCCTCATCCTTGACGCGACGTGTGACATGTCGTGGGGCGATACTGATGTCGTGGACGACCAGATGCCTGCACCCTCGATGACGGACGGCGTCGTGATACTCAGACCACTTGCCACGAATGACGCTCCCGCATGGCTCGCCGGGGAGGACGACGAGCAACGAAGATGGTTTGAAGCTCCACGACCTTCGCAACTCAACGATGTTCAAAGGTTCATTGCTGAGTGTCAAACGTCGTGGCGAATGATGGGGAGTCTTCGCCATTGGGGGATTTGGAGCCTTGAACCAGACATCTTGGTGGGCGGCGTCGAACTGAGAACTCTGGAGAATGACGAGGTGAATCTCTCCTACGTGGTGTTCCGGGCAGCGGCGACGCGGCTTCGCCCTCCGAGCAGCACAACTCGCATTGGAGTACGCCCGCACATCACTGAGCGCCCAGGCCGTCGTCATCAAGATGTTGACGGGAAACGAATCTTCGCGCAATCTCGCTCTCGCCCTTGGTGCTCACTACGTCGGCGATGAACCGTCTGACGGCGGCGCCACGTTCAACGTCTTTAGGTTGAAGATTAACGACACACCGAGGGAGGAGTGAGTTGCCTGTGCGAAGTCGAACTCAGCAGAGCGCGCGAAGGACCTCGGCGATTGAGGCGACGTGCAACCACCCGGTGGCCGAGGTCATGGTGTTCTCGAAGCAGCGTGCCAGACGTCGCCGACGCACGAGATGACCGTGGGCCACCTCGACGCGCCAAGCGTGACGGATGGGGCGAAAGACCTTCGCCCCGTGTTCGTTGCGTGGGGGCTCGTCCCATCCCACTCGGCGAATTTCGTAGCTGAATTCGTTCGAGAGTCGCTGGGCCGCCGACTGCGAAGTGCCCCGGTCGACGAGCACGAGCTCCAGTCGTTCGTCCGCGCCCGAACGGGCGAGGTCGTCGAGTATCTGTTCGACGGCACTTGCCTCGGACGTCGAAGCGGGAACGACTCGCACGCTGAGTGGCAGGCCCGTGACGTCGACGCAGACGATGCGTTTGGCGCCGTTGATCCGACCGTAGGGGCCGCCCTGGTTGTGAAAGGTCACACCTCCATTCGACGCCCCGCGTGTGAGGTGCGTGTCGATGACCACCATCGAGGGCCGCGGTTCCTTTCGGCCGAGGGCGGTGCGCGACGAGGCGTGCAGTGCGGCGAGTACCTGGGTCCAAGTGCCATTTCTCGACCACCGACGAAATTGCGACCACACTCGGGTCCAGGGGCCGTACTCGTCAGGCAGGTAGCGCCATTGGCACCCGGTATGGGAGATGTACAGCATCGCGTCGACAACATTTCGCAGGTCGTTTCCATGTTTTGGTCCCCGTTTGGAGGGAACGAGCAGTAGGGGTTCGAGGAGCTTCCACTGGACGTCGGTCAGATCACATGAATAGGCCACGACGTGACGGTGCCGGGCATGGCTCCCGGCGCACTCGCCACAAAATGGGACACACGCTCTAAGACGTGCGGGCGGCCACGGCTTCGTCATAGGCGTGAAGGGCCCGCGGACCCCACACGGTACCTGGGCCGCCGTTAAGGGCGATGACCACGCCAATGGCTTCAGCGATCTGTTGGCGCGAGGCGCCCTCGCGAAGTGCACCTCGCGTGTGGGCCACGATGCAGCCGTCGCACTCGCGCGTGATCGAGATCACCATCGCCAGTAACTCCTTCGTCAATCGAGAGAGTTCACCCTCGACGGACGACGCTTTCGATAAATCCCCGAACGCCTTCATCACGTCGGGGATCATCTCTCGCAAATCCTTCGCCGGTTGACGGAGCTCTTCGCGGATCTCATCCATGCTGTGCATAACCACCTCCTTGGTCGAGCGTAATGACATCCGAATGCACCACTGGGAATTCTCTGTTCTCTTGTCGGTCCAGACCCATCAGTGAGTCAATGAGCCGCGAGCCTCGCGAAGGGCGTAATAGAGGATCACGTAGCCGGCGACGGGATCGGCCCACCACCATCCGAGAAAGGTATTGAGTGCCAGACCCGCGAGTACCGCCGTCGCGAGGATGCCGTCGATCATCGTGACGCGACCCTCTGCTTTCAGCACCGGATTGTCGAGTGACGATCCGACTCTGGCTTTCCCGGATGCAAGAGCGAACATGGCGACAGCGGTCAAAGCCGTCCAGGCAATGCCGAGTGGACTGTGATGCGGTCGAAATCCCACGACGAGGACGAACGTGCTTTGCGCTCCTAGATACAGTGCCAACGCGACGAAGGCGGAGCCGATCATCCGCAGAGCCCGGTGTTGTCGAGATTGCGCCACGTCGGCCAGTTCCCACAACACCACCGTGGACGCTCCGATCTCGATCACACTGTCCAAGCCAAAGCCCGCCAGAGCCACCGACCGCGCGATGATCGCGGCGTAGCCGAGGATCACCACGCCCACCACGTTCCAACCGAGGGTCATCGCCTCGAGTTGACGCCCCCGCCGCAAAAGATTCGCGTCACGTATTTCAGTCACGACACCACGTTAGGAACTCCGTGGTGAATTCGCGGTGACGTCATCGCTACATTCCGATGACGACGCGAATCTCCGTGAGGTCGACGCGCGGTGGCTTCGCGCTCCACGCGTCTCCTAGGATTGACCGATGAGCGTCATCGATGAACTCGTTGCCCACAATCGGTCCTACGTCGATCGTCACGGTCATCGAGAGATGCCCACGTCGCCGCAACTGCACCTTGCTGTGCTGACGTGTATGGACTCGAGACTCGATCTCTTCGGCGCACTCGGTCTCAATCTCGGTGAGGCCCACCTCATCCGCAACGCCGGAGGACTGGCCAGCGAGGACGCGGTTCGTTCGCTGTTACTAAGTCAACGACTGTTGGGCACCCGAGAGGTGATGGTGATCCACCACACGCGTTGCGGTCTGGAAGAGTTCGAAGAAGAGGCGCTCGCCAGGGAGATTGAAGAAGACGTGGGAGTTCGTCCGCCGTATCGACTCGGTGCCTTTCGCAATGTGGACGACGACGTGCGCTCTACCGTGTCCACGCTGATCGCCAGCCCCTTCGTCGACTCGACCGAGATCCGCGGATTCGTCTTCAACGTCGACGACGGAGGTCTTCGAGAAGTCAGTCAAAGAATTTCTTGAAGCCCTGACTCGTCTGACCGTAGCCATTGGCGAGATAGAACCGGTGGGCATCGACGCGAACGTTCCGGCTGGTCAGCTGTATCCGGTAACAGCCCCGCTCTACTGCGAGCTCTTCGGCCGCGTGCAGCATCAGCGCGCCGATGCCTTGGCTGCGCACGTCACTTCGCACGTGGACGCTCTCGATCTCCGCGCACCAGGCGCCCGCGTGTTGAAAATGCTGGAAGATGATGACCTGGCACACGCCGACGACGTCACCATCAAGCTCGGCGACAAAGACGTCGCCGCGTCGCCGACGGGTCTCCAAGACGGCCGACCAGTAGTCATCGACGCGCGTGGCGTCTTCGTATTCCGGCATCAACGATCCACCGCGCAGCAACTCGACGGCCGATGCGACGTCGTCGAACTCCATCGGGCGAACGAGCGCCGTCAACGACTACTCCCGCGGGTCGATTGGGGTCAGTACGCCGACCGTGTTCTCGATCGCTTCGGCGGCGTCAAGACAGAGGTCCTCGCGAAAGATCGTCCCCATGACCTGTACGCCGGTCGGCAGACCGTTCGCCACGCCCGTAGCGACGCACGCGGCGGGTAGGCCCATCAAGTTGGCCGGCATCACGAATCGAAAGAGCTCGACCACTTTCATTGCGGTGTCACGGTCGATGATGTCGTAGCCGTGTTCGAAGGGTGGTTGCGTCCAGACCGGTCCCACGACGAGCGGATAGGTCGCCATAAACTCGCGCCACGCCTTCTCGACCCTGTAGCGGCTCTCGTGCATCAGGGCCATCGACTCCGGCGTCGCCAGCGGATACGCGATGTTCGTGAGTTCCAAGAAGCGTCGTCCTTCCTCGCCCATTACCGCCTCGAGCGAGGGCATTCTGATCGCCAGGCTCGTCATCATCAACTCGGACCACGCGAGGTAGCTCTCGAAGACCATGGGTGGTTCGATCTCTTCGACCTCGTAGCCGGCCGCCTCCAGTGCGCGACCCGCTATGCGCACACCTTCGGCGACGTCAGCGTTAGTGTCGCCCCCGAAAGGCTCGGGTACGAGCGCCACGCGCCGCGGCGCCGCCGGACCCAAGAGTGGTGCATCGATCGATTGTGGGTCTCGACGATGCGAACCCATCACCGCCCCGAGACCGAGGCGCACGTCGGCGACGGTGCGCGCCAAGACGCCGTTCACCAACATGATCTGGGCGTTGATCGCCATGTCGAGCAGCGCTGAGGGATTGCCCTGGGCCACCCGACCGCGCGACGGCTTGATCGACGCGATCCCGCAGGCGTAAGCCGGGTTGCGCAGCGATCCGCCGATATCGTTGCCGAGCCCGATGGGGCTCATGCCCGAGGCGATGGCCGCCGCTTCCCCGCCAGAGGAGCCGCCAGCCGTACGGCCACGCTTCCAGGGATTGTGCGTCACGCCGTAGAGCGAGGATTCGGTGTTGATCCGCAGCCCAAGATCAGGCATATTGGTGCGCGCGAGTGCCACAGCACCAGCTCGACGCATGAGCTCCACGGGTGGAGCGTCCGCATCGGCCATGAAGTCCTTCAGCGTCTCGCAGCCCTCGTTGGTGGTGTAACCCTTCACGTCGAGGTTGACTTTGATCGTGAACGGCACACCGTGCAGCACGCCAAGCCCTCCGCCCGCCTTCTGCTTCGCGTCAGCCGCGTCGGCTTCGGCGCGCACTTCATCGGGTCGAACCTCGACGACGGCGTTCACGGCTCCGTTGACCGCATCGATTCGTTCCAAGTGGGCTTCGACGACGTCGCGTGATGTAACGGCGCCGCTTCGAATCATGTCCGCCAAGGTCGACGCCGACTCCTGCCACAGTTCATTTGCCACGAAACCCCCAGTCAAAAACGCTCTGGGTAGTTTGGCATGCGCCACGAGTCCCCGGTCAGCCCAAGCGACCGAGGGCCGGGACCCACGTCCGAAGGTCGAAAGGGTCGATAGAGTCAAACATCACTGGCTCCGTTCTCCCATGAGGAACACCTAGCCGTCTGAGATACGAACTTGTGTAAATTGT
>DATKRC010000028.1:0-22049 GCA_035532375.1 Acidimicrobiales bacterium
GTAAACAGGAAGCCGAGAGACATCAACATGGCGGTTGTGAACCAGAGCTCTCCTCGCCACATGGTGCCTATCCAGTTGAAGATCTTGATACCGGTCGGTACCGCGATCAAGAGACTCATGATCGAAAAGAATGGCAACAACACGACCCCGGTCGTGAACATGTGGTGCGCCCACACACCGAGCGACAGCGCGCCGATTGAGAGCGTGGCGAAGACCATGCTCTTGTAGCCAAAGACGGGCTTCTTCGAGAAGACCGCAATGATTTCGGTCGCTATGCCGAAGAACGGCAGGGCGAGAATATAGACCTCCGGATGGCCCCAGAACCAGAAGATGTGTTGCCATAGCACCGGAACACCTCCTCCGGATACTGAGTAGATATGTGTCCCGAAGTGTCGGTCGCAGTAGAGCATGATGAGCCCGGCGGTCAAGACCGGGAAGGCCAGCAGAATGAGGATCGCGGTCACCAACATGTTCCAGGTGAAGATCGGCATTCGGAACATCGTCATGCCCGGCGCGCGTAGGTAGAAGATCGTGGCGCTCAAGTTGACGCCGGTGAAGATCGCCGAGAACCCCGTGAGCAACAGTCCGCCGATCCACAAGTCGGCGCCGGCTCCGGGGGTGTTGATCGAGTTCGAGAGCGGGGCGTAGGCGACCCAGCCGAAGTTGGCGGCCCCGCCGGCGGTGAAAAAACCCATCAGCATGGTGATCGATCCCATGAGATAGAGCCAATAGGAAAGGGCGTTGAGACGCGGGAAGGCCATGTCCGGCGCCCCGATTTGAATGGGCACGATGATGTTGGCCAGTCCTCCGAAGGCGAAAGGACCGACGAAGAGGTAGATCATCACCGAACCGTGCATCGTGAACAGTTCGTTGTACTGGGCGAGCGAGACCAGCGTCCCGTTGGGTGAGGCGAGTTGCGCCCGGATGAGCTCGGCGAAGAGCCCCCCGATGATCATCATCACGACCGAGGTGACGGTGTAGGAGAGTCCGATGACCTTGTGGTCGGTCGAGGTCATCCACTTCAGGATCCCGGTCGCACCGTGGTGCTCGTGTCCTGAGTGTTCCTCGGACGGTCTCAGGTCGATGATGGTCGGAGGCGGGGTGATGAGGTCAGTCATTAATTATCCCCGTGGCTCGAGGCCGGCTTGGTCGGCACCTGTGTGGCGGTCTGTTGCGTGGTCGTCTTTTCGGCCGCGGCGAACGCCGTCGGGTTGGCCGTACTGGCCAACCACGCGGTGTACTGCGACATCGAGACGACTTTCATGTTAAAGAACATAAGCGAATGGTAGAGACCGCAGAGTTGCGTGCACTGACCAGCGAAAGTGCCGGTCTTTACGGCTTCGATGGTGAACTGGTTCAACACGCCCGGCAGGGCGTAGCGCGAGAAGTTGAGGGCCTTCACGTAAAAGCCGTGGATGACGTCGGTCGACGTCAGGTTGATGTGCACGTTGGTGTTGACCGGGATGACCATCGTCGGGTCCTGGGTCGTCTGACCAATCACGACGGTCTCGGTATGCGGGTAGGTGAATTTCCAGCCCCATTGAAAGGCGTTCACGTCCACGGTGACGTCGGATTTGGGGTTGGCCACTTCCTTGTTCTCGACGACCAACGTCGCGGCGAATAGCCCAAAGACGACCAGGATCGGCACGACGGTGTAGACCACTTCGGCCGGGAGGTGATACTGAGCCTGGCGCGGAATGTTGTCACCCTTGCGGCGGTACCGGATAATCGCGAACACGAAGAGCACCGTCACGAAGCCGCCGATGATGGCGGCACCGATCGAGAATCCCTGCCAGAGGTGGTAGACGGAACTCGATTGCGTCGTCGCACCCTGGTGAGCGCCGAAAGACGGCACGGTGCAGCCTGATAGGGCCAGGGCCGCAATCGGGAGTGCAACTAAACGACGCACGCGACGCCAACGACGAGTGCGAACGGTTACACCCTGTGGGGGCAGGGTAGGTGATTCCACGTCACGACACTAGTCAAAAATCCGCTGGGACTTGCCGCGCGGCGGGTGCAAGTTCGCGCCAAGAACGGCGTCGCGGCACCGAGGGGTGTACCCGAGATCGCGGTGACGATGGCTTGAAACGGGCTCCTTGACGACGTCGAACTATTTGTCGGCGTCGGGCTTGGTCTCGGCGGTGCTCGACGGCTTATCAGCCGAGGCGTCAGACGTCTTCGCTTCTTTCAGTCCTTTTTCAAACTCGGACTTGGCCGAACCGAGGTTCTTGGCCAACTTCGGAATGGCGGCGCCCCCGAAAAGGAGTACTGCGACGACGATGATGACGATCAAGAGATCGGGCCCAAAAATTTCGCCTAAGAACACTGCCTTCTCCTTTGACGTGCTTAGTTCCAGAGTAGTGCGCACCGCTTCGCTCCGCGAAGGCGCCTCGTATCAGTTGATTATTCGATTCGACAAGACTGTTCGGATGTCGAACCTGACCAGGAGCACTGTGCGCGACTCGCTCAGTGTCGCGGTCACGGTTGGTACCTACGGTGTCGCGTTCGGCGCGGCCAGTGTCGCCGCGGGATTCTCGGTGCTCCAAAGTTGCCTCTTTTCCCTCCTCGCCTTCACCGGCGCGAGCCAGTTCGCCGCCGTGGGCGTGGTCGCTTCGGGCGGTGCGGCGGCCGGTGCCATCGCGGCGGCCGCGCTACTGGGCACTCGAAACACCTTGTACGGGATCCAAATGGCGCCTCTGTTAAAGGTGAGGGGCGTACGTCGGGTGGTGGCCGCGCAGATCACGATTGACGAATCGACTGGCGTCGCGCTCTCCCAGGCTCCGCGAGGTGTCGCGGCGATGCGCGAAGGCTTTTGGATCACTGGGACCGGCGTCTTCATCTTCTGGAACATCTTCACCCTGCTCGGCGCCCTTGGGGCCAAGGCGCTTGGCAATCCGGCGTCGTGGGGTCTGGACGCGGCGGTGCCCGCAGCCTTCTTGGGTCTCTTGTGGCCGCGACTGCGAACGAACTTCTTGCGCGTGGTGGCCGTCGCCTCGATGGTCTTCGCCATCGTGGTCACGCCGTTGTTGCCGGCCGGGCTGCCGATCATCACGACCGTCGTCGTGGCTGTCATCTTCGGGTGGAGGTCGCGATGAGCGCGACGACAATGTGGATCGTGTTGGGCGCGACCAGTGCCCTGTGTTTCGTGATCAAGCTGCTGGGCTACTTGATACCCGAACGATGGTTGGGCGACGCTCGACTGCAGCGCATCAACGCGCTGATTCCCATCTCATTGCTGAGCGCCCTCGTGGTCGCCGAGGGGGTCGTCGTAAAGACGCACGTCGTCATCGATCATCGTCTCGCCGGACTGGGCGTCGCGCTCGTGGCGCTATTCGCCAGGGCCCCGTTTCCGGTCGTCGTCGTGGCGGCGGCGGCCACGTCCGCGCTCGTCTATCACCTGCATTGAGCAACGACGCCGAGGTCGACTACTTGCCCTGCCACACGGGATCGCGTTTTTCGGCGAAGGCGATTGCCCCTTCCAGAGCATCAGCACTTCGACCGATCAGGCCGAACGCTTGGGTGTTGAGGTCCCAGCACTCTGCTTCGGTCAGCTCGCGCGCCTTTTTCATAACATCCTTCGACGTTCGCACGGCGAGCGGGGCGTTCTTGGCGATTCGTTCCGCGAGCGCTATGGCTTCGTCGAGGACCGCTGCACCCGGCACCACGCGATTGACGAGGCCGAGCTCGTAGGCGCGATTCGCGTCGATGGGATCGGCCGTCAACGCCATCTCGTAGGCAACGGCGAGAGGGATGAGCTTGGGCAAGCGGATGAGTCCGCCGCCACCGGCAACCAGACCGCGCGACGCTTCGGGAATGCCGAACTTCGCGTGGTCGGCCGCAACGACCATGTCGCAACTGATCAGAATCTCGAAACCGCCGGCCAGCGCTGCGCCATTCGCTGCAGCGATAAGTGGTTTGGGAAAATCGCGTTGCGTGATGCCCCCGAAACCTTTCTCGGTGATCGGGAGCTCGCCGGCGGCGAAGGCTTTCAAGTCCATGCCAGCAGAGAAGGCCTTGTCGCCCGCGCCGGTCAAGACGACGACCCAGACGTCGTCGTCGCTTTCGCACGCGTCGAGGGCGTCGCCGAGCGCGATGGCCGTCGCTCGATTGATCGCGTTGCGCGCCTCGGGGCGATTGATGGTGAGGATCTCGACGTGTCCGCGTCGCTCGCGTAGTACTTCGTCAGCCATGGTGCTCCTTCGAACGGCCCCGAGGGGCAACGAGTCGAACGATACCGGAGTTGAGTCGGAGCGGGGCGTGCGAAACTGAACCGGTGCAAAGACGACCGCGGCGCTACGTCACCCTCGAGGGCTACGCCGTCGAAGGTGGTTTCGACGGACCGTATCAACCGTCGACCTGTTTTCGCCCGACGATCGCACTCGGTCGCCACGCGGGACCCGGTGACGCCGACGACCTTTGGCACGGCTACGAAGCCGTGCTCGACTTTGTCCCGGCGCTGGGTTTCGACGGAATCCGCTTGAACGTCGAGTGGGCCCGGGTCGAGCCTCGCCGCGGCGAGGTGGATGAATCGGCCCTGGCGCGCTACTCCGAAGTCGTGGGCCACGCGCAGTCCCTGGGACTCGGCGTGACGACAGTGATCGTTGACGCGGCCTGGCCGGCCTGGCTCGGACTCGAGGCCTGGCTCCTGCCGTGGGTCGTCCCACGGGTGGTTGAACAGACAAAACGAGTCGTGACGTCGATCGCGCCCGAAGCAGTCGTTGTCTTCGCCAATCCCCAGTCACTGGCAAACGGCTTTCTGGATTCCAGTGCGCCACCGTGGCGACGAAACGCTCGAGTCGACGCGGATCTCGCGCGGGCGCAGATCGAGTCGATCATCGAGGTGTTACGCGACGATGCCATCGTTGGTCCCAAAATGATCGTGAGAAGCGCGTGTGTTCGGGTGGATCAACCGGTGAGTGAAATACGAGGAGCGCTCGAGACCGAGTGTGACGAACTGTATTTTCGGTCCCTCGTGCGTGGACACGGTCCCAGCGCGAGTGCCGGGCTGTTAGTCAAAGGATCCGACGGCTGGCGAGTGGATGCATCCGAAGAACTACTCACCGTCCTCCGTTGAGTCGTCATCTTTCGTTGAGTCGTCGACACCGTCGATCATCGCCGTGTCTTCGTTGGCCTCGCGACGCTTCTTCACGAAGTGAAAAATGATGAGGAAGAGGATCATCGCGAGCAGGACGCTGAGACCCGCCCAACTCGCGAACTTCTCGATCCGAGTGAGGGCCGTTCCCGCGAAATAACCGAGCAGTGTGAAAGAAATGCCCCAGAGGAGACCACCGAGCGCGTTCGCGATCAGGAATCGCCGATAATTCATCCGGCTCATGCCCGCGAGCCCCGGCATGACCGCCCGCAAGAAGGCCGTGAACCGACCGATGAAGACGTAGAACGGACCGCGTCGTCGAAGTCCTTCCAGGGCGCGCTCTAGGGTCACGCGTCGTCCTCGAAGCAGGGGAAGTCTCATCAGCGACTCGCCGTAGTGTCGGCCGATCGCGTAGCCCACCGAGTCGCCGGTGATGGCGGCGACCACCACCAAGATGCACACGACCCCGATGTTCACGTGATGTTGCGAGGCGACGACGCCGGCTATCAAGACCGCGGTCTCGCCGGGCAAGATGAAACCGATGAACAACGCCGCTTCGCCGAAGACGAGTGCGGTGACGAGTCCGTAGACCAGCCCACTCGGGAGTCGATGAATCTCGTTCAGCAGATACGAGACAATGGAAGCGGCGAGCACTCGTCCATTCTTCTTGATGGGGGTTGCGTCAAGACCCGGTTAGCGAATTTATTTCCTCGCCAACGAGACGCTCGGCCCGTCGGCAAGCCGCAAGGCCGGCTACCACTGACCCAATGACACCGTCATCTGCCCGTGGCACGGTTGCGATCTCGCTCGGAACCGGTGACGTCCTCCACGATCCCGCGACGCACGGTCTGGCAAAGCTCCGGACTGTCAAAGGCTCGAAAGGTAACCTCTACTTGCAATGAGTGGAAAACGCCGGCGAGTGCTGGTCATCGAGGATGACCAGCACCTCTCGCGAGCAGTGGCGAACCTGCTGGAAGACGACGGTTTTGACGTCGTGCAATGTTATGACGGCGAATCGGGATTGATGGTCGGTCTCAAAGGAGACTTCGACGTCATCGTGCTCGACCTCATGTTGCCGAAGCGAAACGGATTCAGCGTCTGTCAGGATCTGCGCGCGGCGGGCGTCCATACGCCTTTGCTGGTGCTGACCGCCAAGGATGGGGAATTGGACGAGGTCGAAGGGCTCGAGGCCGGTGCCGATGCCTTCTTGCACAAGCCCTTCGAGAACTCGATCCTGATAGCTCACCTCCGCGCGCTGTTACGGCGACACGAGCGCGGTCGCCCGCGCAAATTGGTCGTTGGACCGATCTCGCTCGACCCGATGCGACGCGCCGTCATCGCCTACGGTCGCGACGTCACGTTGACCCCTCGCGAGTTCGCGTTGCTCGAATACCTCATGGGGAGAGTGGGCGAGCCCCTCGCCAAAGGTGAGATCCTCCAGGCGGTGTGGGGCAGCGGATTTGACGGCGATCCCAACATCGTCGAGGTCTACATTGGCTACTTGCGTCGCAAGATCGACCTCGGGTCCAATCATTCGATGATTAAGACCGTGCGGGGCGTCGGCTACAGCGTTCACGCGGGCTGATTACGTTGCTGCACCGGTTCTCAATCCGAGCGCGTCTTACGATGATCTTCGTCGCAGCGATCGCGTTGATCCTGGGCGTCACGAGCTTGGCGCTCGTGCACCTCGTACGCAACTCTCTCGCGACGAACGCCAATACTCAGATTCAAGGCGAAATGCTCCGCACGCAGGAGCGCTTCGCGAATTACAAAACAGTCCAGCACCACCGAGTCCTTCTTCCGATGCACGGCAACGTCGTGATCCAGGTCACGAATATCACGGGTACGCAGGTCTGGGCCGCCAGTACCGCCATTGCAAATGCGCCGGTCCTGGCCCACGAAACGTTCGACAACGCATCGATCGACGGCTTGACGGTCAATTTGGTTCGAACGCATGCGACTGCGGCGACGTTGTCTGCGATCAGCTC
The DNA here is from genome assembly GCA_035532375.1 of Acidimicrobiales bacterium. Classification (GTDB taxonomy): domain Bacteria; phylum Actinomycetota; class Acidimicrobiia; order Acidimicrobiales; family RAAP-2; genus RAAP-2. The sequence goes on from DATKRC010000028.1 coordinate 7,081, forward strand.
CGGCCAGGTCGAGACGTTCTCCAGCAAGCGCGGATCAGGCTTGATCTTTGGCTTCGTCTACGGCGAAGGTATCGACCACAGCGTGGGGGTGTTGATCACCAGTCTGGGCATCTCGTTCCCGCTGCTGCTCTTGCTGACCGCCGCACTCATTTGGGTCGGCATGGGCTTGGCGCTCGCGCCCGTCGAGTCAATTCGACGACGCGTCGACACGATCGCCGCGACCGATCTCTCCCAGCGAGTGCCCGCCACCGGCGGCAACGACGAGATTGCGAGGATGGCTCGCACCGTCAACGCCATGCTGGAACGACTGGAAGCGTCCTCGGTGTTCGGGCAGGAGTTCGTGTCGAACGCCAGCCACGAGTTGCGAAGTCCGCTCACGACACTTCTCGCCACGACCGAACGGGCCGCGAAGGATCCGCAGCGAGCGAATTGGACCGAGGTCAGCGAGGTTGTGATGCGCGAGGGTCGTCGGCTCGAAACGCTGATCGACGATCTCGCGTGGTTAGCCCGACATGACGAACACCGCGCCGAGATCCACCGCGTCGACGTCGACCTCGATGACGTGCTGTTCGACGAAGGTCACCGGGTGCGCCTGCTCAGTGAGCTTCGAGTGGACACCACGCAGGTGCATCCCACGCGCGTTACCGCGGACCAAGCGATGATGAAACGCATGATCCGAAACGTGGTCGACAACGCGTCGCGCTACGCGACTCACGAGTTGCGATTCGATTCGCACTACGACGGCGACGACGCGGTGATCACAGTCGCCGACGACGGCGAAGGGATCGACGTCAGTCAGAGCGAGCGGTTCTTCGAACGATTCGCTCGTTCGGACCCGGCGCGCGCACGCGATTCCGGCGGCACCGGCCTGGGACTCGCCATAGTCGCCGAGATCGTCCAGCGCCACGGCGGCCACGCGCGTTTCGTGGCGACCGATCACGGCACGAAGATAGAACTTCGGGTACGGCGAGACGGCGGAGCACCCAACGTAGGGGAAACTTGGCTGTCGCACCCGACGTAAGGTGCGCTATGAACTCTTGGGAACTCGCTGAACTCACCGCTGACGCGCTCCAGGTGCTCGGTATGTCGTTCTACTTCGATCCGCTGACGGGCGCGCGCGCCAAGGAAAATGGTCTCAATATCTACGAGTACTACGGCGTCGGTCGAGGTGGCACCCTCGGCAACGTCGACACCGAGGTGATCATCGAGGCTTTCACCTTCTTCCACCCGAGAGTCATCGAACGACTGTGGACATCGCCTCAACAACGAGTCGATCCCGTCGCAGTCGCGGCCGACTACGTTCGCTCGGCTTATGAGTTCGCCGATCGTACGTTCGGCGCGGTTGATGTCCAAGTGCTGAGTGACTTCGCCGCCGCGGCCCACAAGGTAGCCGCCGCGGTCGAGAGTGGCCGCCATCACCTCGTCGATGGCTACAAGCAATACAAGGTGCCGGACAATCCGTTGCACGCCGCCTATCTCGGTTGCATCTTGATGCGCGAGCTTCGGGGCTGTATGCACATTGACGCGGTGGACGAAGTCGGCCTGAGCGCGGTCGAAGCCTGCTATCTCCAAGACCCCATGATCTTCACCCTTCACGGTTACGTCGAAGACGAGACGCCGAGCGTGACGCCCGAGACCGCGGCCAAGAAGGTGCGGGCCGAAGAGTTGACCTCAGCCAAGATGGCTGAATGTTTTGACGTCCTCAGTGACGACGAGCGCCGACACTTCGCCGATGGATCACTGGCGATGTTCGCCGCCCTGAAAGAGCCGGTCACCGTTTCCTAAGCGTCCGAGTTCGTGATGTATCGGCGAAGGCGCTTCAGTCGTAGTGGACGCCCTCGAGATCGAGCAGATATCGCTTGACCCGATCGCCGCCTCCGTAGCCACCGAGACCACTCGACGCGACGACCCGGTGACAGGGCACGACGATGGGCCACGGATTGGCGTGGTTCGCGTTGCCGACCGCTCGATGGGCGCGCGGTCGATCGATTTCATCGGCGACTTCGCCGTAGGTGCGGACCTGGCCGTAGGGGATCCTTCTAAGCGCTGCCCACACGTCACGCTGAAAAGATGTCGCCGGTGAAGGCGCCAATATGACCTTGAACGTCCGTCGTGAGCCCGCGAAGTATTCCTTGAGTTGGGTAACGGTGTCGGCGACTGGCTTCGGCATCGCACCTTTGGACGCTGTCAGTTCGTCCTGCGGCAGATGAATATGCGTGACGCCTTCGTCGGTGCCGACGACGCTCCACATCCCGACGGGTGATTTCACGTTCGCGATAAAAGTTTTCATAGTCCTTCTCTAGTGCGGTGATGTGACAACGGCACGAGTTTTCGCACCCGTCACCAACGGCCGGGTGACGATCTCGTCAGAACGCATGTTGCGACGATAGGACGCATGACCCTACGAGGGGTATCAAACGGGCTGCTAGAAACAGGGTATGAAAATTGCGGTTTGCAAGGAGTCGCGCGCGGGCGAAACGCGGGTCGCCCTCACCCCTGACGCCGTGAAATCCCTTGTAACAGACGGCTGGGAGGTCTTGGTGCAGCGCGGCGCTGGAGCGCTCTCGCACTTCAATGACGCCACCTACGAAGCGGTCGGCGCGACGATCTCCGATGCACCAACCGGCGACATCACCGTGCGCGTGAATCCGCCCACGGTGGCGGAAGTGTCACTCCTCCCTGAAGGAGCGGTGCATCTCTCGTTTCTTTCGCCCCTACTCGCTCTGGACGTGGTGAAAGCGCTGAACGATCGTCGGGTGACGATACTTTCCTTTGACCTCTTGCCGAGAATCTCGCGCGCTCAATACATGGACGCGCTCTCGTCGCAGGCCACCGTCTCGGGTTATCGCGCTGCACTAAAAGGCGCATCACTCTTCGACCGTTTCTTTCCCCTTTTGACCACGGCGGCCGGCACCATTCGGCCGGCGAAAGTCCTAGTGATGGGGGTTGGCGTCGCCGGCCTGCAAGCCATCTCGACGGCCAAGCGCCTGGGCGCCAAGGTGCGGGCTTACGACGTGCGTTCGGCCGCCAAGGAAGAAGCCGAATCTGCGGGAGCGGTCTTCGTGAAACTTGACGTCACGGCCGACGCCGCTGGTGGTTACGCCCGAGAGTTGACCGACGAAGAGCGCCAACAACAACAGGCCGCGCTCCTCAGCGAGGTCGCCAACTCCGACGTCGTGATCACGACCGCCGCCGTACCCGGTCGCAAGTCGCCGATCCTCGTGACGACGGCCATGGTCGAGGCCATGGGCGAAGGCTCGTTGGTGGTCGACATGGCCGCTGACGGTGGCGGCAACTGCGAGTTGACGAAGGTCGGAGAGGTCGTGGAGCACCACGGCGTTCGGATCGTCGGCATGTCGAATCCGCCCGCCGAGATGGGGGCGAGCGCGAGCTTCATGTACGCGAACAATGTGCTGAAGTTGTTGGCCCTATTCGGTTCGAAAGGCCAACTGGCGCCCGACTGGAACGACGAAGTCGTCATTGGCGTCACCGTCGCGCGTGACGGCGCGATCAATCACGCGCCGACCGCCGAGGCATTAGGACTCGCTCACGTGGCGATCGTCCCCGAAGCGAAGGAGACCGCTTAATGCACAACGTCGTATTGCAGTACTTGACGGTGCTGATTCTGACAGCCTTCGTCGGAACCGAGATCATCGCCAAAGTGCCGTCGATCCTGCACACGCCATTGATGAGTGGATCGAATGCCATCCATGGGGTGATCCTCGTGGGTTCGATGCTGATTCTCGGCGGGGCGACGACGAATCTCCAAGAGGTCCTCGGATTCCTTGCGGTGATACTGGCGACGCTCAACGTAGTGGGCGGCTTCGTCGTGACCGACCGCATGCTCGAGATGTTCAAGCCCCGGGCCCCGAGGGCCAAAGAGAAGCCCGGTGACGAGGTGTCCCAGTGAGTCGTCAGACACTGATCGATCTGATCTACCTGTTCTCGGCGACGACGTTCATCGTCGCGCTGAAGGGCCTCGGAAGTCCCAAGCACGCCAGGCGCGGGAACATGGTGGCGGCCTTTGGCATGTTGGTCGCCATCGTCGCCACGTTCTTCAACTACGTCGACGGCCACGCCCTTCGCCACGTCTGGCTCATCCTCCTCGCCATGTTCATTGGCGCGGTGATTGCGGTGCCGACGGCCCGGTTCGTGAAGATGACCGCCATGCCGCAGTTAGTGGCGATCTTCAATGGCGTCGGCGGCGGCGCCGCGTCCCTCGTGTCGATCACGGAGTTCATCCATATCAAGTCGACTCACCCGGCGACGTACGTCATTTTGGAAGTCCTGCTCGGTGTCTTGATCGGCACCGTGTCCTTCGCCGGATCGGCCGTCGCCTTCGCCAAGCTCCAAGAACTCATGACCGGTCGACCCGTCACCTACCCTGGTCAACAATTGATCAACGGCGTCGTCGGGCTCGCGGCGTTGGCACTGATCGTGACGATCCTCGTCACCGCGTCGACGAGTCTCTTGTGGATCCTCCTCGCCCTCGCGTTCGTCCTCGGCGTCATCTTCGTCTTGCCCATCGGCGGCGCCGACGTGCCGGTGTTGATCTCGCTGCTGAACGCCTTCACCGGTTTGGCGGTCGCGGCTTCGGGCTTCACGCTGGGCTCAAACCTGTTGATCGTCGCCGGCACACTCGTCGGGGCTTCGGGCATCTTGCTCACCCGACTCATGAGCAAGGCCATGGGTCGAAGCCTCTCGAACGTGCTCTTCTCGGCCTTCGGTTCGGTCGTGACCGCCAGTGGCGCCACGACGCGCGAGGACGGACGCAGTGTTCGCTCGGGCACGCCCGAGGACATCGCCATCATGCTGGGATTCTCCTCGCGCGTGGTGATCATTCCCGGCTACGGGCTGGCCGTGGCCCAGGGCCAACACGTGCTGCGCGAGCTGGCCGAACTGCTCGAATCCAAGGGAATCGAAGTCTTCTACGCCATCCACCCGGTGGCCGGACGCATGCCGGGACACATGAACGTCTTGCTCGCCGAAGCCAACGTCCCCTACGAACAGCTCCTCGAGATGGACGAGGCGAATTCCGAACTCGCCACGGCCGACGTGGCCCTGGTGGTGGGCGCCAATGACACCGTGAACCCGGCCGCGACCGATGACCCGAGTTCGCCGATCTACGGCATGCCCATCATCCACGCCGACTTGGCCGAGAACGTCGTGTTCTTGAAGCGCTCGATGCGACCGGGCTTCGCCGGCATCGAGAACGATCTTCTCTACAACCCCAAGACGACGCTCGTATTCGGCGACGCCAAGGACACACTCACCAAGATGGTGGCGGCCGTCAAGGCCAATTAGCTCGTCAGTTCGTTCAGCCGGGCAATCACGTCCGGGCCAAGTGCCGTTACGGCGTGGGCGTTCGCACGAACCTGGTCCGCGTTGGACGCTCCGGCGATGACACTGGCGACGACATCGTGGCTCAGCAACCACGAGAAGGCGAGCGACAGAATCGGTACGTCGATCGATTCGGCGTACTCGAGCAGCGTCGCGACCTTCGACTGCAGTTCATCACCCAACCAGTGCACGCTTCGTTCGGGCGCCATCTTGGCGAGACGCGACCCCTCGGGAATCGGCTGACCGGGACGGACCTTGCCGGTGAGGAGACCGTTGGCGAGCGGGTAGAAAGGCAAGAAACTCATCTCGAGCGCCGCACAGGCCTCAAGGACTCCGTCTCGCTCGGGCTCACGTTCGAGCAGCGAGTACTGGTTCTGCACCGAGACGAACGCCGGACCGTCCCCGCCCGACGTCTTGGCGTCGCGCAGTTGCTCGGCGGTCAAGTTCGAGCATCCGATCTCGCGGACCTTGCCGGCCCCGACGAGTTCTCGAAGGGCACCCAACGTGTCGGCGATCGGCACCGTGTCGTCGGGGTAGTGCAGTTGGTAAAGATCGATGTGGTCGGTGCCGAGCCTGCGCAGTGAGTCCTCACACGCCGAACGCACGTACGCCGGGCTCGCGCCGTAGTGCGTGTCGTCGATCGGCATGCCGAACTTGGTCGCGATTATGACGTCGTCGCGACGGCTACCGAGCGCGACGCCGAGCATCACTTCGGACTTGGTGTTGCCGTAGGTGTCGGCGGTGTCGAAGAAGGTGACACCGGCTTCGAGGGCGCCGTTGACGACGCCCGTCGTCGCGGCTTGGTCGAGGCGAGAGCCGAAATTATTGCACCCCACGCCGACGACCGACACTTGCAGCGATCCCAGGGCGCGCGTCTCCATATGTTCCTCCTCAAGTCGATTCGAGTGTACGCATTCGCATCGCCGTTCAGGCGCTTACGATGGAGTCATTCACGCGAAGGAGTGCCCATGAAGGTCATTGTTGATTACGACGCCTGTTCCAGCAACGCCGTGTGTATGGGTATCGCGCCTGAAGTCTTCGAGGTCCGTGACGACGGCTTCATGTACGTGTTGAATGAAAATCCCGGGCCGGACTTCGACGAGCGCCTTCGCGAGGCCGTCGCCAGTTGTCCGAACGGCGCCCTCTCTCTTGAGGAGTAATCGGTGAGCGGTCCTCGCGTCCGCATCGCGCCGTCGCCGACGGGCTTCTTCCACGTCGGCACCGCGCGAACGGCGCTCTTTAACTGGCTTTTCTCTCACCAGAGCCACGGTACGTTCATACTGCGCATCGAAGACACCGACACCGAGCGCAACATTGAAGAAGCGCGCGAGGGCATCATCACGGCGATGCACTGGCTGGATCTCAATTTCGATGAGGGTCCCTTCTTGCAGAGCGACCTGTTGTCCGATCACGTCGAAGCCGCCGAAGCCCTGTATGCCAACGGCTATCTCTACGCGTGTGACTGCACGCGAGAAGAGATTGATGTACGGATCAAGACCAACGACAAGCCCGGCTACGACGGCTACTGCCGCGATCGCAATGTCCCTCGCACGGACTCGACGGCCCTGCGCTTTCGAGTGCCCGAGGAAGGCGTCACGGTCGTGCATGACGTGATACGAGGTGACGTCACCTTCGCGCACGATAGCTACGAGGATTTCATCGTCGTGCGTTCCAACGGCGTGGTGCTCTATCCACTGGCCAACGCCGTCGACGATCGATGCATGGGGATCACCCACGTCATACGCGGCGAGGACCTACTGCCGACGGCGCCCAAGCAAGTGATGATGTGGGAAGCGCTCAATCTCTGCGAAGGTATCGAGCCGGTAGCGCTGCCGCTCTACGCCCACCTGCCAATGCTCGTGAACGAGCAGCGCAAGAAGCTCTCAAAGCGCAAGGACCCCGTGGCGGTCGAGTCCTATCACGACCAGGGCTACCTACCGACGGCATTTGTCAACTACTTGGCACTCCTTGGGTGGAGTCCGCGCGGTGAAGAAGAGATCGTGCCGCGCGCGACCCTCGTCGAGCAGTTCCGCCTCGAGGACGTCTCGCACTCGCCGGCGTTCTTTGACGTGAAGAAGCTGACGCACATGAACGGTGAGTACATCCGAGCGTTGAGCCTGGACGAGTTCGTCGAGGCGGCGACGCCGTGGGTCGCGCCGTGGTTGAGTGAGTGGCGACCGAGCGACCGTCAAGTGCCCTGGACCCATCTCCAGTTCGACGCGGAGCTCTTCCACCGCGTCGCCCATCTGGTGCAAGAACGCGTCGCGACGCTGGGGGAGATTCCGTCGATGGTGAGTTTCTTCTTCCTCGATGAGGTTCCCTACGACGACGCGGCCTTCGATAAGACCATCGCCAACGATGACGTTGGGCGAAAGGTCCTCGGATTGGCCATCGATGCCTTCGCCACTGTCGAGTGGAACACTGTCGCGCTACACGAGTCGACGCTGCAGTTGGGTGAATCACTCGGATTGGCCCTGCGCAAGAGCCAGGCACCGATTCGCTGCGCCATCACCGGCACGTTGGTGGGTCCGCCCCTCTTCGAGTCGATGGAACTGTTAGGGCGTGAGGCGGTGTTGAAGCGCCTGCGAGGCGCCTTGGTTCGTGCCGACGGGTGATCTTCGGTCCGATCAAACTCGTCCTTCGCATCGTCGCGACTTTGATCAGCGTCGTGATCCTCTATTTCGCGATTACCTTCGTCCAGATCTGGATGACCGGTCACGAACACTCCACGAAGCACGCGCAGGCGATTCTGGTCTTTGGCACGACCGAAAACGATGGAACGCCTTCACCGGAATTGCGGGCCCGTCTTGATCAAGCGCTCTTCTTATGGCACAAGGACCGTGCGCCGTGGATCGCCGTCACCGGGGGCAAGCGACCGGGTGATCAATTCACCGAGGCCGGCGTATCGGCTACGTATCTTGAAGCACGCGGCGTGCCAGCCACAAAGATCTTGAAGGGATCCGGGACTGATACGTGGCGCAATGTTGTGACGATCCTGTCGAGGTTGAAATCACACGACATCAAGTCCGTACTTACGGTCACGGACCCTTTCCACGAGGACCGCGCGATGGCGATCTGCTCGTCCCAAGGACTGACTCCGAATTCGTCGCCTGTGCGCAACTCTCCGACGGTGAAGCATTCGCTCTGGAAGTACTACTTGAAGGAGACCTTCGAAGTCGGCGTTGGACGCATCATTGGATTCCAACGTTTCCATTCGTGGTTCGACTGACCGGAGTGCACGTTCAGCGCTGGCGATATCTTCAGCAACTCGGGTAGGCTTTCCAAGCCCTTCGGGGGTGGTGTAATTGGCAACACAACTGGTTCTGGTCCAGTTATTCAGGGTTCGAGTCCTTGCCCCCGAGCGAATGAAACGGAGTGCGACGCCCCGTTTCGCTCATGGTCCCATCGTCTAGTGGCCTAGGACATCACCCTCTCAAGGTGGAGGCACGGGTTCGAATCCCGTTGGGACTGCGCGTGAAATCTGTCGGGACTGCGCTGAGTCAGCGACAGATGTCGGCTGAGTGGGCCGACATAAGTCAGTTGCAACAGTGTGCCATGGAGCTGCGACACGCCCTTTGTCGGCTCATCGGATTCTGGTGGGGAGTTCGCGCCCTGAAGAGTCTCCGCAACTGAAACGACGAGGGTGCTTCAGTTGTAGTTGTGAGAAAACAAACAGAAAACACCTTTGTCCTGTCCGACCCTAGCGAGATTCTCCACGCCCTCGTGGGCCTCAAAGATGTGCGAGTGCTGCACTACGAGCGTCGAGGTCCTGAGGTGGCCCTCGTGATCGAACAGGTCGTCGAGGGACGTTCGCTGCCCCCAGTGTCAGCGCCCGGCCAGGTCGTCGTCCACGCCCACGGTGATTCGTCATCTGATTGTCACACTCGAAAGGGGAGGGGGCCGAATCTGACGGTTAACGGAACGTCCTAGTCGTTTAAAGTGGATCACGGGACGTCTAGAAACCTGCTTCCTTCCGAGCTGACACTTCGTCAGACACCGTAAGAAGGCAGGTACCAAAGTGCGCAACACCCGGAACGTTTTTAGTCATCGTTGGTCGAGTAGTTCCCTCGCGACCCCGTTCATAGCCGTCGCCACGGCGACGGTGTTCTTAGTCGTGGGTTTGAACTTCGTCGCCACAGCGCCCGCATCGGCCGCAGGTACGACAGCCAATACCATTAGCGCCAAGACGCCACCACCGGCCGGCAGTGCGGGCGGTACTTTTACCACCGGCGCCTCAGCCACCTCGGGCGACACCGTCATCATCTCACTGGACGCCACCTCAACCGGTTGCACGCTCGCCGGGACGAAGCTCAGCTTCACCGGTACGGGCAGTTGCGTCATTGACTTCAACGACGCTGGCAACACGACGTACGCCGCCGCCAACCAGGTGCAACAACATATTCACGTGTATTCGACCAATGAGATTCACCCCAGCACGGCCCCGACTACCGGAATCGTGCACGACACGTACAGCGCGAGTGCCACGGCCACCTCGGGTGACACCGTGGTAATCACGCTCGACGGCAATTCGACTGGCTGCACCATCAAGTCCGGTAAGGTCAGCTTCACCGCTCCCGGTACGTGCCTGGTGGACTTCAACGATCCAGGTAACGGCGCCTTTGCGGCCGCTACGCAGATTCGCCAGAGCATTACTGTGCGCATCACGGCCCTGAAGGCTCAAGCCCCCCTCTATCTCACCAGCACCAACGGATACTTCGGGACGCCCATCGCACTGTCCTCATCGGGTGGTTCGGGATCGGGCGTCGTAAGTTACGCGCTCACCAACGCGGGCAGCGCGGGTTGCTCGGTGTCCAATGGCATCTTGAACGCCTCGCGTGTGGGTACCTGCTTGGTCACGGCGACCAAGGCCGGCGACGCGACGTACCTGGAGGCCCACTCCAACGCCACGACTGTCTCGTTCGCCCGTCGCCCGATCAGCGCGCCGCGCGCATTCAGGATGAGTTCGGCCGTCTTGACCGGACGCTCGATCGTGACGTCAATCATTGGGGTTCACTTCTACGGTCGGCCCCGCATTAGCAGCAGCGTCGGGAGAACCAGGATCGGCGTACTTCGCGACACCGGAAGGGTCCTGACCGTACGCGTGACGATTTCGTCCTCCGTACGTCGCGGGGTGCACACGTTCTTCCTCTTGTTCGCCCACGGTCAGCGTGCGTCGGTGCGCTACAACCAGCGATAACTCGCCCGAATCACTTCGCCAGTAGGTGGCCCTCTCGACCCAAACGAGGTCCATCCACTGGCCGAGCGGTCGGGTTGATCATTGGCGGGCTGGGATCGAACTGGACTGGTAGGGAGCTGGCGTCGACGACAGCTCGGCGCTATGGTCCGGACGGGGATGGTGCTCTCTAGCGGCAGACGGCATCGAGAAACGCGCTCGCTTCCCGACGCGAACGGAGCACGTGCACCGTCGTGTCAGTCCCGTGCCGCAAGACCTCGAAGCGCGCGTACTCAGGTTCTGATCGGCGGTGGCGCCAAATCCTGCCAATGCCGCCCCACTCGTCGCATAAGCGTCGCTTGACCGAGTTCTCGCAACCCTCGGGTATCTCGCCAATGGGCTTGCGAAGCCCTCGCACAAACGCGCGACCTGCGCACAACCACCAAGGAGTATCGAGAAAGACGAAGGTTTCCGCGCGTTCCAGCCGGAGGTCAAGCGACTCGTTGTAGTTCCCGTCGACGATCCAAGCCTCGCTCGCGAGCAGCGCGCGTTGCCGTTCTCGCCATTCGACGTCTGACGGTCGCGCCCAGCCCGGCTTCCAGTAGTGGACGTCGAGGTGAATCACCGGCAATCCAGTCCTTGCCGCGAGCGCACGTGCGAAGGTGCTCTTCCCGGACCCCATCATCCCGTCGACGAGGACGCGGCGACCGATCATCTGAGACGAACCGTTCATGGTGCAAAGTATGCCAAGGGTCGAGCAGATTGTTCGCGTCGCGAGCGTTTCGCCAACTGCTGGCGGCGCACAGCACGTCGCCGACGCAGCCGACACCCAACGCCCCTTTTCGGGACCCCGTCAGAATCCGATGAGCCCCTTAAATCACATTAAGCAGTTTGAGGATGATAATTACTATCAGACAAAGGATGGCCAATCGAATCAGGGTTCGAAGGTTGAGCTTCATTCGACGGCGGAATATTCTGCGACGACCAAAAGCCATTCGACCATACCTCCGACTTTTCTCTGGCGCTAACGGTTATGGATTTCAAGCACCAAGCCCGTCTTCTCGGCGCGTTGCCATGCTCGCGCACATTCAACGTTACCGTCTACTCTCGCGGCCGATTTCAACGTCGCCGCAAAAGGGAGCAACGAATTACGAAACTAAGAACGGTACGACATCTTTGACCCAAGTGAAGTACATCGGCGGGGGAGAGCCGGCCGGAAGTTCGACGAGACTCGTGATTGATGCGCTGTGATTCACAATTGCGAATCCCGTGCCCATCTCACATTTCGTGCAGTGGAGTCCTACGCCGAAGTTGTAACTCCCGTCGTAGCCGAGCAGTTCGTCGCGGTGACCCCAGCATCCGAGAGCTCCGGCGAACGTGCACGCGAGGTTCGGGGTCAAGGTGGTGGTGCCGCCCCAACCGTCTTCGTACATCCAGATGTAGTCGGCTTCTAGTACCGCGTAGCCCATCGCCAATGAACTTCCCATGCCGCGCTCGCCCTGCGGATCGAGCCCCGCAGCAAAACCCTTTGCGTAGGCGGGATCAGTCTTATGGGCGGCGGCGGTTTGTGCGGCGGCGTGCAAGTCTCGGTTGAGTCCGAGATATGGCGGAAGCCCACGCGAGGTCCGTTCCAGGTCGACGATGACGAAGACCTGCTCCTGAGGACGTAGGTGATACCAATTCGTTGGCAACACGAGTTGCGAAAGACCCTCGTCCACCCGGGCGTTGTTCAGCGCTCTCAGTATGAACTCGGTGCAGGCTGGTGTGCCGTCGAACGCCGGAAACCGGGGGCGACGATGGGAACGCGGCCCCACGAGTCGAACACATGGATTCGAACAAGGCGCCGCCAAAGCGGTCTCCTGACAGGAGCCACTCGAGAGGAAGTTGGGCGAAGGCAGAACATTGGCTACCGGATTGTTGGGCGGGAGGATGCCCGACGCGCCGACAGGCGACCCGAGGGCACCGATCACGAGAACGCCGGTGAGCAGTATTCCTAGTCCTCGAAGGACAGTTATGCGGCCTCGCAATTATCTCTCCATGCGTATGCGTCGTGGGGCACTGCTGATCCATCAAAGGCGCAATCGTGCTTCTGGGAGTTTTACATGTACCCATCGACGTCACCAAGTTCTTCGCACAGGTGCGCTACATCACCGTGTTTTGGCGTGAAACACCCGATATACCTTTTGTCGTCAATGATGTTGCGTCATTGCACCAAGTCGTGCTAGATAATCGTCGCTTCGCCGTCGTCGCTCACGAGTGGTTCTCCCTCTGCGCTCCAGGCGAGCATTCCACCTTCGAAATTCACCGCGCTGCGACCATGTTCGACCAGAAAATTGGCGGCCCGTGCGGAACGCGCTCCGGAGCGACAAACGCAGACGATCGGTCGACCCTTTGACAACTCTTCGAGATGATCCGGCACTTCGTTGAGAGCGATGTGCGTCGCGCTCGGCGCTCGACCGCACTCCCACTCGTTGTCTTCGCGAACGTCCAAAAGAAGGGCGCCGCCTTCTAAGAGTTCGAGCGCCTCGGCGACGTTCACGTTGCGTACCTCGACCATGGTGTTCCTCCGATGTGGCCCTTCGCCATTGCCATCGAATCTACTCATAGACTTTTCCTGTGGCGCGCACGGAATTGATCTCCAGTATCTCCACCTACGAACTCCTGCCCTTGCTCGACGGCGCCGAGAGTCCGTACATGCTCGACGTGCGCGAGACCGATGAGGTTGCCGATTGGAAGATACCGGGTGTGCACAACATTCCACTCGGTTTACTTGAGCAGAGAGTCGATGAGGTTCCGCGTGACGAACGCCTCGTCGTGATATGCGCCGCCGGCACTCGGGCACGACAAGGCGCGGAGATCCTGGCGCACCACGACATTGCGAGTGACGTACTTGAAGGCGGCATGGGTGCGTGGGCTTCGACCTACGACGAGGTCGAAGGTACCTTCGGCGGCGCCACGGTGGTGCAACTTCGACGTCGGGGTAAGGGATGCCTCTCCTACGTCGTGGGCGGCGCCACCAATGCCGTCGTCATCGATCCTTCGCGCGAGATTGGTCAGTACCTGGACGTGGCCGCGCATCACGGCTGGACCATCACCCACGTTTTGGACACGCACCTGCACGCTGATCACATCAGCGGCGCCCGCGAGTTGGTCGCCGAAAGCGGTGCGGCGCTATGGCTCAATCCAGCCGATCCCTTTGAATTTGAATTTGAACCGCTCATTGACGGCAAGTCCATTGAACTGAGGCCGGGCGTTGACCTAACGGTCTCGTCGGTCAGCGTGCCCGGGCATACTGAGGGTTCGACAATGTACCAACTGGGCGAGCAGGCGATCTTTACCGGTGACACGCTCTTCCTAGAGAGCGTCGGTCGCCCTGATTTGGCTGATCAGGCGGAAGCTTTTGCCCATCATCTCTACGCCAGTTTGCATCAGCGGGTCCTGCCCTTGAGCGATGAAATCAGCGTCTTTCCAGCGCATTTCGGCCCTTCCGTGACGGTTCACGCGCATGAGTTCGTGGCTCGAGATCTGGGGTCGCTTCGTCACGAGCTTGCCGCCCTCGCCTTGCCCGAGGACGATTTTGTCGCCTGGGCCGTCGCCAATGTCAAGGATCGTCCCGGGAACTACAAGCAAATCGTCCTCATTAACGCGGGTCAAACAGATCTCGACGTCAATGACGTGGACCTAGAGATGGGACCCAACCGCTGCGCCATTGCTTAGACAATGTCCGCAGTGGGGCGGGTCGCCGCTCACGACGTATTAAATAGTCTCATTACGTTGGTCGTTAGGTGATCGCAAATACTCGAAACCGATTTACTGTCCTCGGCGAAGCGATGTGAGTATGCCTTCGTCACGAAAGACGCGTGAGTGATCGTATGCACCCCAGTGTTGCATTTTCGCAATTCAAACGCGTACGGACGAAAAACTTGACTTCGCAGCGTGACCAATACTCGAACAAATTCCTCAAAACGTCGGCTTACAATATGGTTACGATTATTTCGGTTCTCATCAGGCGCGACGTCGTTGTTTGCGACTTGTGAATTTTTCACGCGTTCGATCAGGGATTATGGAAAACCTGGTGATCAAGGGCACTTCCTAGTGAGTTGCCTTAAGATGTGATTCGCGTTCCTTCCTTGACTGCACTCGCTACCTATACTTGGTTCTAAGGAAACGGCCGTGTTATGTCACGAGGCGCTACCTTGTGAGTTTCAACGCAGTGCCGCATGATCTTAAAATTAAAGGTTGACGAAGTTCGACCCTTATGAATGGAGTGAATTGACCATGAATAATCCACGACGGATACAACGTCACTTGGTAAAGGCACTTGCGGCCGGCGCCTTGCTCGCTGCTGCGGCGCTGCCAATGGCAATTGCCACGGCTGCCAGCGCGGCGGCGACCCCGTCCCTCACCTCGATTACCTTCACGCCCTCGGGCACGGGTAATACCATCGCCCAAGGCG
>DATKRC010000029.1:0-12043 GCA_035532375.1 Acidimicrobiales bacterium
GTTGGCCTCGGGGAAGTACGCCGCCGCGCATCCCTTGGGAGTCGGATACGCGACTGCGCGAAAACCCTTCGCGTAACGTTCACCGTCGGAGAAGACACTGATGAGATCCACCTCGTCCGCATCGTGCAGTCCCCGATCAGCAAGGTCAGTTTCATTGACGAACACCACGCGACGTCCACCCCTGATGCCGCGGTAGCGATCGTCGAATCCGTATATCGTCGTGTTGAACTGGTCCTGCGAGCGCACTGTCTGCAAGATGAGGTGCCCCTCGGGCACCGCGATCACGTCGAACTCGTTACGCGTGAAGCGAGCCTTCCCTGTCGCGGTCGGAAAGGTGCGCGAGTCGTGCGGACCCCGGGGCAACATGAAACCACCCGGTTCGCGTACACGCCGCTCGTATTCGTCGAAACCAGGGACCACGTGCTCGATATGACGACGAATGACCCGATAGTCATTCGCCATGGCACTCCAACCAACGTCCTCACCAAAGAGCGCTTTGCCCAGACCGCACACGATCGAGATTTCGCTACGAAGATGTTCCGAGCCCGGGTTGAGTCGACCCTTTGACTCATGCACCATGGCCAACGAGTCTTCAACGGTGACGACCTGTTCGCCGCTCGCCTGGAGATCGCGTTCTGTGCGACCGAGACACGGTAGTAGGAGCGCTTCGTTCCCATGACAGAGGTGGGAACGATTCAACTTTGTCGCGATGTGCACCGTCAATTTACAGTTTTTCATCGACGCCTCGGTGACAGCCGTGTCGGGAGTCGCGGAAACGAAGTTGCCGCCCAGCGCAAAGAAGACGTCTATCTTGCCGTCGCGCAGTGCGCGGATCGTGTTCACCGTGTCGTAGCCGTCTTCGCGGGGTGGATCGAATCCGAACTCGTCACGCAGTTTGTCAAGGAAGGAGTCTGGCATCTTTTCCCAAATGCCCATGGTGCGATCTCCCTGGACGTTGCTGTGACCACGAATAGGCGACGGCCCCGCACCCGGGCGGCCGATATTGCCCCGAAGAAGGAGAAAGTTCACGACTTCCTTAATGGTGGCGACGGCGTTGCGGTGTTGTGTGATGCCCATCGCCCAACAGACGATGACACTCTTAGCGGCCACGACGTCGCCCGCGAAAGCTTCGAGTTCTTTGCGCGTGAGTCCGCTCGCCTCTTCGATGGCGGACCACTCAAGGTCGCGCCACCCTTGACACGCCTCGTCAAAGCGATCACAGTACGTCTCGATAAAGGCGTGGTCGAAGATCGTGCCCGGCGCCTTCTCTTCAAGAGCCAACAATGCTTTGTTGACGCCCGAGAACATGGCGAGATCGCCGTTTACGCGCACCGCCAAGTACCGATCGGTCAACTTCGTGCCACCGCCAACGAGTCCGCGAGCCGTCTGAGGGTTCTTGAATCCGAGCAAACCGGCCTCGGGTAGCGGATTGGCCGACACGATGCGCGCACCACGCTTCTTCGCCATTTCCAGCGCGGTGAGCATACGGGGGTGATTCGTACCAGGGTTTTGACCAATAATCACGATCAACTCAGCATGATCAGTGATGTCCTCGAGAGTGACGACTCCCTTGCCGACGCCAATCGTCGCAGAGAGCGCGGTACCACTTGACTCGTGGCACATGTTCGAACAGTCCGGCAAGTTGTTGGTCCCGAGGCGCCGGGCCAGAAGTTGATAGACGAAAGCTGCTTCATTGCTGGCTCGACCGCTGGTATAAAAGGCCGCACGGTTCGGGTCGGGCATGGCGCGCAGGCGATCGGCGGTGAGTTGCAGCGCGTCGTTCCAAGAGATCGGGGTGTAGTGGTCCGCGCCCGGCGCGAGGTACATCGGCTCGGTGAGACGACCGTGGTGCTCGAGCGAGTGGGCATCTTCGGCGAGTAACTGTTCGATCGAGTGGTGAGCAAAAAACGCCCGGTCCACACGAGCTCGTGTTGCTTCCCACGCAACGGCTTTGGCTCCGTTCTCGCAAAACTCCGCGTGACTCCGCTCGCCCGGCTTCGGATCAGCCCACGCACAACTCGGGCAGTCAAAACCGTCAATCTGGTTCAATTTGAGCAGCGTCTTCACCGTTCGTGTGGGGCCCATCTCGGTGCGCGTGTAGTAGAACGTTTCGCGTAACCCCGGTATGCCAACCGCTGAGGTTTCCGGTTTCCTGACGTTAATTTCGTCGTCTGAATTCACGGTCATTTCTCGCTCCTTCACTTTTCAAGCGGGTTGTCTCGAGAGCAATATTTCCGCTGAGAAGGCTTTTCTCCCACCCTATTTCGTTTCGTGCGATATATTTGCGGTTTCGTGCGATATATGCGTAACGTGAATCAAACACTGATTTGTACGACGATGTGGTGCCGGATTCCTCGCGAACCATCGTGGCAATCTTCCTCACCGGCGGTAAGAGCCGACGCATGGGCCATGACAAATCACAATTGATCTTCTTGGGATCGAGACTCGCCCTTCGAACAGCGAGGTTGCTGCGCCTCGTCGTCGAATCGACGACGAGATCAATCTCGAGCCATCGGCATTGAAGCTTGGTCAATCCAATGTTTTAGATCGACTGTCGATAACCGAAGAACTCGTGGTCCTGGTCATAACCGCCGTAACCGCCGCCGACGTCCTCGAAGTCTGCGACGAACTCAACTCCGTTGATCCACTTCACTTGCTTGAAACCAAGCTGTGTCTCGTTGCGCAACCGCAGCGGAGCCCCATGCCCAAAGGACAGTGGCGCTCCGTTCATGTCGTACGCCAACATCGTCAATTGGTAACTCATCTGCTCGATCGGATCAGCGTCATAGTAAATACCCCCATCAGCGCCGTCGCCCAGCGAGTAGAACACCACCCACTTTGCTTCAGGCTTGGGTTTCACCAAATCCATGATGGTCTGCATGGACACGCCGCCCCACTTGGCGACTCCGGACCAACCTTGGATGCAAAAGTGTTGAGTGATCTGCTCATGGTGCGCCAGCGCGCGCACCTCAGCGAGCGAGAGATCAACCGGGTTCTCCACCAAGCCACTAATACGAAGCTTGTAGTCCACAAAATCTCCGTCCAGGAGCGCTCGGTATTTCGCCGAGTCTGGATATTCACCGTTGTGCCAGAAGTAGGGCGAGATGTCACTTTCGTCGTATTCGCCAGGTTTCGAGTCCAGGTGCTCGAAGAGGCGCTGAACCGGACCGATCAGAGAGAAACCAACCCGCTGGACGACGCGCGGGTGGCGCAGCGTGAACGGAGTGGCCGCGATCCAACCGGCGCCGACCACGACCATCGATGCCGCGAAAATTGAGAATCCGATCCAACTGTCGTCGTTGCGGGCGGCGAAGACATGGTTGAGATTGTTGAGCATGCCAGTAGCGAACACGAGTGTCACGTGCATCACGATGAAAAAGAGAAACCAGATCAGCACCAAGAAATGCAGTGACCGTGCCGTCTGGATGCTCAGCGGCTTGCCGATCCGGCGGAAACGAGTCGACAGAGACGGTGACATGCCGAGCCCGGTGACGAAGGCGAGCGGCGCCGCGATGAAGATCGTGATGAAGTACGCCAACAGTTGGAGACTGTTGTAGACGACCCACCCATGCTCGCTCGGCCAGTGCAAAGAGAGGTATTGGATCATTACCGACAGCGCGTTGGGGAACACCGCCCAACTCGTCGGTACGACGCGTCGCCACTGAGAGGTCGTGAACAAGAGCACGTAGAACACCAGGCCGTTGAGCAGCCAGAGGGAATTAATCCCTAGATGCCACCAACGCGCGAGGCCGATCGAGTGGCGAATTCCGGGCAAGCCAATGTGCCGCGGGAGACTAATGGAGTCTTGCTTCGCGGTCCACAGTGGATCGCTCGGGACGAGCTTTTGGATACGAAACCACTCCTTCCCCGGGGTGCTGTGCCTCGTCCAGTACAACCGAGGGTGATCACTGAGTATCTGCAATCCAGACCGGATGATGAAGACCATCAAGAATAAGTTGAAGAAGTGTTGTACGTCGACCCAAATTGGAAATCCGGGGCTCGTCTCGGCACTCGCCGACCCGACGGTCCCCGGGTAGCGGACCATGAAACGTTGCACCGAGGGCACGTTGGCCAAGCCCTTCGCGATCACTACCGCGGCAATGAGACCGAAGAATCCGATTGGCAACAACCAGAGCAGGTTGAACCATCGGTCGCGGCCAACGCGCACGCGCGGAGCGATGCCTTGAGCCTGAGGGACCGACCCCGCCCACGTCGCCGGATCGACCACATCCTCGCCGACTGACAACTGAGAGCGGAAACTCCTCGCGACATCGAGAGAGATCTTTGAGCGGGTGGGTCGCTCGTCGCTGGACGGCTCGTCGTGCTCAGACATCAAACGCCATCCCCATTGAGTTTCCGGTCGTTCACATTTCGGAACGCGGCGGGAATGGCGGAGCGAGAAACGCCAACAACGTGAGCCCGACTCGACCTTGGTTCGAGACGCGCAACTCCTCATCGCCGCGCAAAGACGCGAGGCAACCCGCTCCAAAGGCGACCGCACCGCTTTCGGTATTGAGAACGCCTTCGCCCTCCACAGCGAAGAGCATCAAATCAGACGAACCGTGGCGGTGTGGCGGAAGAACTTGGCCCGGACTGAGTTTGATTACTCTGACACTGGATTGGGGGCCTTCGAGGAGCGACTGCGCGATTACCTTGTCGCTGTCGTACGCGGGAATGTCGCTCAGTCTGACGATGTCCATATCAGTGGGTCTAGCGGGACGCGTGGTCCCACCGTACGTGGCTTTAGCGCTTCACTATCGAGAGGCGCCGCCAGTCCACGCCATCTGACGAAGGGTGAGAGAGGCAGCCCTCGACGGCTCGGGTCGCTCGGAAGTTGGCCAAGGAGCAGATCACCGCCGTGTTCGGGTGGCCAGACGCACGAGAGCGGTCCTGTGATGCCACGCTTCCCCCTCTTGAGCTCTTCGTTACCGCCCTCGAAGTGATAATGCGCCGCATTGAATGACCGCGACGTCGCGAGCAGTCCGTGCAGGAGAACACCATCCATGGCGCGGCGAACGAAAGAGAGTGGAATCGACAGAGGCGTTCCGAGATCGGCGCCAGCCTCACGATGCGACGACCGGCGGGTCCTTCGCGGCCTGGTGCGAGAGCGACTCGGGGACGTCGAGACGAGCCACGCCGATGCGAAAGTCGTTGATTCCGTAGTAAACGTCGTAGCGGTGCGGCTCTCCTATGTCGACGCGCCGGTCGATCCCGGTCGGAAAGACGATGTTGGACGGTCTCCCCCGGCGTTGATCGGCGGGTCGAGGAACCAAGACCGGCGTGCGCGATCGATAGAGCAACTCCTGGGGGTACTCGGGCGAAAGCACCATGACTCCGGCGCTGTAGGTCAGGCAGTGCCCTTGGTCATCGGGCTCGGCCGCCTCACTGACCCCGTGATACACGATCAACCAGCCGTGGCGCGTCATGACCGGCGGCGTGCCACTGCCGATCTTGAGCGATTCCCACGACGACACCGGCGCCGCCAGTCGATGGTGTGAGGTGAAGTGGCGAAGTTGACGCGGGTTGGCACCCGACAACTCCATCGGGGTGTACGAGATCCAGATGCTCTCTCGATGCAGGTCCACGTCGCGGTCGCCGTCCATCTCCACCAACTCGTCGGGCGCCGTTCCCGGAAAGAACGGTCGGTGCAGGATCGCGAGTTCCTTCTGGCCCGAGGGATTGGGGATCGCCTGGGGAAAGCCCGTCGCGTCCTTGTTGTCGATGCCGTCGAATTCGATGCCGTCGTAGGGCACGAACGACGCCAGGCCCAGGCGACGCCACGTGAACAGATCCTCCGAGACGGCGAGGGCGATCCTGGGCCCATCGGGCGAGAACGCCGTATAGGTCATCACGTAGCGCTTCAGCGGTTCGACGTACGTGACCCGGGGATCTTCGCAGCCGCCTTCGCCGTTTGCTCGCAACTCGTAGGGCATCTCGGGTTCGAGCGCGACGCCCAGGCGCTCGAACCCACACGGGTCACCGTCGCCGTCGAAGAGGACCCGAAGGATGCCGATGCGCGAGAAGTTCCCCTGGGCGACCATTCGAGGAAAGAGGTACAACTCACCGTCGGGTCCGCGCGCCGCGGCCGGGTTGAGGAGCCCCTCGACCTCGTGGGGGTTATCCAAGTCGGGCTCGAACTCCAGGCCCAACGGACGCATCTTGAAGGGATTCACGAAGCCCTTCTGGGAGAGACGATCTGGACGTGGTCATCGGTCAGGCAGGCCATCGCGGTCTGAATAACGCGCGCGGTCTCCTTCGGGTCTCGAACGAGTATTGAGTCCACGCCGATCTCTTGAACGGGGTAGTCGTTGCCGCCGTCGAAGATGGCGTCGCCCGCGAAGAGCATCTCGGCCAGCGTGAGGTCGAGTTGCTCTTCGAGTTTGTGCATCCCATACGCCTTATCGATGCCGGGCTTGGTCACGTCGATCGAGGTCGTGCCACCCATGTTGATGGCGAACGAGGGAAGGAGAGGTTCGAGGATCGCGGTGATCTTCTTTCGCTTGGCGAAGTCGGGGTCCCAGCCCTGCTTCGCGCTCAGGGGGGCCTGCTGGCCGAGCACCGATAACGTGATCTGGCTCCCGCGGTCTTCGATGGCGTCGCCCCAGACGTGCTCGACCTTGATGCCGGACTCATCGAGCGCGCGCTCGAGACTCGAGATGATCGTCTGGCGTTGCTCAGCGCTCAGGTCTTCTGAGTAGACCTTCGACCATTGCCCGTCGTAGCGGAAGAACTGCGTGCCGCACGTCGGGAGGAGGAAGAGATTCTCGAATCCCTGCTGGCTAGAGAACGGCGCCAGTAACTGGTTCTCGAACTGCTTCCAACTTCCTCCCGAGATCACCGCGACCTTCATGACGCCCAGGAGGTCGTGGAGCAGAGACGCCATCTCCGAGCTAATCGACGACTTGCTCTCGGCGAGGGTCCCATCAAGATCGAAGACGAAGAGCTTCTTCATTGGCTGCGCAATCGGGGCCGACGAACGCTACGTCGCGGGTGCTCGGGTGATTGACAGAATGAACTCAGGAACCAAGCGTGGAGATCGCCGTGGCGCGAGCGAGCAGCCGCTGACCCGACGGCGCCCGACCGCGCAAGGCCGCGCAAGGCCGCGCCAGCGCCTAGCTGCGCCCATAGTCGTCTTCCAGGCGTACGATGTCGTCTTCGCCAAAGTACGAGCCGGTTTGGACTTCGATGAACTCCACCGGCGTGGCACCGTGGTTCTCGCAACGGTGCGCCTGACCGATGCCGATGTCGAGGCTTTGGCCCGGCGCCAACTCGTGGGTCACCCCGTCGAGAATCGCCGTCGCCGTGCCGCTCACAATGAACCAGTGCTCGGAGCGCCGGGCGTGGGTCTGATAACTCAGACGCCGGCCGGACAGAACGACGATGAGCTTGACCTTGTAGTTCGACGCCTTGTCGTCAAGCACCGTGTAACTCCCCCACGGACGCTCGTCATGTTCACGCCCTTCCTGGTCGAACGAACTCATCGCACCTTCTTTCGAGCCGACCCGTGACCATCGATTAGAAATCGTCGGGATGTCCACCGTTTCGCGGCGGTACCTGTTCTCACACCCTATGAACTGAACGCTGCGGCCAGAGCGCTCACTGGCTTATTCACGTTGCGAAATCCGACGTTGTTGCCCTTAACCACAGAGATGGCAATTCCGAAGGCGAGGGCGCAGATGCCGACGAAGAGACCCGTCCGTGCTTGGCAGCTTCTCTTCATGGGCCAATGACAGGTGAGCGCAGCAGTGCCGCTGGCTTCGAATACGAGTCGCCGGACATCTCGAAGCTTGAAGCTTGAATACGTAAAGAAACTTCTCGCGCGTTAGGTCCGGTGCGCCGACAGAACTGCTTCGCCAATGATGCGCTTCGCGCACCGTCCCGATCGGTGGACCTTGGGTCACAATAAGAACCAGCCCGCCCCGGAATCCTCAGTTACGCTATAATTCTGTACATGACAACGTTACCCATTGCCGATGCTCGGGCCCAATTGTCCAAATTGGTCGACGAAGCCAGTTCCACCCACGAACGAATCGAAATCACAAGGAATGGCCGCCGAGCCGCCGTGCTGATGGGGGTTGACGATTACGACGCTATGCGCGAGACGATTGCCGTGTTGTCCGACTCGGCCCTCCTAAGGGCTCACGAGGTAGGCGTACGAGAGTTTGCGACAGACGACACCATCAATGCTGATCAACTGGCGCAAGCAATGAAGAACGTCGGTCGCAGTGTCGACACCAAATAAAGGTGGCTACAACCTAAAAGTCGCCCGTTCGGCAGCATCGGCACTTACCAACGAGCTCCCAGAGAAAATTGCGCATGCGGTGTACGAATTCATCACGGGTCCCTTACTTGAGAACCCACAACGTATTGGCAAACCTCTCGGTCCACCATTGGCACCCGCGTACTCAGCGCGCCGCGGCGACTATCGGGTCCTGTACTTAATTGATGACGCCACGCACACGGTGAAGGTCACCGCGATCAGACATCGCGCAGACGCGTATCGGTCGTAAACCATTGAGATCGATTGCCGCCATGCCCGAACGGTTCGCTCAATCTGATTTTGTGGAGATAACGCGACTATGTTCGAACCCCCTTGTACCCCTCCACATCAGAAGAAATAACGACTTGATCGAATGAGTTTCTTACCTTCCTCACCTCGAGGCTGCTTCAATCGCTCCTTGCTCAAACCCCTGTGAGCGATCCTTACCTAAGTGTTTGGCCATTGCTTGAACCGAGAGCGCCGTCAAAATCGGCTGAAGGCTTGCAAGGCGCATGAGCCGGTTCTAGCGTGGCTTCCATTCATCAAATGCTTCAACTAAGTTGATTCGCCATCAAAGGGGCACTTCAGTGACAAATTCAAGGGACTCGAATGCCTGGATGGCGGTGGATGAAGGCTGGGGTCGAGCGGCGGTGGACTTTTCGACCTTGAGTGAACCGAGCAACTGTCGAGAGTACGTCGCCCTGCACCACGCTCTCCAAGTGGATGAAGGCGACCTCTTGCTCGATGTCGCATGTGGTTCAGGATTGGCCATTGAGCTCGCGCGATTGCGCGGTGCTTCGTGCGCGGGCATCGACGCCTCGGCCAGATTGGTGGCCGTAGCCCAGTTGCGAAGTCCGCAAAGCGACATTCGGGTCGGGGACATGCACGACCTTCCTTGGAATGACAATGCTTTCAACGTCGTGACGAGTTTTCGTGGAATCTGGGGAACGACGCCGGACGCAGTCACCGAAATCAGCCGAGTCCTGCGCCCCGGCGGCCGAGTCGGTATCACCGTCTGGGGGCATCTGAAGATTTCGCCGGGCGCCTGGGCATTGGCACCCTTTCGCCTGGCCGCTCAGGAAAAGGTGGACAATCAGGCGTCGATGGTGTCTCTGGGCCGACCCGGTGCGGGCGAGAGCCTGCTTCAAAACTGCGGATTTGTTGACATCCACAGGGTCGAGATTCCGTTCGCATGGGAGTTCGCCGACCCCGAAATTTTTGCTCGCGCGCTGGCGTCGAGCGGCCCCGCGTACGAGGCGATACAGAATGTCGGACAAGAGTCGTTCCAGAACAGAGCGATCGAAGTAGCCCAGGAACACGTCCGAGACGGCTTGCCGCTCCGCGCTGAGATCAACGTTGTCGGGTACTTGGCGCGAAAGCCGATGGAGGAGAAAAACCAATGACGCCAGGGTTTCTCGAAGAGCCACCAATCAGCGAGCCGATGCAGGTCTTCTATGACGAAGACGTCAAAGACACGGGCTACGTGTGGAACGTGTCTCGCCTTTGGGCCTACCAGATCGACACCAAGAAGCAACTCTTCGCACTGATGTCTCAGGCCTTCAACACGAGTGGCCTGAACTTTCGCCAACGCGGTATCCACGTCACCGCAACCGCGTCAACTCTGGGCGACTCGTATTGCTCACTGGCTTGGGGAGGCAAACTCGCCGGGACCTCTGATCCAAGAACTGCCGTAGGCGTTCTCAGCGGTGACGACATCGGATTGACCGAACAAGAAAGGGCGATGGCGGAGTGGGCCCGCAAGGTCGTCCGAGATCCCAACGCAACATTGCCCTCGGATATCGAGGCTCTTCGCAACGTCGGACTCAGCGACTCGCAGATTTTCGCGATAACTACTTTCGTGGCCCTACGACTCGCGTTTTCCACGATCAATGACGCCCTCGGTGCGAACCCCGATGCTCAACTCCTTAAGTCTGTGCCTGAAGAGATCGTTCGATCCGTGACCTACGGACGTCGCGCCGATCTCTGAGCGACACGTTTGGCCCTTGACGACACCGAGACGCCTGTACCTACGTCGTTGTGAAAAATGCGCACCGTCCCGGTCGGTGGACCTTGGGTCACACAATAAGAACCGAGTTCGGGCAACTACCGATTCAAGAATCTACGTGTCACACTCAGTTGAAGCAATCCGACCGACCCGAAAGTGATCAATCGCTCAGCGTGCCCTCACGCCCTGGCCATCCGCGACGGCGGCGGCGGTATCGATCGACCACTCGACGATGCAGCCTCAAGCCACGCAGCAATTGCAACCTCGACTTCGGCCACGGCGTCGTGCGGTGTGTCGCCTAGCGCCGAGCAATAAGACAGGTCGGGGACGTCGGCCACCCACGCTTCATCTTCGTTGCTCCAGAACACGTTGATCGGATAGACCGGAAGCATCACTCGCTCTCCTCGATTGTCAAATCATACCGCTTCACCAGAGAAATAAGTTGGCGAAGTTGATAGGGCTTCGCCTGACCTCGCCGATCTTGCAGGTTCAACTGTTCGGGAACATCGAGTCGCGCGTACAGGTGATGACTGCCAGTCACTCTCACTTCTTCGAAGCCAAGCGCCTCGAGCAGTAGTTGCGCATCTGAGAAGTCAACATTCGTCACCGCTCCGCTCGTCAGTCGAAGAAGGAGTCTGGACGGCTTCATTGACCGCGATGGTATCGGGCCGCTGTGACTTCCTCGCTAGCCGACCTTGCGGGCGACGACAATCAAGGCTACCAACCATCAAACCGTCGATTCGGAGTGGACCTTGATGGACACAATAAGAACCGGTACCCACCTAACCAGGAGCGCTACCACGAACACTCGGAACACGAAGTTCGGCGCCGACGGAAGCAATGTTGACTAGAAGGTTCGAGGGGCGACCGTTGGGTCTCGCATGACAGTCGCGTACCCTCAAATTCCCGTTAGTACATATTTGTACTATAATTGTGGCATGGTGAGTGGAGACCTGATCAAAGAGGCTCGATTGCGGGCTGGTCTGACCCAAAGCGAATTGGGCGCACGACTCGACAAATCTCAGTCGGTGATTGCCCGCTGGGAACGTGACGACGTGTCGCCCAGCCTCGAGACTGTACGCGAGGTGGTGCGCGCGTGTGGTTTGGACCTCACGTTCTTCATGTCCAAATTCGACGACTCGAACGTGACGATCATCGACCAGAACCTTCGAATGACACCGGCCGAGCGTTTCGCCGATCTCATGGCGCGCATCCGATTCCACGATCGCCGTGCGCAGCGGACAACGAGCCACCATGGCTGAAATGGTTCCCTATCGCCCAGATGAGATCCTCGAAGTGCTTGAACGTTACAGAGTTCTATACGTTGTCATCGGCGGACTGGCTGCCGAACTGCGCGGATCTCCCTACGTCACTCGTGATGTCGATGTCACGCCCGCACGCACCCGAGAGAACTTCACCAGACTTGCGGCTGCTTTGAGAGAACTCGACGCCAAGCTTCGGATTCCAGACATGAAAGAACCGCTAGCCATACCGCTCGATGAACGAACATTTGGGCGGGGAACGACGTGGACCTTCGTGACTAAGCACGGATATCTGGACATCGCCCTACTTCCTGACGGCACGCGAGGTTACGATGACTTGAAACGATTAGCCACTCATGAACAGATAACCGACAGCGTGACAATCATGGTCGCGGCGCTGGCCGACGTCATTCGTTCCAAAGAAGCAGCCGGTCGCGAAAAAGATCGCGCGGTTCTCCCAATACTCCGCCAGGTCCTCGAACGCTCGCGTCAGAAGGAACGAGACGATCGCGGAAT
>DATKRC010000030.1:0-111645 GCA_035532375.1 Acidimicrobiales bacterium
AAAGTCATAGTCCGCAACATGAAGTGAAGTTTGCAGCGTCGTTAATACGTCTGCGAAAGCAGTCAAGAGGGAGCCGAGCCTGTACTTTTCTGGCGAAGGCCACGGAAGATGTCTCAGTACTTGGAGCGGACATCGAAGAACTCTCCGGCGTAAGGAACGTGGAATGTGACGACAGGTGTCGCGGCAACTGGAGAGGCCCTCCTCGGCCCTCGTCCTGTGGGGATGAGGAGTACGTCCGCCTATAACCGGTTTCCGGGAAATGGCAGATGGTCGAGAGGGCGTCGGAGGGGGTCGTAGTAGTGACGACGGACGGGACAACATAACCCGCCCCGAGCGAAGGACCCCTGCTTCATCGAGGCACGAGGAAAAAGGGAAGAAGTAGGTCAGTGTCGAATCGACTAGATCAGCCATCGAACGCCAACGAACCGGACAATGAACGATCCCGCTTGCGGGCTCGCGACGTTGCTCGCGACGAAGGCGTCAGCAGTCTTCAAGCCCTCCAACGCGTGCTTTACCGCAGTGCCAAGCAAGATCCCACACGTCGGTTCCACGCCCTCTACGACAAACTCACCCGCAGTGACGTGATGTGGCAGGCGTGGATCAACGTGTCTACTAACCAGGGTGCTCCCGGTGTCGACGGCGTCTCCATTGACTCCATCAAAGCCGGAGGCTACGAAGGCGTGACGGCCTT
The DNA here is from genome assembly GCA_035532375.1 of Acidimicrobiales bacterium. Lineage (GTDB taxonomy): Bacteria > Actinomycetota > Acidimicrobiia > Acidimicrobiales > RAAP-2 > RAAP-2. The sequence goes on from DATKRC010000030.1 coordinate 692, forward strand.
CCTCGATGAACTGGGCGCAGAGGTGAAGGACCAGAGTTACCGGCCCCAACCGCTTCGCCGAGTGAATATCCCTAAAGCCGGGAAGTCTGGTGCGACCAGGCCGCTCGGCATTCCCGCTCTGCGCGACCGGGTGTTGATGAGCGCGGCGAAACTGATCCTCGAACCAATCTTCGAGGCGCAGTTCTCGCCCGTGAGTTTCGGGTTTCGCCCGAAGCGCTCGGCTCACGATGCACTCGAAGTGATTCGCCTTTCGGCGAACGCGGGCGCGCACTGGGTGCTCGACGCCGACATCAAGAGTTGCTTTGACGAGATCGATCACGAGGCCCTGATGGCTCTGATCGAACGCCGGGTCTCGGACCGGGCGATGTTGAAGTTGCTACGAGGTTGGCTTCGCGCGGGGATCATCGAGGGAGGGGTGTACTCGGACACGGACTCGGGGACCCCGCAGGGCTCTCCGATCTCACCGCTGCTCTGCAATATTGCGTTGTCCGTCCTCGATGAGGCACTGGCGACAGCGAAGTTACAGACCGGCACCGTCGTCCGTTACGCCGATGACTGGGTCGTCCTCTGTTCGACCAAGCAACGAGCCGAGACGGCTCGCGTTGTGGCCGAAGCGGCACTGGCCCCACTCGGGTTGCGTCTGCACCCCGACAAGACCAGGATCGTCCACCTCACAAAGGGGATGGAGGGCTTTGACTTCTTAGGGTTTCACCATCGCATGATGGAGTCCTGGAAGTGGCCCGGTCGTTACTACTTGCAACGCTGGCCGTCGAAACGGGCCATGGCTTCAATCAGGTCCAAGGTTCGTGAGATGACCGATCGGCGCTACGTCGGACTGTCGTTAGATGTCGTGGTGCGACGACTCAACCCCGTGTTGCGGGGTTGGGTCGGCTACTTCCGATTTGGGAACTCATCTCGGAAGTTCGCCACCATTGATAGCTACGTCGCCGAGCGAATAGCCGTTCTGGCCAGCAACAAGCACGGACTCTCGGGGCGCAACTGGGCCACTCGATTTACTTACGAGTGGTTCAAGGGTCTCGGGGTCTACACCCTCGCTGGAAACGTGAGATACGGGACTGCGCATGCATGGCGGTGAACGATGTCGGAAAGCCGTGTGCGGGAGAATCGCATGCACGGTTTGAAAGGGGGCTGCTGGGGAGGTTGACTCACGTTGCGGGGGCCGCTGGTCTCGGGCCGGTGCGCTGAGAAGCCACCACGATGGCTCGGTCGAGACCTGAACCGCAATAGTGGTTTGCTGAACCAGTGGCCTACCTCACCCAGTTATCCAACTTTCAAGACGAAAGTTCGAGGTGGCTCAGTGAGATTCGAGAACAGCGCTGTATGTCTCGCCGATGCCCAACATGTGCGCATCAATCGGATCGGAGAGGTTAAGACTTACGAATCGACCCGCAAGCTCTATCGACACCTCGATCGTGGCACCGGGCGGATCCTCGCCGCGACCGTCTCCGAACGCGCTGGCAAATGGACCATCTCTTTTACAGTTGAAGTTGAACGTCGGATGCCCTCAACCCGATCACCAGAGAGAGTCATCGGCGTCGACGTGGGACTCTCCAACCTCTATACCGGCGCCACCCCCGACGGAAAACACGTGCTCGACGTTGCCAACCCGCGACATTTCGTCTCAGCCGAGACGAAGTTGGCACATGTACAACGGATCGCCTCTCGTCGGCAGGGTCCGCGCAGCGGCATCGCTTCGTCGAACCGGTGGAAGAAAGCCCACGCTCGCGTCCAGAAAGTCCACGCCGACGTGGCCAACTCTCGCAAGAACCTGATCCACGAGACGACGACGCGTCTCGCCAAGAACTGCGACGTCATCGTGGTTGAAAAACTGAACGTCGCGGGCATGTTGAAGAACCACTCCCTCGCCAAACATGTCGGCGATGCCGCCTGGGGTGAGTTCGTGCGCCAACTGGAGTACAAGACCAAGTGGCACGGATCGAGGTTGGTCAAAGTCGACAGGTTCTACCCGTCATCGAAAACCTGTAACCGCTGTGGAACAGTGAAAACCAAGCTGTCCCTTGGCGAACGGGTGTTCTGTTGTGAGGCCTGCGGCCTCAGCATCAACCGCGATGTGAACGCGGCCATCAACCTGGCCCGACAAGGCCTGGCGGGGACAAGCTCCGTTACTGGACGTGGAGGAGAGGTAAGACCGAAGCATCAGAACCTTGTTGCGATGGCTCACCCCGAAGAATCGTCAACCGAAGCGTCGGCTCTCATTGGCGTCTAGGAGAAACTTCGGCTCAGAACTAAGAGATTGGGGTGGGTATATTTGCCTTACTCCTTCACCAATTGGGTATGCCGGAGGGGAAAGTCGCATTGAGTCGAGAGATGGGTAATTGATGGCGAGCAAGTGGTTTGAGTCGGTGGCCGTCGCCCAGCGTCGAGCCGAGAAACGTCTCCCCAAGTCGGTGTACGCGGCGCTGGTCGCCGGTTCCGAAAAAGGACTTTCGTCAAGGGACAATCTGGAATCCTTCGACCAGTTGGGATTCGCGCCGCACGTGGCCGGCAACAAACTTGAACGCACGATGGCCACGACAGTGATGGGACAAGAGGTCTCGATGCCCGTCCTGATCTCGCCGACCGGTGTCCAGGCCGTGCACCCCGACGGCGAGGTGGCGGTAGCCAGGGCTGCGGCGAATCGCGGTGTCGCGATGGGGCTCAGCTCTTTTGCCAGCAGGTCGATCGAAGAGGTCTGCGCCGTGAACTCCCAGGTGCTCTTTCAGATGTACTGGTCGGGGGACCGCGACACGATGCTCGCGCGACTAGTTCGGGCACGCGACGCTGGCGCGAAGGGCATCATCCTCACGCTCGACTGGTCCTTCGCCAACGGGCGTGACTGGGGCAGTCCATGGATCCCCGACAAGATCGGACTAAAGGCCGTCGTGAAGCTGGGCCCGGAAGTGGCGATGCGTCCGCGCTGGTTCTGGTCCTATGCGAAGACCCGTCATATGCCCGGGCTGTTGACGCCGAACATGGCCAAGTCCGGTGAAAAGCCGCCGACGTTCTTCGGTGCGTACTACGAATGGATGCAGAGTCCGCCGCCCGGTTGGGACGACGTCGCGTGGCTGCGCTCCAACTGGGAAGGCCCCTTCATGGTGAAGGGTGTGAGCCGCGTCGATGACGCCAAGCGTGTCGTCGATCTCGGCGCGACGGCGCTCTCGGTCTCGAACCACGGGGGCAACAATCTCGACGGCACGCCGGCGCCGATTCGCGCCCTTCCGGCCGTGGCCGACGCCGTCGGCGACCAGCTCGAAGTACTCCTCGACGGAGGAGTCCGACGGGGGAGCGACGTCGTCAAGGCCCTGGCCCTCGGGGCGCACGCGGTCATGATCGGACGAGCGTACCTCTGGGGACTCGCGGCAGAAGGTCAAGCCGGCGTGGAGAACGTACTCGACATCCTGCGCGGTGGCATCGACTCGACGCTGCTCGCCCTCGGCAAGTCCGACGTGAGCGAACTGACTCGCAGTGACGTCGTCGCACCTGAGGACTTCTTTCGAAGGCTGGGCCAGTGATTCGGGTCGCCATCGTCACCGGCGCCGCGCGCGGCATCGGTGCCGCGACCGTCGACGCACTGGTCAACGACGGTTATCGGGTGATCGCGGTGGATCGATGTCGCGACATCCCTGAGGTCCCGTATGCCTTGGCGACGTCAGCGGACCTGGACGTCGTCGTGGCTCACCACGGCGATTCGGTCCTCGGTCTCGTTGGCGACGTGCGTAGCGCCTCGGACATGCAACTCGCGGTTGAGACCGCGACGCGGCACTTTGGACGCCTCGACGCCGTCGTCGCGTGCGCCGGCGTCGTCGCGGGCGGCGCGCCGATTTGGGAGTTGACTGACGCCGCGTGGGACGCGGTGTGGTCGGTGAATGTCCTCGGTACCCGTCGACTCATCGAGGCCTCGGCACCCACGTTGATCGCCAATGGCAAGGACGCGCACGGTCGGATCGTGGCTGTCGCCTCGGCCGCCGGCCGCACCGGGCTTTATCACCTGGCGGCGTATTCGGCGGCTAAGCACGCCGTGGTCGGTCTGATTCGCGGCACTGCGATGGACCTCGCGCACTACGGCGTGACCGCGAACGTCGTCAGTCCCGGGTCGACGCGAACGGCGCTGCTTGATGCGTCAGCCAAGGTGTACGACCTTGGCAGCGCCGAAGAGTTCGCCCAGCAACAACCCATCGGCCGACTCATCGAACCGACCGAAGTCGCCTCGACGATCACTTGGCTATGTTCGCCCGCGGCGTCGGCCATCACTGGCGCCGACGTGGCGGTCGACGGAGGAATGACTGTCGGCTGACCACGCTCGCGTCTAAGTGTCGTCAACGAATTACGGCAGGGTACGGGCTTGGAAGAACGCCCACATGAACGCATTCGCGGGCACGAGATTCGATTGGGGTCCGAGCAATGAGGTGATCGTCGTTATGTAGCACTCGGACTCCATGATGTTCACGAGTCGCCTGGTGCCTCGAGAAACGTGTCGGCACGCCTCGAATTCGAGGAAGACGCTTTCGGCGTGTCATCGTCACGAATCCAAGTTCACGAATGTCGTCGGATCACGAAGATCGAAGCACCGCTCGTCGACAAGTCCGTTTGACTGACCGTGGTGACGAGGTCGTAGTAACCGGGGCGAGCATCGTTTGGTATCCGAAAGCTTGTGATGGGCGAAATGCCGGATCGATTGGACACGCGAAGTCGGTCGGTCGCGATGAACGGCCCTTTGGAGATGGACGGGTCGGATATCGCGCTCGACTTAATTAGTTGGACACTGGTGAAGGAGTCCGAAAGCGACGCGCTCAACGTGACGATTCCCTTCGGATAATCACCGGGACTGTCTTCGACAGGTGTCCACGCAACGCGAACCATGTCGCCCGGGTGATAGACGACGTTGGAATTGAATCCGGCACAACACGTGAACGTGAAGGTCGGTTTCGTCGAGATCGAGTTACTCGAATTGTGCGATTCGACGTACTGGCGAAAGATGATGATGGCGCCAATCAGGATGGCAATGAGGATCGCAATGACCACTAGCTGGGTGATGGTTTCGCCCACGGACCGTTTCGGGGCATCGACCATGAATGCCACATTAGGTCGCGACATCAAATTTTCTCGTGGTGACATTGACGGATGCACTAGTGTCAAATGTGCCTCGCGGCAGCGAAGTTGGTGAGACTCCAACGCTGTCCCGCAACTGTAAGTGGTCGCATTACGACCATGTAGCCAGGTCGCCTTCCGCGAGGAGATGTGAAGACAGCTCTCGAGGTAAGGAGCGGTCGTTCGGATATCCATCCGTCGCCCAACCCACTTCGACGGAAAGGAGATATCAATGTTCAAGTCCCTACGGTTGACTCTCGCGCTCTTCTTGAGTGCGTTGGCGATTCCGCTCATCGTTTCGAGCGGGGCCAGCGCCGCGACGAAACCCAGTTGTGTCGTGTCGCTCTCGCCCACGGCCACCGAGACGCTCTACGCCATCGGTGCCGGAAAGCAGGTCCAGGCGGTCGACACCGACTCGAACTATCCGAAAACCGGCCTGCCCAAGAAGCGCATCAACGCGCTCGATCCCAGTGTCGAAGCCATCATCGGGATCTGCAAGACCACGAGCGCCCACCCCTCTTCCAAGCCCAACCTGGTGATCATCTCCTACGACGCCAACGACATCAAGGAGAAGCTCACGGCGCAGGGCATCAAGGTCATCGAACAAGACGCGCCCACGAACGAGGCCGGTGCCCTCTTCCAGATCAGGCAACTCGGCACGCTGAGCGGCCACTTGAAGAAAGCCGACACCTTGGCCGCCTCGATCAAGACGACCATCGCCGCGGACGTCGCATCAGTGCCCAAGCACCCCGGTAAGACCCTCACCGCGTACTACGAGCTCGACACGACGTACTACTCGCTCACGAGCTCCACGTTCGTCGGCTCACTGTTGAAGGAACTCGGGGTAGTCAATATCGCCGATCCGAAGAACACCACGGCCGATGCGGGGTATCCGCAGTTGAGTGCCGAGTACATCGTGAGCGCGAATCCGAAGATGATCTTGCTCGCTGACACGATCTGTTGCAAGGCGTCGGCGGCGACCGTTGCCAAGCGTCCCGGATTTTCTAACGTGGCTGCGGTCAAAGACGGCGAAGTGATCGGCCTGAACGACGACATCGCGTCGCGTTGGGGTCCACGCCTCAGTCTCTTGATGAATCAACTCACGGCGTCGGTGAAGGGCGCGCTCAAGAACTCCAAACTCTGGCAGTAGCCGATTGAGGACCAACCCGCCCACGAAACGTCGAGTGGCGATCGTCGCGGCCGTGACCTTCGGGGCATTGCTCGTCGCCATCGTGTGCGGGTTGGTCATTGGACCAACTTCGATTCCCACTTGGCGATTGGTAGGTGAGCTGTTCGCCCACGTCGGTATCGGTCACAACACGTTGACGCCGTTGCAGTGGGACGTGGTCTGGCAGATCCGAGGGCCCCGGATGGTGATTGGACTGCTCGCTGGGTCGATGTTGGCCGTCGCTGGCGGGACCTACCAGGGTGTCTTTCGCAATCCGCTCGCCGATCCGTATTTGCTGGGCGTCGCCGCCGGCGCCGGTCTCGGCGCCACGTTCGCGATCATCGACATCAGTCACGGCGTGGGCACGCCGACCTGGACGCCGCTCCTCGCGTTCGTCGGTGCGATGGGAGCGGTGATCGTGACCTGGCTGATCGGTGGGAGATCGATGCGTTCGAATACGGCGACGTTGATCTTGGCCGGCGTGGCGGTCGCATCCTTGCTCACCAGTGCTCAGACGTTCCTTCAGCAACAATCCAGCGCCAATTCGATCACCCGGGTCTACATCTGGCTCTTGGGATCGCTCGCGAGTGCCGGCTGGGGCACGGTCTGGCTGGTCTTTCCCTACGTCATCGTCTGCATCATCATCTGCGTCGGAGCCGGAAGAGCGCTCGACGTCATGAGCGTGGGCGAAGACGAGTCGCGCTCGCTGGGCGTGCCGGTGCGTCGAGTGCGATTCGTCGTGATCGCCGCCTCGTCGCTCGGCACGGCGGCGATCGTGTCGGCCGTTGGATTGGTTGGCTTCGTCGGCATCATCGTGCCGCACATTGTGCGACTGTTGGTCGGGACGTCGTATCGACGGATCCTTCCGATCTCGGTGATCTTCGGGGCCGCATTTCTGGTCTTCGCCGACACCGTCGCGCGCACGGTGATCGCGCCGTCGGAGTTGCCCCTCGGTGTAGTGACCGCGTTGATCGGCGCGCCGGTCTTCGTCATCATCCTCAGTCTTCGTCGACCGGTGGCGGTATGAGTTCGGTCGAAGTACGCGAGTTGAGCGTTCGCGCCGGCGCCAAGGAGTTGATCTCGAACGTGACGTTGGCGTTCGAACCGGGCACCTGGTCCACGGTCATCGGACCCAACGGTGCCGGCAAGACAACGTTGGTCGAAACGATCGCCGGTCTTCGACAACCGTCGCACGGTTCAGTGTCGATACTTGGACACTCGCTCGCGACGATGAACGAACGAGAGCGGGCGCTACGAGTGGCTCTGGTCCCGCAACACCCGGTCGTGCCGAGCGGCATGAGCGTCTATGACTACGTCGCCCTTGGACGCGTCGCGCATCACGGTCTCTTCCATCCTCCAAGTGTGGGCGACCGAAAGATCGTCGAGTCGGTGCTGGAGCGACTGTCGTTGGTCGGCTTCCGCGATCGTGACGGGGCGACGCTCTCGGGAGGGGAGCGTCAACGCATGGTCCTCGCGCGCGCGCTCACTCAGTCCACCATGGTCGTCGTATTGGACGAACCGATTACTGGGCTCGACCTGCGCCACCAAATGGACATGCTCGAGCTGATGAAGCACGAAGTCCATGAGTGTGGTCTCACGGTCGTAGCGACGTTGCACGACCTGACGCTGGCCGGTCAGTTCGCCGATCGTCTCGTGCTGCTCGACCTCGGCGAAGTGGTGCTTGACGGGACGGCCGCCGTCGTCATTCGCAGTGACGAGTTGGCGAAGCGCTACGGCATGAACCTGCGGGTCGTCGACGTCGACGGATCCGACGTTGTCGTGCCGGTTCGTCACGAATCAACATGAACGCAGGGTGAACCCTTTCGAAGCCCGTTTTTTCTTCCCTTAGACTTGACCAAAGTAAACGAAGGGAACCACGTGCGACGCACGCGAATCGTAGCCACCATCGGCCCGTCCTCAGAGAGCGACAACGTCCTCAAGGCCCTGGCCGTGGCTGGCGTTGACGTCTTTCGACTCTCCTTCGCCCACGGTGACATTCCCTCCGGCATCGAGCGACTTCGCCGGGTGCGAGCTCTCGTGCCGGACCGCGCAATCATGGTGGACATCCCGGGACCGAAGATTCGCGCTGGCTCCTTTGGCACGACGCCGGTTGCGCTCGCGGTCGGCGACGAGATCGAACTAAGCGAGGGATTCGACCAGAGTTCGAGTGCGGGGCGTATCGTCGTGGAGCGCCTGAACGTGTTGGCCCAGCTGAGCGTCGGCGACCAGATCCATATTGGCGACGGCGGCGTCTCGCTCTTGGTCGAGCAGGCCGGATCAAAGGCCCGGGCGCGCGTGACGTCGGGTGGGTCGGTCATGGGAAAGCCCGGCCTGTCGTTGCCGTCATCATTGCTCAACGACCGCCTTCCCACCGAGGGCGACCGCGAACGCCTGGAGGCGCTCCACACTGAATCCTTCGAGATCCTCGCGGTGTCCTTCGTGCGATCGGCGTTCGATATGGTCTCGGTGCGTACCGCACTGGCGCGTGACGACGTCATGATGATGGCCAAGATCGAGACCGGCGAGGGCGTTGAGAACCTCGATGAGATCATCACTGTCTCCGATGCGATCATGGTCGCGCGCGGCGACCTCGGTGTTCGCATGCCGATCGAAGAGGTCCCGCACCTGCAAAAGGAGATCGTGCGCCACGGCGTTCGCTACGCGCGACCGGTCGTCGTAGCTACTCAGATGCTTGAATCGATGACGCACTCGCGGGTCCCGACACGCGCCGAGGTGACCGACGTCGCCAACGCCGTGCTCGACGGAGCCAGCGCGGTCATGCTCAGTGGTGAGACGGCGATCGGTGACGACCCGGTGGCGACAGTGACCACGATGGACCGCATCGTTCGTCGGGCCGAGGAGTACTTCGACTACAAGGGTTGGGGAGCGGGCCTCGGCGTCCAACAGATCGGCGCCGGGACGCGCTCGACACGGGTTACGGCCGCCATCACGGGGGCTGCCTGGCGTGCGGCGATGGAAGAAGATGCGGTAGCGATCGTCGCGTGCACCCGCTCCGGCATGACCGCCCGTGCCATCTCGAGATTCCGCCCGCCCATGCCCATCGTCGCCATCACGCCGAGTGACGCCACCGCGCGTCAGCTCCACGCATCGTGGGGGGTGCAGGAGATCTACGTCTCTCCGGCCCAGGACATCGATGAACTTTGCGAGGTTGCGGTGACGCGTCTCAAGCAATCGGGCACCGCAAAGTCTGGCGACCCGGTCGTGATCATGGCCGGTTCGACCTCGGGTGGTGCGCAGATCACTGACACCGTGCGCATGCTCATCGTGCCGTAGCGGCGCATTCCAACGAGATGAGATAGGTGGTTGATAAGTACATCGCCGACATTTGACGATCGACAACCCACGTTACGGGTGGCCGCAAACGACTACCGCGCCACCGCAACTACCGCAATGTCGTCAACTCCTTCATCATGTGACCTGCTGCACGTCTTGGCAAGCAAAATCGCACACCCCACGTTGGAGAACGATTCGGCGCAAAAGAGCACATGGAACACACCTGCGAAACTCAAGAGGGCGGCGGTGCTTCCTAGCAACTGGACCCAGAGAGCAGCCCTGGCCCAGGGGACGTCCGCTAACTGACGAAACAGCCAATAGGCCGCCGCGCTCATGAACACCACGAGTAGGGCCCCAAGGCCATAGTGGATGTACTTCAACACCGCGTCAAGAGAGTAGAAGTAGGTGCTGATAAGCACCAGGGAAGAGGCGACGCTGTAGGACAAGAGCAACTTTCGCATATTCTCCGAGCGCACGCCACGGCCACCACACGCGCGCGCCGCGCGCATATTGGCGCCGGCGAGCATCACCCAGGCGAGCGTGTAGAGCACCGCAGTCTTTACGTGCACGCCGTACTCACTGATCCCGCCTTCGTGTCGGGCGAGCACGAAGCCCGGATGGAGCGCGACGCTCACTCCCATGAAGAAGAGAAACGCCACTTCACCAAAAACAACCCATCGCATTGCGTGCAGCCTGCTATTCACGTTTACTCATCAGTTAACCGACGTTATCGTGAGATCCTGTCCCGAAAAGGTCGCGTCGCCCCGGCTACGAGTACGACGACGAAAAGCACGGCTCGTCAGGCGTGGGGCATTCCACCTCTGGTACCACTGGGCTCAATTGATTCGATCGCCGACGCTATTTCGGTGTTATTCACTCGGGTCAGGCGCTGGTCGGGAGTAATCCCACCGGAGAAGTGCTCGATCCTCATTGAGCCGGACCGGACTGCAGAGTGACGCTCACGGTCTCGGAAGTCCCGCTCGTGTTCACGAATGTCACCTCGATGGTGTCGCCGGGCTTCTTCGTCAAAAGGATGCTTTGGAGGCCACTGCCCGAGGTCACGGGCTGACCGGCTATTTCGGTGATGGTGTCGCCGGCAACGAGTCCGGCTTGAGCCGCGGGAGTGCCGGGCACCGTGCCGGCAATCGTGACACCGCCTGAAGCATTCGCGCCGCCACCCGTTGAGGTGGCCGAGGCGAATTCGACACCAAGAAACGCCGTCGCCCCGATGTGGACACCCGAGACGGCGTTGTCTTCTCGAATTGATGAGACGATCGAGAGGGCGGTGTTGATGGGGATGGCGTAGCCGCGGTTCGTCGAGGTGCCGTTGGATTGGTAACCGAATCCACCGTTGAGGTCTGAGCCTGCGGTGTCCATGCCAACGACCTTGCCCTTGTCATTCACTAACGGTCCGCCGGAGTCACCCGGCTCGATCGCGGCATTCACTTCAATGAGTCCGCTCAAGTGCTCTGAACCGGTCGGGTTCGTCTCATCACCGGCGGTGATTCCTTGATTGAGCGCGACGACGCTGCCGGCGACGTAGCTCGGCGTGCCCCCGAGTCCGCCGGCGTTGCCGATTCCGACGATCTTCTCGCCCGGGGTGACCTTGTCCGAATTCGCCGTCTTGATGGTCGTCAGTCCACTGGCGTTCTTCAATTGGATGAGCGCCACGTCTTGGTTCAAGTCATAGCCGACCACTGTGCCGACGTACGTCGTGTTGGTGGCGATGTCACGTACCGACAACGACGAGGCGCCTTCGACGACGTGATTGTTGGTGAGGACCAGGCCGTTGGAAGTGAGGATCATGCCGGTTCCCTCGGCGGAACCGCTCGCGCCGGCGTAGCTCGTGGTGATGTCAACGAGACCGGGGTCGACCTTGCTCGCGATCTTGGCGGTCGCGGCCTGAGCCTTCGTGTTCTGCGGAGACACCGTCGGATACTGGAACGAAGGTGAGAAGCCCCCGTTACCGAAGCCGCCCGACGGGAAGGACGGGTACGTGAAGCCGGGCGCCGCGCTGCGGAGCGGTTTCGGCGTGACGACGTCGTGGCCCAGGATGAATCCCGCACCACCGATTGCGAGGATCAGGACGAGGGCGCTGAAACCTTTGGCGAAGCGCCACTGGACTTTGCTCATGGTGATCGTCTTGGCCGGAGGTGGGTCAGTTGTGACCTCGTCACTCGTTGGAACTTCTGACTTCTCGTCGTCCCAATCCATCGGGATCTCCTTTTCGGCACACTCAAGTCGCGTTTAAGTATCGCGGCTGAAGTTCAACGGGTCCTAGTGGGTGCCTAAGAAGTGGCTAAATCGTCCCTCGGGATTTGATCGATCGCGGAGTGCATGCGCCGTGGAGAAGAATACGTTGACATGACTAGACGTGTGATATCCGAGTGACCGTATGACGGACCGACTGATGTTGATCGGCATGATGGCGGTCGGCAAGACCACGGTCGGGAGACTCTGTGCGAAGAGACTCGAGTGGTCGTTCCTGGACTCCGACGTCCAACTACTGGCCGATACCGGTCGCACGGCTCAAGAGATCTATGACACAGAGGGCGACGGTGCGCTTCGTTCGTTGGAGAGCAAGGTGTTGGTCGAGGCGGTCAACGCTCCAACACCAGTGGTGATCGCGGTCGCCGGCGGTGCCGTCTTGTCCGAGACGGATCGTGCATTACTCGTTCGTTCCGGCGTCGTCGTGTGGCTGCGCGCTTCGATCGACACACTCATCGAGCGCGTCAAACGGTCTGAAGCGAGGCCCCGCCTCGGCGCCGACCCCGAGCGGTCACTTCGCGACCTCTACGTCGCGCGTCATCCGCTCTACGCGTCGGTGGAAGACGTCGTTATCGACGTGGACCATCTGACTCCCGAAGAAGTGGTGATGCGTGTTTTCGAAGAGACCGGCCTTGGTGATATAGGGCCGTAAGGCGTCGCAGGGTCAGGAGTAGGTTTGGCGAATGGCGCCGCCCGCTGATACGGACATCGGAGCGAGATATACGGCATCGCCAGGTTTGGGGTGGGCACGCCGTGACTAAGGGTTCTGGTCCGAACGATTCGGTCCATGGGATCGAAACCGACGCGGACATGCGACTCATCCTCGTGGCGCTTTCGCTGATCGTCCTTTTCCTCATCATCGAGCTCGCCGCGGCGATCTTCGGTGATTCGCTGGTCCTCTACGCCGACGCCGGGCACATGGTGACCGACGTCGTGGCCCTCGTTCTGAGCGCGTGGGCCATTCACCTCGCCAGAAAACCTGCTCGTGAACTCTGGACGTACGGCTTTAAGCGAGCCGAGATTCTCGCCGCGGCGGCCAACGGGATGTTGCTCATTGCCGTGGCGATCACTGTGGCCGTGGAAGCGGTCTTCAGGCTGGTCACACCTCAACACGTGTCGGGTGGACTCGTCTTGACGATCGCCCTGATCGGAGTGGTCATCAACGTTGCGGCGGTCCGCATCCTTGCGCGAGCGAATCGGAACAAATTGAACGTGCGCGCTGCCTTCGCTCACATTCGAACGGACCTGTTTGCATTCGTGGGAACGGCCGCCTCGGGCCTAATCGTTGCCTTGACTCATTGGGCGAGAGCGGATTCCATCGCGTCACTTCTGGTGGTCATCTTGATGCTCTATTCGTCATGGGGGCTCTTGCGCGATTCGGGTCGCATTCTCCTCCAAGGCACGCCCGAAGATCTCTATCTCAATGAGGTTCGATCACACTTGATGGACTTAGCGCACGTTCTGGATATCCATGACCTTCACGCCTGGACCCTCACGTCTGGTTCAGTCACCCTTTCCGCTCACGTGATTGTCGAAGATCACTGTTTTGATACCGGACACGCACCGCAAGTTCTGGACGATCTGCAGTCATGCCTCTCCGAACATTTCAAGATCACGCATTCGACGTTCCAGCTTGAACCGACCACGCACGCTGCGCACGAAGATGACATCCATCACTGAGTGAGTGGTCGCGACGAGTCGGATCAATGCGGAGTCAAGAAGTGCGTTTCCTTCCAGACTACGTGGCGGCCTCGACGCTATATGACTGCACTAGAGAGTGGACAGGTGTCGAACCGGCGTACTTGGCTTTGGGGTGGAATTGTCAACAAGTGCGCGCGGCTTCGCTTGCCTGTTAGCGTTGAATGCGCGACGAAGACTCCCTTGACCTCTTGTCCAACGTCCCGGCGCCCACGGATGCGGTGCCTGAGGGCGGCGACCTTGGCTACGCTGGTAGTCGCTGGGTGTCAGTTCACCAGAATTAACGCTGCATCGGCGTCGTCGCGCGACTCGCACGTCAATCAAGTTATGTCGACACCTACGTCGCATCCCTCATCGAGCACGGTGGCAATTTCGGCACGAAGCATCACATCGCCGTTCAAGGACCCGTTGGATATTCCCGTTGCGGACAACGCTGCATTTCGACTGCCCTCGCGCGGATGCGGCTTCACCCCGGTGTCAGCACTGGTGCGAACGAGCACTTCGACATCAACGACAACACCTCATCACGTGCCGTTCGCGCTGGGCCATTGTCGACTTCTCGAGATTGGCGACTCGCTCGGTGACGACCTCGAATACGGCATTCGACATGAACTTCAGTTCACGCCGGGGTTGAAATTGATCCAACGCAATAAAACGTCGACCGGTCTTTCCGCGTCGTGGTATTACAATTGGCCAGCCCATCTGAAGTCTGACTTGCACGACTACCGTCCCAATCTCGTCGTCATCATGTTTGGCGCGAACGATGAACATGCACTTGCCGTCGACGGAGTGTCGCAACCATTCGATTCGACGAAGTGGCGTAGCGCCTACGTTGCGCGCGTTCGTCGGATCGATCGGATGGTGACTAAGGCGGGCGCGTACGCGTTCTGGGTCGGTCTTCCAATCGTTGCGCCGAAGAGCTACAGCAAAGGTCTTCGGACGTTGAACGCCATTTATCGTCAGTTGGCCACGTCGACGCCCGGCGTTACGTTCCAGCCGATGTGGCATCTCTTGACAACGAAAAGCGGCAACTACCGGGGAGGTGCCGTGGTGAACAATGTACAAAGTGCACTGAGAAAGCCCGACGGAATTCACTTCACCTCGACCGGTGAACTCGTCATTGGCACATTCGTAGCTCAACAACTGGTAACGGTCTACAACGTCAACCTTCGCCTCGAAGAGCCTGCGTACATTGACCGATAAGCCCGCTTCCTGCTCACGAGTTGCCGGTCCAAAAGGGTCAGCCTGTAGCAGGCTACTCAGTAACGAGTCCGAGATTCTGGTACATCATGCATCGACGTAATTAGTGTTTGGCGCCCCCGACAGTGTGCCCCCGACAGTGTGCCCCCGACAGGAGTCGAACCTGCGCACATGGCTTCGGAGGCCAATGCTCTATCCACTGAGCTACGAGGGCCGTAGTGGATCTCGCCCACTCCACGCAAGATTAGTCGGCACACGAAACCCCAAAAGTGGGTCGTAAGCATCCCCCATTTTCCTCGTTCTGGGGGCCGAAAGTGGTACTTTGAACAATTCTGGCGCAATTCCCACCATTCCCGGGAGCGGCACCGTGGGGACGTGGGAGATTGCGACAGTGGCTCACACCATGTTGAGCTCAAGCTCACCGGGAATCAAGCGAAAACGTTCGTGATGTCGCGACCGAACACGGCCGCGACGCGGGCGTGGTGGTACTACCTCGCGATTTTGACGATTGGCGTCCCGATCTATTTCTTTGCCACAAGTGGGACGACCCAGAGCGTCGTGTACGACGTTTACGGGTTTTCATCCGTCGCTGCGATCTTGGTTGGAATCCGAATTAATCGACCTGAGAAACGCGGACCTTGGTGGGCATTCGCGGCGGGAATGGCGTTGTTCGCGGTAGGCGACGTCATATTCAACGTCTACATCTTCGTAGGTCATACGGTTCCGACGCCGTCGGTCGCGGACTTCTTCTATCTCGCAGCGTACCCCGTCATCGGTGTGGGCGCGCTGCTGCTTGTCCGAAGCCGGACGCCGAATGCAGGATTCAGTTCTGCACTCGATGGGCTCATCGTCGCCGTTGCGGTCGGTGTCCTGGCGTGGATCAGCATCCTCGGGCACTACGCGCACGAACCAGCCTTGAGCGTGGGGGGACGTCTAACGGCCATCGCCTACCCGATGTGGGACCTGCTCCTGGTCGTCATCATCATTCGTCTGGTGTTCAGCACGGGAGTGCGCAACTTCAGTTACCGGCTGCTCTTCGCCAGCGTGACGCTCTTGCTCGTGGTGGATGGTCTCTATGCACTCGCTCAAGTTCACGGCTGGTACTCATTCACGAACGCCACCCCGATCGATACTGGATGGCTTCTTTCGTACGCGCTGTGGGGTGCGGCAGCACTTCATCCCTCGATGGTGCGCCTCGCCGAACCCACAGAGTCAAGTGAGCCACGGCGCCCACACGCTGCGCTCGTGGTCCTGTCGATAGCCGCGATGACGACGCCGGCCGTGATCATCGCCCGAGAACTGATCGGCCAGCGCTCCGATTTAGTTCTTCTTACGAGCGCCGCGGCTCTCGTGTTCATGATGATCTTGCTTCGACTTTGGATTATCACCAAGACTCTCGACACGGCCAACCGCAACTTGGCTGAGGCCGCGATACGCCAGACGGTGCTCATCACCGCAGCCAAAGCATTCGTGGGTGCCAGCGACTTAAGGACGATTGCCGACGCCGGTGTTCGCACTGCGGTATCGCTCGCTTGTGGTGGAGAGTCGTGGGCGACGTTCGTCAAGGATGACCGGTTGAATCCAACGGTGGTGGCCGTAGCTGGACCTGCAACCGTCAAAGTCGGCGACCGATCGGACGGGCCCGTGCGAGCGACGGGCCAAGAAATCGGAAGAGACGTCGCGAGTCAGATACCGGTCATCGTGAGGCAGGCCAACGGTGGGTCTGCTTCCGTGTTTCTGTTCGCCGAGCCGGTGAAGGTGGGCAACGAAATCCGCGGGTACCTCCGAGTGAGTTACTCCTCAGACAATGCTTTGAATCTGACGTCGTCGGTGCGGATGTTATGTGCCGAAATGGGTTTGGCGTTGAAGGGTGTCGAGTTGACGGAAGAGCGGATCCGAGAGAAAAACGAACGCAGATTCCGATCACTGATGCAAAAGTCGACCGACCTCGTCACCCTCGTTGAGAGTAGCGGCCGCATCCTTTATCTAAGCCCCCCCGTGTTCGCCATGCTGGGCCGTCAATCCGACGAAACCATTGGGCACCATTGGAGCGAGTTCGTTCTCCCTGAGGACACCCCCACCTTCAGGGATCAGCTCGCGAAGGTGCAGACCGAGGGTCGTCTGGCTACCGTCGAAGGACAGAGCCGCTGGATACGAAGCGATGGCAGCACGCGCATAGTGATCACCGTCATGACCAACATGCTGGAGGATCCCGATGTCAGCGCCATCGTATTGAACAGCCATGACATAACCGAACATCACTCCCTTGAACTACAACTTCATGATCTGGCGTTTCACGACTCGATGACGGGACTCGCGAACAGGGCGTTCTTCGTTGACCAGGTGAGTCATCAACTTGATCGGACTCGTGGCCAGGTCAACTCCATCGCTGTGCTGTACATCGACCTCGACAACTTCAAGAACATCAATGACAGCATTGGTCACGATGCGGGTAACAAGGTTCTCGCGGCAGCCGGCGACACCTTGGCGCTCGCGATGAGACCTGGTGACACACTCGCTCGACTCGAGGGAGACGAGTTCGCAATCCTGATTGAGATCAGCGGTCTGGCCGATGTGGCACAGGCCGTCGCTCATCGCATCGTGAACATGTTCGACCAACCCATTCGCGTCGGTGACGGGAGCCTGCCTGTTCACGTGAGCGTCGGAATCGCGCTAAATGGTTCGCTAGACGATAGTCCGGACAGCCTTTTGCGAAACGCCAGTCTGGCGATGGGTTCAGCCAAGCGAGCTGGAAAAAGCCGCAGTGAATTGTTTCAACCAGATATGTACAGCCAGGTAGTCCATCGGCATGACATTGCTACCGATCTATTTCGAGCCCTTGAAAAGAAGAATTTGCAAGTGTTCTACCAGCCGATCGTTTCCACCCGCAATTTGAATGTGATGGGCGCCGAAGCGCTGGTCAGATGGAACCATGAGCGATTCGGGATGATCCCAGCAATCGAGTTCATTGAAGTAGCCGAGTCCACCAGATTGATTATCGTGCTCGGCGATTGGGTCCTGAATATGGCCTGTGCACAAGCTCAGTCGTGGAGAGAGTCCGGCGTCGTCGACGAATCCTTTTACGTGAGCGTAAATATGTCCGCTCGCCAACTTGGGGATCCGGAGATCGTCAACCGTGTCTCTCGCGCCCTTCTGGATTCGGGTCTTCCGCCCAGTTGTTTGGTGTTGGAGATAACGGAGAGCACGTTGATGCTCGACTTCAATGCTGAGTTGACTCGCCTGCACTGCTTGAGAGAATTGGGCCTGAGGATCGCTCTCGACGATTATGGAACCGGCTATTCGTCTCTCAGTCGACTTGCGACTCTTCCGGTAGACATCGTCAAGATCGATAAGACCTTCATAGACCGGTTGACTGCCGAAAAGTCTGGAGAGGCGATGGTAATGAGCATCGTTGATGTAGTGAGCGCTCTTGGGATGTCCTGCATCGCAGAGGGAGTCGAAACTCCGGACCAACTCGCCGCACTGGTCGAGATGGGATGCGAAAGCATCCAGGGCTATCTGATAGCTACGCCAGCTTCGGCCGCGGAAGCCGCACTCACCTTGCGTTCGCTCGGCACGCCCTTGCCAACGACGACGTAATGGGGATTGATGTCGAAGTCACGACTTGGAGAGCCGGATCGAAGGTGCCGATAGCCATCAACGTCTTTGGCTTCGGAAGCCAATGCTCTATCCACTGAGCTACGAGGGCAATGGGCGAATCCTACCTCTGAGATTTTGCGACCCCATTTCGTAAGTGACGAGGTCATCTCGTAATGTTCATTTATGAGTGCAGAGCCGATTCCCTTGTCGCTCCTTCCGGACACCGCCGAATTCTCGGCGAATGACGTTTCCATCGGCGGGGTGTCGTTGCGTGGTCTCGCAGGCTCTTACGGAACACCACTCTTCGTGTACGACGAAGAGACGTTGCGCGCTCGGTGTCGAGAGGCCGCCGGCGCCTTCGACGATGGCGCCGCCTTCGCCTCGAAATCCTTCCTCTGCGGAGCGATGGCCCGACTGGCCTTCGAAGAGGGTCTCTGCATCGACGTCGCCACCGGGGGAGAGCTCGACCTCGTACTGCGTTCCGGCGTGCCGGCTGGACGGATCATCATGCACGGCAACAACAAATCGTTGGACGAGATCGAGCGAGCGATCGCCGTCGGCGTGCATCGTCTGGTCGTCGACAACTTCGAAGAGATCGCGCTGCTCTCGGCGCTCGTCAGCGATTCGTCGCGGCTCGACTGTCTCGTTCGGGTCACGCCCGGCGTCGAAGCGCACACGCACGAGTTCGTACGCACCGGTCAAGAGGACACGAAGTTCGGCTTCTCGGTCGCGACCGGGGACGCTCGAAGAGCGATTGACCAACTGCGCGCGATCCCTGGTCTCACGTTGCACGGAGTGCACGCGCACATCGGATCGCAGATCTTCGAATTGATCGGATTCGTCGAGTCACTCACGATCTTGGCCAAGTTCATCGCCGATGATGATTTCGACGAGTTGTGCATCGGCGGCGGACTGGGTGTTGCCTACGTCACCGGTGAGTCAGCCCCTTCGATTCACCAGTGGGGTGACGCGGTGCGAGCGGCCGCGCTCGAAGTCGGATTGGATTCCAAGGTGCGGCTCCTCGCCGAACCGGGCCGGGCCATCGTGGCCCGGGCCGCGGTGACGCTCTATGAAGTAGGGGCGGTGAAGCCGGTCGCGCAACGCACGTATATGGCGGTCGATGGGGGCATGAGTGACAATCCTCGTCCGGTGCTCTACGGATCGGGTTACGAGGCCTTTGACGTCGCCGAGCCGCTGGCGGCTCGGCCCCAGAACGTGCGACTCGTCGGCAAGCACTGCGAGAGCGGCGACGTGCTGATCGACGAGGCATGGTTGCCCGAATCGACCGGCGTGCGAAGCATCGTGGCGACGCCGGTGACCGGTGCCTACGGCTACTCGATGGCGTCGAACTACAACCGCGTACCTCGTCCGGCGGTGCTCTTCGTACGTGACGGCGTCGCGCACGAAGTCCTGCGCCGCGAGACCTTCGACGACATGGCGCGACTCGAAGTTTGAAATCGATACGGCTGAAGGACTCGGTTAGCCTTTGAAGGTGAACAAGCCGGTCGTTCGAGTCGGAATCATTGGTGCCGGCAACGTCGGCGGCGCGCTCGTGGAACTGTTGAGTGACGAAAGTCGTCGTGATGCCCTCATTGACGCCGCGACCGGCCCGATCGAATTGGTCGGGGTCGCCGTGCGCGACGCAGCCAAGCGACGCAAGGGGATTCCCAAGCATTTGCTCACGACTGACGTGGCCGGACTCATCAATAACGACGATCTCGACGTCCTGGTCGAGCTGGCCGGCGGCATCAAGCCGGCGCGGGTCTACATAGAGACGGCGTTACGCCACGGCGTCTCGGTGGTCACCGCCAACAAGGCCTTGATGGCCGAGTGCGGCACCGAACTGGCCCAACTGGCCCACCAGAACGGCGCCGACCTGTTCTATGAAGCGGCCGTCGGTGGCGGCATTCCAATCCTTCGCGCCCTTCGAACGTCACTGGCCGGCGAGCGAATCAACCGCGTCATGGGCATCGTGAACGGTACGACGAACTTCATCCTCTCCAAAATGACGAGCGAAGGCAGCGACTACGGGGCCGCTCTGAAGGAGGCCCAGGCGCTCGGCTACGCCGAGGCCGATCCGAGTGCCGACGTCGAGGGTTACGACGCCGCGGCCAAGGTCCAGATCCTGGCCTCGCTCGCCTTCGGGACCGAACTCGTTGGTGAGGCGATCTACCGTCAAGGGATCGTCGGTATCCGTTCAGTCGACGTCGAGTTCGCTCGACGTTCGGGCTACGTCATCAAAATGCTCGGCGTGGCTGAACGCATTGGCGAGTCTGGGTTATCACGACGAGCCCACCCCGCCATGATTCCGGTCGATCATCCATTGGCGTCGGTGCATGGCGCTATGAACGCGGTGTTCGTCGAAGGCGTTCGAAGTGGACCACTGATGTGGCTCGGTCAAGGCGCCGGGGGAAATGCCACGGCGACCGCAGTGCTCGGCGATCTGCTCGACGTGGCCCGTAATCGATTCAGCGATCGTCACGACGTCCCCTTCCGAGTGGTGCGCACGTTGCACAGCGTCGAGGCCGGAGAACTGAAGAGCGTCTTCTACATCAGCATCGACGTCGTGGACCGACCGGGCGTCTTGGCCGCCGTGGCGGGGATATTCGGCGACAACGGCGTGTCAATCCAGTCAATGGAGCAGTCGGGCTTCGGTGACGAAGCTCGTCTTTCGTTTTTCACACACATGGCGCTGACCGACAGTGTGAATGCGACCATCAAGGAACTGGCCAAGCACAAGTCGGTCGACTCGATCGGTGCGTGCCTACGAGTGATCGACGGAGAACGCCCGTGATCGGATGGCAGGGCTTGCTGGTCGAGTACGCACAGTGGTTCAACCTTGACGGCGTCGACGAGATCGTGACCTTGCAGGAGGGCCACACCCCTCTCATTCACGCCGAGCGACTCTCAGAGCGACTGAACGCCGACGTGTGGTTGAAATTCGAAGGACTGAATCCGTCGGGCTCGTTCAAGGACCGCGGCATGACGATGGCTATCACCAAGGCCAAAGCCGGTGGCGCAACCTCGGTCATCTGCGGATCGACCGGCAACACGTCGGCCTCGGCCGCGGCCTACGCCGGAAAGGCCGGCATGGACTGTGTCGTCTTGGTACCCGAGGGCAAGATTGCCCAGGGCAAGCTGGCCCAGGCCATCGTCTACGGCGCCCAGGTCCTCCAGATCCGCGGCAACTTCGATCAGGCGCTCAACCTGGCGCGCGAGCTCACCCAGCATCTACCGATCACGATCGTCAACTCGATCAACCCCGATCGCATCGAAGGGCAAAAGACCGGCGCCTTCGAGATCGTCGATGTGCTCGGCAAAGCGCCCGACGTGTTGTCGATCCCCGTTGGCAATGCCGGCAACATCACCGCGTACTGGCGTGGGTTCACGCAGTATCACTTCGCCGAACGCTGCAAGATACTGCCCAAGATGTGGGGCTTCCAGGCTGCCGGTGCGGCACCGATCGTCCTCGGTCATCCGGTCACGAACCCCGAGACCATCGCCACCGCGATTCGAATCGGCAATCCCGCCAGCTGGGTTCCCGCGCTCGAGGTCATCCACGAGTCACTCGGTGACATCCGCGCGGTCACCGACGACGAGATCTTGGACGCCTATCGTTACGTGGCTCGCTATGAGTCGATTTTCTGCGAGCCGGCGTCGGCTGCGTCGATCGCCGGCATCATCAAATACGGCGTGCCGAAAGGATCGACGGTCGTGTGTGTCTTGACCGGCAACGGCCTCAAGGACCCCGATACCGCTGTTGAAACGAGCGTCACGCCCGACGTCGTCGACGCGACCTTGAAGGCACTGCTCGCGAAACTCTCGTAGTCGATGTCACTCGCCGCGTAAAGCTTGGGCCGACGAGGTCGAGCCATCGACGACATCGATTTCTAAGAATTCGACCAATGGTTGGTATTTGCCGCCGACTCCGCTACACTGAATACGTCGTCCACGCCCGGCCTTTCCCCGGTGTGAGGAACTCTTCCGAGACGACGTTTCCCGATATTTTCTTCTTCGCTCATTCAATTTTGGCGAGCGGAGCGAAAGGATTAACCATGGCTGTAAAGCCCTCCCCAGACCGGTCCGACCTTGAGTCCAAGTCCCGTGAAGACCTCCAAACCATTGCCAAGGTGAAGGGCGTCGACGTTTCGGCGCGCGCCTCCAAGGCCTCGCTCATCGAAGCGATCATGGGCGACCCCGTCTCAAGTGATCCGTCTGAATCGACATCGCGCGCTGTTCGTTCACGCCGCACGGTCGCCACACCGACTGACGACTTCGACGACCTGCTCGGTGAGTTCGTGGCCGACGCGTCCGCTGATCACGCGACGCCCGCCGGCGACGTCAAAGCATCGACGACCGAAGCAGCGCCTTCGGCTCCGAGCTCGAACGGATCAGAGCGCCAGGCGAACCCCCGTCAGAACACCCAGCCTCGACAGGACCGTCAACCGCGCGACTTCGGTAACGACACGGCCGGACGCAACCGTCGCAATCGACGCAACCGCAATGGCCGCGAGCGCTTCGGCGGCGACTCCATGCCCAATGCCGACCAGCCCTACGCCGGTGAACTCATCGAGATCGAGGGCCTCTTGGACCTGCGCGACGACGGCTACGGCTTCTTGCGCACCAAGAGCTACCACCCGTCGCCCAACGACGTCTATGTCTCGATCAACCAGGTACGCCGCTACCACTTGCGCAAGGGCGACACGATTGTCGGTGGTTACCGACCGGCCGCGTCGAACGAGAAGTACCCGGCGCTGCTGCGCGTCGACAGCGTGGCCGGTCTCGATCCCGAAGTGGCGCGCCTTCGCCCCCGTTTCGAAGACCTCACGCCGCTCTTCCCCGACGAGAAGCTCAATCTCGAGCTGAACGAAGGAAAGACCGACCTCACGCCGCGCATCGTCGACCTTCTCTCGCCCATCGGCAAGGGCCAGCGCGGACTGATCGTCTCACCGCCCAAAGCCGGCAAGACCACGATCATGAAGCAGATCGCCCAATCGATCGAGTCGAACAACCCCGAAGTGCACCTGATGGTGCTCTTGGTCGACGAGCGTCCCGAAGAGGTCACCGACATCCGGCGCACCGTGAAGGGCGAGGTCATCGCCTCGACCTTCGACCGCCCGGCCGAAGAGCACACCCACGTCGCCGAACTGTGCATCGAGCGCGCCAAGCGCCTGGTCGAGCAGGCTCGCGACGTCGTGATCATCCTCGACGGCATCACACGACTCGCTCGCGCCTACAACCTGGCCGCCCCGGCGACCGGGCGCATCATGTCCGGTGGCGTCGACTCTGGTGCGCTCTATCCGCCGAAGAAGTTCTTCGGTGCGGCCCGCAACATCGAAGAGGGCGGATCTCTCACGATCATCGCCTCGGCGCTCGTGGAAACCGGCTCCAAGATGGATGAAGTCATCTTCGAGGAGTTCAAGGGAACGGGCAACATGGAGTTGCGACTCGACCGCCGTTTGGCCGAACGCCGCATCTACCCGGCCATCGACGTCAATGCGTCTTCCACGCGCCACGAAGAGCTGCTCTTCAGCCGCGAGGCGCTGCCCCAGGTCTGGAAGTTGCGCCGCGTCTTGAACGGACTGGCTTCGGAAGGTCGCGAGGCGGCCGGCCTGGAACTGTTGATCGACAAGCTGAAGTCGACCAAGTCCAACGACGAGTTCCTCGCCGAGATCGCGCGCGGCCCCGCTTCGACAAGCTGATTTGCGGCTAAACTTGATATTCGCAACGAGGAGCACCTATGAAGCCTGATATTCACCCCAACTACGGCGACGCGACCGTCAAATGCTCGTGCGGCAACACTTTCACGACCCAGTCCACGAAGTCAGCCATAACCGTCGAACTGTGCAACGAATGCCACCCGTTCTTCACCGGCAAGCAGAAGCTCGTCGACACCGGTGGTCGCGTGGAGCGCTTCCAGCGCCGCTACGCGCAAAAGACCAAGGCGCGCGCTCCCCGGGCTTAGGTCCTCGAGCGCTCCTTCGCCGTGCGCTCCGTTGACGAGACCCTGAACGCCCTTCAGGAAGAACTTCGCACCGTCGAATCACAGCTCTCCGAGCCCGACGTCGCCAGCGACCTCACGCGCCTTCGCGATCTCTCGCGACGCCACAAAGAACTTGCCGAGATCAACAATGCGTGGAACGAGCTCAAGGCCGCCCGGTCCGACGCCGCGACCGCCAAGGAGATGTTCAACGAATCGAGCGGTGACGATCGAGAACTCTGGCGCGAGGAGATGAACAACGCCGAGGCGAAGATCCCTGACCTGGAGCTGAACTTAGAGACATTGCTGCTCCCGCACGATCCCAACGAAGGTCGCAACGTGATCTTGGAGATCCGCGGCGCCGAAGGGGGCGAGGAGGCCAACCTCTTCGCCGGCGACTTAGCCCAGATGTATCGGCGCTACGCCGCGCTTCGCGGTTGGAAACTCGAGGTCATCGAAGAGCGCGAGTCCGAACAAGGTGGCCTGGATGAGGCCATCTATCTCATCAAGGGCGAGGACGCGTGGTTCCGACTGCAACACGAAGCCGGCGTGCACCGCGTCCAACGGGTGCCGGTGACCGAAGCCAAGGGCCGCGTCCACACTTCGTCAGCGACCGTGTCGGTCTTGCCCGAAGCCGAAGAGGTCGACGTCGACATCAACCAGAGCGACCTCAAGATCGACGTCTACCGATCATCCGGTCCCGGCGGCCAGAGCGTCAACACGACGGACTCGGCGGTACGCATCACCCACCTGCCGACCGGCATCGTCGTGTCGATGCAGGACGAGAAGAGCCAGATCCAGAACCGCGCCAAGGCCCTGATCGTGCTTCGTTCACGACTGTTGAAAGCAGCCCAGGACGCCCAGGCGAGTGAGCAGGGTGACCTCAAGCGTTCGCAGTTGGGCAGTGGTGGTCGCAGCGAGAAGATCCGCACGTACAACTTCAAGGAGAACCGCGTCACGGATCATCGGATTAACCTGACGACCTATACGCTCGATAACGTGCTGGCCGGTTACCTTGACCCTTACGTCGACGCGCTGCTCGCAGAAAAGCGCGCGCGTCAGCTCGCTGAGAGCGATGGACGCTAATTCGTATCTAGTGACCGAACTCATCCAGGCCGGTCTGAACCGACGCGAGGCCCGGTGGTTGGTTGAAGAGTTCTCGCCGAACGACGACGAGGGGATCTCCACCATGCGAGCGGCTGCTCAGCGACGACTCGAAGGCGAACCGATTCAGTACGTGCTCGGGCATTGGCCCTTTCGCTCCCTCGACCTCGATCTCGACGCGCGCGTGCTCATACCGCGCCCCGAGACCGAGGAACTAGTCGGTCTCGCCTTCGATGAACTCATGAAGCAACGACTGAAGGAACCGCTCATCGTGGATCTCGGATGCGGCTCGGGCGCCATCGGTCTCTCATTGCTCTTCGAACTGCGTCAATTGGGCGTTCGTGCTCGCTTAGTTGCGGTGGACTCCTCGCGTGACGCGCTCGACGTCACTCGGGCCAATGCGACGAAGCACGATCTGGACGACGTGACCACGGTTCACTCCTCGTGGTTCGACGGCCTGGATCCGTCGTTGCGTGGTTGCGTTGACCTGATCGTCGCCAATCCGCCCTACGTCAGCGCGGCCGAATTCGCAACGCTCGATCCAGTGCTCGGCTACGAGCCATTGGCGGCGTTGGTTTCGAGGGACACGGATCACGCCGACGGATTCTCAGATCTCCAGGCGATAATCGGGCGATCGTGCCCGTGGCTCGTGGCAAATGGGTTGTTGATATGTGAACATGGCAATATGCATCGCGAGGCGGTTCTCCAAGCGGCACACCGGGCCATGTTCTCCTACGTCGACGACCTCGACGACATGTTCGGCAATCCCCGATTCTTGATCGCGAAACGCTGATGCCCAGGCTGATGAAGGTGGAGGCCGCAATCGCGGCGTTGGACGCCGGCGGCATCGTCGCCATTCCGACCGACACGGTCTACGGACTCGCCGCTGAAATAAGCCAGCCGACGGCGGTCGCCACGCTGTTCAAGCTGAAGGAACGTCCGACGCTCGTTCCGCTTCCGGTGATGGTCGACTCCGTGGAGCAGATTGCGTTTTTGGGCGTCGATTGGCCCGACGAAGCTCAAATGCTCGCCGAGGCGTTCTGGCCCGGAGGGCTCACGATCATCGTCCCGGTCCCGCACGAGCTTGCCGAGATGTTAGGCAGCACCGATGACACGGCCGGCTTTCGTATTCCGGATGACGACGTCCTGCGCCGAATGATGGCGGTACTCGGACCGTTCGCGGTGACGAGCGCGAACGAGCACGGTCAAAAGCCGTGTTACAGCGCCTACGAAGTGCTGGAACGATTCTCTTCTCGCGACGAACTGGTGGGGGTCATCGATGGCGGTGAGCGTTCAGGCGAAGTTTCGAGCGTCGTCGATCTAACCGCGACACCGTGGCGTATGTTGCGAGAGGGAGCCGTTTCGATGGCTGAAGTAGTCCGCGTGCTCAACTAAGTTCCGCTTTCCTCGAATCGAGTGAAAGACCCCGGGCGATTTCGGAATCGTCACTAGCGTGAGTTTCATGAGTCAATATTCTCGAGAGCGCATTCGAGCGATCGTCATATTCGGTTTTCTGTTGAGCGCCGCTGCGGGTGTGATCGCGTATGCCAATGAAGTCACTTCTCTTGGATACAGATATGGCTCGTTCGGTGAAGTGGTGGATCCATTGCTGAGTCCGTTGACGACCATTAGCGCGCTATGCGCGTGGGTGTGGCTCACTTGTGTGGTGCCGCGTGACGATGCGCAGCGCCGAATACTGCGCAGCGTTTATCTTTTCTTCGCAATCCAATATTTACTTTCCGCAGTCGGATTTAACTTCATCTTCACGCCAATTCGATCATTTGGCGGTCTATGGATCACGCTGAGTTTGTGGCTCGAATTCATTGGCGCGGTCGTCGTGACGTTCGGACTCTTTCTCACGTTTCGCTCTCTCGACTCGCCTGGAGAGGTCGAACATCCGTTAGTCGACGTTGACGAGTCCGGTTAGTTGACCACGAGTCGCAGGTAGTTCAGAGCGCGAATATGTCGTTCTGAATGTCTCCATTAAGACCGATGAGATCAGATCGTTCGGCCTCTTCCATCAACGTCGTGTCCGTACTGTGGCACCATGTCCTTACGTCATCCGTCGTGCGTGCGGCGATGATGAGCCGATCCGGTGTGCCGTCAGACGCGTGCGTCACGGTGTAACTCTCCACCGCCGCCTCACCGTCTCGTTGTTCGCTCACGCAACGAGGCAGGCGGTCGATTTCGCTTTGTGGGTCAGCCCATCGGAAACCCTCTTGAGGGGGTGACGCGGAGTAGACGCCCCACGAGTGTTTCGTGCAAAACCATCCGAGTGCGGTGACGAGACCTCGGCCGGTCGGGTCGTCGCGGAGCGCATCGACCATGGACGCAATGGAATGCGTGACGTAGTTGTTACCGGGTCCACCCCCAAACGTGAGTCCGCCGGTGACCGTCGGAACGCGGCTGGCGTCGAAAGCATCGATGTCCAGCACGTCGCAGGCGGTTTGGACGACGGTCGGGAAGCAACTATAGAGATCGACATGGTGAAGGTCGTCGGTAGTGACCCCGAAGCCCGAAAGGGTCTTCCAGATTGCTCGCATGGCGGGGGAGTCGTCGAGTTTCGGTCGGTCCGAAATCAGCCAATGATCGTTCGCGTCGGCGCCACATTGAGGAAAGACCATCCGATCTCGCGCGATGCCGAGTGAGGTGGCGTGCTCGAAGTTGGTCATGATGTAACTCGCTGCCATGTCGACGGGCATGTTCGCCATCAACAGCTTCGTGTAGGGAAACGCGACCATTCGATTACTCGTGCTGGGCGTGACGATGTCTTCAGGCGAAGGTGCGTCTGGGATCCAGGCGTAGGGATTCTTTGCGGCCACGTGGGCAAAGTTCGACCAGAGGCGCCCGAGATTCTCACGATGTTCACTAATGGTCCATCCGAGTCGGGCTCG
The DNA here is from genome assembly GCA_035532375.1 of Acidimicrobiales bacterium. GTDB lineage: Bacteria > Actinomycetota > Acidimicrobiia > Acidimicrobiales > RAAP-2 > RAAP-2. The sequence continues at coordinate 29,007 of DATKRC010000030.1, forward strand.
TCTGGCGTTTTCGAAGAGTGGGTACACGTTCGTGGGAAGATTGAGGCCCTGACCGTATTCGGCGGCCGTTAACGGCGCCGGATCACCCGCGGTGATCAACGGGCTTGGAACATCGTCGGGCTGCCGTACCCACCCGAGTTCGCGGCCCTCACGTCGAGCCAGGAGCCTGGCGTACATGGCCTCGGCACCGACGAGCGCGACGGATCGCACTTCACCGGCGAGGATTCGCTTGGCGCTGTCGTGAACGAACCTCTGTGGAGTGTTCCCTCCGACGCTCAAGAGTCGCGTGGTGACCTGTAGACCAAGTCGCTCGGCGACCAGAAGCGCCGGATCATTGGTGTGCCAGGTAAAGGAGGACGCAGCGACGATCTCGTCAAGATTCCCAAGTATTGCGGTGGCGCCACAGTCCGCCGCGGCCAGTTCGAGCGCCTCGACCATGAGATCCAGTGGTTGCTTTCTGGTGGCGTAACTCGAGTGCGCGTTGGGTCGTTCGGTGACTTGTCCCACCCCGACCAGTACTGGAGTAAGAGCAGGAACGATCACTCCTGAAGTATTGCCGCACCATGGATGGCTTCATATCCAAAGGTATGGTGGACGTGATGCGTATCGCCCTCGGATCTGATCACGCTGGCTTTGACTTAAAGACCGTGCTGGTCAAGACGCTGACCGATTGGGGTCACGACACACTCGACCTCGGTACCGACAACGCCACCGATTCGGTCGATTACCCCGACTTCGGCTCTGCTGTCGGCCGTAGCGTGGCGTCAGGCGAATGCGAGCTCGGCGTCGCGGTGTGCGGATCGGGGATCGGGATATCGATTGCGGCCAACAAAGTCCCCGGCGTACGCGCGGCTGTCGTCCACGACGTGACGTCCGCGCACTTGGCGCGCGAGCACAACCACGCCAACGTCCTGTGCCTGGGCTCTCGCCTCACCGGCGCGACGGTTGCTGTCGAGGCCCTCGACGCGTGGTTGAACGCGACGCCAGCCGTGGGCCGCCACATGGCTCGAATTGCGAAACTCGTCGCGCTCGACGAACAACTCGTAGACGATGAAAGGTAATCAATGACCCCCTCACCCTTTAACGCGTGGATCACCAACGACGACGAGATGACGGCGCTGCTGGCCCAGGAGTGGGAGCGTCAGACGACGACGCTGCAGTTGATCGCCAGTGAGAATTTCGCCTCGGCGGCGGTGCTCGCCGCAACCGGCTCGATCCTCACCAACAAGTACGCCGAGGGCTACCCGGGACGCCGATACTACGGCGGCAATCAGATCGTCGACGAAGTGGAAGACCTGGCCCGGCGTCGTCTCACCGCGCTCTTCGGTGCCGACCACGCCAACGTGCAGCCGCACAGCGGGGCCAACGCGAACGTCGCGGTCTACCAGGCGCTTCTGGAACCGGGTGACACGATCCTCGCGATGCGCCTCGACCAGGGTGGCCACCTCACGCACGGATCACCCGCTTCGATCACCTCGAAGTGGTGGAACTTCGTCTCCTACGGCGTGACGCCGCGCTCGGACGATCCCGAGAATCCCGGCGAGATGATCGACTTCGACAACGTGCGCGAGCTGGCTCTCCAGCACCGGCCGAAGATGATCCTGGCCGGCGCGACCGCGTATTCACGACTCATCGAACCCGCTCCGTTTCGCGAGATCGCCGACGAGATCGGTGCATTGCTCATGTTCGACTCGGCCCACGTCGCCGGGTTGGTCGCTGGCGGTTCACATCCCAATCCCGTGCCGTACGCCGACGTCGTCGCCTTCACCACTCACAAGACACTTCGCGGTCCACGCGGCGGCGCGATCCTCTGTCGAGAGGAGTATGCGAAGAAGATCGATTCGGCGGTCTTCCCTGGTCAACAGGGTGGTCCGCTCGAGCACGTGATCGCCGCCAAGGCCGTCTCCTTCAAGGAGGCTGCGTTGCCGAGCTTCGCGACGTATACCGAACAGATCGTCGCCAATTCGAGGGCCTTCGGCGCGGCGCTGGCCAAAGAAGGTTTCCGTAACGTCTCGGGCGGCACCGACAACCACATGGTGCTCTTGGATCTGCGCGAGTTCGACGAGGAGTTGACCGGCAAGGTCGCCCAAGAGGTACTCGATCGAGCCGGCATCACGACGAACCGCAACACGATCCCGGACGATCCGCGAAGCCCCTTCATCACGTCCGGGCTACGCGTGGGTAGCGCCGCCGAGACCACCGCCGGCATGAAAGAAGGCGAGTTCGAAACGATCGCGTCACTGATGTCGCGCGCGCTGCGACACCGTGACGACGAAAAGATCGTCTCCGAGGTCCGCGCCGACGTCGCCGCCATGTGCGCGTCGTTCAACCCTTACGCCAACTTCACGCAGCGCTAAATGCACAACGTCCTCGCGTACGTCGCCGTCATCGCCGTGGGTGCGGTCGTGACGTTGGTAGCGAACGTGCCGGCGAGGAAGATCTCGTTGCGCATCGGCTATACCGCGGCACCGGACGAACGTAAGGTCCACCAGGTCACCACGCCTTACGGCGGAGGGGCCGCGATGTTGGTCGGCTTCTGCGTCGCGTTGATCGTCTCGATGGCGATACCCACGCTGCGCAACGTCATCCTCTCCTCGCACGAGATGATCGGCGTACTCCTCGCGGCGGGCGTGATCTTCGTCGTCGGGGTCCTGGATGACTTTCGAGAGATGAGTGCGCCGGCCAAGGTCGCCGGTCAGTTCCTCGCGGCGTCGATCCTGTATTTCAGTGGAGCGACGATGTACCAACTGAAACTGCCCTTCGCCGGTTTCGTCGTGTTGGGTCCGTCCATCCTGCCCATCATCACCGCGGTCTGGGTCTTCGCACTGTCGAACGCCGTCAACCTCATCGACGGACTCGACGGTCTCGCCGGCGGCATCGTGGCGATCGCCTCGGGCACGCTCTGTCTTTACGGGTTGCGCCTCGAAGACCTCGGACTGTTACCGAGCAACAACGTCGGACCGCTCATCGCGGCGCTGACCTGCGGTATCTGCCTGGGCTTCTTGCGCGACAACTTTCATCCGGCCAAGCTGTTCATGGGTGACGCGGGCGCATTGATGCTGGGGCTCTTGATGAGCGCCTCGACGATGGTGATCGGTGGAAGGACCCCTCCGGCGAGCGGAGTGACGTTCTTCTTCTTCGCGCCCCTGTTGATCCCGGTCTTCATCCTCGGCGTGCCGCTGATCGACGCGGTGTGGGCCTTCGTGCGCCGAACAGTCTCGGGACAGGGATTCCACACCCCCGATAAGAACCACATCCACCACCGTCTGATGCGTCTGGGCCACGGTCATCGGCGCACCGTCGTGATCCTGTGGCTCTGGACTGCGCTGCTCTGCGGCTTCGTCCTGCTGCCACTTTTCGACACGCAGGCGAACGTGTTCATACCTCTTGGCGTGGCGCTCTTGTTAATCGGACTGATGACCTGGTTCAGCCCGCTGGTCAACCGTCTCTACTACCGCGTGGAAGAGGCCAAACACGTTAGGGAAAGCTCGCGCCGGTGAGTAAAAGCGACGGCGATCACGAGCCGTCCACGCCTACGGAACAGGAAAATAGCCCCGCAAAGGACCTACCCGGGGTGGTTGCCTTTCTGACCATGGGCACGACGGTCGCGATCATCATCGCCATCTTCGTGGTCCTCGGATTGTGGGCCGATCACGAGTGGGGGACCGCGCCATGGGGTCTCTTAATCGGGATAGCATTAGGGACGGTCGCCGCCGTGGTGAGCGTAGTGAAGCAAGTCCGGCGTTTCCTCTAGAAACCCATTGCTCGTGCTAGAAAATCTCCCAACCGACACGCTGCCACGCCTCCTCCGTCGCACCACCCTTTCGGCCATCATCGTTGGTTTTCTGGGATTCATCGTGGCCGTATTCGTGGCGCCACCCCTCGCGGCGCTCGGTGTGGTGCTGGGCGTGGGCATGGCGGTATTGAACCTGCGATTCCTTGACGGCCAGGCCGCCAAGGTCGAGCTGCGCGGTGAACAGAGCACCAAGGCCATTCGCCGGCAACTGGGTTCCAAGACCACGCTTCGATTGGCGATCATGACGGTGATCGTGCTCGGCGTCGTCTTTCTCAATGCCCCGCTGGGAATCGGTATTGTGTCAGGGCTCGTTCTTTATCAGATCGTGTTTGTCGTCAACGTCATGCGCATAGTGACAAGTCAAGGAGGACTGGGGTGAAGATGCTGTACGCCGCGAAGAAGATAGAGGTCGGCGTCCACCCTCACGTCCAAATTTTTGGCCTCACCATCGACTACGACATCGTGCTCTCGACGTTGCTCGCCATGGCGATCGTCATCTATCTCGGAGCGCGCATGCGCGCCAAGGTCACCGACGGCGTGCCCGGGAAATTGCAGCTGTTTTGGGAGATCATCTACGGGATGGTGGCCGACCTCGCGGCTTCGGCCGTCGGGCCCAAGGGCAAGAAGTTCGTTCCCCTCGGCGTCACCGTCTTCTTGTTCATCCTGGTGTGCAACTGGATCGGCTTTCTCCCGTCAGCCATGCACCCGGGCCAATCCGGTGAGATACTCCCGGCGCCGACTAGCGACGTGAACCTCCCGCTCGCGATGGCGCTGTTGGTCATCATCTGGGTGCATATCGAATCGGTTCGGGCGCGCCGTATCAAGGGCTATTTCGCGCACTACACCAAGCCCTATCCGGCGCTGACCGGCATCAACCTCATTGAAGAGGCCACCAAGCCGATCACGCTGACCCTCCGTCTGTTCGGCAACCTCTTCTCGGGTGGATTGATGATCGTCGTCGTCGCGGCCTTGGCGGCCACAGCGATCGGTCCGTTCGACCTCATCTGGAAACCGTTCGACCTCTTCATCGGGGCGATCCAGGCCTACATCTTCATGTTGCTCACCGTCATGTACTTCGGAATGGCCATGAGCCACGACGAAGAGCACGAAGAGCGAGAAGAGCTTCACCACGCAGCACTAGAGACTTCGCAGTAACACCAACCAGGAGGAATAGTAAATGTCACAAACACTCGAACAGTCGATCGGCATCGCCGGTGCCCTCGTCGGCGGCGGCTTAGCTCTCGGTGGTGGCGCGATCGGCGCGGCGATCGGTGACGGTCTGGCCGGTAGCCAGACCATCGCGGCGATCGCCCGTCAGCCCGAGATCGAGAACAAGGCCCGTCAGTACTTCTTCTTGACCGTAGGTCTCGTCGAGGCGATGTACTTCATCAACCTGTTGTTCATGGTTGTGTTCGTGTACGTATTTTCCAAGCAGTAAGACTGCCGGTTGCGAATCCACCCGTGGACTCGACCGTCGAACGCTATTAGATAGAAGGGCATTGAGATGATCGCTACGTCAGTCTTCCTCCTCCCCAACGGCACGTTCTTTGTCGAACTGGTCGCGGTAGTGGTGATACTGCTGCTCATGACGAAGTACTTCTTGCCGCCCCTGGTCAAGGCAATGGACGCTCGTCAAGAGAAGATTCGCGAGTCACTCGCTGCCGCCGACGCCGCCAAGGCCGAGGCCGCCGCAGCCGGCGACGAACGCCAGCACCTGCTTAGCGCGGCGAGGGACCAGGCTCGTGAGATCGTCGCCGCGGCCCAGGCTACGTCCGACCAGGTGAAGGCCGAGGCCGCCGGCCGGGGACAGATCGAATACGACCGCATCATCGCCAACGCCAACGCCGAAGTCGACACTGCACGCCAGCGCGCCATCGACGAGGCCTCGGCCCGGATTGGCGAGGTCGTCTTCGAACTGGTCAATGAAATCGTGGGCCGCGAAGTCGACGAGAGTTCGCACCAGGAATTGGTTCGCGAAGCCGTCGCGGCACTGAACGTCGAAGCGGCCAGGGGATCAAGTAACTGATCATGCTGCCCAGGCTCGAAGGATACGCTGCAGCCCGACTGGGCTCACTGGACGCCGCCGCACTCGCGACCGTCGTCAGCGAGCTCGCGTCACTCGAACAGACCGTCTTGGGCCAAGCCGACCTCCGTGCCGTGCTCACCGACACTTCGATTTCGTCCGCGTCACGCGGTCTCATCGTGCACGACCTATTGGAGGGCAAAGTCCACGACGTTACGCTGCGCGTTGCGACCTACGCCGCGAGCAACGCTCCGGCCCAGGAGGTCCCGCACGCGCTCGCTGAACTGGCCTACGCGTCACGAGAGTTGGCGCAGCTCGGAACCTTCCCACTCGCCGGGCTCGGACTGATGGCGGCGCGTCAGCGCGTGAGCGGCTTCGCCGACGCCATGCTCGATGACATCGACACCCAGAACTTCGACGAAATAGAGGACGAGCTCTTCCGCTGGGCACGAACAGTGGAGGGAAATCTGGAACTTCGCCGACTGTTGCTCGACCGCGACGCCGAACTCGACTCGCGCCTCGGCACGGTCCAGGCCCTGCTCGGCGAGAAGGTCGACAAGGTGACGTTGGCCCTCGCGAGGTTCGTCATCGAAGGCGGACGCGCGCGCGACGTCGTCGGGACGCTCGACTTCCTCGTGGATTACGTGGCCAGGGCCCGAGACTGGCGTGTTGCACGCGTGCACACCGCACGTCCTCTCGATGAACAGAGCCAAGCAGACCTGGTGGCGTCACTTTCGACGCTCACGGGCAAGAACGTGGAACTCCAAATAGCCGACAGCCCCGAATTGCTCGGCGGGATCCTCGTCGAGATCGGTGACCTCCAACTCGACGCGACGACCCGAGCGCGTCTAGGGGCACTGCGTGACGCCGTGTCACCGGGTCACTTGTACGAATCGTCTTTGAATCGGAATGACTAAGAAAAGGAATCTGTGATGACAGAGCTCACCATCAGCGCCAACGAGATCACCGAGGCCCTGCGCAAGCACGTGACGGACTTCAATCCCACCATCGGCGCCGAGCAGGTCGGTCGCGTTGTCGAAGTCGGCGACGGCATCGCGCGCGTCTCGGGTCTCCCGTCGGCCAAGGTCAATGAGCTGCTCGAGTTTGAAGACGGCACGTTGGGTCTGGCGATGAACCTCGACGAGGACACGATCGGCGCCGTGGTGCTCGGCTCGGTCGACACGATCGAAGAAGAGCAGGTCGTGCGCGCGACCGGTCGCATCTTGAACATGCCCGTCGGCGATGCGCTGCTGGGCCGAGTGGTGAACGCCATCGGCGAGCCCATCGACGGCAAGGGACCTCTGGTGAATCCCAAGGAGCGCCGGATGGAGATCCAGGCACCGGGCATCACTGGACGCCAGCCCGTCTCGGAACCGTTGCAGACCGGCATCAAGGCCATCGATGCGATGACCCCTGTGGGTCGCGGACAGCGAGAGCTGATCATCGGCGACCGCAAGACCGGCAAGACCACGGTTGCGATCGACACGATCCTGAACCAGAAGGGCCAGGGCGTGAAGTGCATCTACGTCGCGGTGGGTCAAAAGAACTCCTCCGTCGCCCAAACCGTCAAGGTGCTTAGCGACTTCGGGGCACTGGAGTACACCGTCGTTGTTGTCGCTTCGGCCGGTGACCCCGCGCCATTCAAGTTCCTCGCCCCGTACGCCGGTTGTGCGATCGGCCAGGAGTGGATGGACTCGGGGGAGCACGCCCTCGTCGTCTACGACGACCTCTCGAAGCAGGCCGAGGCCTATCGTCAGATCTCGTTGCTCCTTCGTCGGCCACCGGGGCGTGAGGCCTATCCCGGCGACGTCTTCTACCTCCACAGTCGCCTACTCGAGCGCGCGGCCAAGCTGAGCGACGAGCGCGGTGGTGGATCGCTGACCGCGCTGCCGATCATCGAGACCAAGGCTGGCGACATCTCGGCCTACATCCCGACCAACGTGATCTCGATCACCGACGGCCAGATCTTCTTGCAGTCCGACCTCTTCTATTCCGGAGTTCGTCCGGCGATCGACGTGGGCAACTCCGTGTCGCGCGTCGGTGGTGCGGCCCAGATCAAGGCCATGCGCGCGGTCGCGGGAACGCTCAAGATCGACCTCGCTCAGTTCCGTGACCTCGAATCCTTCGCGACCTTCGGTTCGGAACTCGACAAGTCATCCCAGCGTCAGCTCGACCGTGGGTACCGGCTTACCGAAGTGCTGAAGCAGGGACTGAACTCACCGATGCCAGTCGAAGAGCAGGTCGTCGCGATCTACGCCGGTACCAGGGGTTGGCTCGATGAGATCCCCGTCGAGGACGTGCGTCGATTTGAGTCCGAACTGTTGACGAATTTCCGTGCACAGCACGCTGACCTCCTCGAAGCGATTCGAGAGACCGGCGAATTACCTGATACCACGGCGCTTGACGCGGCGATGCAATCGTTCGTGAACGGCTTCGCCGTCACCACGAAGTAATCAACTAGAGAACCAGCGAGAAAGGAGGAACCATGGCCGGCGGACAAGAACGAATCCTGCGACGACGCATCAAGTCGGTGCAGTCCACTCGCAAGATCACGAAGGCCATGGAGCTCATCGCCGCCTCCCAGATCACACGCTCCCAGGCTCGCATCATCGCGAACCGTCCGTACCGCGAAGGGATGCGACGCATCATCGTCGAAGCCGCCAAGGCCGATCCGGCCGGCGCCGCGAAGCTTCTCGCGATTCCCGAACACGTCGAATCTGCCGTCGTGTTAGTGCTGACGGGCGACCGCGGACTCTCCGGTGCCTACAACTCGTCCGCAATGCGCGCCGGTGAGCGTTTGGTCCGAAAGCTTGAAGAAGATGGCACCGACGTTCGACTCTTCAGCATCGGCAAGAAGGCGGGAGCGTTCTACCGTTTCCGTGGCATCGACGTGGTTGACGGATTTGTCGGCATGTCGGATCGTCCAACCTTCGACGATGCTCGACAAATTGCTGCCAGAGTGGGCGCACCATTCGTCAGCGGTGAGGCACAACAAGTACTCCTCGTCTCGACGCGATTCCGTTCCGCGGCCACCCAGAGTGTCGAAGTACACCAACTTCTCCCGTTGACCATGCCCGAAGTGCCGCAAGATGATGGGCCCAAGGTCTTGAAGGGTTACACCGAATTCGAGCCAGAGGTCGCGCAGTTGTTGACGACGCTCGCGCCCAAGGCACTCGAGAGCGAGATATTCTCCGCGCTTTTGGAAGGTGCTGCCTCCTTTAACGTCAGTCAGCAAAGGGCGATGGCGGCCGCCACCGAGAACGCCGACGAACTGGGACAGAACCTCAGTCGCATCATGAACCGAGCCCGTCAGGACTCGATCACCACCGAAATCATGGAAATCGTGGGCGGCGCCGAAGCGCTCCGCTCGGGAAAGTGAGAAACAAATGACCATCGCTCCAGAAAAGACCACTCTCGAGACGGGTCGCGTCGTCGCGATCGCCGGTCCGGTCGTGGACGTGGAGTTCCCGCCGCACTCGCTGCCCGAGATCAACCACGCCATCGAGGTTGACATCGTGATCGATGGCGCCACGGTCACAGTGACCGGCGAAGTGGCCCAGCAGATCGGCGAAGGCCGTGTCCGTTGCGTCTGCATGAAGCCCACCGACGGCCTCGTGCGCGGCGCCGTCGTTCGCCAGACCGGTCGCGGCATCACCGTGCCCGTCGGCGACGCTGTCCTCGGACACGTCTTCAACGTCATCGGCGAATCTCTCGACACCGACGACATCGGCCCGGTCGAGGACTACTGGGAGATTCACCGCAGCGCGCCGGCCTTCGACCAACTTGAGCCGCACGCCACGATGTTCGAAACCGGCATCAAGGTCGTCGACCTGCTGGCCCCCTACGTCCAGGGTGGCAAGATCGGCCTCTTCGGTGGTGCGGGCGTCGGCAAGACCGTCCTCATCATGGAGATGATCCGTCGCGTCGCCGAACTGCACGAAGGCGTCTCGGTCTTCGCGGGCGTGGGTGAGCGCACTCGTGAAGGTACGGACCTCTTGTTGGAGATGCGCGAGTCGGGCGTCATCGAGAAGACCGCCCTCGTCTACGGCCAGATGGACGAACCACCGGGCGTGCGCCTTCGCGTCGCTCTCGCGGCGCTGACGATGGCCGAGTACTTCCGCGACGTGAAGAACCAAGACGTGCTCTTGTTCGTCGACAACATCTTCCGCTTCGTGCAGGCCGGCTCCGAGGTCTCCACCTTGCTCGGCCGTATGCCGAGCGCGGTGGGCTACCAGCCGACCTTGGCCGACGAGATGGGTGAACTCCAAGAGCGCATCACCTCGACCCGAGGTCGTTCCATCACGTCGCTGCAGGCCGTGTATGTGCCGGCCGACGACTACACCGACCCCGCACCGTTCACGACGTTTACGCACCTGGACGCCACGACGGAACTCAGCCGACAGATCGCTGCTCTGGGGATCTACCCGGCGGTCGACCCGTTGACCTCGACGTCGAACATCCTCGCGCCCGAGATCGTGGGCGATCGTCACTACGCCGTGGCTCGTCAAACTCAGCAAATCTTGCAGCGCAACAAAGAACTGCAGGACATCATTGCGATCTTGGGCCTTGACGAACTGTCTGAAGAGGACCGCATCACTGTGACGAGGGCTCGTAAGATCCAGCGCTTCTTGTCACAGCCCATGTTCGTCTCGAAGGTCTTCACCGGCATCGACGGCATCAACGTCCCGGTCCAAGAGACGATTGAATCCTTCGAACACTTGGTGAAGGGCGACCTCGACGCGTTCCCGGAGCAGGCGTTCTTGAACGTCGGAGGAGCCTCTGACGTCGAGCGCAAGGCCGCCGAGCTTCAGAAGGACTAGGCGTGGCGACACTGAAGGTTGAAATCGTGACGCCCGAAGCTCCACTGTGGGTGGGCGAGGCGACCGCATTGGTCGCACGTTCCACCGAAGGTTGGTTCACGGTGTTACCCGAGCACATGGACATGGTGGGCAACGTCGTGCCCAGTGTCGTGCGCGTGGGTACGACCGAAGGTGAAATCGCCATCGCGGTCCACGGCGGTTTCTTCCAAGTCGGCCCCGGCGAAGCGGAAGGCGAGACACTGGCGACGGTCCTCGCCGGCATCGCCGAAAAGGTGGACGAGATCGACGTTGCGCGTGCCCAAGCCGCGAAGGAGTCAGCCGAAGCCGAAATCGCTGCCGACAGTCGCAATGAACAAGAGACCACGGCGAGCGCTTTGGCACGAGCTGCACTCGAGCGCGCCGAACTTCGACTCAACGCAGCAAAATCGTGATCTCAATCCGACAGGTATCGTGGTAACTGTTATGAACCACGATTTGGGGTCGCCGTACTAATGCGCGTAGTCGACAAGATTGAACAGAGCGGCGTCAACCGCTGGCGCGACAAATACCCCGATCGCGCAAAATACGGCAACGAGATCGCCGAGCAATACGGAAGAGCCCAAATCTGGAAACGGATTACATGGGCCCTCTATATCGTCGCCTTGGTGTTGATGTTCGCTCCAGACGGTCACGCCCTCCACTACGTGGGATGGCTGCTCTCAACGGCCGGATTGTTTCCGCTGGTGTGCTGGCTCGGCGAACGCTTCAAGTTCCGCAAGTCCGTCAAACTCGCGACCGAATAACCAATCGAGTCCGAAGACTCTGTCGCTACCTCGCTGAGACGTAATCCAGCAGGTCTTTCTTTTCGTGTTCCAGTTCGTCGAATCGGGCCTTGACGACGTCACCGATCGAGATAATGCCCACGAGTTGACCTTCGTGCACGACCGGCAGGTGACGGATGCGCCGCTCGGTCATGAGTCCCATCAACTCGGTGACGGTGGTCGTCTCGTCACAGGTCTGTACGTCGGTCGACATCAATTCGGCGACCTTCGTCTCGAGCGCCGTGGCGCCGTTGGTTGCCAGAGCGCGCACCGCGTCGCGCTCGCTGAAGATGCCCACCAGCGGTGGGGTGGGACCGGTGACGACGAGGGCACCGATTCCGCGCTCTTTCATCAGCAAAAGTGCGTCGCTTACGGTGCGCTCCTGGGAGATCGTTGCGACGTCTGGGCTTTTATTCGCTAATAGATTCGAAACCTGCACGACTACCCCTTGTGTAATGAAGTTATGTCAGAGTCGACTGACTACTACTGCGGACCTTATGGCGATGACGTATTGAATGCAATCGGACTTTCAGCTCCAACGTCCTGATTTTCACGCTTCGTGAACAATCGAACAAGGGTTAGAAGCCGGCGGACGTGAACTCTTCGAGTTTGTTGCGTCGATGGAACGTTTCGATCGTCCTCACGGTTCCCGAGCGTGAGCGCACCACCATCGACTGCGTCGTCGCGCCGAAGTCGTGGAATCGCACGCCGCGCAAGAAGTCGCCGTCAGTGATCGCCGTGGCGGAGAAGAAGCAGTTGTCACTGGCGACCAGATCGTCGGTCGTCAACACGCGCGAGAAGTCGTAGCCCAGGGCTTCGGCCCTGCGACGTTCCTCCTCGTCGCGCGCGATCAGCATCCCTTGGATCTCGCCTCCGAGTCCCTGCAACGCGGCAGCTGCGATAACCCCCTCCGGCGTGCCGCCGATGCCCAAAAGGATGTCCGCGCCGGAATTCGGCCACCCCGTCGCGATAGCGCCCGCCACGTCGCCGTCGGTGATGGAAAGTACGCGAGCTCCCGCCTCGCGAACTTCGGCGAGCAAGTCGTCGTGACGTGGTCGATCCAGGATCACAACGCCGAGTTCGGGTATCGGCTTCTTCAGTCGCTTGGAAAGTTCGGTGAGATTGTCAGTCACGCTCGCGTTGATGTCGACCGAGCCGCGAGCTCGTGGCCCGACGGCAATCTTGTTCATGTAGACGACCGGGCCGGGGTTGAACATCGTGCCGCGTTCGGAAAGTGCGATGACCGACAACGCTCCGTCGCGGCCCATCGCGGTCAAGGTCGTTCCGTCGACTGGATCGACCGCAATGTCGACGAGCGGCGGACGACCGTCTCCAATCTGCTCGCCGTTGTAGAGCATGGGCGCGTCATCCTTTTCGCCTTCACCGATCACGACGACGCCGTCCATCGCGACCCCGCCAAGAACAAAGCGCATCGCGTCGACTGCCGCACCGTCGGCCGCGTTCTTGTCGCCGCGCCCGGACCAGCGCGCCGCGGCGATGGCCGCGGCTTCGGTCACGCGAATCAGCTCGAGCGCGATATTGCGGTCTGGTTGGTACGGTTGGAGCACGAGGCCAGCGTAACTGGCGCGGAGGTCTTCAACCTCGTCCCGGGCCATTTCGCGCTACCGGCAATACTTGTAGGGTGACAACGCTCGTCGTAAAGCCCGCCGGTGCGCTCGAGGGCGACGTTCAGGCCTTCGGCGCCAAAAACGCGGTGCTGAAGGAGATGGCGGCGTGCCTGCTCGCCTCGGGCGAACACCACCTGACCAATGTGCCTAACATCACCGACGTCGCCATGATGGCCGAACTCCTCGAGGCGCTGGGTTGCACGGTCGCTCGACCCGTCGAACACGAACTCACGATTCTCGTCCCCGCCTGCGACGATATAAATCCCGTCGCACCGGCTCGACTCTTCGAGGCGATGCGCGCCTCGATCGTGATCCTTGGGCCGCTCCTCGCGCGTTGCGGACAGGCCGACATGGCGCTACCGGGCGGAGATGACTTCGGTCAACGTCCGATCAACTTTCACACCGACGGCCTCACCGCCATGGGCGCCACGTTCCACAACGACCGCAATTCAATACGCGCCACCAATGACCGGGCGCGTCTGCGCGCGGCGCGCATCACGCTCGAATACCCGAGTCATACCGCCACCGACAACTTATTGATGGCCTGCGTGCTGGCCGAGGGCCGATCGGTGATCGACAACGCGGCGCGCGAACCGGAAGTGGAAGACCTCGCGAAACAACTCATTGCCATGGGCGCGTGCATCGAAGGGCTCGGCACGTCGCGCTTGACGATCGACGGTGTTGAAGAGCTGCATCCCGCGCGACACCACGTCGTGACCGACCGCGTGGTGAGCGCGACGTACTTGGCCTCGGGGCTGATCACGGGTGGGGAAGTGCGCGTGGTCGACGCGCATCCCGAGTACATGGAGATGCTCCTTCGAAAGATCGAGGCGATGGGCGGGACGATCGACGTGGGCGGCGAGGGCGTCGCCGCTAGGGGACCTCGTACCTTGCGGGCCTGTGACGTCGCGACGCTGCCGTATCCGGGGGTGGCAACCGACTACAAGCCGCTCATCACGACGATGCTGAGCGTGGCCGACGGGGTCTCGGTCGTGACGGAGAACCTCTTCGTCGGTCGTTTCCGATATGTTGACGAACTCGTTCGTCTGGGGGCGAGCATCACGACCGAAGGTCATCACGCGATGATCCGGGGCGTGGAGCACCTCACCGGGACCTCGGTACACGCCAGCGATATCCGCGCTGCGGCCGCGTTGATCCTCGCGGGACTCGTCGCCGAGGGCGAGACGACGGTGACGGGACTCGAGCACGTGGACCGCGGGTACGACGATTTCGCCGGACGACTTCGCAACCTGGGAGCCAACATCGAACGGTTCTCATGATCTCATCGGATCCAGCTGAACTGATCCTGCAGGCCCGTGGCGGATCGCGCACGGCGCTCGCGCGACTCTTGACCTTCGTCGAATCGGGCGGACCGCGACAGCTGGCGACGGCGTCACTGGCCTACCGAGAACGCGCGCCCTACGTCGTGGGGATAACCGGACCTCCGGGAGCCGGTAAGTCGACGTTGACCGACCAGTTGATCAACATTGTCCTCGAACGCGGATCCTTCGGCGACGTCGACACCTTCGATCAGGTGAGCGTGCTCTGTGTCGACCCGAGTTCGCCTTTCACCGGCGGAGCGATTCTCGGCGACCGAATCCGCATGCAGGGTCACGCCACCAACGAACACGTGTTCATCCGCTCCATGGCGACGCGCGGACATCTCGGGGGCTTGTCCTTGGCGGTGCCCGACGCCGTTCGGGTGCTCGGGGCGTCGAACTTTCGGCTGGTCTTGGTGGAGACGGTCGGTGTCGGTCAGATGGAAGTTGAGATCGCTTCGGCGGCTGACACGACGATCGTGGTGGTCAATCCCGGGTGGGGTGACGCCATGCAGGCGAACAAAGCCGGTCTCCTCGAGGTCGCCGACATCTTCGTCATCAACAAGGCAGATCGCACGGGCGTGAAAGAGACGCGACGAGACCTGGACCAGATGCTGGACCTCGGGGCCACGCACGATTGGCGTCCGCCGATTCTCGAGACCGTCGCCACTGACGCGACCGGTGTCGCTGAGCTTTGGGACGCCGTCGTGCAGCACCGAACGTATCTCGAGAGCGGACAATTGGAAGATCGTCGACGCGCTCGATTGCGTGTCGAATTGGACAAGGTCCTGTCGGCAACGCTTCGCTCGCGCGTCGGTGCGTTGGCCCACGGCGACGCCTACGAGACGCAGATCGATTCGTTGCTGGCCGGCACGACCGATCCTTACCGAGCGGCCGATGAACTGTTGCACAACGAATGATTGCGACCTCGATCACCTACGACGTGGTCTTCTTGGTGCACATCGTCGCAGCCGTGGACACGTTGATCGTGCTCATCGTGATGCGCTCTTCGGCCCAGGCGGTCGCGCGCGGTGCCGACGGATCGATACAGCGCACGAGGTTCCCGAATCGACGCAATTGGGCCGTGCGCGCCGTCCACGTGCTGCCGGTGACGGGACTCATCATGTCGCTGAGCGGTGACAAGTCAGTGTCGTTGTCCAAGCCGTGGATCGGGGTGGGGATTCTCTGCTATCTAGCGATGGCCGGTCACCTTGAAGCGAGGACGTTACCGCAGGAGCGTGCGCTGGCTCAAGTGATCGCGAGTGACGGCGTGGCATCGCCCGCGAGCGGACGCGTATTCGTGAAGTCGATCGACGTGTTGCTGGCGCTGATCGCGGTCGCGCTGATCTCGATGTTGGTCCAGTTCTAGAGGAAGCTGGCGTGCCCGACCATGCCCGCGGCGACGGTGGCGTTGGTCGCTTCATCAATCAGGACGAAACTTCCCGTGACTCGATTGGTCCGGTAATCGTCGACGACCAAGAGGTCGGCCGTTTGAAGTGTGGCGAGACCGATGTCGTTGGTCTGAAGCGACGTCGATTCATCGATGTCGAGTTTCTCGATGTCGATGACGCCATTGATCAGTTTGACCCGAACCGGGGTGACCTTGGACGTGTGCTTCATCTTGAGACGTTGACCGATGACGAGGGGCTGTTCTCCGAACCAGCAGATGGTGGTCTTCAGTTCATTGACGACCGACGGCAGGGGAGTCGTGGCGATCAAGTCGCCGCGCCCGGCGTTGGTCTCATCGGCCAACGCCACGTCTGCGGCCAGTCCGACCGTGGCGTCACTGATCTCCTCGCCGCCGAAGTTGATCGCGGTGATCGTGGTCTCGATATTGGCCGGCAGCAACGTGACGCGGTCTCCGACGTTGATCGTGTCGCCGTTGACCATCCCGGCGTAGGTGCGACCGCCGCCCGGTTGACGAAGAACCCATTGGATGGGTAGGCGTGCTCCGCGAGTCGTCGTGTGCTCCCATGCACCCGCTTCAGAACTCTCGAGCGCCTCCAGGACGGTCGGGCCGTCGTACCAAGGGAAGTGGACCGAGCTCTCTACGACGTTGTCGCCCAGTAGAGCCGAAACGGGAATGATCGAGACTGACGCGAAGTCGAGATCGCGCGCGAGGGCGTTGATCTCATCGACCACCCGGTGGAAGGCCAGTTTGGACCAGTCGACCGTGTCCATCTTGTTGACCGCGACGATGATCGAGCGCACACCTAAGAGTGCGGCGATGCAAAGGTGACGTCGGGTTTGTTCTTTCAACCCTGACGCGACGTCGAGTACGACGAGCGCGAGGTCGGCCGTCGAAGCGCCGGTCGCCATGTTGCTGGTGTACTGCACGTGACCCGGGCAGTCCGCGATGATGAACTTGCGTGTCGGCGAGGACGCGTAGCGGTACGCCACGTCGATGGTGATGCCCTGCTCGCGTTCAGCGCGCAGTCCGTCGGTGACGAAACTGAGGTCCAGGTCACCGACTCCGCGCCTCTCCGAGGCTTCGGCCACGGCGTCGAGCTGGTCGTCGAAGAGCTGACGGGTATCGACGAGGAGTCGACCGATCAAGGTCGACTTGCCGTCGTCTACCGAGCCGATGGTGGCCAGACGCAAGAGATCTTTGGTGGCGAGGTGCACGCTTTAGAAGTACCCTTCGCGCTTTCGGTCTTCCATCGCGGTCTCGGAGAACTTGTCGTCGGCGCGCGTGGCTCCGCGTTCCGAGACGTTCGCAATCGCGACTTCGTTGATGATCGCCTCGAGCGTTGAGGCGTGGGACCTCACCGCGCCGGTGCAGTTGGCGTCGCCAACGGTGCGAAAACGCACCGAGAGTCGCTCGACGTTCTCGTTCGCCCTCGGCTCCACGAACGGTCCGATCGCCAGGTACATGCCGTCGCGCAACACCACGTCGCGGTCGTGGGCGAAATAGATCTCCGGCAGCGCCATCTGCTCGCGTTCGATGTACTGCCAGATGTCGAGTTCGGTCCAGTCCGAGAGAGGAAACGCTCGCACGCTCTCGCCGGGATTGACCTTGCCCTGGTAGATCTGCCACAGCTCTGGACGCTGCTTGCGCGGATCCCACTGGCCGAACGTGTCACGGAACGAGAGGATTCGTTCCTTGGCGCGGGCCTTGTCCTCGTCGCGCCGCGCCCCACCGAAGGCGGCGTCGAAGTTGTTGTCGTTGAGGGCGTCGAGCAGGGTCACGGTCTGCAACCGATTGCGTGAGCCCATGGCGCCGGGGTCTTGCACCTTGCCCTGGTCGATCGTGTCCTGCACCTTGGCCACGACAAGTCGCGCGCCGACACGTTCGACGGTGGCGTCGCGAAAGTCGATGACCTCGGGGAAGTTCTGGCCGGTGTCGATGTGCATGACCGGAAACGGCAGTTGCTGGGGGGCGAAAGCCTTCACCGCGAGGTGCAACAAGACCGCAGAATCCTTGCCGCCCGAGAAGAGAAGGACTGGTCGTTCGCACTCAGCGACCACCTCTCGGAGGATGAAAATGGCGTGGGACTCTAACAAGTCGAGGTGGTCGGTGGTGGTGGAGGTGCGCAAGGGTGTCGTCGTCATAGTCCGTAAGGTCTCCGTATATCCTAGTAAAACAGTCGAGAATGTAAGGCCGTTGAGCAAATGTCCCTGATAGCGCCAACCAGTGATCTGATCGATGAACTCGAATCGGTGAATGAGAGCTTCGAGCGTTCGACCCCGATCAAGATCCTCGAGTGGACCTTCGAGCGTTTCAATGACGACGTCGCCATGGCGTGCTCGTTCGAAGACGTCGCTTTGTTGCATATGGTGCAGCAACTTCGTCCCAACACCGAGATCATCTTCTTGGATACCCAAGGACACTTCCCGGAAACGCTCGAATTCGCGTCGCGGATCGAGCGCGATTGGTCACTCAACATGACGCGCACGAAGCCTGGTGCCGACGCCGACGCGTGGCCATGCGGTACCGAGCGTTGCTGTCAACTGCGCAAAGTCGAACCGCTCGGACGCGCCGTCGCCGGCAAATCGGCGTGGATCACGTCGGTGAAACGTATCGACGCACCGACGCGTGCGAACATGAAAGCCCTGATGTGGGATGAGAAATTCCATCTCGTGAAGGTGAACCCGCTTGCGACGTGGACCGACGACGACGTTGCGTATTACCTGTCGTCGAACAATCTGCCCGAACACCCTCTTTGGGCGCAGGGCTACGCGTCGATCGGCTGCGCAGTGATGACAGAGAAACCATTGGTCTCCGGGGACCGCAGGTCCGGTCGTTGGGTCGGTGCCGATAAGGAAGAGTGCGGCCTCCACGAGGCGTGACATCCACCAAAAACCGTTAAAACGCTTGTAACTTTGTCAGCAATGTCAAGGTGGCGTGGGGTGAGGGGTGTTGAATGCTTCTAATAATCCTTGCCCTTTTCTGGCTGGCACTCTTGGCCCCGGTGGCGATTCGAAAGCTCCGAGACAGTGGTGCGGAACGCTCGATCCAGTCCTTCCACGCCGAACACGAGGTTTTGAGCCGCCAGGAGTACGCCGTAAACCCCGCCCATCGCCTCGATCAGCCCGATCACAGCGAATCCGGCCCTAATGGTTCCGCCCGCCGGTCTCGACTCACGGTCGTTCACGCCGACGACACTTATCGCTCACTGGAGTCGCGCAGCTCGTGGGACGAGTGGAGTGTGGATTACGAATACGACGAGCCGGTTGAACGCGGTTCAAGGAACCGTTACGTCGCGGCCTATTCGTCGGTGCCCGACGAAGCGTCGGTGGGCAGAGGCTATGAACAGCCGATTCGTCGACGTTCCATGAAGTCGCGTCGTCAGATGATGTTCGTACGGCTGTTACTCACCGCGGTGGTGTTGACGGTCCTCGCATTCACTGTGAGTTTTGGGTTGATCATGGACTTGGCGGTCGTGTCGTGGGTCTGCGTCGTGTCATACGTGGCGCTCGCGCTGTATGCAGTATCGCAGGGATACCTCAACGAGTCGTCGTTGCCGCTGCGCCTGCCCCAGCCCAGAAGGCTGGCTTCCGTGCAGCGTATCTATGACGCCGTGTCACCACGCTACGAAGATGAATACGAGTCCGAATACGAAGTGGACGACGATGACGACGGTTGGCAACGACAGTCGCGCCGGGCGCTGGGCTAAACTCAATACCTCTTCGGGGGTGTAGCTCAATTGGTAGAGCGCTACGTTCGCAATGTAGAGGCAGTGGGTTCGAATCCCATCACCTCCACTCTGAGAGCTTGACCCCAAACGTTGGACACCTTGGCGTTGACCCCAAAAGGTGGATTTGGTTTGTGAGAGTGCAGTCCGAGTTTGGGTTAGTTGTAATTCTTTAAACGGGGTGTCCATCTCGCCGGAGTAAACCTTGAGATTCAGCCTCTCGAGGTTCGCCATTACTCGAGCCCGAAAGGGTCGGAGATCGGCGGCATGTTCACACACCCAATATCGATGTAAGACTCACGGGTGCTCAGTTCAATGCGCGCCCGTCCGATGTTGGCGCAATAGGTTTCGGACGTCTCGACGTCAGTTCTCCGGCGAGTTCAAGGAGTACTCGAGCGCCGTCGGCCCCGACTACTTCTTCTTGGCCGCGCGCCGCGCCAAGGCTTCAGTGTTCGCTGTCACGGCCTCACGAATGAGTTGCTTTAACGCCGGCGCGTTGATCTTTTCGCCTTCGCGAAAATCGATCGCGCGCCGGACGTTCCCTTCCAGGCTGGAGTTGAAGAGCTTCATCGGGTCCTTCAGCGCGGCTCCTCGAAAGAAAGTGAGTTTCACCGCTTGCTTGTACACCTCACCGGTGCAGATGCCGCCGTCGTGGCTCCAGACCGCGACGCCTGGACTAGTGGGCTTCACCCACTTCCATTCCTCCTCGACCGCGGGATCAGCGTCGTGGATCAATTGGCGCAGTCGCGCGAGCGTCTCACCTCGCCAGTCTTCAAGTTCGTCAATCCGCTTGGTGATGTTGCCTGAGGCGGAATCTTCTTTTGGGCGGTTGGCTGGCATATCCTCCTCCGTCGGCACTTTACGTCGCGGCTCGCGAACCATTGGCGAACGTCTCGCAGTTGGACGTCACGAGTGAGAACTTTCGCCGAACCCGCTGAAGATTGAGAATCGATTAATTGAAGGCACTATTACGAATTCCGTAGTAGTATGAAATCGAACGAAGGGGAAATGTGGAGTCCAAGCGATTAGGTCGCACGCAAGATCCGACGATCCTCGTGCTTACGAGTCTCACTGGCGGCCCCAAGCATGGGTACGCGATCATCAAAGACATCGAAGAGATGACCGGCACCGTCTTCGGACCGGGCACTCTCTACGGCGTTCTCGTGCGCCTGGAAGAAGAAGGGCTCATTGTGGCGATGCCCCCGAAGGACCGTCGGCGTCCGTATCGCATCACGGGCGAAGGTTCGGCCGTCTTGACCGAACGACTGAAAAGCGCGATGAAGGTCGCCACGATTGGACTCAAACGGCTTAGGGCGATTGGCTGATCGTGGGTCGCTCAACTATCGACCTGGCACTGAGCTGCTATCCGAAGTGGTGGACAGAGCGCTACGGCGAGGAGATGCGCGCGGTCATCGATGACCTGAAAAGCGAAGGCCGATCGGAAACCTCGATCGCGACGGGCTTAGCGCGCGACGCGTTGCGGACTCGACTCCAAGCTCGAGGTATGCCACGAACCTACGGACTACTCGCGAACAGAACGACAAACTCGGTCGCCGCAGGGACACTCCCGTGGTTGGTAATCGTCCCGTTCGTATTACTGGTTATTGGGCGATTCAATCTTCACTCGAGTGCGGGTTACGTCGAGAGGGGATACCCGTTTCAGTTCACGCTTTTTCGAACGAGGGTCGTGTCGCAACCGGGCTTCCACTGGGTGCATCCGTCGATCTCAACCGCTTCGTGGATCGTCGGAGCGTCCACGATGGTCATGGACGGTCTCTACGTGCTCACCTTCCTCGTGCTAGCAACCGGGCTCAGCGCGTTGCGCGAGGGAATCGCTCGCGAGAAGAGCCGGAATCGCCGCTCGATGTCCGTCGTGACGTGGGTGCCGTTCTACACGCTGCTCGGAATTGTCGCGCTGTACCTTGCGCAATGGGTGTTCAATGAACACCGACACCCCGGAAGAGCTCCCAATAGTTGGGTTGGTGGTCATCCCGCGTTGGCCGCACTGATGGGAAATCTCATGTGGACCGTCGCGATCGGGGGATGGCTCACCGCAATTGTCGGACTCATTTTCGTTTCGAATCGAGTGAACCTTCCACCCGGCACCTTGCGATTCGGACGAACCGTTTCGGTGCTGACCTCGTTTTCGCTCTCGCTGACCTTTGTGATTTTCGTAATCTGGGCAATCGCCGTCGACGTTCAGAATCGTCAACAACATGCTGCCGGTTCAATTGTCGCGTCGTATCCACGGCACTTTTTGTGGCTCCCCATGGCCCTCGCTTTGGGGATCGCCAGTGTAATTTCGATATATGGCGCTACCAACGCGCGACGGTCATGGCGGACCATTTACGCGCATCGCCTTTGGGACACTTAGTCGCTAAACGCGGTGTACGTCAGCCGTCATCGACGCTGGCGCCGTTCGCGTAAGGGCGACGATGCCGACGCACATCACGGCGAAAGCGACGACACCGATGGTGATGTGCAGAGCTCCGTGGTGCAGACGTTCACGGTACAGCCAGATTCCGAGCGCGACACTCACAACCGGATCCACGATGACGATGAACGTTTGCGAGACGCTGAGCGGTCCGACGTGTAGTGCCGCTTGCTCGCAGAGCAGTCCGACAATGCCACCGACGATCAGCGCGTATACGGGCCATCGAGTGAACATACCGCCGAAGCCAAGGGCACTGATGGTGTCGGTCGTTGCTTTAATGAACGTCGCCTCGAGAGCCCACATGACAGCTGTCGCACTGGCGAAGAGCGCAGCGCGACGAGCCGGTGATCCGCGTTGCGCGAAGACGATGAGGAGGGCGATGGCGGCGACACAGACGATCGATGGAACTGTCCACGCCGACGACTTTGGAAGAAACGATCCACCGTGTGGCGACGCCGCCACGAGAAATGTAACGAGTCCCACGCCGGTCACTATGGCCGCTAACCACGTCACACCGCGAATCGACTGGTGAATCCAAAACTGTCGAAGCACTAATGCAAGGATGAGCTCCGTGACCAAGATTGGTTGCACGAGCGACAGCGGACCGAAGTGAAGGGCCAACGCTTGGAAGATCAGTGATCCACAAAGTGCGAGCCAACCCAACAACCACAGCGGATGGCGCAACAAGTATTTGATGAACTTCCAACCTGATGACTTCTCAACATCACTCGTACTCGCGATGTGTTGCAACGTCACAGCCAGGGCGTTCGTGAATGAGGTGAGGAGCGCGAAAAGAATTGTCATCTACGGAACGAATCGATCTGGTTCGCTCAAAACGATGCGTTGCCTCACCGGCGTGCCCAGGTTCGCACGTTGATCTCGAAGGAAGCGGGGAATTTTGACCTTCGTGGGGGTTCAACGGGCATAGGCGGAGGTTAAGTCACCGCCCGCAGCGTCAATGGCATAAGCAGTGCAGACTTGCACCGTCAGGTTTTCCTGTTTCCCGTGGTGGAAGTGTTATTTAAGCCGAATAAAAGTGGCGCTCGGACCCAGGTCCTGTGGAAAACATGCGACTAAATAGTTGGAAGTTGTGCCAAGTGTGAATAAACCGGTGGAAAACGTGACAACTATTGGGCAAAAGTTCCTGATATCACGATTTGACCCGACGTCGGCTCTAAAGGTCTGGCACAGTATCACTCGTAGTTCACGTAGCACCTGTCGAATGAGACGGAGAACCGAAAGGGGATTCGGATCAGGAGGGGAGAGGGGCCTCGCAAGAGGAACAGAACTCCTCCAACGGGCAGCGGAGTTCGGTCCGCGGTCAGTAACGACATATGACGTGAAGTGCCAGCCGTCAAGCGTTGACCTGTCCGACACGGGTCAACGAATGATGTGCCTTCGGGAACCCCGAGGGGCGGGTGAGCTTCGGCTCACTGGTCACTCGGGGTTTTCGGCTTTTCGGAATTAGTTGCGATGCCCAAACTGCGCAGCGCAAATCGTGTCGAGAAAGCTCGCTACTCGCCTGTCGGGTAGATCCGGAAACCAAAGTGCTCCTTGTGGGGCAACGAACGATAGAAGTCTTGAGCCGAGTCGGTGATGAGATCGATACGACCTGCACCGAGATAGTCGAACGCGAACGTCAACAGACCTCGGGCTATACCTTTGCGACGGTGATTCGGTGTCACGACGATGAGCGACAGGTGAGCCTGTATGGCACCATCGGTCTGACAGTAGGCGAACGAAATGACTTCTCCATCTGACTCACCAACGACCGACACGACACCCGGCGCCGTGAAAACTGAATGGACGCGAATTCGATCTTCCGTGTACGACGTCCAACCCTCGCTGGCGCAAAGAGCCATAACTTGTTCGAGATCACTCTCGCTATAGCGACGAAATCGCACGGGACTCTGCATCGTTCAAGTATTGCGTGACGAAGTTCGCCAAGGTGTTGAATGCTCCTGGTTCGGAATCAGAACAGCGACGTGGACTCCGTGGACTCGATCAACTCCGGTCCGTCGTTCTTCACCGAACCCACGGCCGAGCTGACGCTGTGGTGCACGAGGGTGCCACCCGGCGCCGGCGTAAGCAGTTGCAATCGTTCTTCGGGTTCGTGCTCTCGCACGTTGATCCACGTCTCGACGTCGTCGAGTTCGAGGACGACGGGCATGCGGTCGTGAATCGCGTCCATGTCCTGGCTCGGCGTCGTGGTGATGATGGTGCAGGTCTTGGTCATTTCGGCGTCCGTCGGTTCCTCAGGACCTCGCCAGTACTCGTAGAGTCCCGCGAAGAGCATCGGCTGTTGATCGGCGCGCGTGAAGAAGTGTGGCTGTTTGGCGCGGCCGGGGCGGTGGTCCCACTCGTAGAAGCCGTCGACGGGAATGACGCAGGGTCGCTTGGCGAAGGCGCTGCGGAACGACGGCTTCTCGGCGATGGTCTCACCGCGGGCGTTGAAGAGTCGATTACCGATTTTCGGATCCTTGGACCAACTCGGGATGAGCCCCCATTGGTAGCGGTCCATGAGACGCTCGTCGTGGCGCTCGGCCACGGCGAAGAGTTGACGTTGCGGCCCGATGTTCCAGCTGGGCTGAGCGTCGGGGTCGAAACCCGCCGCGAGGGCGGCGTCAAGCAGCCGAGCCAGTCGAACTGGCGGAGTAAATAGGGCGACGCGACCACACATGCCCTCCATTCTTGCGGGAATCTCAACATTGGCGCGTGTGACGACAACCGGCTATCTTACGAACACATGTTCGCTTCTTCCTCTAATCGTCCTACCCTGCCTGAAGATCTCGTGGCCACACTGCGCCCGGTCGCTCTCGCCAAGAGCCGGATGCTGCCCCTGGGCGAGCCCTGGCGATCGCTTGTACCCAACGGCGGACTGCGCCGTGGCTCGAGCGTCGTCGTGCAGGCTCAGCCGGGGCTCGGCGGGCTGAGCCTCGCTCTCAGTCTCCTCACCGAGTCGAGTGCGCGCGGTCACTGGAGCGCGGTCGTCGGTGTCGATGATCCCGGTGTCGTCGCCATCGCCGACCTCGGTGTCGATCTTCGTCGCGTGCTCTTCGTGCCGCGTCCGCGCGGCGCGTGGGCCGAATCCGCGGCCGACCTGCTCGACGGGGTGGACCTCTTGATCGTGCGACCGCCGTCACGCGCGTCGCACGCTTCAGCGCGTCGACTGGTTGACCGGGTGCGCGAACGAGGGACGGTACTGATCGTGCTCGCCGAGCCAGCGTCGCTCTGGCCGTTGCCGGCCGACCTCTCCTTCGACATCACCAACGCGCAGTGGGCGACGTCGTCGCGACTCGACGCGCGCTATCTCACCGTGCGCATCGGCGGGCGCGGTGAGGCGATTCGCGCGGGCGAGCACGTGGTGGTCCTACCGAATCGAAGAGGACGCTGCGAGGCCAGCTAGTGGAGCGCCTCCTCGCTATATGGATCGAGGCCCTGTGCGAAGAGGCGCCCGACGGCTCGACGTTGCGTGATCACCTGGCGTTGCTCGACGCGTTGAGTGTGCTGTGTCCCTTCACTGAGTCGGTGCGCCTCGGTCTGTTCGCATTGCCCATCCGAGGACCGAGTCGTTTCTTCGGCGGTGAGGTCGCCGTGATGGAGAGCGTTCGCTCGACGGTCGTCGAACTCACGGGTCACGAGCCGTCGCTCGGCATCGCCGACGGACTGTTCTGCGCCGAAGCGTGCGCGCGCCGCGGTCTCGTGCTCGAGCCCGGTGCGACCGAGTCGTTCCGTCGCTCGCTGCCGCTCTCGGTGCTTGGTCGAAAGGACGTCGCGACGACCTGTCAGCGACTCGGTCTGCACACGGTCGGTTCGTTCGCCGACCTCGACGTCGCGCGTGTCGCCGAACGCTTCAACAAGCACGCGTTGGTGCTGCACTGCATAGCGCGCGGCGGACTCTTCGAACTCGACGGCCAACGCGACCTCAAACTGGCGCAGCGTCTTTGCCAACTGCGCGGCGAGGACGAGCCCCACGACGAGCAGCTGGGCTTCTTCGGTCAACGCGGAGCCGGGGATGACCGCGCCGACGCGGCCGCGCACCGCGTGCGCCGTCGTCTGGGGGCCGACGCCGTGGTCGTGGCGTCACTTCGTGGCGGTCGAGTTCCCGAGGACCGCGCCACGCTCGTGCCGTGGGGTTCGCCGAAGAGTGTCATTCGCGACGTCGCGCCGTGGCCGGGCCAGATGCGCGCCCCGTCGCCTGCGACGACGCTCACTCGTCCGGTGGCGGTGCAACTGCGCGACGCAAACGACCGTCCGGTCGTCATGGGTGCGCGAGGGTTTCTCAGTGAGACGCCCACAACGCTCTTGTTCTCGCACCAGTTACGCCGCGAGGTCATCTGGTACGCGGGACCGTGGCCGCTGGTCGAGCGTTGGTGGTCGCTCAATCGCCGCCGCGCCCACGTGCAGATCCTGCTCGTGTCGGGCGAGGCGTTACTGCTCACTGCGGAGTCGTCTCGGTGGTGGCTTGCGGGGATCTACGACTGATGGCGCTCTACGGAGAGCTTCACGCCCACTCGGGTTTCAGCTTCCTCGACGGGGCGAGCGACCCCGAAGAACTCGCTGCCGAGGGCGCGCGTCTCGGCCTCTCGGGACTCGCGCTCACTGACCACCACGGGTTCTACGGCGTCGTGCGTTTCGCCGAGGCGGCGCGGGCCTTCGGTTTGCCCACCGTCTTCGGGACTGAGATCTCGATCGACGCCGACGACGACCGCGTCGGGGTCCACGACCCCTCGGGTGCGCACCTCGTCATGCTGGCACGCTCACCCGAGGGGTACCGTGCGCTCTCGACGATGCTCGGCGAGGCCCACCTGCGCCGCGGCGAAAAAGGCGCGCCGCGCTTCAGCCTCGAAGAGGCCGCGGGTGCCGCACGCGAGTGGCTCGTGTTGAGCGGTTGTCGCAAGGGCGCGATGACGCGCGCCCTCATGGAGCGAGGTCCGCGCGCCGCCGCGCGCGAACTCGAGCGTCTCATCGCGGCCTTCGGGCGCGACAACGTCGCGGTCGAGATCTGGGATCACGGCGCACCAGACGACGTCGCGCGAAACGACGTCTTGGCCGAAGCGGCCGTTCGCCAGAACGTGTCGCTCGTGGCGACGAACAACGTGCACTACGCGACGCCCGATGCCTTCGCGCGCGCCAACGTGCTCTCGGCGCTTCGCGCACGACAGAGCTTGGAGGACATGGAGGGCTGGCTCAACGCGAGCCCGTTGGCTCATTTGCGCAGCGACTCCGAGCAGCGTCGACGCTTCGCGCGCTGGCCCGGGGTCGTCGATGCGGCCGGCGAGCTGGCGACGGCGTTGGCCTTCGACCTTCGCCTAGTCGCGCCCAACCTGCCACCTTTCGCCACGCCCCCGGGGATGGACGAGCAGTCCTATCTGGAAGAGCTCGTCGCCGAGGGCGCGACGAAGCGTTATGGCACCCGCGATAATGAGTGGGTCGCGGGGGCGTGGCATCAGATCGATCACGAACTCGGCGTCATCAAGACCCTCGGCTTCGCGGGTTACTTCCTCACGGTCTGGGACATCACCGAGTTCTGCCGTCGTAACGACATCTACTGTCAGGGCCGCGGCTCGGCTGCGAACTCAGCGGTCTGCTTCTCGTTGGGCATCACCAACGCCGACGCGGTGAAGTTGAACCTGTTCTTCGAGCGCTTCTTATCCCCAGCGCGCGACGGCCCCCCGGACATCGATGTCGACATCGAGTCCGGTCGGCGCGAAGAGGTGATCCAGTACGTCTACGAGCGCTACGACCGGCGCCACGCGGCCCAGGTGGCCGCGGTCATCACGTACCGAGCGCGCTCGGCGCTGCGCGACGTGGCGCGCGCCTTCGGTTACAACGAGGAACAGGCCAACGTGCTGCGCGACAGCGTCGATCGTCATACCATGACCGCGAGTCCTGACGTGCCCGAGCTCGTGACGACCATGGCGAGCCAGATGCTCAATCGTCCGCGACACCTGGGCATCCACTCGGCCGGCATGGTGCTGTGCGATCGACCGGTGATTGAGGTCTGCCCGGTCGAGTGGGGCCGCATGCCCGGGCGCACGGTCCTGCAGTGGGACAAGGATGACTGCGCCGCGATCGGCCTCGTGAAGTTCGACCTGTTGGGCCTCGGGATGCTCGACGCGTTGCACCGCTGCGTCAGGCAGGTGGAGTCCTTCTACGACGTCACGATCGACCTCGGGGCGCTGCCCCAAGAGGACGCGGTCTACGACTTGTTATGCGAAGCCGACACCGTCGGCGTCTTCCAGGTGGAGTCGCGCGCGCAGATGGCGACGCTGCCGCGCATCAAGCCGCGCACGTTCTACGACATCGTGATCGAGGTGGCGATCATTCGCCCCGGTCCGATCCAGGGCAACGCCGTCAACCCCTACATCCGGCGACGTCGCGGTGACGAACCGGTCACGTATCTGCACCCGCGACTCGAGCCGATCCTTCGTCGTACGCTCGGCATCCCGCTCTTCCAGGAACAGCTGATGGAGATGGCGGTCGCCGTGGCCGGTTTCTCGCCGGCCGAGGCCGACGAACTGCGCCAGGCCATGGCCGCCAAGCGTTCGGAGCTGCGCATGATGAAGCTGAAGAGCCGCTTCTATTCCGGCATGGCCGAGAACGGCATCACCGGGGGAGCGGCCGACCAGCTCTTCGACGCGCTGGCGGCGTTCTCCAACTTCGGCTTTCCCGAGTCGCACGCGGTCTCCTTCGCGCACCTCGTCTACTGCTCGGCGTGGCTGAAGGTGCATTACCCGGCGGCCTTCCTCGTATCGATGCTGAACGCTCAACCGCTCGGCTTCTGGTCTTCCCAGAGCTTGGTCGCTGACGCGCAGCGCCACGGCGTGCGCGTGGTGCGACCCGACGTGAACCGCTCGGGCGTCGGGGCCACGCTCGAGGGCGACCCCGATGATCCCGACGTACGCCTCGGTCTAGGCGACCTGCGCACTATCGGTGAAGAACTCGCGACGAGCATCGTGGAAGGTGTTCCGTGGTGCGACTCCTCGGACTTGGTGCGCCGCGCTGGCGTCCAACAACACCACCTCGAGGTGCTCGCCGCCGCCGGTGCGCTGGACTCCTTTGGCGCCACTCGTCGTGCGCTCGCGTGGTCGGCCGGCGCGGCCGCCCAGGGCACCCTCGATCGGTTTCCCGGCGTGGTAACGGGTCTCGAGGCGCCGGTCCTTCCGACGACGAACGAGATGGAACGAGTGGCCGACGACATGTGGTCGATGGGACTGACGCCCGAGGCCACGGCGATGGCGTTGGTGCGCGACTATCTCAATCAGCGAGGCGTCACGCGCGCCGACGCACTGATCGGTGCCGAGGGTTCACGGGTGCTCGTCGCCGGTGTCGTCACGCACCGTCAACATCCCGAGACCGCGAACGGCGCGGTCTTCATCAACCTGGAAGACGAAACGGGCCACGTCAACGTGATCTTCTCCAAGGGTGCCTGGGCCAGGTGGTCGCTCGTCGCGCGAAAGTCGCCGGCCCTGATGATCCGCGGCACCTTGCAGCGCGGTCAGGGGACTTTGGCCCTCACGGCCGAATCCGTCGAGGCTCTGCGCCTCGGCGCGACCACACCGTCACGCGACTGGCATTGAGCTGGTTACGACGAAGTACCACTTCACGTTGAACACGGGCTAAGGGACGACAGTCGACCAACTACGTTGGCCGTATGCGCGCTCGGCAGCTTGTCGTCATCTTGGCGGTGGTCGCTCTAGGAACTGGTCTGTTCTTCGCCGGGCGAGCGAGTGTGTCGACAACGTCGAACTCATCGCTGAACCGGTCGAAGTACATCGCGGTCACCTTCAGCCCGATATCGGTTGACTTCACCTCAGTGTTACGCGGGTGGGCGCTCGGCATAGTCCCGTGTCACCATAAGTCGCACTGTCTCTCACTTCGCATGACGACCGACGCGGGCGGATCGTGGTTGGTCGTCCCCCTGCCGAGCGCGCTTCTCCAACTCGCTGATCGCAAAGTCGACGGTATCCCCGCGGTGATGGGTGGCTCGCTCGATGACGACAATCCGGCGTATCTGAGCGTTCGATTTGCCAACGCTCGCGACGGATGGATCTACGGTTCACTCGAGACGGCGTCAGGTCCGGGCGACGCTGGTTCGGTGAGCTTCCTCACCGTGATCTGGACGACGCACGACGGCGGACTGGTGTGGCATTCACTATCGCGATCATCGATGCACGATCAGGACGGAGTACTCGACCTCGAAGCCACGTCGAATACGGTGTACGCGTTGGCGCTCAGTAAGTCATTTCGCGTGGCGCTCGAAAGCTCTCCGGTGCATCGAAACCAATGGCGCGTTGTTCACACCACGGGACTTGGCACGCCAGCCGGTGGTGGACCCCTGTCAGGTGCAATCGTCTTCTCCGGTCCGAGAGGCTGGCTCGTCGAAGGCAACGATCGCGGAACGAGTGGCAGCGCGCGACTGACCTACAAGGGGATATGGGTGCCATGGAGACCGCCGTGCGAATCAGTAGGTAACAGCCTGGCTGTGCCCGCCGCGTCCACTCAGGATCATCTCATCGCGGAATGCCAGATGGGCGGGTTCGCCTCACCGCTTTCCAGGGCCGCACCTCGAGGGGCGAAATTGGGTTCCACGTGGCTGTACGTGTCGAACAACTCGGGACGAACGTTCGCGCCCGTACGCGAACTCGGTCCAAGCAGTGAATATTTCGGACCAACACTTGCGGTACCTCGGCCGGAAACTTTCGTAATCACCGGGCGCAACGTTCGGCGACAAGACCTGTTGGCGAGCTTCGACAATGGCCGCGAATGGAACATTGTCTATATCGGCAACGTAATGTTCATGCGCTTTGTCAGTCCCAATGAAGGCGCTGCGCTCGTTCAGAGCCCTAATGGCCCTAATCAGTTGATCATGACCTTTGACGGTGGCTATGACTGGCTGCCCGTTGCGTTTTAGAAGTTCCTCACTCAACGAGATTGACGTATTCGTATTTTCGCGACGTCAATAAGGTGATTTAGAAAGTCAACTGAGTTCGATTTCAAAGGAGTGCTCCATGATCGATGTTCCAGATACGCATAGAGATCTCTTGGAGAGTTCCGTGGCCTCGTTGGCGACGATCGGGCCCGACGGGCGTCCACAACTCACCGTAGTGTGGTTCCTCTACGACAACGATGAGGTCGCGCTGTCGCTCAACGTAACTCGACAGAAGACGAAGAACCTCGTCGCCCGACCACAGTGTTCGCTACTCATCCTTGACCCCGGCGTTCCCGAGCGGTATTTGGAGATACGCGGCGACGTCGAAGTGACGCCTGACGACGGATCGTTCATCGAGAAGGTGGGGAAGAAATACCACACCGATTTGCGCGCCTACGACGCTCCGAATGACGAGCGAGTCGTCGTCCGTATCGTCCCGACACGTGTGAATGCCGTGGACATGCGTGGCTGAGCGGGATCGCTCATCGTCACTGGCATTCATTGGCACGGTTAGTTGACCCGCGCGACGCCGGTCATAGGCTGAACCGCAATGGTTGCCGTCGGTGTGCTCGTCGTTGTGGTGGCGGTGCTTGTCTTCGT
This sequence comes from Acidimicrobiales bacterium, assembly GCA_035532375.1. GTDB lineage: Bacteria > Actinomycetota > Acidimicrobiia > Acidimicrobiales > RAAP-2 > RAAP-2. The sequence goes on from DATKRC010000030.1 coordinate 60,497, forward strand.
CTTCTATTGGTCGGGTCGTTACGGAGACAAGAACAGGAATAAGGGGACCTCACTACATCGAGGAGCCAGCGCACACACTACGAAAACGGGTCGTCCCAAGAAGTCATACGCGACGCGTGAGGACGCCCAGGCAGAGGCGCGACACCTCTCTGAGCGAGACGGATCGCCAATGAGCGCCTATAAATGCGGCACATGCGACAAGTGGCACGTCGGGCACTAGAAGACCAGGTCTAAGTCCTCAACAATCGCGATCCAGCCGATACCATCGTGAGGCATGGAGTACAACGTCGCGAGTGCCGATGTCGAACCGATGTCGGACGCTCAGCGCAAGCAGCTGTTCTTCATCGGCTTTGGGATGTACAGTGCGATTCTCGTCATCAATCTCGTATTCCTCGTCACCTTCGAAACGTCACCATCTCGATTCGCCACGCTACGAATCCTCGCCCTGGTGCTTACCGTTCTCTTCACGGTTACCGATACCGTGCTACTGCGCTTCGTCTGCAAGAAGCAATACCCGGCGTACCCGGATTTACTTGAGAGGTGGCCCATCAACGTCGCCGAGTACCCGACGTGGATTTACTCCGCGTGCGTCGTGCTGAGTTACGCGACGTCGGCATACTTGATAAGTCGAATTTAGGCCCGAGTCATCGAATTAGGACAAATAGCTCATGAACTCATCATCGCGGCCACGGCGCTCGCGTCAAACCGGTCGCTCGTTACTGCCGATCAGTCAGCCTTCATTGACCTGGCCGGCCTCGTCACAATCTCATATCGGTGATCCAGTTGCAAGCACCTTCAACGTTGAACATCGATGTATTACCGTTGGCCAATGAACTACGAATCTAAGGAGTTGTATATCGAGATTGGAAAGAAGGGCTGGCGAGAACTCGGCTCGGCCCTGAATGATTTACCGGCAGACGGCTGGGAACTTTTCATGGCGGTTCCCGTCATTGGTCTTACAGCGCTTTGGCCAGGCATTTCTGGGAGCAGAACTCGGGCGATCATTCATTATTTTCGCCGTCCCATTGCTTGATGGTCAGTTCGTGACGTTGCCTCTTCGCGAAGGTATTCGAGCACTCGTCCTTGACGTCGACGACCGCGTGCTTCTCGTACATTTTGAATTCCCCGAGTGGACGCTTTGGGCTACGCCCGGTGGTGGTCTTGAGCCGGGCGAGACTCCAGAGCAGGCGATCCGGCGCGAGTTGGAAGAAGAGGTTGGACTGGTCGAAGTTGTTCTCGGTCCCATCATCTGGGAACGGACGCACGTGTTCCCTTTCGCGGACTTCTCCGGTCAACACGAAAGGTTCTTCTTGGTGCGCACCACGACCAGTGCCATCGAACCTTTGTTTACGGAACAAGAATTGTTGCAAGAACGGCTGACGGGATCGCGCTGGTGGACCCTGCAAGAGATTCGCGAAGCCCAAGGCGAACAATTCGCACCGCGCCAGTTGGTGTCTTTGATCGAGTCATTGCTCGAGCACGGACCACCTCATGAAGTCATCGACACGGGAGTGTAGGTGTCGGACGGAGTTCCGAATGTCTTCACCCGTGAGGTAATGGGCCACCGAGGTCATTGAAAGTTACACGAAGGCGTATTCGGGTCGGTGACCCGACTCAATTTCAAGTCGCACGAGGAGCTGGGCGACTGGTAGGTCCTTGGCGTGCGTGATGCCGATGCAACGCGAACGAGTGGGCAGGACTTCGAACACCAGTGACGTGGTTTCTAACACCTGTCCGACGAACGTCGAAAGCTGGAGTTCGGAATCGGTTTCGAAGTCGTGCCGGGCTAGCGACTCGCGCATCAGCGGAATGATGGAAGGTTGGAAGCCCCATAGATTCATCGACACCGTTGTCAGTGGTGACAGTGATACGGGTTCGAGACCATCGTCGGCGTCGTAGCCCTCGAGCGTCGAGTGGACGTTTCGTCGCTCGACGATTTCGGTCAGTCGACCATCTTCGACCATGCAACTGCCGCGTGAGACCGGCAGGTCGCCGACGAGCGCACGGTCCAGTTCGAAGCCGACCAGACAGTTGTGTGGACTGGCGGCGAGTCGCTCGCCGAGCAACAGAAAGGCCGCGCGACCATAGAGGTCATCGGCGTTGGAGATCCCGAAGGGCTTGGAGAGATCGAGGTTGCTCTCAGCGGCGAGTACCGCGTCGACGGTTCCGCGCAGACGATTCTGAATCGCGAAACTGACCTTGTGTTCCTGGGGCCAGCGCGCGGCCACATGCTCTTCGATCTGAGGACCGGTGTCGGGATTTACGACGATGACGATGTCTTCGAATCCTGAAGCCCAAGCGTCCGAGGCCAACAGGTCAATGACGCCTTCGCCGTGTTTGCCGATCGGCGCCAGTTGCTTCACCCCGCCGTAGCGCCGGGCTCGACCGGCGGCGAGTATGACGAGCGACGGTCCGCTCAACGCGACCACCGCACGACTGCCGAGGCCCACGTCATTCCCGCACCGAAGCCGGTCATGAGTGCGTACTCACCTGACTTGATGCGTCCGTTCTCGCGCGCGTCGAAGAAGGCGAGTGGGATCGACGAACTCGAGGTGTTGCCGTAGCGGTCGATGGTGACGACGGTGCGCTCCATTGGAATGCCTAGGCGCTGGGTCGCGGCCTTGATGATGCGCACGTTCGCCTGGTGAGGGATGACCAGGTTGATGTCGTCCGGACTCACGTCGGCAATCTTCATCGCCTCCTCGGCCGAGTCGACGACAACGCGCACGGCTCGTCGGAAGACCTCTTTGCCGTCCATTTGGAAGTAGCCACCGTGCTCGCACGTCAACAGGTCGGCCGCCGATCCGTCGGCACCCAAGACGAAGGACAAGACGTCAGTTCCCTCGGCGTCGTATTCGAGCACGGCGGCGCCAGCACCGTCACCGAGTAACACGGCCATGTTGCGATCGCTCCAGTCAACCCAGCGTGACAGGTTCTCGGAACCGATCACGAGAATTCGTCGGTTGCCCGTCTCGAGCAGACCCTGAGCCGTGCGAACGGCGTACATGAAGCCACTGCACGCGGCGTTCACGTCCATGGCCGCGCAGTTGAGTCCGAGTTCGTTCGCGATCATTGTCGCCGATGCGGGACAGAGTCGGTCGGGAGTAGTGGTGGCGACGACGAGGAAGTCGATATCCCCGACCAGGAGTCCAGCGTCCTCGATGGCGTTTCTCCCGGCGACGACGCCGAGTGAGACAGCCGATCCGCCGACCCGGCGCTCACGGATGCCGGTGCGCTCAGTGATCCATTCGTCGGAGGTGTCGAGCGTCTGGGAGAGCTCGTCGTTCGTGACAATTCGGTCCGGAAGGGCTATGCCCCAACCCCTAAAGCGAATGCCCATTTGGTCAGCTCCTTCGCTGGAATGCTTTCGGCAAGTCTACGGCTCGGCGCTTGGCGCCGGAGGTGCCTTCAATACCTGCAGGGTGCAGCGCGCGACGCATATCATTCGGCCCGTCTCGTCGGTGAGATCGATCGACCACACGTGGACGTGTCGACCCTTTCGCACGGGAGTGGCCGTGGCGGTCAAGGTGCCCTTCGACATCGAGCGCAGGTGCGAGCAGTTGAGTTCGGTCCCGACGACGATTTCGTCCTCTTTGACACTGACCGAGCCGCCCAGGGACGCCGCGCCCTCGGCCATGAGTGCCGAGACGCCACCGTGCAAGATGCCGTAGGGCTGATGGACCTTGGGTCCGACTTCGACTCGCATGACGACTTTCTCGGGGGAGAGCAGCACGACTTCGACGCCCAGCACCTTGTTGACGTCGTGGTACTCGTTGATTCGCCTCATCCGGTCTTCGTGCATTTCGACAGTGTAGAAGTCGGCCGGTAGCCTTTGTCGATGGCTCGACGGGTGGACCTTCGCAGTGACACGGTGACTCAACCGACCCAGGCGATGCGGGACGCCATGGCCTCGGCCGTCGTCGGTGACGATGGCTACAACGAGGATCCGACCGTTCGAGAGTTGGAAGAACGTTTTGCGGCGATCGTTGGGAAAGAAGCGGCGGTCTTCGTGCCGTCCGGAGTGATGGGTAATCAGATCGCAGTGCGCATTCTCACGAACCCCGGTGACTTGGTGATCGCCGGACGTGGTCAGCACGTGGTCAGTTTCGAGATGGGTGCGGCGGCGAGAAACTCCTCGATTCAATTCGCCACGGTGGACGACACCGATGGCGTACTGGCCCTGCGCGACGTTCTCGATATCGTCGACGCCGAAGACGACCACCAACCGCACGTCGGTATGGTCGCGATCGAGAACACCCACATGCCCTCGGGTGGCACGCCGTTGGACGTAGCCGACATCGCGGCGCTCGCACGAGCGATGAACGGACGACCCGTGCACCTCGACGGAGCACGCTTGTTCAACGCCGTCGTGGCGACCGGCACGACGGCGGCCCAGTACGCCGAACCCGCCACCACGATCATGACGTGTCTATCGAAGGGACTCTGCGCGCCGGCCGGCTCGCTGCTCGCCGGTCCCGCCGATTTAATGCAACGAGCGCGCATCGAGCGCAAACGCCTCGGCGGCGCGATGCGCCAAGCCGGGTTCCTCGCGGCAGCCGGATTGGTTGCGCTAGACGAGATGATTGACCGCCTGGCTGCAGACCACGCGCGTGCGCGAGTCCTCGCCGGACTCTTCGCGACGACGTTCCCCGAAGCTCAGTACGACCCCACCACGTGCCGCACGAACATCGTGGCCTTCAACCATCCCCAGGCCCGCCAACTGGTCGAAGAGTTAGCAACCTTAGGCGTGGAGGGCGGCACTGTCGGGCCACATCGCGCGCGCTTCGTTACGCACGCGGATGTTGACGACGACGATTTAACTTTTGTGACCGATGTCCTTTCACGGTTCAAACCAACAATTAATTGAATTAGACGAGAACGAAGGCACGTGACACCCTCTAAGTACCGTAGAGCCCATGGACCGGCCGTACCGAATGCGAAGCAGTGCTGGTGCCGCTCGACCCAACGCCAGCCCAGAAGCGATTGCTGCGAAGTTACTGCGGAGCGTCGCGCTTCGTGAGACTAAACCGCTAAGGCGGGGACGCGGGGACCGCTATCAGAGCGGAACCACTCAGCCGACGGGAGAGTCTTCACCGTTGGCGTAGGTAGTGGAAAGGGTGGTGGCAACGCCGTCCGGGACTGTTCAGTGGTTCGCTTGCTGACGGTCTTGTGTAGCCTTGTGAGACCCGCAAAGGCATCGCATGACTGAAATTCTTCACCTCTCCACGTATCTGCACCGACCGATGTTCGATTCGGACGGCGGACGGATCGGTCGCGTCCAGGACCTGGTCGCGCGCCTCGGTGACAACTCGCATCCACCGGTCGCCGGCGCCGTAATTCGAATTGAGGGTCGGGACCTCTTCGTACCGATTCGCAAGATCGGGGGCCTCAGTGAAGGACGCATGACCTTCGAAGGTAAGCGCGTGGACCTTCGACGGTTCGAACGTCGTCCAGGCGAGCTTTTGCTCGCCGAAGACCTCTTGGCGCGCCACCTGATCAACCTGGTGCGGGGCCGCCTCATCACCGCCAACGACATTGAGATAGCTCAAATCGACAACAAATGGGAAGTAGTTGGTGTCGATACCGGCAAGCGAACTCTCCTGCGCCGACTCTTCCACATCAGACAGCGCGCGCAACCTGAAACGATTGTGGACTTCGCGTCCATCGAACCCTTCGTAGGACACGTGCCGACGGCCCGCCTGCGCATTCCCTATCGCAAGCTCTCAAAGTTGCACCCCGCACAGATAGCGGACCTGGTCGAGCAGGGCAGTCACGAAGAGGGTGAGGAGATTATCGAGGCAGTCGGCGCCGACCGCGAACTCGAGGCTGACGTCTTCGAAGAGCTCGACACGACCCACCAGCTCGAATTCTTGGAGGCGCGAAGTGACGCCGACGCCGCGCGACTCCTCGCGCGTATGGAGCCCGACAACGCGGCCGACCTCATCAGCGAGATCGACCAGGACCGTCGTCTCTCGATCCTGGAACGTCTGCCCGAGATCCAGAAGATGAAGGTTCGACAGCTGCTCTCCTACAACGCCGATACGGCGGGCGGATTGATGAACCCGGATTTCGTGTCGGTGCCCGAGACGGCGACGGTCGCCGACGCGCTCGAAGCCATTCGCACCTCGAGCGTGCCGGCTGAAGCGTTGCATACCGTGTTCGTCATGGACGAGAACGGCCAACCAATAGGGTCCGCATCCATCGCGCCACTGGTACGCGCCCAGCCGCACGAGCTCGCGTTGAGTGTCTCTCGCACGCACCTGGCACACGTGCACGCGCACTGGGACCTGCACCAGGTGTCGCGAAAGATGAGCGACTTCAACTTGACAGTGTTACCGGTGCTCGATGAGGACCATTCGAAGATGATCGGTGTTGTAACAGTGGATGACCTACTCGAAGAGTTGCTGCCGCACGGTTGGCGACGCGAGTTCGGCATGACGGCGGTCGAAGAGTGACGCGCCGTAGCCCGATTGGGTCATGTTCAAAGGGGGCTCACTGAAACCCCCTAGTACAACCTTCATTCATTGCGTCCCGGCACGATCGCACACGAACTCTTCGGTAGGCCACTAGCCCTCCTTCGAATCTCGTCGTGGGCGTGCCGCACCACTACGAGAACAGAAAGGAGGAAGCGTGAGCGAAGCAACGAAGGATCAGATCAAGGGTGCCTTCGGCACCGTCAAGGATTACGAGCCGGGAACGCGCCGCGGTGCTCGCGCACGCCTACTCACGCTCTTGGCGATCATCGGTCCGGGTCTCATCGTCATGGTTGGCGACAATGATGCCGGCGGCGTCTCAACCTACGCCCAGGCCGGTCAGAACTTCGGCTACTCCCTGCTCTGGACGCTGCCCTTACTGATCCCGGTCTTGATCGTGAACCAGGAGATGGTCGTTCGTCTCGGCGCCGTGACCGGCATCGGTCACGGCCGGCTCATTCGCGAGCGCATTGGACGTCGATGGGGCAATGTCTCGATCAGTTCGATCCTGCTGCTCAATTTCTTGATCATCGTCACCGAGTTCATCGGCATCTCGCTGTCGATGGAGTACTTCGGTGTCTCGGCGTTCGTGTCGGTGCCTATCGCGGTCGTGGCGCTCTTCGGTGTCACCGCCACGGGATCGTTCCAGCGCTGGGAGCGATTCATGATGCTCTTCGTCGCCGTCAACCTGGTGATGATTCCACTGGTGTTGCGCGCCCACGTCACCTCGCACTCGCTGTTTCGCGATCTCGTCGTGCCCGGCATTCGTGGTGGCACGTCTTCGGCCGCCGTGTTGCTCATCATCTCGATCATCGGCACCACCGTCGCTCCCTGGCAGTTGTACTTCCAGCAGAGCAACATCGTCGACAAGAAGATCTCGCCGCGTTGGATGAACTACGAGCGCATCGACACGATCCTCGGTTCCTTCGTCGTGGTGATCACCGCGGCGTTGTTGATGGGCATCACCGCGGCCGGACTGAGCCATCACGGCGGCACGAATAGTTACGTGAACGCGCTGACGGTGGCGCACGAACTCACCAGGTTCATCGGCAACGGGGCCGGCGACCTCTTCGCCATCGTCTTGTTGAACGCCTCGATCATCGGAGCCGCGGCGGTCACGCTGGCGAGCAGTTACGCCGTAGGCGACTTCTCGAATCGCTTCACGCAGGGGCTGAACGTTCCACTGCGTGACGCCAAAGGCTTCTACAGCGTCTTCGGGGGGCTGCTCGCCGTCGCCGGGATTGTGGTGCTGATACCTCACGCGCCACTCGGACTGATCACGTTGGCGGTGCAAGCGATGTGTGGACTGATGTTGCCGAGTACGTCGATCTTCGTCTTGTTGATGGCCAACGACCGCGAGGCACTGGGTCCCTGGGTCAACGCGCGCTGGTTGAACGCTGTCGCCGTGGTGATCATCGCGATTCTCATCGTGCTATCGGTGACCATGATGGTCTCGACTCTGTTCACGTCGGTCGACGTGGTGGCGATGCTCGAATGGACTGGCGGCATCGTGGGATTGGGCGTCACCATTGGACTTCCCATCGGGCTACACCGCCAAGGTCCCAGCGTTCAGTACGATGTCGACCGTCTCGACTGGCGAATGCCCCGACTGGCCCTGTTGGAGCGACCGAAGCGTTCGCGCGCGCGTCGCTGGCTCTTGATGGCAATCGGAACCTATTTGAGCGCGGCGGGGACATTGCTAGCCGTACGAATCATCCAATTGGCGACCTCGTAGTCTTTCCAGATGACGTTCAGCCCGACGCTCGTGTGTGTGCACGCGCACCCCGACGATGAAGCGCTCTTCACTTCCGGCGTGACGTCGCATTACGGCGACCTCGGCTACCGGGTCGTGTTGATCTCGTGCACGAACGGACAACTCGGCATAGACGGCCACGGGCGACCGGGGTCGGATCCGCTGCACGATGTTCAGGTCACGCGCGCCACCCGAGCTGGGGAGTTGCAGCGCGCGGCAATCGTGGCCGGGTTCTCTCGCGTCGTGACACTCGGCTACGACGACTCGGGCATGAAGGGTTGGCCGCAGAACGAACTTCCGAATGCCTTCATGAACGCCAACGTCCCAGCCGTCGCGCGCTCGCTCGCCGCCATCATGGACGAAGAGAGCGCGTCGGTGGTGGTGACCTACGACGAGAACGGGTTCTACGGCCACCCCGACCACATCATGACCAATGTCGTGACGCGTGCCGCGCTCGAGTTGGCCGCGAGTCCGCGACGCCTGTACTACCCGGTCGCCCCGAAGGGCGTCCTGGAGGAATTCGTGGCTGGCGCCCGAGCGAACGGCGTGGTGCTGCCGGCGTGGATCGAGGACGCCGACAACACGGTGTCCGACGATATGGTCGCGACGACGATGGACGTGCGTTCCTATACCAAGCGCAAGCACCTGGCGATCGCGACTCACGCTTCACAAGTGGACAACGCGGATCTTGTCACGATGGACGAAGAACTCTTTACGCTGCTGTTCGGCATCGAGTACTACCAACGTGCCTGGAGCCGAGATGTGACATCCGGCGATGAGACTGATCTCTTTGGAGGACTGTAAATGGAACAGCTGACCTTTCTTGCGGTGCACGCCCATCCGGACGACGAGGCGAGCTCCACGGGCGGTCTCTACCGACTGCTCGCTGACCAGGGCGTGCGAAACGTACTCGTCACGTGCACCAACGGCGAGTGCGGCGACGCTCCCGACGGCGCCAAGCCCGATGCCGACCACCACGACGGCGACGAGGTCGCCGCGATTCGCGCGGTCGAACTCAACAATGCCGTGAAGATCCTCGGCATCGATCGACTGGTCCGACTCGGCTACCGCGACTCCGGCATGAAGGGCTGGCCGCAGAACGACGACCCCGAATCGTTCTGGGCGACGCCGGTCGAAGTGGCGGGAGCGAAGTTGGCCGAGGTTTTGATGGAAGAACGGCCTCAGGTCATCATGACTTACAACGAGCATGGCTTCTACGGTCACCCCGATCACATCCAGGCGCATCGAATCACACTTGCTGCGCTCAAGATGATCGACTACGAGCCGACGCTTTATTTCAACGCGATCCCGGCATCGGTTATGGTCACCTGGCGCGCGCGCTGGGAGCAAGAGGACCGCGAGCGCGCCGAAGCCGACGCCGCCAAGGGCATCGTTCGTGAGCCGGCAACACCCGACCCCGACGAAGAGCAGTTCGAGATGGGCACCCCCGATGACGAGATTGGGGCCACTATCGACATCAGCGAGGTCAATGGAGCGAAGTTCGACGCACTCGAGGCCCACATCTCGCAGATCGCCGACTCCTTCTGGATGAAGATGGGCCGCGAGCGGTTCATGGAGACGATGACCAAGGAATGGTTCGTTCGCGTGACCAACCCGAAGAACGTCCAAGGTGACGTCGCCGACATCTTTGCCGGATATCGATAACCACGCGCGCGTCGGCGTTATTACAAGGTCGCCAATTCTTCTTCGGTAAAGGGTCGTAGTACGCAGAACTCATTTCCTTCGGGGTCCCCAAGTACAACCCAGGTGCTGTCGCTCGACTGACCGACGTCAACGTGCCTAGCGCCAAGTCCGATGAGGCGTTGGACTTCGGCGAATTGGTCGCTCGGACGCAGGTCCAGATGCACACGGTTCTTGGCGACGCGATCGTCGGGGACCAAAAGAAAGACGATGTCCGGCGCGATCCCGTCCCCACGTGATCCAGCCGGAGGCTCCAGAACGACCTCTTCAGTTTCCACCGACGTGATGCGCCAACCGAGCGCTTCGGCCCAGAAGGCAGCAAGCCGAGCTGGATCGAGGCAGTCGATACTCACGTTCTGAATTCGAATGGCCATGGCGTCACTCTATGGTGCGACGCAGTCAACTCCTCGCCACGGAACCGTGTTGGCGTCTCGACGTACGGTCGACCACAATGACTATTCGAAGTGCGCTAGCCGCGTCGAAGCGCTGAGTTCAGAGTCTCTTCCACTCTCTGGTGCATGCCTTCGAAGTCCACCTTCAATCGTCGACCGGCTTGCAGTTGGAGGAAGTCACCCCAACCGGGGAGGTACTTCAGCAAGCCCTCCACATCCCACCAGCGATCGACGGTACTCCCCGAAAGTGATTCATAAAGTTCGAGGAACTCCTGAGCGAGTTCACTCGAATAGAGCACACTGAGATTCAATCGTGCGTGCGCGACGTCGATTCCCGTTGAGCCCAACGATCCCCAGACCCAGTCAACGACGCTGGTGAGTCGCCCTCGTCGCCACAACAGATTGAACTGCTGGTAGTCGTGATGGACAAAACACGGAATAGGGTCAGGCGGACTCTCCTGGACGAGCGCAATCGCCTCTTGCCAAAGATCCGGTCGTGTTGACCACTCCGGCACCTTGAGATTCGCTTGGTCGAGCCACGACTCCGCCGCAGGAGCATCGATGTGGGTGTCATGAATACGTACCAACATTGACGCGATTTGGAGTAGCCAGTCCTCCGGATCCTTTGGCGTCAGTTCAACGTGGCCGTCGAGATACGACATGAGAAGCGCGGAGTCCCCGCACTCGTTGCCGTCAGGATCTAGGCCCAGCAGCCGAGGAGCGGGGACGTCAGTTTGTTCCAGATCAGTGAGGATCCGCGCTTCACGCACTACGCGCTCAGGTCCATCGTTCGCGTGATCATCTACCCAACGACGCAGAACGCAACGATGGTGGCGACCTTTCGGATCGACGATCGAGACTGCGTGCATTGCAGAAGTAATGCCTCCGGTCAATCGACGTACGGACACCACGGCTGCGTTTGCACCGATCGACCGTGCGACCCAGCGCAGTGCCTTCTCAGACGGAACTGTGAACTCAAGATCTCGATTCACGGTCAGTGGCCGTACAATAAAGCGAGACCAACCGTGACGATGACGAGCACGATGATGAATCGCCGTCGTCGCTGGTTTGACATCTCGGCGAAGAATTGTCGGGTGCCGAAGTTCCCTCCTTGTTTCCCGTCCGTTCCGAATCCGGGGAATCGCTGAATCGCGACCGATTCACGTTCCGCCGTACGCCGAGACTGCTCTATTGCAGCGAGTCGCGCGTTTCGTTGCTCCGCGGTCTCCAACGAGGCGCCGCATCGAGCACAGCGCACGTTGTCCGACGTCTGGACTTCATGACAACGCGGGCATGAGACGTTGGACACGCGGTCATTCGTTGGCGACGAATCCGACGTCATGTCTTCACCGTACAGCCGATAGGCGATGCTGTTTCTAGTAGCGATACGAGTCCGGCTTGAAGGGACCCTCGACCGGCACGCCAATGTAATCGGCCTGCGTCTTCGTGAGCGTGGTGAGTTTCACGCCCAGCGCATCGAGGTGCAGTCGCGCCACCTTCTCGTCGAGGTGCTTGGGAAGGACGTAGACCTTCTTCTCGTAGTTCGCATTGTTCACGAACAGCTCGATCTGGGCCATGGTCTGGTTGGTGAAGGAGTTACTCATCACGAAACTCGGGTGACCGGTCGCGTTGCCGAGGTTCAACAGGCGTCCCTCGGACAGCACGATGATGGCGTGTCCGTTGGGCATGATCCACTTGTCCACCTGGGGCTTGATGTTCTCGCGTCGAACGCCCGCCAGGTTCGCCAGCCCTGCGATATCGATCTCGTTGTCGAAGTGACCTATGTTGCCGAGTATCGCCTGGTGCTTCATCATCAACATGTGGTCGACCGAGACGATGTCGCGGTTACCCGTCGCCGTGATGATGATGTCGGCGTAAGGGAGAGCTTCCTCGAGCGTCGTGACCTGGAATCCGTCCATCGCCGCCTGCAGCGCGCAAATGGGATCGACTTCGGTGATGATCACTCGCGCCCCTTGGCCCTGCAGCGACTCGGCCGAGCCCTTGCCGACGTCGCCGTAGCCGCACACTACGGCGACCTTGCCCCCGATCAAGGTGTCAGTGGCCCTATTGATACCGTCGATCAACGAGTGGCGACAGCCGTACTTGTTGTCGAACTTGGACTTCGTGACGGCGTCGTTCACGTTGATCGCGGGGAACAACAACGTGCCGTCGCGCTCCATCTCGTACAGGCGGTGGACGCCCGTGGTGGTCTCTTCCGAGACGCCGATGAGTCCTTCGGACATCGGTCCAAAGAGCTTCTCGCCGCTCGAGATGATCCGGTCGAGCAACTCCAAGATGACTCGGTACTCTTCTGAGTCCGCGCTCTCGGGAGCCGGCACGAAGCCGGCGCGTTCGAATTCCAGTCCCTTGTGGACGAGCTGTGTCGCGTCGCCCCCATCATCCAAGATCATCGTGGGACCGGCGTGACCGGGCCAACGCAGCAGCTGCTCCGTGCACCACCAGTACTCCTCCAATGATTCACCCTTCCAGGCGAACACCGGGACACCTTGTGGATCGTCAACCGTGCCATTGGGACCGATGACGGCGGCAGCGGCGGCGTGGTCCTGAGTGGAAAAGATGTTGCAGCTGACCCACCGAACGTCGGCACCGAGCGCCACCAGGGTCTCGATCAGCACCGCGGTCTGGATAGTCATGTGGAGCGAGCCGGCGATACGAGCACCGCTCAACGGCTTGGACCGTCCGAACTCGGCGCGCATGGCCATGAGGCCAGGCATCTCGTGCTCGGCGAGGATGATTTCGGCTCGACCGAAATCGGCCAATGAAAGGTCGGCAACTTTGAAGTTGAAGGTGGCAGAGGTCATGGTTCTCCTAGGAGTTAGCGATTTCCAGGCGCCGACCTCTGTCGCTCACGCCTAGAAATATGGTACCGCGTCAGACGCCGACGCGAAACTCCACGACGTCGCCATCGCGCATGACGTACTCCTTACCTTCGATGCGCGCCTTGCCCGCGGCTTTCACCTGCGCCATCGAGCCAAGCGACATGAGGTCATCGAACGAGACGACCTCAGCCTTGATGAAATGCTTCTGGAAGTCGGTGTGGATCTCGCCCGCCGCCTCGGGCGCCGTGGCTCCCCGGTGGATCGTCCAGGCTCGCGTCTCCTTCGGGCCAGCCGTCAGGAAGGTCTGGAGACCGAGTGTCGCGAAACCGACGCGCGACAAGAGCGCCAGGCCGGACTCTTCTTGACCGTAGGACTGAAGCAACTCAAGCGCTTCGTCATCGTCAAGATCAGATAGCTCGGCCTCAACCTTCGCACAGAGGATGACCGACGGCGATGGTGCGACCGAGGCGGCGAGCGCCGCGCGACGGGGCCCGTCGCTCAACGTCTCCTCATCGACATTGAAGACATAGATGAACGGCTTGTCGGTCAAGAGATGCATGTCGGCCAACACGTCGCGGTCGAGGTCCTTGACCTTGGAGATGACGAGACCCTGATCGAGCGCGGCCTGTGCCTTCTTCACCTGGGTCAAACGAGATTGCGCGTCGCCACCACCGCGTTTGGCTTCACGTTCCAAACGGGTGACGACTTTCTCAACCGTTTGCAAGTCCGCGAGAATGAGTTCGGTTTCAATCGTCGCGACGTCGCTTTCGGGGTCGATTCGCCCGTCGATGTGGATGACGTCGTCATCCACGAAGACCCGCACGACCTCGCATATCGCGTCGCATTCTCGGATGGCGGCGAGAAACTGATTGCCGAGACCTTCACCCTCAGAGGCGCCCTTCACAATGCCGGCGATGTCGACGAACGTCACCGTCGCCGGGATGATCTTCTCTGAATCGAACATGGCGGCCAGTCGGGCGAGTCGCGCGTCGGGCACGGAAACCACGCCGACGTTGGGCTCTATGGTGGCGAAGGGATAGTTGGCCGCCAGTACGTGGTTGTGGGTGAGCGCATTAAAGACCGTCGATTTACCGACGTTCGGGAGCCCAACGATGCCGATTGAGAGTCCCATGGAGGTTCCACGTTACACGGATGAAGTTAGGCGATCTCCTTTAAGACACCGACCGTCGATTTCCAGACGACGGTCGGCCTGCTCGACGATCTTCTCATCGTGCGTCACGACGAGGACCGTCGCCTGCTGGGTCGAGGCCGCCTCACGAAGCAACTGAACGATCGTCTGTCCGGTGCCTTTGTCGATTGATCCGGTCGGCTCGTCGGCCAGAATCAATTAAAAAGGACGATCGGCGACCGGCCAAGCCTCCAGTCCCATCAGCTAAGCGAAGACCAAGAATCGGTTGGTGTGTCGCGACGTGTTGCTCTACTGTCGTTTCATGGAAACACCAAAAGTGGTAGAAGGCTTTGCGCCATTCGAAGAGTGGCAGACGTGGTACCGAGTCACCGGCGACCTGCAGTCTGGTCCGACTCCCTTAGTGGTTGCCCACGGGGGACCGGGTTGTTCGCACGACTACCTGCTCGTGCTCGCCGAGCTCGCCGAAGGGGGACGCCCCGTCGTGCACTACGACCAAGTGGGAGGCGGCCGTTCGACGCATATGCCCGGTAAGGGTGGCGACTTCTGGACGGTCGACCTCTTTTTGCGCGAGATGGAGAATCTACTCATCCACCTCGGCATCAACGATCGATACTTCTTGCTCGGCCAGTCATGGGGCGGGATGCTCGGCGCCGAGCACGCCATTCGCCAGCCCGCGGGACTCAAGGCGCTGGTGATCAGCAACTCACCCGCATCCATGGCGCTCTGGGCGAGCGAAGCCAAAATCTTGCGGGGCCGACTGGAGCCGGAAGTTGAAAAGGCTCTCGACCGCAACGAGGCGGCCGGCACCACTGAGGACCCGGAGTACCTCGCGGCCCAGCAGGTGTACTACGACCTGCACGTCTGTCGAGTCGTACCGAATCCTCCCGAAGTGGTACGGACATTCGAGATGTTGAACGAAGATCCCACGGTCTACAACGTCATGAACGGCCCCAACGAGTTCTTCTGCATTGGGACGCTTCGAGACTGGAGTGTCGTTGACGAGGTGCGCCAGATCACGGCACCGACCCTGCTCGCTTCGGGTCGATTCGACGAGGCCACGCCTGGGACGGTGCAACCATTTTTTGACACTATTCCGGACGTGCGCTGGGAAATATTCGAGAACTCGAGTCACATGCCATTCATCGAAGAACCCGAGCACTATCTCGAAGTCATCGAGGGATTCCTGTCGAACTACGACCAGTGATGTTGTCGTACGTTCCATCCTGGTTGCCCGGCGGCGTGTGAAATTTGCTCGTCCGACAAACCGGCGTTCAATGAACGGCGACCGGTCGTTATGTGGCGTGCCACCATCCCAGAAATCTGGAGAAAATCGCCCCGACTTCGTGATGAACCAATCGGACGCGAATTGATCGACCAATCACACGCGGTTTCCAAGAGCCGAACAACATTCGAACCCTTCGACAAGTTGCCATACAAAAAGTGCAATACTCTCCTGAATGGCAACCACTATCTCTCCCTTCGCGCTCTCCCTTCGCGCGGGCCGGTCACGAGCCAAGCCTGATGCATGAGTAATCGCGACGTGTCGATCGCCAACTACGAACAGTTCTTTGGGAGTTCGTCGGACCTGATGGCGGTCGTAGACCTTGACGGCAATTTCGTCCAAGTCAATCCGGCCTATCGCCACATCCTCGGGTGGGAACCAGATGACTTGATCGGTCAACCCTGCACCGACTACTTCCACCCGGACGAACTCGAGCGTGTGACGACGGCGTTCGATCCAGTGGACGGTGTCACGCCGAGCGCCGTCGAACTTGACGTTCGAGAACGCTGTCACGACGACACGTACCGATGGATGAACTGGACGATCCGTAGAGACGGCGATCTCTACTATGCGGTTGGACACGACATCACGCACCGCCGAGAGACCTACGAGGCGTTGGCCGTCAGCATGGAGAAATCGCGCGCCATTTTTGACGCCGCCGTCGATTCCATCGTCGTTGTCGACAAGGATCTCCATGTCGTCGAAGCGAGCTCGTCCAACGACATGACCTTCGCCTTTACCCGAGAAGAGACCAAGGGCCGCTCGGCCCTCGATTTCGTACATCCCGAAGACCAGGAGATGGTTCGCGAAGCGCTTGAACGCGGTTTCGTCAACGACGAGGTGATCAAGGTTCGTTTCCGAGGTCTCCACACCGACGGTCACTGGGTGACGATCGAGTCTCGAGGTCGAGTGCTTCATGACGCCCAGGGTGACGTCGCGGGAGCCGTCGTCATATCTCGCGACGTCACCGAATCCGTGGAGGCCGAGCGAGCGTTACAGCTCGCCAAGGACGAGGCCGAGAGGGCAAACGTGGCCAAGAGCGAGTTCATGTCGCGCATGAGCCACGAACTTCGCACGCCGCTCAATTCGGTACTGGGCTTCGCTCAGATTCTTCAGATGGAGTTGCAGTCGCCCAACGAGCTCGAGATGATCAGCTACATCGTGAAATCGGGTGGCTATTTGCTCGAGCTCATCAACGAAGTGCTCGATATCTCGCGTGTAGAGACCGGCAGCATCGCCGTGTCGTTGGAGTTGGTGTCGCTGGACGCCTTGGTTATCGCCTGTCTCAACGTCGTCTCGGCTGACGCCGTCGCGTCCGGAGTCGAGATCATCAATCACTGTGAATCCAACTGTCTGGTTCGCGCTGATCCCCAACATCTCCAACAGGTTCTCGTGAATCTCCTCTCGAACGCCATCAAGTACAACCACGCCGGGGGAGCGGTCACCCTGACGTGCGACGAAGACGGCGATCGCGTACGACTTCACGTGACCGACACCGGTCCGGGCGTGGCACCCCAACTGCACGATCGGCTTTTCGCACCATTCGACCGACTCGACGCGGCGTCCAAAGGCATCGAGGGCACTGGTTTGGGACTGGCCTTGTCGAAAGGTTTGATGGAGTCGATCGGTGGTTCACTCGGCGTCGAAAGTCAAGAGGGAGCTGGCTCTACCTTCTGGATAGAGCTGCCTCTGGCGACGACGTCGGCGAACTTCTTGGAAGCATCGAGGGACGCAGATTCTTCGACACACTGCCTCGAAACATTGACGGCGACCGTGCTGTACATAGAAGACAACGTGGGCAACGTGCGCTTGATGGAACGATTGATGGTCCATCGACCGAACGTGCGACTCATCACGGCGTTGGAAGGAAGACTCGGGCTCGAATTGGCCCGTCAACACCGCCCCGATCTCATACTTCTAGACGTGCACATGCCCGACCTCTCGGGTTACGACGTGCTCGAGCTTCTCCGCGACGAAGCCAGCACGGCGTCGATCCCAGTCGTAATGCTCTCGGCCGACGCATCACACGAACAAGTTCAGAAATTCAGTGACGCTGGCGCACGAGATTACCTGACTAAGCCGCTCGACCTTCGGATCTTTCTCTCTCAGCTTGAGTTCTACCTGAGCGAGCAGTAGATCTCGCTTCACGTGCTGGGCTTGTAGTGATCGACGACTTCGCCATTAAAAGAGCACGGGTGACGGATTGTCGAACTGTTCGTAACATTTGCGTCACACTCAAGCGCGATAGTGGTGCAGATCAGGTGCGACGCGTACGAGTCCAGATTTTCCACCACATGTCGTTAACTTGTGAATTCGTTGGCGCACTTTTCACACGAAGATAAACATGATTGAGAAAATCCTGTGACTTTGTGAGTGCGTCGAATCGTGTAACTCGCGTTCAAGCTCAATCGACGCGCAAAGGCCAACTGCGCATTGGCAATTGCAATATGTCTTCTGATGCATTCATTTTGTAGAGAGTGCGCTTCACTCGAGAAGACACTTGACATCAATAACCGGACTACCGAAGATTGTCCCAACGCGCTAGGACGACAGCGAAAGTCGAGTACGAGAGGGGTGTCGAGACGATGAGTTTCACGATTGTGGACACAGGTTTCAACCCCGGGCGGTACTCGTTCGATGGACCGGACTTCGGACCTCGGGACATCGACGAGCGGAGTCTCACGAACACTGGAGAACTCGTGTTTGAGATGCCGAACCTCAAAATGATGACTGACACCATGGGTGACGGTGACGGCGATGTCCTTGATTCGATTGGGGGAGAAGACGGTAATGTTCCCGATTCAATCGGCGGCGAAGACGACAATATGGAGCATGAGGAGGATAACAACGAGTCGGAGTGAATGTAGTCGGCGCTTTACCAATTCGAAGTTGATTGTTGTGAACTGGATCTGAGGAGTTCGCTACATGTTGATGGGCGGGAGATCATGAAGGCATTTCTTACCGACGTACAAAAACTTGGGGACCGAGTTCGGCAGGAGATTCGAAAGGGTCCGGCGACCGAGACAGAAGTTTCGAGGTCAATCGTCATCCTCAATCAAGCGCTGGCGCTCAACATGGTGTGCGTCCTTCGACACATGCGCCACTTCGTTACCGCGGATAGGTTCGACGCACGAGTCCTCGCCCAAGAGTTTCTCGAGCACACGGTACGAGAGTCTGAAAATTCCGACTTGATCGTGACTCGCATACGTGAACTCGGAGGTGAACCTGAGTACGAACGACACTCAGCTGCCAAGCGAGGACAATTGGAGTGCAGCACTTCGAGTGAATTTGAAGACATCATTCGAGCCGATCTGGCAACTGAGCAGAGCGCCATCGCGGCGTATGCCGAGATGATTGCCTGGTTAGCGGACGTTGACCCAATTTCGTCCGAGTTGCTCCAACAGATCCTCTCGTTAGAGGAGGAGCACGCGGAGGTCATGCTCAATTTCGTCACGGTCGTCATCACATAGTTCTCCCACCGGTCTCCTCGATCACTATGAAGCCGACACTCTGGTGATCGAGGAGATCGGTTCCCCTCGAAATGAGAACATTCGCGTAACCCGAGAAGCAACCGGCCTGCGACATCGCATTGACGCCGTAATCATCGAACGCGAGTTGACGAAATGGAGGCACTCCCTCCCAACGATGCGTGTGAATTCTTCTCGTAGTGCTACTGACCGTCGATTGCAACGCCGTTGACCAGGAGTGCAGACCGTCGACCCGACCGTCGCGACTGCGACCGACACGTTTTTATTCCGACCCGCAAACTCAATTGAGTTCAGCGACCACGAGTGTTACGCTGCGACCAACATGGACGCCTGGTCGGGGGCAATTTTCCTCTAGTGCCGAATCTGAGTATCGAAGGCGGGGGAGGGGTACACGCAATCGTGGCCAGACGTCGAAGCATGCGTGCCCTCACTAACGATGAGGCGATTCGAAGCGCTGCTGTCACATTGGTACTCCGTGACGGAATCGACGCGATTTCCTTCCGAGATGTTGGGCGCATTGCCGGTCTGACCCACGGCGCTCTCTACGCGCGCTTTGAAGACGTCGAAGAGCTGCTCGTCGACCTCTGGAACGAGGTCCTGTGTCACCAGGCAATCGAGCTCTTCCGGACTGCGATGGAAGCGACGTCGGATCCCAACGAGCAGACGATGAAGGCCCTCTTCGATTTCGTCCACAATGCGCTGCCGACGGACGCCGCGATGGTGCAGGTCCTCTTGTCATCGCGGCGTTTTCCCATCTTGCGAGAAGAAGTCGATACGTTCATCCATGACGATTTGGAAACCATCTCGGTCGACGTTTCAAGCGCGAATCAGTCCCGTGCGCTACTGCTCTTCGGATTGATCATGGTGCAGATCCTTCAGAATTCTCTGTTTGGACTTAACGGGGCGGACGTCGATTTCCTCGAGGCGATCGTCCTTGATGCGCTCAAAGTGGATCCTGATCAAGTGGAAGTAGTTGAGCTCCGTGAACCGACCGATCGCATTATTTCGCCGCCCAACGGCGATTTGCGCTCCCAACTCGCGTTCCACACGTTTGGAGCAGTGGGCAAGAGTGGTTACACCCGAGCGACGATTTCTCGAATCTCTCGACGGGCCAACTGCTCGCCGGGCGCGATCTACAAGTTGTATCCCTCGAAGGAAGATCTGGTGATCGCGGCGACGAGGAAGATCATGCAAGCGCCCTGGATCACCCTCGCCGCACTCGCCGAAATCCTCGACGACGGGGTACTGACACAACTGCTCTTCTCGGCGGCCAGTACGCAAAATGACGTGCGAAAGAGTTTCAACCTGGAAATCGCGATGGCGTCCGGCCACAGCGACAAGATTCGTGCGGCGGTGGAAACGCAGCTACAAGGACTTGAGATCTTGGTGCCACTCTTGGACGGCGTCTCCGACGAACAGAGGAATCAACTCCGTCACATGATTCGAGCGGTTACCGCGGTAACGCTGGGAACCAGCTTTCTATCGACCGTCACTAAGGTAACCGACCAGATTGATTTCAATCAGTTCGCGGAGCCACTTCGACGGTCAATTCTGCAGCGAGATCAGCTCCCGTGGCCTGAGATAAGTCGACAACTCAAACAGCTAGCTGGATCAGGTCAAACGTCACTTCGTCGTGATTAGCGACGAGTCCATTGAACTTCGCCCTTTGGATTTTGGGATCGTCACGCGAACGCCGCCCACGTTCGCGGCGCAGGAAAATGGCCCACCACCGTCGTCGCCTCGCGGCTCTCATTCGACGTTGCAACCTCGTATACCGACGCGACGGCGCAACGAATCGTCGAAGCATTATGTCGACCGATCACTAAATAGGAGTGATACTTTCGACTCATGACACTCCAATTAGAAGCGACTCTTGACACCGCATTAGTAGACCTTCAGTTACTTCGGCATCCGTTTTACCAACGATGGGAAGCCGGAGAGTTACGCCGTGAGGAGTTGACTGATTACGTCGAGCAGTACCGCTATTTCGAGGCGATGCTGCCCGTGTTCCTCGAGAGCGTGAGTGAGCAGCTTCCAGACGGTCCAGTAAGAGATTTGTTATTGGCTAACCTTGCCGACGAGGTGTCACCTCCCAGTCACATCGACCTCTTGGAGCAGTTCGCGCGATTCGTCGATGCCGCTGAATCAGAAATCTCCCCGGCGATGCTTCATCTAGTCAGCTCGTATTCAAATCTGTTGCATCGCGGTCCCGTGTCGTCGCTAGCCGGGCTCTGGGCTTACGAGAGTCAAGGCGCTGCCATTGCTGACTCGAAAGCCGAAGGACTCGTCAAGCATTATGAAGCTGACAGTGAGGCGATTGCTTTCTGGACGCTTCACGGGACGATCGAAGAGGACCACGCCAGGTGGACACTTGACGCTCTCGAGTCACTGAATCCGGAGGCTGACGAAGTTAGAGCGGCCGCACTTCTCATTGCTAATGCGTGGTGGTCGTTTCTGGATGAACGTGAGTTGCTTGCGGCCTAATCTTCATTCGGCATTGAGCAGAGCGATAGTCTTCGCCAATTTGACAACACACCATGCAAGTGAACTCAAAGCCTGGAGTTTCTTGATAGGTCCGGACAATTTGATAGTCAAATAGTGTTCGAGCTTTGTAGAAAAATCTGAACTGAAGTGATACTCGAGCGCTACTCTTTTTCGTGTGATGATCGATCGCGAAGTGTGGAAACGGAGGAAATATGAGTGGCGTGCGTGTGCTGGTAGGCACGAGAAAAGGTGCCTTCATTTTGGAGTCGGATGGACTTCGCAAGAAGTGGGACGTTAGCGGCCCGTTCTTCGGCGGCTGGGAGATGTATCACATCAAGGGTTCGCCAGTCGATCCGAATCGGATCTACGCGTCCCAGTCAACGGGCTGGTTCGGTCAGCTCATTCAACGTTCGAACGACGGTGGCAAGACGTGGGACCCCGTCGGCAACCAGTTCAACTACGACGGCGTGCCGGGCACGCACCAGTGGTACGACGGAACACCACATCCATGGGAGTTCGCGAGGGTGTGGCACCTTGAACCTTCGCTGACCGATCCCGACAAGGTATTGGCCGGCGTCGAAGACGCCGCTCTCTTTGAGTCGACTGACGGTGGCGAATTGTGGAACGAACTCTCTGGACTTCGCAACCAAGACTCGGGTTCGTCCTGGCAACCGGGCGCTGGCGGGATGTGTTTGCACACGATCATGGTCAGCCCAAAGGACCCGGAGCGTATTTACATCGCCATTTCATCAGCCGGTGCCTTTCGCACCGATGACGGCGGAAAGAGCTGGCGACCGATCAATAAGGGTCTGCACTCAGAGGGCATTCCCGACGAGGACGCCGAAGTGGGGCACTGCGTTCACCACATGGCGATGCACCCTTCGAAGCCCGACACGCTGTTCATGCAAAAGCATTGGGACGTCATGCGAACCGACAACGCCGGCGATTCGTGGGTTGAGGTGAGTGGCAATCTGCCGACGGACTTTGGTTTCACGATTGACGTTCACGCTCACGAACCCGAGACGGTGTACGTCGTACCGATCAAGAGCGATTCCGAGCACTATCCGCTTGATGGACAACTTCGCGTATATCGGAGCCGTAGCGGAGGCAACGAGTGGGAGCCGCTCACTAAGGGTCTCCCGCAAAGCAACTGCTACGTCGACGTGTTGCGCGACGCGATGAGCGTGGACTCCCTGGATAAGTGCGGCCTCTACTTCGGTACGACAGGTGGCCAGGTTTACGCGTCGAACGACGAAGGTGACAGCTGGGAAGCGATCGTTCGCGACCTGCCCGCGGTCTTGTCGGTCGAGGTTCAGACGCTGGCATGATTCGCGTCGTCTTACCAGCGCATTTGAAGACCCTCGCGAAGGAAAATCGAGAGATCGAACTCGACGTCGTTGGCGTCGTGAGCCAACGTTCGGTGGTGGACGCGCTGGAACAGAGTTACCCGGTCTTGCTTGGGACGATTCGTGACCCCACCACCAAGAAACGCCGCCCTTTCGTCCGATTCTTCGTGTGCGAAGAGGACATCTCGCACGATGATCCGGAAGCACCGCTCCCCGCGGATGTCGTCTCGGGCAAGGAGCCGTTTTTCGTGATCGGGGCCATGGCGGGGGGTTAAGAGCAACATTCACCGCGGCTCACGCCTGATAGTTCGAAGTGTTTCGAGAGGCACCGAGCTAAATCGCAATCACCTACGCTCGTTGAAATGGAACTCGCCGCCAAGATCCTGATCGTCTCGGATTCGGCAGTAGCCGGAACGCGTGACGATCTGGTGGGTCCGCTACTTCGGGAGCGACTGGTTGACGCAGGTTACGACGTGAGCGAACTGAGGGTCGTGGGCGACGGCGTGGCATCGGTGGAAGTCGCTCTGCGCGAACTGGTTCAAGGATTCAGCGGCGTGGTGGTGACCTCTGGTGGAACGGGTTTCTCACCGCGGGACCTCACGCCCGAGGCGACGTTGCGGGTGATCGAGCGCGAAGCACCGGGTCTGGGCGAAGCCATGCGATTGGTGAATCCGCTCGGTCGCCTGTCTCGCGCGCGAGCTGGGACGGTCGGGTCGAGCTTGATCGTGAACTGTCCCGGTTCACCGAAGGGCGCACTTGAGTGTCTCGAATCAATACTTGACGTTCTGCCCCACGCTATTGAGTTGCTTCGGGGAGAGGTCTCGCCTCATCCTCCCGAGACCGGTGGGAGCACCATTATTTCGTCGTGAGGTTCGAGCCGCGTCGTTGGCGCAGCGGGTTCGCCGTTGAGCCACACCTGGCTCGTTTCGAGGAGTGCGCCAAAATCTTCTCCGTACCGAATTACGGACTCCTTTAGGACATCATCCAGCGTCGGGCCATCGAATTCGTCTTCGCGTATTCCGGCCGCTTCATGCGCCGGGCCGAGCAGAATGAGCTTGGCCATGTCAGAGGGCGTTCAATCGTTCGGTGTCGATGATCATCGCCGCTACCTCTTGTCCCGTGCTGAGGCCATCGCCATCAGGGACCATGGCGATGGCGTTGGCGTCGGCAATGGCGTGAAGGAGGTGACTTCCGAGGCGACTGACGCTCTTCACGTGGAGTCGACCGTCGTTCTCAAATCCGACGTTCACGTGCACGAGGTTGAGTTTGCCGTCGCGGCGACGTGGTAGTGGACAGTTGAGAACCGTGGACGCGGTCGGTCGGTCCAATTCAGTGTGCCCAGCGAGCAGTCGAAGCGCCGGACGTACGAAAAGTTCGAAACCTACAAGCGTCGAGACTGGATTGCCGGCGAGGCCGAAAAAGGGAGCGCCTGAAGTCGGGTCCACGGCGAAAGCAAACGGCTTTCCCGGTCTGATCGCCACTTGCATGGATCGAGCGCTGTCTCCGACGAGTTCGGCGAGCACTGATTTGACGAAGTCGGCGTCACCGACGCTGACACCGCCGGTGGAGATGACCGCGTCACAAACTCGCATGCCGTGCACGAGAGCCTCGGTGATCGCCCCCGGCGTGTCACCAGCGATGCCAAGGTCAACGGGGGTGAGTCCGGAGCGGGCGAGTGAGGCGAGGAGAGAAGGTCGATTGGCGTCGCGAATCTTGCCGGCACCGAGGTCATCGTTCGAATCAGAGAGCTCGTTCCCGGTTGACAGTACGCCCACGCGCGGTCGCGGGTGCGCCACGACTGAGGCAATGCCCTGACTCGCGAGCACGCCCAAGAGCGCCGGACCAACCACGGTGCCGATTCCAACGAGTTCTTGACCAACGGTGACGTCGTCGCCTACGAGACGCACGTAGTCCCCGTGTTGCGCCGTCCTATGAATGAGGACGTGAAGTCCGTCGGCATCAACTGCTGCTTCTTCTCTCATGCAAATGCTGTCGGCCCCGTCGGGCAGCGGAGCACCGGTCATGATTCGAGCCGCCTCACCCGATCGCACCTTGGTCGTCGCCAAGTCACCGGCGAAGATCGTGTCCACAATCTTTAGACGGACCCCGCCGTCCGTGGTGTCCTCGGCCCGAAGAGCGAATCCGTCCATCGCGGAATTCGCGAAGCGCGGCGACGGCTCTCGAGCATGCACGACTTCGGCAACTACTACTCCGAGTGCGTCCTTTACCTCGATTTCCTTCGGGGTAAGTGGTGAGAGATTCTGGAGGACGAATTTGCGGGCTTCTTCGTAGGAGATCATCGATTGAACTTCGTTCGCGAGTGACTCCTCATTGGTCCCGAGCGTTGCCGATGGGTGACGTTTCGTCACTCCAGGCCGATCCGCCCTCCCACAGTTCTCGTTTCCACATCGGAACGCTCGCCTTCAACGCGTCGATACAGAAGCGTGCCGCTTCGAACGCAACGTCACGGTGAGGCGCGGAGACTGCGACCACCACGGTCGACTCTGAGAGTTCGACGCGACCAATTCGATGTTGGATGGCGACTCGTTCGAGCGCGGGCCACCGCTTGCGAGCTTCATCCACGACGTCACGAAGACGCTGTTGCGCGAGTTCGGCATCCGTGTCGTACTCGAGCGCGATCACGTTCTCTCGAGCACTCGAATGATTTCGAACGATGCCCGAAAAAGTCACGACGCCTCCGCAGTTCGGGCGAACCACCCAATTGGAGAGATCGTCAGGCGACAATGGATTCTCTGTGATCGAAATCCAGTCAGAGGTAGGGGCTGACGACACTCGCCACAGCCTATTGTCGACTCGTCTTCCGTCCGGGTCGACCTCACCACCTAAGACTGTGCGGGTAGGGGCGAAGGTCATAGTGGCGGCATACCGGACGAAGGTCAGCGCACGCATTTACGCGGAACTGTATCTTTTTCGGCGCCATGTACGTGTATTCGGTCGCGCTAGTACTGTATTTGCAACGTACCGGGAGTCACGACCATGTCACGCAATGCTCTCTATTCCAGAGTCATGTTCGCCCGCAGGGGCGTTGGACGACTGCTGGTCGCCACGGTGGTTGCGGGCCTCGCACTTCCGCTCGCCGGTGCGTCATCGAGCGCCGCGTCGACGAAGAAGGCTTCGGGTACCGTCAACGTTCTCTACGCCGGTTCATTTCACGATCTCATGGAACTGCATCTGGGTCCTGCCTTCCACAAGGCGACGGGCTATACGGTCAGCGGCATTTCGGCCGGCTCGTCGGCCCTCGCGAGTGAAATATCGGGAAAGACGGTGGTGGGCGACGTCTTTATCAGTGCCTCGCCCACCGTGAACGCGTCGCTCGAAGGCGCGAGCAACGGCAATTGGGTTTCGTCATACCGCGAGTTCGGATTCTCACCACTTGTGCTGGGCTACTACGCGAAGTCGAAGTTCGCCAAGGATCTCCAGACCAGAAGTTGGTACGACGTCGTCGACTTGCCGGGATTCTTGCTCGGCCGCACCGACCCGGCGACTGACCCCAAGGGCGTGCTGGCGGTCGATGCGCTGGAAGGTACCGCGTTGACGCACGACATTCCGGCTCTCAACGCCCTCGCCACGTCGAAGTCGAACGTCTTCGAAGAGACTGCACTCGTGGGCCAACTCCAAGCGGGACAACTCGACGCGGGCTTCTTCTACGGCGTGGAAGCCGCCGCGGCGCACCTTAAGACCGTGCCCCTAAAAGGGACCGCCCTTTCTGGCCAGTACACGGTGGCGATCCTCAACCGAGCGCCTCATCGGGCCGCGGCGAAGGCGTTCGTGGCGTTCTTGCTCAGCAAGGCTGGTCGATCGATTCTGAATAAGTACGGAGTGAAACCCATCATGTCGCCGGTCGTCACGAAGGCGTCGAGTACGAGAAGCACCACGAGCACTACCTCCGTGACCGCGAGGACGTCGCCGTGACATTCTCGAGGGCCCAAAAAAGCCCTCTCATCTGGCTGGGCGGATTGCTCGTCGTTTACCTGGGTTATCCCCTCATTGCCTTCGTCATTCGTCTGATCACGTCGCCTCAGCGAGGCTTTCACGTTCCGGGACTCTTTCCGGCACTTTGGGTGTCGGTGAGTTGCGCCACGGTTTCACTCGCGATCGTCACGGTGCTCGGCGTGCCACTTGCGTATCTTCTGGCGCGCTCGTCGGGACCGATCTCGTCGATCATCGGCACGATCGTGCAGATTCCCCTGGCGTTACCTCCGCTCATGAGCGGCATCGTGCTGGTCTATCTCATCGGTCCCTACACATTCTTGGGTCAGCTCTTCGGTGAGCATCTGACGGATTCATTGGTGGGCGTCGTCATCGCGATGTCATTCGTATCCTCGCCCTTTTTGATCGTCGCGGCCCGAGCCGCGTTCGCCTCACTCGATGGAGGGATGCTCGACGTCGCCACCACGCTTGGGCACACTGACACGTCGCGATTTTTGCGCGTGGCGATTCCTAGCGCGGGTCACGGTATACGTGCCGGCATGCTGTTGACGTGGCTGCGCGCCTTCGGCGAATATGGCGCCGTCGTGATCCTGGCGTACAACCCCGCGTCGTTACCGATCTACACAGAAAACCAATTCAGTGGACGAGGTCTGCCGACGACCTTGGCACCCACGGCGCTGGCGCTCGGGGTCGCCGTGGTTGTCGTGTTGCTCAGCCGGGCTCATATCTCCAAACCTCTGTCTCATCGCACACGCGCACCGCAGTCTCGCGCGCCCGAAGTGGTGATGTCGCGGCCCGTGCGCTTCGATGTCGACCATCACTTGGGAACATTTCATCTCGCGCTCGCCCACGAGTCGTCAACGAAGCACTTAGGGATCCTCGGACCTTCCGGCTCGGGAAAGACGGCGCTCCTGCGTTGCCTCGCCGGTCTTAATGGACCAGGTCCAGGGCGCGTTTGGTATGGCGACGAGATGGTGCAGGACGTGCCTGTGGAACGGCGTGGCGTCGGATACGTGGCCCAGGGGTTCTCGTTGTACCCGCGCATGTCGGTGTGGCGGCACATGATGTTTGCCGGCGCCACGCCTGAACTCAGTGCCTACTGGATCGAGCACCTTCGTCTCCGAGGACTCGAGGATCGACTCCCTGCTGATCTGTCGGGGGGACAGCGTCAACGAGTGGGACTGGCCCAAGTGCTCTGCTCGTCGCCAAAGGTGTTGTTGCTCGACGAGCCGTTTTCGGCCCTGGACGTGCCGGTCCGACAGGAACTGCGTCGCGAACTTCGTCGACTTCAACAAGAGACAGGTCTTGCGACCGTGCTGGTCACACACGACCCGGCCGAAGCAGCATTCTTGTCCGACGAATTGATCATTCTCGCCAACGGCACGGCGCTGCAGTCCGGCACCAGTCGGTCCCTCTTCGCTCGACCGGCGTCGGCACAGGTCGCCCAACTGCTCGGGGTCGAGAACATGAATACTGGCTCCGTGCGCACTTCGAACACGATCGACGTCGGGGGAGTGCCCCTGGACGTTCCCGTCACCGAGATCGAAGTCGGCACCAACGTGTGGTGGAGTATCGAGCCGGAGCGAGTCATCGTGTCACCGGTTATCGATGACCCGGCGCGCGACGGCGCTAATGCATTGCTCGGCACGGTCGTCGATGTGGCGGACATGGGTTCCGCTTACGACATCTTTGTCAGCATCGTCGACGGTGTGGAGTTGCTGGCGCGTACTCGCGGCGCGCTCGAATTCGAAGTCGGCGCACGGTGCCGGATTGATCTTGACCGCGCCGCCATCGCACTTTGGGAAGCGCCAGACGACCGTACTGAAATGGTCGTCGACGCTGGTGCGACGCACTAGTCGCCGCCCTAGAACTTTTCGGGAATCTCCACACTGACATTGGTGGCTTTCACCACGGCGTCGACCACGACACCCGGGGCGAGTTCGAGTTCGTCGGCGGCTTCTCGGGTGATGAGCGAGACGAATCGATGAGGACCGGCTTGAATCTCGATCTGAGCGACGACCTTGTCTTTCACGACCTTGGTGACGATGCCGACGAAGCGATTACGAGCTGACTGTGCGCGCGGACTCGTTGGTTTGGCGCTCACCGAATTGGCGATGGCGAGATCGGCCAGGTCTTCACCGTCGAAGGTTCTTCGGCCGTCATCGCCGATGGCCGAGGTCAATCGACCCGATTCGGCCCAGCGACGAATCGTGTCCGCGCTCACCCCGAGTAATTCGGCCGCTTGGGCTGTCCGGTACGTCGCCATTGACAAAGATTAGTCACGGGACAATCTGACAGCGGATGGGGCGTTGCGTGACGCGACGACTCATCCGCCAATCATGGACATCGAGCGAGCGGGGCGCAAGAACCCGGGCTCGTTGATCGCATGACCGGGGTACTTTTCCCATACCGCCCGTCGAATAATGAGTGCGAGCACGTCGTCGTCGGCGCCGGCGCGCATCAAATCTCGCAGTGAGTGCTCGTCGTCGGAGAACAGACAATTGCGGATCGCTCCGTCGGCGGTGAGACGCAGTCGGTTGCACGAGCCGCAGAAAGGTTGTGTGACGCTGGAGATCAGGCCAATCTCTCCGCGACCGTCGTCAAACTTGAATCGCTCCGCGGGTGCCGAGCTGTCGGTAACGGTGGCTGTGAGCGGCCAACGCGAGGAGATCAATTCGTAGATCTCTTTTCCCGGCATCAGTTGAGATTGGTCCCACTTGCCTTGCGCATCGAGGGGCATGAACTCGATGAAGCGAACGATACGACCGGTGTCGCGCGCAAACCCGGCGAAGTCCAAGATCTCGTCGTCGTTCTGTCCCCGAAGTATGACGACGTTCAACTTGAGTGGCGTGAGCCCAGCGGCTTCGACGACGTCCATTGCCTCGAGGACGGTCGTGAGCACGCCTCGCCGACGAATCGAGTTGAATCGTTCTGGTTTCAGCGAGTCACAGCTGATGTTGACTCTTTTCAGTCCCGCGTCCTTGAGCGAAGGCACCATCGGCGCGAGCAGCATGGCGTTCGTTGTGAGGGAAAGATCGTCGAAGCCGAGCGCCGACAGTTGTTGAACGAGTGTCGGCAGGTTCTTGCGCATGAGCGGTTCACCGCCCGTGAGACGAAGTGCCGTCACACCGAGGTCGCGCGCGACGCGCGCGACTCGGGTCATCTCTTCGAAGGTCAAGAGAGCTTCACGGGGTTGGAAAGTCATTCCCACTTCGGGCATGCAGTAGACGCAGCGCAAGTTGCAGCGGTCGGTGACGGATATTCGAAAGTCGTTGTGGATTCGGCCGTAACGATCGACCAACGGGCCGCTCTCGGGCATCACGACCGGTTCGCGACCCCTGGACGAATCAGCGTTCCCGGTACTTCGGTCGTGCGGCCGCACCGACACGAAGACTGATGTCGGGGCGTCCCCGTCGACAGGCGTCACGTGTTCCGCCGAGTCGTACGCCCGATGTGCGTGATCTGAATCTCGAAGTGCCCCACGAACAATCACTTTAACGGTCACTCGTTAACGTGAGTGATGCGCCGTGCAATACGGCGCATCACCAATAAGATCAGGTCTTTCGGCGTCAGTTCGGAGGTTTCGATTCGGCGTTCTCGGCGAGGCGTCCCCAACTGCCAGACCTGCCTCCTTCTTTCCTCAGCAACTCGATCTCATCGATCCTTGCCAACGGGTCCACTTCTTGAAGAGAGTTCAGGATGCTGAGGGCGGCAAAGGCGCACGCCGTCAGCGCTTCCATCTCCACGCCCGTGCGTTGGGTGGCGGTGACCGTTGTCGTCACTTCAATACCTCGGTCTTGAAGAGACAGTTCGACGTCGACGTCATTGAGTGCCAACGTGTGGCACAACGGGATGAGTTCTGAAGTCCTCTTCGCGGCCGAAACACCCGCGATGCGCGCACAGAGTATGGGGTCGATATCGTCGTCTCGAGGTTCGAGAGCGCTGATGTCCGCCGTCGTAACCACCAGACACCGAGCCATGGCCAAACGTCGCGTCACACGTTTGCTCGTGACATCGACCATTCGCAGCTTCCCGAGGGCGTTGATGTGAGAGAACTCACGTTCCATGGCCTTCATCCCTCCGCCCAACCGAACAGTGACAGGCAACGCGGGCGTTCGCACCATTCCTGGCGCTGGGCACTCGCGCGTTGCTCGTGTTGCATTGCAGTGTACTTGGCGAGTTTGGGTTGTTTACTGGCGTGTTCCTACTCGCTACCGGCGGATTCTCCGCTTTCGTGTAACGCGTTCTGTGCCCGCGGGACTGTAGGAGGGGACGGAGTCGTCCGAAGTGGCCTCCGTATCAGTAGCGCGAATGAGGTGGGTGAGTGGGTTCTGTGACCGGTACGTTGAATGGTGTGACGATCGTGGGCAATGACCGATCGGAATCGGGCGGTCAATGACTGAACAGTCTCCTCGCGTCGCGCCCGACGAGTTCCCCAAGAGGGTCAATGTGGGACGCAGGGTCTTCCTTGGTCTCTCCGCTCTTGGCGCGTTGGGCATCGCGTTCGGCAACAGCGTCCAGAACTTCGTGGGCGGCGCCGTCGGTTCGGGTCTCGGCGGACTGTTGCCGGGCGGTGATCGCTTCCGCATTTACTCCATTACCGGTACCTTTCCGAAGATCACTCGAGTCAAATATCGTCTGAAGGTGAGTGGCCTGGTCGATCAACCGACGACCTTCACCTTGGCCGATCTTCAGTCCATGCCGAAGACATCATTCACCAAGGCCTTTCAGTGTGTGACGGGTTGGCGAGTACCCGACGTTCACTGGGAGGGCGTCAAGTTGTCGGACATATTGGATCGCGTCGGGGTTCAATCGAATGCCGTCGCGGTGAGTTTCGACTCCTACGACCACGCTGACACCGAGAGCCTCACGCTCGATCAGGCTCACCTACCCGATGTGATCGTGGCCTATTCGATGCTGGGAGCTCCGGTCACCACCGAACACGGCGGACCCGTGCGCCTCTACGTCGCGCTGATGTTCGGCTACAAGTCGTTGAAGTGGCTGTCGGGAATACGGGTGGTCGATGCCGTCGAGGCTGGATTCTGGGAGCAGAACGGCTATCCGATCAATGGTTGGCTCGACGGCACCACCGGTCCGGACAATCCCGACCCGGGGTTGACCTGAGATGACACTCACCCAAACTCCGGCCAAGTCTCTGCGAGTAGTGCGCTTCGATCGCGTGCAACGATGCACCCATTGGGCGACTGCACTGCTCTTTTTCACCCTCATGTTCACCGCGATCCCGCTCTACTTCGGTTCGTTCTTTGGCATAGTCATGCCGCGTCACGTGATCGAGATGATTCACCTGTGGACGGGTCTGGCCCTCCCGCTGCCAATCATCGTGTCGCTCATCGGACCTTGGGGCAAGGCGATGCGCCACGACGTACGACGAATCAACTACTGGACCCGCGACGAGATTCGCTGGCTGCGCACGCTCGGAAAGACCGAGATCGAGGCTGATAAGTTCAACCCCGGCCAGAAGCTCAACTCCATCTTCGTAGGCGCATCGATACTCGTGATGCTTGTCACGGGGGCGATGTTGCAGTGGTTCCGGTTCTTCCCCGTGCCGTGGCGGTCCGGAGCCACGTTCGTGCACGACATCTTTACGTACGCGATCTTCTTCGTGATCTTTGGTCACGTGGTCATGGCCCTTACGCACCGCGAAGCGTTGCGGTCGATCTTCAAGGGCTGGGTGAACCGAAGTTGGGCCGAGCGCCACGCCGCGCGGTGGCTCCACGAAGAGCAGCGGGACGACCTCGGGCCCTAACGAGTGCGATCAGTAACTCGGCAAGTCTTCCATGAGCGAATCGATGAGTGAGCCGAAGGCGTCGCGCAGTGACTCGTTCGGCAGCGTCGTCAGCTCTTCGTGCCCTCGAGCCAGGAAATCTTGCGCCGCGGCGACCGTCTGGGCGACGCCGTCGGTCGCGACGACCAGTTTGCGAGCTCTCTCGCGGTCGTCATCGTTCAGCACGCCGCCGAGGACGCCGCGCAGTTCGGCACCGATAAGGGGATCACGTAGAGCGAACAGGGTGGGTAGGTTGTAGATGCCCACGACGAGGTCTTGACCGGCGGGTTTGGCGAGTTCGTAGTTGACGTCGATGAGGTCCAAGATGTCGTCTCGGAGTTGGTAGATCATTCCAAAATTACGACCGAACGAACTCAACGCCTCGATCTGGTCACTACGCAGCCCCGCGGTCATCGCCCCTATCCGACAACTCGCGGACATAAGAGACGCGGTCTTTCCTTCGATCGTCTCGAAGTAGTCGACGAGGGAGCGATCCACCGAGAAGGCGGTGCTCATCTCAGAGATCTGGGCGCGCGTCAACTGCATGAGCGTGTTGGCGAGAAGCTCCGCGAAGTTGGCACCGAGGTTGGCCGCGATGCTGGCCGATTGGGCCATTAAGAAGTCGCCGGCGACGATCGCGACGAGGTTGCCGTATCGCGCGTTTACCGTGTCCACGTTGCGACGGACTTTGGCCTTGTCCAACACGTCGTCGTGATAGAGCGAGGCGAGATGCATCAACTCGAGCGCCACGGCACCGAGGAGGTCCTCTTCGCTCGCGGGTCGCTCGCCGCCCGTCGCCGAGCAGATCGCCAGCAACGGCCGCAGATATTTGCCCCCGGCGCCGGTGAGATGAGTGGTGACCGAGTCAAGGAATTCGTCACCGACCACGATGGACGCCGCAAGCAGGGCCTCGAAGCGCACCAGGTCAGCATCAAGCGAAGGCAGTTGCAGTCGATCGCTCGGATTCACCCCCCTACCGTAGACGATTCTCTTTATAACTCTCCAGGGCACATTGAGTACCACGCTGGGCATCCATTAACCGAGAGGGAGCCGTCGAAAAGTGAACGGTTAGCGAGAGTCAGTGCGCACGAGTACGCCCCCGACAACGCGAAGCGTCGATTTAGCGACGCGCAGGAACGAATTTAGTCGCGCGCTCCATTGTCCCTTCAAGGAATTGTCAGGAGTCTCGCTGAACCTCGAGATCACCAAGTAATCGAGTACGCCGGCCGTCAATCCAATCACCAGTGCAGTCGTGTGCTCGACTCCGTCGACCCCGCGCGTGATGATCGCCGCTCCAACCAGACTGACAATGAGTAGAAGTGCGCACCGGTTCATTTTGACGGCGATCAACAGACAGGCTCCGACCGCGGTGGTCGCCGCCGACGGTCCGGTGTCCACGCCATGTAGCAATACCGGCATGAATCCGAAGAGGTGGCTGTGCACCGACTCAAGCAGGACGCGCGCGATGAGTGTCGCGCCGAAGTGTCCAACCATCGCGACGACGATCGTGAGCCAGCGACCGAGTATCAGCTCACCGAGGCCGATGACCACCACCAGTTGGACGCACGCCGCCCAGAGGGGTAGGTACGCGGTCGGCAAGAGGAACGAGATCGGCAGACGCGCCACTTCACTCGGGAGGGGAAGGGCCGCGTACACGTCGCCGGATCTCCAGAGCTCGGGCCGCAGAATATGAAAGTGCAAGAAGATTGCAACCAGACAGGTTGCCAGAGCCATGGCGACGCCGAGCCACGGTCGCTCACCACGCGCTAACCGGTACCGAGTCAGGTGCCACAGTCGAATGAACTCTCGAGCGAGGCCAGATTTCGGCGTGGTGACGCGATCAATCTTGGAATCATTCGCGACCTCGGCGAAGTTCATGTCTAGGACGCTATCAGCACGTCCCTGGTTTTCTATTGGTTAAATAGGGCCCTGATCGATTCGCGAAGCGATCCCATCGTGGCGATGACCGCCGACGGTTCGTAGCCGCAGTGGGCCATGCAGTTGTCGCAGCGTTCGTCGCGACCTCGGCCGTACGCGGACCAATCGGTCGTCTCGACGAGCTCTTTGTAGCTCGTCGCATAACCGTCGGCCATGAGGTAACACGGTCGCTGCCAGCCGAATACCGAGAAGCTCGGGATGCCCCAGGCCGTGCACTGGAAGTCGCGCTTGCCCTCGAGGAAGTCGAGGAAGAGCGGCGAGTGGTTGAGACGCCACTTCTTGCGACGACCGTCGGCGAATGCCTCTCTGAAGAGCTCGCGAGTTTGATCGACGCCGAGGAAATGTTCTTGATCGGGTGCCTTTTCGTAGGCGTAGGCGGGCGAGATCATCATGGCGTCGACCTTGATGTCGTCGTTCAAGAAGTCCAGGACGTCGCGTACGGTCTTTGGCTGATCGGTACTGAAGAAGGTTGAGTTCGTCGTGACGCGAAAGCCCTTGGCCTTGGCCGCCTTGATTGCCGACACGGCCTCGTCGAACACGCCGTAGCGATTGACCGCGAGGTCGTGGCGTTCCTGCAGGCCGTCCATGTGGATGACCCACGAGAAGTAGCGAGACGGTGTGAACTTCTCCAGGCGCCGCTCTAGCAGCACCGCGTTCGTGCACAGGTACACGTAGACCTTGCGCTTGATGAGTTCTTGCACCATCTCTGCGATCTGGGGATGCAGCAGGGGCTCGCCACCGGCGATGGACACCATCGGCGAACCTGTCTCTTCCACGGCCTTCACTACGTCTTCGACCGAGAGACGCTTACGGAGTATCTCGGTGGGGTACTGAATTTTACCGCAACCGGGACACGAGAGATTGCACGCGAACAGCGGCTCGATCTCGATAATGAACGGGTAGTACTTGGTCCGCTTCAATCGGTGCTTCATGAGGTAAGACCCGATACGCAGATTTTGGCGGAGGGGAACGGCCATCACCGCACCCTAGTCGGAAGAGCGAAATGAACCGTCTCTTGCGTGATGATTTCTTCGCTGAGACGCACCGGTCCCAGCGAAGAAATCGCATCGACGACATCTCGGACGAGCTGGTCGGGCACTGAGGCGCCCGCGGTGACGCCGATACTCCTTACGTCGGCCAGCCAACCCAATTCCAATTGCGATTCGTCCTCGATCAACTCCGCTCGACAACCCTCGCGCTGGGCTACTTCGACGAGTCGAGCGGTGTTGGACGAATTGGCCGAACCGACGACGACCATGAGGTCGCATCGGTGAGCGATCGAGCGAACTGCGTCTTGACGATTCTGGGTGGCGTAACAGATGTCGTTTGAGCTGGGAGCGGAGATTTCGGGATACCGGGCACGCAGCGCATTGATGATCTCAGCCGTTTCGTCGACGGCGAGCGTCGTTTGGGTGAGATAGGCGATCGGTTGATCGCTTTCGAAATCGAGACCGGCGACGTCATCGATCGTCGCCACGATGCGAATGCGATCGGGCGCCTCGCCGAACGTGCCTTCGACCTCTTCGTGCTCGGCGTGGCCGATCAACACAAGGTTGTAGTCCCGCGCGGCGTAGCGACGGGCCTCGGTGTGCACCTTGGTGACCAGGGGACAGGTCGCGTCGATCACGTGGAGATCTTCTCGCTCGTTGGCTTGGCGACGAACTTCCGGTGACACGCCGTGGGCGGAAAGAACCACGACGGCGCCGTCGGGGACCTCGTTGATCTCCTCCACGAAGATGGCGCCCTTTCGCTCAAGGCCGCGCACCACGTGCACGTTATGGACGATTTGGCGACGAACGTAGATGGGCGCGCCGAAGCGGTCAATCGCGCGCTCGACCGTCTCGATGGCGCGTTCGACCCCGGCACAGAATGACCGCGGTGAGGCGAGGATGACCTCGTGCTCGCCGCAGGCGCGTGCCCAACGATCGAGGGGTCCGCGAGCCGCCGATAGAGAACCGAGCGCACGCAGGCCTCCGCGCAGAGGTCCACGGGTGGCGGTGTCGGAGATCGAGCGCACCACTGCCAGAGGATTATTCGGTAAGTAGTCCATGACCCAGGAGGACTCCATGTCAACCGCGAGCGCCCCCGAATCCGCGAGGATGCTGCGATGCCCGGCTGTGACGTATTTGGCTGACGTCACGACGGGACCGGTGTGCACCGCCACACGAAATCGCTTGAATTCGGCGCTGAGCAACGCCGCAGCCGGCAAGTTCCGTGACGTGGTCGACTCGGTGCTGCGCAGTTCGCTGGCGATAATCAGGTCTCCCGGGACAAGTTGCGGGTCGAGGGCACCGGCCACGCCGACGAGTGCCACGGCCGTGCGTTCGTCGAGACGAGCGGCCAGTTTCGAGCCTGCTCGCTGAGCTCGGTCTCGACCGGCACCGATGATCGTGTCGGCGCCGCCGTAGGCGAAGGACTCGATGCGCAGCGGCGCCAAGACTTGGAGGTCAGCCATTGGGATCGCCTTGACTGACGTAACGTCCGAGCGCCATGAGGGGGAATACGAGTCGGTAGAGGTGGTAGTTGATGTAGAAGTCACCGGGAAAGCCCGTGCCGGTGAACCACGGCTCATCCCAGGAACCGTCCTCGCCCTGGGTCTCGACGAGATGGGTGATCGCGCGATTCACTGACTCGGAGCGTTCCCCGGCGGCGAGTAGAGCGAGCAGCGCCCAGCCGGTCTGGGATGCGGTTGAATTCCCGTGACCGCGGTACGAAGGTTCGCGGTACGAGCGTAGGTCCTCACCCCAGCCGCCGTCATCGTTCTGGCAGTTCTCCAAGTACGTCACGGCCCGACGTATGGTCGGATGCTGCGTCGGAATACCGGCCGCGACGAGTCCGGGGACCGCGGCACCGGTGCCGTAGATGTAGTTGGCGCCCCAGCGCCCGAACCAGGAACCGTCTTCTTCTTGGTCGCGCAGCAACCACGCGACGCCGCGCTGGACCGAGAGCTTCGCCCGTTCGCGACCGGCGAGCGCCTCCAAGACGTGGGCCGTGACGTCGGCGCTCGGCGGGTCGATCAACTCACCGAAATCGCAAAATGGGAGTTCGCGACAGAGCGTCTGCACGTTGTCGACGTCGAACGCGGCCCACCCGCCGTCACGCGATTGCATGCCTTCGATCCACGCCAGTCCGCGTCGCTCGGCGTCGAGAGACGCCTCGGCCGTTCGGGTGAGGGCTAAGACGACTTCGGCCGCGTCGTCAATATCGGGATAGGTGTCGTTTTCGAACTCAAAGGCCCATCCGCTCGGCTCTAGATTCGGTCGGCGAATCGCCCAGTCACCCTTGACGGTGATTTCCTGGCTCAGTAAATATCGGGACGCCGAGCGCAAGACCGGGTCGTTGGGGGAGAGGCCCGCGTCGGCCAGAGCCGTCACCGCAAGCGCGGTGTCCCAGACCGGTGACTGGCAGGCTTCGAGGCGGCGACCGGTGTCATCTTCGATTGTGAAGCCGTCTAGGCCCGTGATGCCTGCGCGCATGACGGGATGTTCGAGGGTGTAGCCCTGCAATCGAAGCGCGATCAGCGAGTAGACCCACGGCGGTTGAATGCCACCCCACGAGCCGTCCGCCTCTTGCCGCTGCACGATCCAACGCTCGGCTCGGCGAAGTGCCGCCCGGCGCAAGAACTTGATGGGGTGGCGTTCGTACGCGTGCAGCAATACGTCGAGTGCTTGGAATCGACCGGACCACGTACTGAGCGGATCGCGGGGTGACGCCGGGGCGCCGGTCTTGAGTTCGTCGATGGTGAAATTAAGGTCGTGGGTCGGACGATGTGCGCTCACGACGGTGAGTGCCACGACCGTCTGGCGGGCCCAACAAGCAAAGTCGTAGATGTTGAGCGGCAGACGTCGGTTGACGTAGATGATCTCGGGAGGCATGACAGGCAGTTCGGTCCACGGCCACAGGTTGAACGTCGCGAGCCATATTCTGGTGAAGACCCGGCTCTTCTCTACGCCACCCTCGGACACGATGAAGTCCCGCGCGCGCATGAGGTGTTCGTCGTTGGGCGAGTCGCCTGCCAGGCGCAGTACGACGTAGGCCTCGATGGTCGTCGAGAGTTCCCCCGGACCTCCAAAGAAATTCGCCCAGGTACCGTCGTCGCGTTGGCGCGAGCGAATCCATTTCGCGGCCGCGACGGTCTGCTCCTCGGTGCGGATCCCCAAGAACTCGCGTAGGAGTAGATCCTCGGCGTCCATCGTCACGTTGGTTTCGAGTTCGCCTTTCCACCAACCGTCGGGGCTCTGGAGCGCGATGAGCGCGTCCGTCGCGTTCTTGAGGGCGTTCTTGACGTCGCGCTCGAATGACGGCGATTGTGGTCCGGGACCTGTTGGGTCGAGTTCGTCGGAGCCGCTGAAGGGATCGAATTCGTTCACTGATCCCTCTCAACCACGAAGCGAGCAATCACCGTGAGTTCGGCACGCGCGGTCTGTACCATCGTCGCGCCGTCGAGTGCCGCGAGAGCCGCGCGCAGTTCTTCCCCGGCCAACTCCAACGTCTCGTAACGAGCACCGCACTCGTCGAGCAGCACCATTGCCTCGGTGACTTCGGCGTCGGAGAGCTCCTGATCCAAGGCTGACGTGCCTTCGGCGAAAACGTCGAAACCCTTGGCGTTGGCTATCGATATGGGCAGTGTCTTCTTTCGCAGTCGAAGGTCGTTGCCGACGGGTTTGCCGGTGACGCTCGGGTCACCCCACACGCCGAGCATGTCGTCGATCGCTTGAAACGCGACGCCGAGGTGTTCGCCGTACGCCGACAGCGCATCGACGACGGCGTCGTCGGCTCCGGCGAGCACGGCGCCGATCGACGCGGCGCACGCGAGAAGAGCTCCCGTCTTGCCCGCTTCCATGCGCAGGCACTCTTCGACCGATAGCGACGCTTGGTGCTCGGACGCAATGTCTTCGGCCTGTCCGGTGATCATTGCCTGGGTTGCGTCGGCGAGTCGACCAGCGGCCCGCACCCGTTCCGCAGAAGGCTCTTCGAGAAGGAGTTGGAACGCGAGGTTCGAGAGCGCGTCACCCGCGATGAGCGCCGGACCGACGCCGTACTTGGCCCACACCGTCGGTTCGTGACGTCGGTCTTCGTCGCGGTCGATGATGTCGTCGTGGATGAGCGAGAAGTTGTGGGTCAGCTCAATCGCGAGCGCTCCCACCAGCCCCACGTGTTCATCAGCGCCAGCGGCGTTGGCTGAGAGCAAGGCGAGGCCCGCACGCAAGTACTTTCCACCCGCCGAGAGGTGATGGTGCACGAGTGGTTGAATCTCCGGGCTGAGACGTGTTGATGCTTCTTGGAGAGCCGGGACGACCAAAATTTTGGTCCGCGAAAGGATTCCTAGGGCGTTAAGTTCATTCTCTTGCTTGGAGAGTGCATTGGCCAACGTCACGTTCGCACCCTCTCGTGATCGGCGGTGTCAGCGCTTCCGGTGCCCGACACGAAACGAAGGACCTGCGCCGCCGCCTCGTTGCCGCTTCGTATGGCGCCTTCCATGGTCGCCGGCCAACCCGTATTGCACCAAGCGCCCGCGAGAAAGAGACCCGGCCTGGCCGTGGTCGATGACGGCCGCAGTGATTCGATGCCCGGCGTTGCTCGAAAGGTGGCAGCGTGCTCTCGCGTGACGAACGATGAAACGAGTTGAGCGTCGCGCGCTTGTGGGAAGAGTTCGCCAAGGGCGTCAAAGAACAGCGGCACCAGTTCACTCGTACCGATTCCGATGTACTTGTCGGCCGCGGAGAGCGAAATGGCGAGACATTGACCCGTCGTCACACCGCTGGCGTCGGAGCGGTCGAAGAGAAATTCGATTGGTGAATCGAGGCAGGCCGCCATCTTCAAATCAGTAACCTTTCGATCAAGAACGAAGTGAATGTTAACAATGGGCGACGTTCCTAACCGCTCCGCGATATGTGCATCGCTGCCCAACGCTCCCAGCGTCGCGGCCACGTTAGGAGCCGTCGCGACTACCACAACGTCGTATGAAAACTCCTCGCCACCAGTGTGTACCGCGAAACCGCCGTCGTTGCGAGGAGTGATCGCGTGCGCCGACGCATTCAGCAGGACCTTGACGCCGGCTTCCTTGAGAGTTCTCTCAGCATTGCTCCCGTGCAGGGTCGCGAGAGGTACGACGGACCATCCGATATCGGCGCCGTCGGAGCTTTCGAGGAAACCCACCTGAAACACCTGCGCGGCGAGCGCCAGCGTCGACTCGTCGGCCGTGACGTTGATCGTGGGCTGGATTATGAGGTTCCAGAGTCGATCGATCGCGCGTTGGGACTGTCCGTGTCGCCGCAGCCAATCGCCGAACGTGACACTGTCGAGTGAGGGATCTTCCAGGTCCAGACGCCGAAGTGCAAGAAACGCTCGTCCGAGGAGAAGTCGATCCTTGATCGATAGGTGCCGGTAGCGCATAAGCGACGACATGAGATGAAACGGGGCGCGAAGTCGTGAACGGGTGATTGAACTACGGGTCCCGTTGGTCGACAGCACGGGCACGTCGAGACGAGGTTGCAGGTAGACCTGATCGGTCGCGCCGAATCGCTCGATGAGCGCTCGGTAAGCCGTGCAGCATCCGAGAAACACGTGCTGACCGTTATCGAACGAGAGTCCATCTCGCTCGATCGAAGTGGTGAGTCCGCCAAGATGAGGGCGTCGTTCGAGGAGCGAGACCTCGACGCCCTCGTTGGCGTCGACCAGTGCGAGCGCCGCCGCGATCCCGGCGAGGCCACCGCCAATCACGCCGATGCTGGTCGGTTTCATGATCGCGCCGTCACGAGACTGCTGAGTGCGACCGAGACCTTTTCGAGCGCCGGTACCGATACGCGACCTTGTGTCACGGCGAGGGGGTTGCGTTCGATGCGTACGAGCAGTCGTCGGTAGATGCCGGACATCGCCCCAACGCACGCCCGGCTTCTGGAATTCAGCAGGGGCAGTAACTGGAGTCCTTCGGCGAACCATTTCTCAGCCCGTCCGCATTCGTAGGCCACGAGCCGGGCGATCTCGGAGTCGGGGCCCGATAGATCGGGTGCGCAACTGAGACGCAAGGCATCTTGTGTCGGTAGATACACGCGTCCTCGTGAACGATCCTCCACGACGTCGCGCAAGATATTGGTGAGTTGGAGTGCAACCCCGAGAGAGTCGGCGAGTGGTGACGCGATGTGCGGTTGATCAGTGCCGAAGATTGCGAGCGACAGTCGGCCCACCGAGCCCGCGACGTTGCGACAGTACTTGACAAGGTCGTCAATCGTCTCATACGAGGTCCCGATCACGTCCATCATGCAGCCGTCGATGATTTCACCGAAGCACTCCATCGGAAGGTCATAGCGACGCTGCGCGTCGGCGATCGCCGCAAGCACAGGGTCGTTCGTCTTCGGATCTATCGAGTCGATGTCCTTTCGCACCAGCTGCAGCCCCGCGACCTTCTCGCTGGGAGTGTCGGTACCGTCGCCGATATCGTCGATGCGCCTCGCGAGTGCGTAGACCGCCGACATGGCTTGACGCTCAGGTTTGCGAAGAAGGCGGATGCCGTAGGCGAAGTTCTTCGCTTCACGACGTGTGATGCTCTCGCACCAGGCGTAGGCGTCGTCGATATTCACGCTGCGTCCTTATGTAACGTCGCCGAGATGAAAATGCTTGCCATGTGCTCGGCGAACCCCCGCTTGCTCGGCCGACAGCGTACCGACAGGACGTCGTAATGTGCTCGTTCGATGGAATCCACCGCCGCAATACCGCCGGCGACGAAGCCAGCGACCGCGAGGCGCGCGCGAACGGGGAGCGATGAGGCGAGTGGCGGACCGGCCTCTAAGAGATCTCGTGCTCGACACGCTTCTTTCGCGATCAAATCGCGCATCGCGTCACTCGCGGAAGGACGCAGCAAATCCTCTTCGGTGCAGTGGAACTCAGCAAGATCTTCCATTGGCAGATATATGCGTCCACGTTGAGCATCCTCACCGACGTCTTGGAGGTGCTCGACGAGCTGCAGTGCGATGCAGACCTCATCGGACCACGCGATTCGCTCCTTGGAGGAAGCCTTGAATACCGCCAACACCAGGTGACCCACGGGGGCGGCCGAAAGCATGCAGTACCCCACCAAGTCATCGAACGTCGAATAACGCGTGACGAGCTGGTCGACCCGGTTGGCCTCGATAAGGTTCCGAAAAGGCTGAAGATCGAGATTTAAATCCTGAATCACTGGGGTGAGGCGCTGAAAGACCGGGTGTACGGCGCGTCCTTCGCCAGCCAGTGTGAGTTCGTCGTCAAGCCAGTCGAGAAGGGCTCGGCGATCGCCCTCCGACTCATCTCCGATGTCGTCGGTGAAACGGGCGAACGCGTAGATCGCCATGAGCTGAGACCGGATGTCATGGGGCAAAAGTCGCGAGGCCACGGGAAAATTCTCGTGGCCCGCTTTACTGATGATGTCGTCTCGGGCCCCAAACAAACTGTCTATCGTCTGCGTGAATCTGCTGGACACCAACGGTGGCTCCCTTGCGCAAAACTGATGCAGTTAACCTATCAGCCTCATTGATTTCCTGACTTTGACAGCTGTCACCTCCACGGAACGTCGCACGTCAAGAGTCACTCGACGATGAATGCAATTGATACTTTCCACGAAGCCGGGTAGCGGGTCAATGGTCATTCAACGCAGTGAGCGACGGCTAAGGAACGTCACTCATTACTGTGCAGTATCTTTACCGGCTAAATGCTGAGAGCACTTCGGCGGCGGTGAATTCACGATCGGCATCGGTGTGACCATTTACCTTTGCGCTCGAAGGCGTCTGCAGGACGAGATCGACCAATGCGGTGATGGACTTCAGCATTTCGCGCAGTTCCGGTGGCGGGGGAAAGTACTCGTCTTCGACGATGACGGACTTCACCGTGACACCCTCGGCTGGATTCAGAATGGCGAGCACCTCATTAATCAGGCTCTCGGGAGCCGACGCGCCCGCGGTCACGGCGACCGTTCCAAAGAGATCGTCGGGCAGATCGGACACGCCGTTGACACGTATCACCCTGGCACAACCTTGGGCTTCAGCGACCTTGGTGAGTGCCATCGTGTTCGAAGAGTTGGCTGAGCCCACTACGACCACGGCATCTGCACCGACGGCGACCTCCCGCAGCGCTGCCTGACGGTTGGTCGTCGCGAAGCAGAGGTCGCTGCGGTTGGGCATCCATATGTCGGGGAACACCTCTTCGGCGTA
Organism: Acidimicrobiales bacterium; assembly: GCA_035532375.1. GTDB lineage: Bacteria > Actinomycetota > Acidimicrobiia > Acidimicrobiales > RAAP-2 > RAAP-2. The sequence goes on from DATKRC010000030.1 coordinate 104,262, forward strand.
CTCGCGCAGATCCTGCCACTCATTCATACTGAGCGTCGTCTGGCTGAGAAGTGCCACGGGACCCTCGTTCGACGCGACGGCATCGATGTCTTCGCGGGATTGGATCAGGTGCACTGCTTCGGGAGCGACGGCCATGGTGCCCACTGCTTCTTCGTGGTCTTCGTGACCGACATAGAGGACGGTGTAGCCCTTATTGGCACGAACCTTGAGTTCGTGGTGAACTTTGGTCACCAGCGGACAGACCGCATCAATGACTGTGCGTCCGTTTTGTCGCGCCGCTTCGACCAGCTGAGGAGGCGAGCCGTGTGCGCTCAACATCAAGGGGGCTCCGGGAGGAGCGTCAGTTACGTCGTCAATGAAGATCACACCGACGGATTCGAAGTACTCCACGACGAAGCGATTGTGGACGATCTCGTGATAGCAGTAGACGGGCGGCTCGAAGATTCGCGTCATCCAGTCGAGAGCCTTAATGGCCTTTTCGACGCCCGCGCAAAAGCCCCTCGGGGAGGCCAGCACGACTCTGTCAACGTTCACCTTTCCAGCGTAATGGGACTGGAACATTTCACTCAGAGCGATGTCACAGGTATGGTGAAACATTCAAAGTACTTCTCAGAGGGAAGATTCTCCTTGATTGACCTATGAGTCGATGTCTTGCTCTGCCTGTGTCCGAATGATCGAAGAGAATATGACTGAAAATCTTGACGCGACTTCGCTCAATCACGTGAAGGGGAACGGGGGATCGCATATTGACGCAATCCGAACTGTTGACCTCGTGCGGAACTTTGGCGATGTGCAGGCTGTCAAAGGCGTCAACATCCAAATTCCCAAAGGCGAGATCTACGGATTCCTCGGGCCAAACGGGGCCGGGAAATCAACGATGATCCACATGTTGTGCACGCTCATCGCCCCGACCGGCGGACGAGCGACCGTTGCCGGATTCGACATTCAATCAGATCCCGGAAAGGTTCGACTTCGAATTGGTGTGGCTCTTCAAGAAGCGGCCCTGGACCCCAAACAGACCGGCTTAGAAATCCTGTCGCTGCAGGGTCGTCTTTACGGACTCCGACGCCGTGAGATTCAACGACGCGTGAGTGATCTCGCCGAGTTGATCGATCTCGGTGATTTCCTCGGTCGAATGGTCGGCACATATTCAGGAGGCATGAAACGCCGCCTCGATCTGGCAGCGTCGCTAATTCACAATCCCGAGATCGTCTTCCTCGACGAGCCCACCACGGGACTCGATCCGGTGAGTCGCTTGCAAGTGTGGTCAGAGGTTCGCCGTATCAACAAGGAGTTGGGCATCACGATCTTTCTGACGACGCAGTACCTGGAAGAAGCCGACGAATTGGCCCATCGGGTCGGCATCATCGATCACGGCCGGATAGTTGCTGAAGGGACTCCCAGCGACCTCAAAAAAGCGGTGGGCTCTGACCTGATTCTCGTACGCGTGGAAGGCGACACCTTGGAGGCGATGTCCGTAGTGGAGAACGTGCCGGGCGTGCAGAAGGTCGAAGTACATGTCAACGAGTTGGTCATCACGACGAGTACCGGTTCTGCGACCATCAGTCCCGTGGCGGTGGCGTTGGCCGGGACCAGCGTCGTCGTGCGCGATCTCACCCTGCGCACGCCGACCTTGGATGATGTGTTTCTCGAACTCACCGGTAGCCACATCGAACACACGGAAACCCAGGAGGATACTTCATGAACACCGCCGTCGACTCAATCGAATTTAATGGATCGGACGACGCTATCGGTGCTCGACCGGCCGGCATCCTCCGCGACCTGTCGTCGATCGCTGGTCGCGCACTGCGGGCGGTACCCCGAGACCTCACGTCCGTAGTTCCGCCGGTGTTCATCGCACTGTTCTTCTTCATCGTCAACATCGCGACGTTGAAGAAAGTAACGTCGGCGATTCCGCACTTTAATTACACGTCATTCGAAATCGCAACGGCAGTATTGCTGGGAGTGACGGGCGTTTCACGGGCACCGGCGTTGGTCCTCGATATTCAGAGCAAGTACTTTGACCGACTGCTCCTGACGCCCGTCAGGCGAACGGCAATCCTGGTGGGGCACATGCTGGCCGACGTCACCGTGGCCGCTGTTTTGACGATTCCGCTTTTGGTCTTGGGATTCATCTTGGGCGTCCGGTTTCACGGCGGACCGCTGGGCGTCGTGGGATTCATCGTGCTGTCCGCCCTGTGGAGTCTGTCCTTCGCCGGCTTCGGCTACGCCATTGCCCTTAAAACAGGTAATCCGGCAGCGGTGAACTCGGTGTTTCTACTCTTCTTTCCGTTCTTGTTCTTGACTTCTTCGTACGTGCCGCGAAGCCAACTATCCGGTTGGCTCAGTACGGTGGCCAGGTTCAATCCGGTGACGTACCTTTTGGGTGGATTGCGCTCGCTTGAATTGGGCGGCGGCGCTCAGTGGGGTCCGCTCGGCCAAGCCCTGTTAGCGGTTGGAATCGTCGCCTTGATCAGTATGACCCTCTGTTTTGCTGCACTCCGCGGGAGGGTTAAGCGTTCGTGATCGTCGGATGCCCAGTTAGCGTTTGAGCGCCCGCTCCAATTGCACCTTCGTCATCTTGGATCGACCTCTGATATTTCGGCGTCGTGCTTCTTCGTAGAGTTGCTCGCGAGTGCGCCCGCCGGCGCCCCGATGCGATCGCAGTCCGCCTCGCCGAGACGACGAGATGTCCTTGACCGAGGTGCGACTGGCAGTCTTCGCCTCTCCAGCTTGGGCCCGAACCTTGTTAACGGTGCGCGCGGCGATCTCCTCGGCGACTCGCTCGGGCTCACCCCGCTTCTTCAAGCTCTTCTTTATGTCCTTGTATTGGCGCTCGCGCTTTGCGCTCCAGGAATCCTGTGGCATTGCTCACCTCCAGTTCACTTCGTATGTTGCGGAGATAACCAGCCGTTTCAGCGACGCCAGCCACGAGAACCGGCCCGCGCACCTCGACTGAGACCGAAACCAATCAGCCAGAAGATGAAAAGTACCACGGCCACGAACCACAGCACATGGGCGGCGAATCCGAGCCCACCGAACAGCAGGGCTAGCAGCAATACAAAAAAGATCAATCCCATGAGGTCACCTCCCCTTGTCCTGCTTTTTCATTTTACCAACCGGGTCGAGGGATGCGACGCGAAGTCATCGCAATCGTCGGGGTAACGATCGATAGACACGAACCGAGCCAACTAGTCCTGAGAGGAAGAGGCGTAACCGTCGAGGAATGGCAGCGGCGTCGCCATTTGTGTGTTCGAGTAAGTCGCAATGATTCCAAATCCCCAACGTCGGGTTCGGAAACTATGTTGGATTCGTCGCGTCAACATACGTGGGGAGCAACTCGTGACAACCATGACGTCCTGGGAAATTTTCCACTGCTATGTCGGTCTACCCGCGGGTCATCAATCGTGACGTCCGCACCGGGTACGGTGACGGCTCTCGCTGCGGCGATTCGGGCACGTCGGATTAGTGCCACCGCCGTCGTCACCGCATCGATTCAACGACTAGAGAACGCTGCGGATGTCAACGTGTTGGCAGAAGAGACCTTCGATGAGGCGCTCCAACGAGCCCACCTCATCGACAACGACGGGTCACTGCAAGGTGTGCTGCTGGGAGTACCCACGCTGATCAAGGATCTAGAAGACCTCGCCGGTCACCCCACGAGGAAAGGTTCACTTGCCTTGCGCGACGTCGGGCCCGCCATGTCAAACGGCGTTGTGTCGAGTCGACTCCTTCAGGCGGGTGCCGTGGTGATTGGGAAGTCGACCCTGCCAGAGTTCGCGATTGAGGGATACACCGCGAATCTCTTGACCGGGATTACGCGCAATCCCTGGAACCTCGATTACTCACCCGGCGGCTCAAGTGGTGGATCTGGCGCCGGGCTCGCGGCAGGTTTAGTGGGTGTCGCCACGGGAACGGACGGCGGCGGCTCCGTTCGTATTCCTAGCTCTCTCTGTGGACTCGTCGGTCTCAAGCCCACAAACGGCGCAGTGGGTCGGTGGCCGGCTCCCGATTGGATGGACTATTCAACCGATGGACCGATGGCGACGTCGTGCGACGATCTTCGTCTCATCTTTGACGTGATGCGAGGTCCCGTGGGGGGCGATCCGACGTCACCACCTGTGGTGCTCGAAAGTCAGTTGGCCAGTCACCAAGATCGACCGATCCGAATTTTCGCGGCCGAAAGAACCTCTCCTTTTGGGCCGCTCAGTCGGGGGGTCGAAGGTCTCTTTCATGAGGCCGTTGACGCGTTCGCGGATCTTTTCAACGCACCAGTAACGTGGCTCGAAGCGGAGGGCTTCTTTGTCGCAGGTGACCCCGACCTTGACTGGTATCTCGTTACGAGCGCAGAGCACGTGGCCTCACTGGGTCGGCAGTGGGTGATCGAACATATGGACGAGTTCCACGTCGCCACCCAGGAGTACTTCGCGAAGGGATTGAACGTTTCGATTGATGAGTATCTCGCCGCTCGGCGACGACGATACCTCTACGTTCGACGAATGGATGAACTCCTGATCCCGAATGGAGTGCTGCTCACTCCCAGCGTGACCGTCGATGGTTGGCTGGCCGATGGGCGAACGCATGCGGACGGCGAAGTTCACGGACTCGCACCCGAGATATTCGCCACCGTCCTGCAGAACACGACGGGCAATCCCGCCGTGAGCATTCCTTTTGGCCTTCTTCCGTCGGGTTTACCGTTTGGACTGCAGGTCACTGCCGAGCACTACCACGACGATCGCTTGCTCGACATCGCAACGCTGATGGAAGCGGCATATCCTTGGGTCCGCACTGCGCCAGGTTATGAGGGTCTCGAAACGGTGTTGGACTTGGTGTAGGTCGTTGCGAGTATCTCTTTCCTCGCTCGCTACCCACTTCACGAGTCTCGCTTGACGCTCCTAGTTCCATTCATACTTCAACGAAGGAACTCCGCTACCTTTAACCCAGGGGTTGGAAAAGCGGCGACGGCAGCACGAAGCAGTGCGATTGCGTCGTATTTCAAAGGGGAGCTATGAGCGAAGGTTTTACGTCAGAGACACTCGGCGCGAAAGTGCCAGTGCTGCCGGGTGAGCACGAACGATTGCGTCAAGGTGTCCTCGGCCTAATTGATATTGCGGCCGCAACGATGGCCAACATCGGGCCGGCGATGAGCTTCTATTTCGGTTTCGGTTTCCTGGCCTTTACCGCGGGCCTCGCCTCGCCGTTGACCATCATCGCTGCCGGTGTCGCCATCTTGTTCCTCGGCAATACGCTGTCCGAGTTCACGAAGGTCATGCCGTCGACGGGTGGCTTCATCTCCTTCATCGGTAAGACCTTTGGCGCACGTGCTGGGGTTACGACCGCAATCCTGACGGGCGCCGGCTACATCGCGGCCATGGCGTCGGTGATTGCTATCGTCGGTGGTTTCTTCCAGATGATCTTGCAGAATTATCACGTCGCCGGTCTCCAGAGTGTGCCGTGGATCGTCTGGGTGCTGATTTTCCTGGCCTTTGCGTCCTTCATGATGGTGCGCGGAATCTCTATTTCGACGAAGTTGGCCGGGTTTTTCTTCGCCTTCGAGATGGTGATCATGATCGTGATCAGCATCATCACGTTGGTGAAGTTTCATTCTCACATCAACATCCAACCCTTTGAACCCAAGAACATCACGGGAGGATTCAAGGGACTCGCCGAAGGCTTCCCGCTCGCGATCTACCTCTTCATCGGGTGGGAGAACTCGGCAGCACTCGCCGAAGAGACCAATAGTCCACGAAAGAACGTGCCGAGAGCTGTGTTCACCTCGATCTGCATCATGTTGGTCGCCTACACGTTCTTCGCGTTCTCTACGGTGGTTGGTTTCAAGGACAACGTTGGCACGTTGAGCTCGGCGGCCGTACCGTTCTTGTCAATCGCCAAAGAAGTATTCGCCGTCGCGTTGTTCTTCGCGTTCCTCGCGGGAATGACTTCAACGCTCGGCGCACTCATCGCCGGCACGAACTCGCAAGCGCGCCTTATATTCAACGCCGGACGCGAAGGATTACTGCCTTCATTCATCGGCAAGGTTCATTCGACCCGTCGCACTCCGATGAACGCACTCCTCGTCTTCCTTGGACTGGGACTTGCGATCATTGGTATTTGGGGACTCGGCCACATCCTTGGCGGTCACGCGCAGTCGGGCCACATGAGTGCACTCACCATGTTCGTCGAGTCGTCGACGTTTGGCACCATTCTCTTGCTCATCGTCTACGGACTCAGCAATTTGGCGCTGCCGTTCTACTACAAGAAGCATCACCCCAATCTCTACAATCCCTTCCGTCACGTGGTACTGCCGGTCCTTGGTGTGCTGTGGATATTGGTGCCGCTCTACTACCTTGCGAAGCCCGGTCAACCGACGCCATTCAATTGGTACCCGTACATGGCGCTCGGTGTACTGGTGCTTGCCTTCATCTACTCAGTCGTTCTCGTGAAGCGCGATCCCGGCATCGGCGATCGGGTGGGCTCAACCGTCGCCGACGAGTAAATCGTCAGTCATCGCAGTCCGGAGTTGGATTTCTTGGAGCCCGAACCGGACTGCGATGACGAGAACCACGCTGCTAGTGCAGAGTTCGCCGTTTGGCGACGGTTGTTTAATCACTTGTAGCGTCGTTCGTTATGACACGACGTTGGATATTTATTGATTTTCTCGTCGTCTTGCTCTTCGTTGTCATCGGTCGTTCCAACCACCATCACGGGGACAGCCTTTCCGGTTTGGCTTCAACGACGTGGCCATTTGTAGTCGGACTCGTAATTGGCTGGATTACCGTCATCGTTCGTCGCCAAAAAGGCGTCTCACTTGTTGCAGGCGTGGAGGTATGGCTGGCGACGGTTGCGTTTGGGATGATTCTGCGAGTAATTGCGGGTCAAGGCACCGCGTTCGATTTCATCGTCGTCGCTCTGACTTTCTTGGGCGCACTGATGCTGGGGCTGCGAATCGCGCGTTCGAGACTCGTTGGTCGTTCCAAATAACTTTCGTACGTTGAAGGAGTTCGTCGCTTTGGTTCACAGCAACGTCCATCGGCGACCACTCTTCTTGTACGTCATGGTTGAATGGTGGAGTGGAGTAAGTAATAGTTGTGCGGCTTTCCGTTGATGCTGTGCTGAGGTGGTGCTGGAACGAGCACTACCCTGGCAAGCGTCACGAAAAGCCGGTAATGCTCCCGTAGCTCAGGGGATAGAGCATCGGTTTCCTAAACCGTGAGCGCAGGTTCGAATCCTGCCGGGGGCACTACTGCCGGGGGCACTAGATCTGGGATCGGTGATAGGGCCCGTCAAAACGATCGATACTCAACGCCCCGTTCGCAGACTCTGATATGGGGGATCATCTTTTCGACTTTTACTTGACTGACTCAGTCATTTAATATAGCGATCT
>DATKRC010000031.1:0-25428 GCA_035532375.1 Acidimicrobiales bacterium
CGCGAACAGTAGTGCTGAGATCCAAAGTCAGGCCCGCCAGCTTTTGATCTCGACGGTCGAGCCCTACCGGGTCGAAGACGGGTTAGAGATGGACGGTGCTGCCTGGATTGTTACCGCGCGCGCTTAATCTCTCGGTGCTGGGACAGTGCTGCTTGGCGTGGGCGTGAGCGTCTCGGCGTCGCCGCTCCTCACCATCGCCATGGCCGACGTGCCCAAGACCGACGCCGGCCTCGCCTCAGGCATCGTCAACGTATCGATGTGGCTCGCCTCCTCCACGACGCTGAGCGTCATTGACACGCTCGCCGCAAGCCGCTCTACTTCGCTGTTGGCCCGGGCACAGAGCGTCGCGTCTTCGCTGACCGCGGGCTATCACGAGACCTTCGTCATTGGCGCGGTCCTCGCCGCGATCGGCCTCTTGGTCACGGTAACCTTGTTGTCGGCACCGGCTAAGGAAGTCGCCCACGCACAGTCGGTTTCAAGGGACGTGGCGAGCGAATGGGAAGAACTCGAAGTCATGGCGGGCGAGTTATAGCCTCGGTGAAGGGCGATAGGGCTCGTCCAAACTACCTCGATCTACCTACTACGCCTGGGTCAAATACCAACCCTCGCCGCGCGAGCTCGCTCACAACGATCTCCCGAGCGAGATCGTCGACACCGACACCCGCTCGCGTCGCACCTACGGTGCACCACGGGTCGGGGCCAACTTCGCAACCTTGATCGCTACGTGGAAGGACACCACGTAGCGAGGGTGTTAGCCGCTCACGGACGCGTCGGCGTGCACGGACGAAAGAAGTGGAGTCGCGGAGGCCTGGACAGGGTATTTACGCCCGATCATTTACAACGGTACTTCTCGGGCTTGGGGCCCGACGAGCGCTGGGCGGCGGACCACTCAGAGTTCCACTGACTTGACGGCAAGTTGTTCTTGGCTGCCATTCGTGACCAGTTCGACAAGACACTGGTCGGCTCATCGATGGGAGGGCGTCAAACAACGGATCTGGTTGTCTCGGCACCCGTGATGGCGTTCCCGTAACGCTCACCGGACAAGGAGCTCGTGAATCGCTCGGATGGGCGATCGCAATATACGAACCCAGGACTCGCGAATCGCATGGCGGGCGGGAAGATCACCGCGAACTTTCGGTCTAGCGGCGACGCCAATGACAATACCGCGATCGAGACGTTCTGGGCGAGCGGCCAACGCGAGATCGAGTTCTTCCGCGTACTCGTAAAGAACAAGACCCACTTGCAAATGCGAACGATCAACTTTGAATACGTAGAGATCTTCTACAACCGCGAACCTTACCATGCTGGTCTCGGTCACCGCACTAACGCCGCGGCCATGTCGCAGCGCTGGTGGCGTAATCGCTGAAGTCAACGTGTCCAAAAATTTGGGGTGACTCCAGTCTCACAAATCCCATGAACCATTCGGGGCAAGGACCATAACGTCCATATGACGGTATCCACCCATATGGCATACAAGGCATTGGTATGGTATAAATTTGTTGTCGGTCGGCCAAAAGGGTCGACGACGACAGCGAAAGCGCGCTATCCGCAAGGGGGGATTTTGAAGAGAAAATTGGTGATAACGGCCTTGGCAGGGCTCTTAAGTGCCACGACAGGATTAGTTGGGATCGGCGGTTTCGCAGCTTCGGCTTCAGCTTCATCCAAGCCAATCATCGTCGGTGAAATATCGGGAACCACCGGTGCATACGCCGCCATCGGCCAGGCAGCTTTCAACTCAGTAAAGATGGCGGCCGCCGCAATCAACGCTTCTGGGGGCATTCTTGGTCGTAAAGTCAAGGTCCTTTATGGCAATGACGGTGCTAACGCAACAACCTCGTCTCTACTGTTCAAGAAGTTTGTCTCCGAGGGTGCCGTTGCAATTCTGGGTTCACTGGATACTGGACCGACAACCGTTGCCGTTTCCAACGCGATGAAATTCCCTGACGTTGGAAACATAGACGAAGGCGGTGTCTATCCCAATGGTCCCACTAAGGCACCGTACCCGTGGGCTTGGAGTACGAGTATGAACGGCTATGGCGTTGGTGAGGTAATCGGTAGCTACGCTATGAATCACTGCTCGACTGGGCTCTACATAATGCACGACCCAACGGCCTACGGTACGACAGGGAATACGGGGATTCTGACCACGTACACGAAGAAGACGCTGGGCGATGACGCCATCACCGAAAACTGGTCTTCCAGTTCCCCAGCTGCCGCAACAATGGACGCAGAACTTACCAAGATCAAGGCTTCAGGCGCTGACTGCGTCGAGGCTTGGCTTACTGCGCAGGACCAGGCAACGTTCGTGAATGAAATGCATAGCCTAGGCGACAAATTCACCATCATTGGTAACGACACGACGAACTCGACGGGGGTATTCGCCAGTCTCGCCGGAGCCAACGCGAAAGGTGTGCTCGCCGAAGAATTGGGAATACTTGCTAAGGCACCAAGCCCGGCGCTGAAGAAGTACACCAAGGCCTACGTCAAGGAATTCAAGATTCAGCCAAGCATTTGGGGAATGGTTAGTTACGACGGACTCATGGTCTTGGCTCAAGCCATTAAGAATGGCAGATCAACCTCGAAGAATACAATTAAAACTCAGCTCAATAAGCTCAAGAACTACCACGGTCTAACGGGAAACTTGAGTTTCACCAAGATGATTCACACATCAATTAATGGGCCGCAGTTCAACATGGTTCGGTACAACACCTCCACCAAGAAATGGAGCGTTGTAAAGTAAGATCCGGCCACGCTTAACCGACTTGAAATCCCAGCCGATCCAGAATCTTGGATCGGCTGGGATTTCAATATCGTAAGTTCACTTGACTGATCGATTGCCGCCATTTATGGAAGGATCTTCGTGCCCCAAGTATTGCTTACAGGTTTAGCGAGTGGCGCAATTTACGGCATCATTGCATTGGCATACTCATCGGTGTATTACGTAACTCGCGTTATCAATTTTGCCACGGGTCAACTTCTGATGTCCAGCATCATGGTGACGGCCGTACTTTCGATGCACAGAACGTCGGTCTGGCTAGCCATCATCATAGGAATCACCACCTCCACCATTGGCGGAGTCGTCGTCTATTTCATTGCGGTCCGTCCCGTTCTTCGTTTCAGCCGCTTCAGCTTCGCCTGGCTGGTAAGTACCCTCGGTGCCGGCATCATCCTCTCATCGTTTGCAGCTCTATTTTGGGGTTCCGGTTCCCTTCCCTTCCCCATCCTCCTCAATGGCCATGACGTGAGGGTCATCGCTGGCGCTCAATTGACTTGGCAACAGATCATGACAGTTTTTGTTGCGATCTTTTTGCTCGTCGCATTCGAGATCTTCCGGAAACGGACGCTCTTTGGAAAGTTAGGCATGGCAATTTCCTACGACCCTGAGATCGCATCTTCAATCGGCGCCAACGTCACGAGTTACGCGATTCTTGCTTTTGCCTTGGGTGGACTACTCGTCGGCGTCGCGGGTATCTTGGTGGGTCCAATTTCTTTCGCCGACGCGTACATGGGGGATTCATACGGCATATTTGGTTTTGTAGCTCTCATGATTGGCGGCATAGATAAGCCAGCCGGCGCGATGGGCGGTGGGTTCATTCTCGGTATCTTGCAGAGCTTCGCCGTCACCTATATAAACTCGCAGGCTTCCGATTGGTTCCCTTTCATCGTCGTCGTCGTGGTCCTTCTCATCGCTCCAAATGGCATTTTCATGTCTGGCCCGAGTATCAAAAAACGGATCAAACGCCTTAGCCAACGAAAAGATTTGGCAAAGTTATGAGCAGTTTGATTTCCAATGGTAGGACACCAATCTCCTACAAGATGATTGGCACGCTGTTCGCCGTACTCATGTATGTCGCCGTTACCCTCGCTTTGGCGCATACTTCGAACTACGACCAGGGATTGCTCCTCGTAGGCGTGAGTTTCTCAATACTTGCGTTAAGCCTCGACCTCGTTGCGGGCATGCTTGGTCTATTTTCTCTCGGCCACGCTGGACTCTTTGCGATTGGCGCTTACACCACAGCCATTCTGATGACGAATTACCACTGGAGTGTTTTCGAAGTTCTGCCAGTCGTCCTGGCGGCCGGTGGCGTCATTGGAGTTTTCATAGGTGCACTGACCCTTCGCGTAGGTGGGCTCTATTTCGCAATAACCACTTACGTGTTCACGCTCATCGTCACCGTCGTCATCAGTGACTCCTCAATTACTGGAGGCTACGAGGGACTCATAGCGCCCAATTTCCCCAACTTTCCCTCGGCGTTCTCTTCCCTCGGAACTTCTCTCGTGTGGGGAGTTAGCGGTGCTCTACTCTTCACGGTTGTTGTCATTTGGAGTATTCGCAGTTCGGCTCTCTATCCGGTGCTATTGGCGACGCGCGACGCCGAGTTGTTCGCAGCTTCAGCCGGAGTAAAGACAGCTCGTACTCGAGTGTTGATGTTTTCCCTCTCGGCGGCACTAGCTGGTCTCGCCGGCTGGACGTTTTGTTTTCTGGGATTCATAACACCAGACCAGTTCAATGGCACCGCCACCATCAACATTCTCGTTATGGTAATTCTCGGAGGAATCAATACCCGGCTTGGGCCCATCATTGGTGCGTTCTTCATCTCACTCTTCCCCGTGCTCGTTAGCTGGAATCCCTTGTGGCAAGAGATCTTCTTTGGTGCGGTCCTGCTATTCGTCATAGCCTTTTTCCCCGAAGGGTTCGTAGGCATCATTGGCCGGCTGGTGCGTCTGGCCAGGGGTCGTTACTCGGCGGTTACCTCATTCAGCGACAACGTCAAGGGTGAACCAGTCATCAAAGCAGTCGTTCCAACATTTCACTCACAGAGTGTCACCACTTCTGAATTCGCTCTCGAAGCACGCAATATAAGCTTTAGTTACCTTCCGGGAGTCAAGGTGCTCACAGACATTGACTTCGTAGTGCGCACCGCAACTATCCATGGCCTTATCGGCCCTAATGGATCAGGTAAGAGCACGCTCGTTGATTTGCTGGCGGGCCAATTAGCTCCGACTGAAGGAACGATTACGCTGAACGGTCGCCGGGTTGAAGCCTTGAGATCGTCCGAACGACCCAAGCTTGGCTTGATGCGCACCTTCCAAACCGCAACGATGGTCCGCGAGATGAGTACCGAGGACAATGTAACAGTCGGACTATTCCATAAGTACCGTCACTTACTCTTACGGTCTCTTGTGTGGCCTTTACTGCCGAGTGGACGTCGCGACTCTCGACAAATGAAGAGAGAAGCACGAGAAGCACTACTTAGTGTCGGTTTAGGTCCACAGTGGCCCAGCGTCAAAGTGGCCGACATTCCCCATGGCGTGGAACAATTGACGCAACTCGCGGCGGCCTGCGTCGGTACGCCTTCCGTCTTGATTCTCGATGAACCTCTTGCCGGTCTTTCCGCTAGTGAAGTCAGCGAGGTCGCCATCATTTTGCGTACCCTGCGAGTGAGTGGCGTTACGGTGGTCGTGGTTGAGCATCAGACTCGCTTCATCTTTGACGTCTGTGATGAGGTGACCGTATTGGCCGGAGGTCAGTTAGTCAAGTCGGGCCACGCGAATGACGTTCGTATGGATGTCCAAGTGCGAGAGGTATACCTAGGGCAATGACAAAAGCCATACTAGAGATTGAGTCACTCTCCGCTGGCTACGGGCGCTTTGACGTGATTCATGAGATCAATTTGAGAATCGACGATGGCGAGGCCGTTGCGCTCTTGGGCCCCAACGGCGCTGGCAAGACGACGGTCTTGCGATCGATCATGGGGCTCGTCAAGGAACGAACTGGAGTGATCACGATCGATGGCACCGACGTCGTGCGTATGCCTCCCCATAAAGTGGCTAAAGGTTACGCCGCTCTGGTTCCCGAAGGTCGCCGCCTCTTCTTGAACCAAAGTGTGGAGGACAATCTGCGGCTGGGGGCGATGCGCCACCGCCGGGACCAGAGGAAGGTAGAAGAGTTACTCAACTCGGTCTTTGAGCTCTTTCCGATAGTCGAGAGTTACCGTAGCCGCGAGGCGTCGATGTTGAGTGGCGGCGAGCAACAGATGGTCGCCATCGGGCGCATGATGATGAACGATCCAAAGCTGATACTTCTTGATGAGCCGTCTTTAGGTCTTGCCCCATTAGCGATTGCCGATATGGCTAGAGCACTCATCAAACTTCGTGAAGACGGTCGTTCTATTCTGTTGGTTGAACAGCGAGTGGACATCGCCCTCGAAGTTTGCAATCGAATATACGTCCTCTCTGACGGGAAAATCATTGATGAGAAGCGCACCGGCGATATCGGCGCCGATGGCCGCGCCTTGATTGACCATTACCTTGGTTAGTTCCCTGCAGTTTCGATCCACCAACGTCTCATTACTCACCAAAATGAAGTAGTTACACCGTGAGCTAGGTCAGGGAACCAACCATTTCAGGTCTTAGCCGAATCGACCTCGACGGGTTGAAAAAAAGACTCCGGAATGGATTAATGAGATGGACCCCGGAATTCGCGACCCACTCACACCATGGACGAATGGAAAACTTCCATGCCCCGCACACAAGAGTGAGAGATATCTCGGCAAGTTCCTTCGATGCAACTAGCCGCCCGGCACAAGATTTCCGCCCGATCGTTCCATTCAGACGGTGGCCGGGGTGCCCAAAAGCGCGGTCGACTCGTTGGACAGTAAACCACCGTTACCGTGACAAAGGGCGATCTCTGCGCCTGGCACTTGGCGATCACCGGCGGTGCCACGCAACTGCTCGACGGCCTCGATAATGGTAAAGATCCCGTACATCCCTGGGTGGACGCACGAAAGTCCTCCACCATTTGTATTGACCGGGAACGAACCACCGGGAGCGATCCGACCGTTCGCAACGAATGAACCTCCTTCACCCTTTTTGCAGAATCCAAGGTCCTCCAAGAACAGCACCACGTTGATCGTAAATGCATCGTAGAGCTCCACCACGTCGACGTCTTTGGGCGTGAGGCTAGCGAGCTCAAACGCACGAGCACCCGACTCGACGGCAGCCGTGACGGTGAGATCTGGCATCTCGCTGATCTGTCGATGCGTTAGGGCGCTCGCAACACCAAGAACGTGCACGGGCATTTGACGGCAATCTTTAGAACGCTCCGCCCGCATGAGCACGACCGCACCAGCGCCATCGGTCACGAGGCAACAGTCAAGCAGCGTCAAAGGATCGCAAATCATGCGGCTGCTGAGCACATCGTCGATTGTCAGCGGCTCGCGTGCAAACGCAATCGGATTCAACTGTGCCCAACGACGAGCCGACACTGCTACTTCAGCAAGTTGCTCTCGGCTAGTTCCGTACTGATACATGTGTCGAGCTGCGGCTAACGCATACGACGAAATCGGCTCCCGAGGGTTGAATGGCACGTCATAGAATGGCTGATCGGGCGGCATCGATGCGCCGCCAGCCGTACGCTGATTGCTTCCGTAACATATGACCGCGACGTTGCACATTCCAGCGTCCAATGCCAGAGCCGCCCACTGCAAATGGTCCACAAAGGCGTTCCCGCCGGTATTCGTACCAACTTGAACGACCGGACGAATGCCTAAATACTCTGTGACAGCCGTTGTCGCCATCATGTTCACCATATTGGCCGTAAACAACCCGTCGACCTCTTTCAAGCTAACGCCAGCGTCACCAAGAGCTCGGTGCACAGCCAGCGCGGTGAGGTCAAGATGACTAAATCCAGGCGCGGCACCGATACCAGCCAGACCAATACCAACTATCGCACTCTTACCACGAGCAGACCACTTCACGAGCCCACTTCAGACTTGCGTACGAAGGCCAGAACTGGTCTGTCGTCAACGCTGTCAATCACTGCCTGGACACGGTCACCGATCTGAACACTCGTCGGCTCAACGTCATTAACTCGCGTTAGCATTCGGGCGCCCTCGTCAAGTTCGACGATGCACACGTTATAGTCTCCCCCACGGTCGACTCGACGACGAACCACGGTCGTCGAGTACACCGTTCCATTTCCAGCAACTAGTGACCAATCAAGTTCGAGGCGACCGCATCGGGGGCAAAGTACTCGGGGAGGAAAGATCTGAAGACCACAGTCGGCACACGTCTGTAGACGGATCTCGCCGCCATCAAGGAACCGACGCAACGTCGTATCAGGAGATTCTTCGCCGTGAATTTCGTTCACTCGGTATACCGTCCCGCTGCCTTGTCTGCAGTTGAAACTTGCGTAACACCCGGGCCATGGCGCTCTCTCACGTTGACGTGTTGTCCGTGTCGCTCTGCGGCCCCTCAGGTTTCTCCCCTAAGAGTTCACGCGCCGTTTCCCTCAACTCCTCGAAGCGAACCTTCGGGCCATTCGTGCCTGCTGTTGTAGGGAATTCACTGACCTCAATCACCCTGAGCGGAACCTTAAACCCAGCGAGATTCTGTTTCGCTTGCGCCAAAAGCGCTGGCTCATCGATTGACCGACCGGGACGGGGCCTTGCGAAAGCGATCGCCTTAGTTCCAGTAGGCGTGTCGACGCCGACGACATGAACTTCATCTACGGCTTCATCAAGAGAAAGAAATTCCTCTATCTCGCCGGGCTCGACGAGAAAACCCCTTAATCGGAGGGCCTCTCGTGCCCGGCATTGGAATACAAAACCACCGTTCGCCATGTATCCAAGATCGCCCGATCGAAACCATCCGTCCGGCGTGAAAGCATCCGCGGTTGCTTTCGGATTATTGAGATAGCGCTCAATGACGTTGTAGCCGCTGAACTCCAGTTCACCCGACACACCGGATTCGACTTCTAGCCGAGTATCCAAATCAACCACGCGGACCTCAACCCCACATTCCACAACGACACCCCCTTGAAGGCACCGCACGGGCTGATCGGCGTCTTGTGGCCACATCGCAGCGAGAGCAAATATCTCCGATGAGCCGTAAACACTGGAAATTGAGACGCTCCAGCGCATCTCGGCCTGTTCCACCACGCTCTTTACACGACCAACAAAATTTGTAATGCACCCACGTCGCAGAAGAGGCAGATCCACACCGTCAGGCACCTTGGTAAACAGGGCATCGAGCATTTCATCACCGCCAATAACATGGGTGATTCCTGATTCGCGCAGATGCCTAGCCGCCTCTTCAACGTCGAACGACCGCATAAGGACCACGGCGCCTCCCCCAAAAAACATTGCCATCACGGAATTGAAACCGAATACTCCGCAAATCGGCAAGATGGCGAGAAATCGATCGCCCGCACGTACGTCGAGTGCGTGGGCATCAGCCAACGCGTGCCGGACAATCGATGCCTGATCGTGACCAGCGACTTTCGGGGCCGAAGTTGAGCCGGAGGTGGTGAAGAGGTTGGAAAGAGCAGCTGAGTGATCCCGCCGGTCAACTAATTCCTCAGCCGAGGCGAGATCCCCGAATCGGTAGCAACGCGCGCCAATTTCCGCCGCCTCACGAGGGATCTCGTCTAGAAAGATTAGATCTGGCGCTCGAAAGGACGGGTCGATGTTACGTCGATTCTCCACCGATTCCTTCATCGTTCCAACGAAATCGATTCCAAGAAATTGACTAGGAAGAACGATGGCGTGTAGCGGCACCGTTCCGAGCAAGTGTGATATCTCGTAAGACCGGTACCGAGTGTTGAGACCCAGCACCGATGCCCCAATGGCCGTACAAGCGAATTGAGTGACCATCAATTCAATCTGATTTGGCAACCAGATAGCAATGGTGGATCCTTCACCAGCGCCGATTGAACGGAGTCCCGTAGCGAGCGACAAGCTTTTCGATTCAAGTTGACCAAGCGTCACCTTCGTGCGGCGACCGTTTTCCACACCAATCAGAACTTCACGATCGCCTTGTTCTTGCGCCGCCGCGTGCAGCCATGAAGAAAGTCCTATTGGCGAACGTGCGGAGTACTGCTGCATTTGGTGGTTATCAGCCGTCAATCTGACCCCCCGAGGTCATACGCGTTCCAAAATCATTGCCTGACCTTGGCCGCCACCAACGCACAGGGTGACTAGACCAAAGTGACCATCGCGTTGCTCGAGTGCATTGATGGCCGCCGTGACTAGGCGTGCACCGGACATTCCAAAGGGATGCCCGATGGCGATCGCCCCGCCGTGGGGATTCAGTCGTTCATCTGCTGGGTCCAACCCGATCTCGCGAGCGACCGCCACAACCTGCGATGCGAACGCCTCATTGATCTCAACGGTATCCATGTCCGAGAGAGCCAAGCCTGATGAGGTGAACGCTCGACTCACCGCTTCAATAGGACCAACCCCCATATTGGCGGGGTCTACGGCTGCCACTCCAGAGGCGACAATCCTCGCGCGTGGACTCAAACCCAACTCATCGGCCCTGTCGCGTGCCATCACCAATACTGATACCGCCCCATCATTCAGTGCACAGGAATTACCGGCGGTGAGACGACCCCCGGCATCGGGGAGCAGAGCGGGCAACGCCGAGAGAGTCTCTAACGTTGTCCCGGGTCGCGGACCTTCATCACGTGTGAACAGAGAGCCATTCGGCAATGGAACAGGAACAATCTCATTTTCTAGAACTCCAGAATCTCGCGCCGCAAGGGCACGTTGTTGACTCTGCAATGCAAAGAGATCCATTTCACGCCGCGACACACCGTATTTCGATGCAACGTTCTCAGCGGTCTCGATCATGGGGAGGTAGATATCCGCGAACGTCGGTCCCGGCATATGAGGATCAAGGAGGGGATTATGTTCCGCGAGATGCCGGTCACGCCCCACTCGAGAGCACGATTCAACTCCGACTATTGCGTACGACGCACCTTCGCCGACTTGAATAGCGTGCTGTGCTGATCGAATCGCCTGCAGTGATGAGGCACAAAGTCGGGTAATGGTGAATGCGGGAACATCCTTTTCGAGGCGGGCCAGTAAAGCGATGGTTCGGCCCACGTTGTAACCCTGTTCACCCCATGGGAAACCACAGCCGCAAATAACCTCATCGAGACTGGTCTCCACCCCTCCACCGACTCGGTCGAGCAATGACCTCAAGATAAAGGCGCCTAGATCATCTGGGCGTACCTCGACGAGGCTCCCCTTTCCAGCACGTCCGATCGGTGTACGTACGGCATCAATGATGACAGCCTGAGCACCAGACGCTGAACTAGATGTTGTCGACATTACGTATCTAGGATCACTCGGCGAATAGTGAAGAGGGGGCCATCGCGGCCAATTATGAACTCGTCGTCATAATGTGCGCTAACTATCTCCCTACTCGGAAGTCCTAAGCCCGAAAAGAAGATCATGTAGCACTGATGCCTCCACCCACTCTCTCCTTCATTAACGACGTGGTTGGACGTCACGTGACGCATTCTGCCAAACAAGTCGAGGCTCTTCACCCCGAACGCTTCGATCGCCGCTCTTCCGCGGTTCTCATAGCCAGTGGCGTCAACGAACACTCCGTCTTCGGTAAAGCATGAGGCAACGTCGGCAAATCGTCCATTGTCCCATGACATGTTGTACTTGGTCACTAATTGGACGACCTGGAAATTAATAAACATCTCATTTTGATCAGTGGTCACTAGGACCTCCTTCCTTCTCCTCTTAGCGAACGACATGACATCACAACCGCATCAGTGAACCATCGACGACGCACATTTGCCCACATTAGATAATGCTCCTCAGGCATAGGTGTGGGACTGTTCAACTGGCAACTCACTTCCCAAGCTTGGATTCAACGAAAGTTAACCACGGACTGGGATCCTCACGTCGTTTACTCCCTCACAATCATCGATCCGTAACTCCTTCAAACTCCTGCTTTTGACTCGACGGGAGCCGACCTTGTGTGAGATCCTCCAACCATCCCGACAGAATTGTGGGGAAGTCTTCAAGTTCCTCCATCGGGTAGTGCCCAACCCCCTCAAGCAAAATGAACCCGGCGTGAGGTGATAAGAGGGCGACCTCAGCACAACGATCGACATGCACCCAAAAATCTTCCGATCCCGCAACAACCAATAACGGACAAGCCACTTTATGCAAGTCGCTTCTTAGATCATGTGTCGTCCAACCGATGAGATCCGATGACGTGACGACGCTGTCCTCACGCCGGTGCATCACTGCAATCTGCTCGGCAACTCGCGCGGGAACAGAAGTGCCACAGGAAGCGAGCGCCCCGAAGTATGTCCGATCTCCCTGAGACGGTGAAGCTGAGTCCGACATTGAACGCCGCAGGCCTGAAACCGACAACGAACCATTGTAGGAATCAGCTTCCATTGCCACGCCAGCGGTTATCGATTCGCCGTGATGGACGCAGAGGTCAAGGGTGATCTTCCCACCAACTGAGCAACCGACGATAATCGGATCTTCAAGCTTTAACTGTTGAATCACCTGCCAGCAAATTTCTGCGTATCGGTGAAGGTCCTCTATTGGCCCCGAAATAGCGGGCAGCGAACGTCCATGATCTGGTAGGTCAACAACCACTACTTGGTAGCCATGGAGTGGAAGCTCCTGTAGGACACGGCGATATTGGACACCACTTTGGCCGGCGGTGTGTATGCAGAAGACCGGCTTACCCACACCGGCAATTTCGACGTACACCTGCGAACCATCGATATCGAGCCACGTTGCACTATGCATCAGATCGTCCCATTAATCCCTCACCCAGTAGAACTCTCACTTGGTCGGTAACTGCCATCACCGCCCGGGTCATCCTGAGATATTCATATGTTGAACCACGCACTTCAAACTTGTCGGCCATCGCGAAGGGGATGAACTCGTTTCTAGGACGCTTCGAAAAGTCGAGCCACACGGCGCACGATGCGGCAATGGAGAATGTTGCATTCGAAACAATACTTCGACCGCTATCAATTACATGCCCGCGATATATTCGCAAGCCCACCGACACGTGACCGAAGTGAATAGCAATTGAACCATCAAATGATGAGGTAGCCGCGATAAAATTTTCATCGCGTTCCAACGATTGCGCGAGTTTGGACACCCAAGCATCGCTCACAAAACTCGGCGTACTCTCTTCAAGCTTTACTGCACCTTCGGCGTCACGGGTGCGTACAACTGCGCTGGAATAGCCTTCTTGCAAATGTTGGCCATCTTGACTGGAAACGAGGAATCGACGCCCGACGACTCCGGTGCGGCCCTTGTGACGAAGGTGACGCTCGGTAATTTGCATAAGTACCGTAACCAATTGATTCGCGACAATCGGCTTCTTGAAGCTCCAATTAAGATCCTTCATGGCGACAATGCTCTCGCTGAAAATGCCCAACGAAATCAACTGGCCAATCACGAGCGATGCCATCAGCGCACCGTGCACCAACTGGCCCTCGAAGCCAGCAGCCACTGCGTAATCGGTATCAGTGTGCAATGCGTGATTATCGCCCGTCAACGTCGCAAAGGCGTTGATCTTGTCGCTGTCAACGAAGAAACTTCCGAGATCGAACTCCGAACCCGGTACCAGATCCTCATAGAAATACGAGTTCGCCATCGACTGATTATGGGACAAGGTCCGTCCGCAAGGGAGCGTACGATATGGGCGCATCCTCAACCCAACCTTCAAAGATTGTTGAAAGAGCTGCCTGAAATCCTCTGAGATCACTTTCGTCAGGTTCGGCTTCCGGACCTCTTCCAACTAAATCATTCGTAATCTTGATCGCCGAACCTTCAGTATGAAGAAACATAAGTTCTCTAGCCTTATCTCCATCACCGCGTCGCATCGCTTCAATGATCTCCTCATGCTCTTCGATGCTCCTACTCAGCCATTCGGGAACTTCAGCAATGAAATCTCCCTGAATCCCGAGCGATACGTTGCGCAAGGTCGACATCAATTTTGGTGAATCAGCCATGTAATTAATCGCCCTGTGAAAACTTCGATTAATTGCCGACGCCCGACGAAAATCGCTTCGCTCCGCGCATGCTTTCATTTCTGCTTGCATTGAGAAAAGTTCATCGAATGCTTCCGGATGATCTCGATGGCGCTCAGTCGCCCTCTTCGTTACCAACGCGTGGACCGTCGCCTCGATCCAAAACATATCCAAGAGGTCCGTTCGATCAAGTTTTGACACTCGCAGACGGTTCCCGGGAAGGCGCTCCAAGAACCCTTCGTGGGCAAGCTGGCGAAGAGCATCACGAACCGGCATCCGACTCGTCTGATAACGCTGACACATCGCGTCCTGCGAGAGAATCTCCCCCGCGGGAATTCGACCAAATAAGATGTCCCGGCGTAAGTGGGCCACTATTTGCCCACCTACGGTTTCTCGACGGACAATCATCTGGCCCCTAACTGATTTATCCTAAGCAATTATCCAGAGTATACGGTATCCGAAGATTACACCGTGGCGCTGAATCTTTGCCATTATGACTCAATCCGTCGCGATGATTGACCGCTCAATCCAGTCGCCGCCCAAGGTTGCTCAGAGACAGTAGACGCTCATGATTCCGATAGACACCAGCACGGATCACTTGGCTAAAGGGGCACCGCCCGAGCGCGAGCGCTCGTAGTGCGAGCCTGGAACTGTGATTCGTTGTGATTGTTCAAACCTCAGGCGAACCCCCGTCGAACTCATCTGAATTTGACGGCGCGCAGTGGGCCGTCGGACTATTCGAAGCCGATGATCGTTCTGATTCATTCACCAATGCCGGGTTCGCATAACTCAATCCTTGGACCGTGCATCGGTAGCCTTGGGCTGTGGACGGTCTCCTCGAATTCCAAGGACCCTGTCGCCGCCTCGTCACGGTGACCGCCCCCGACGACCTGTCCTTTACGATCCCCTCCGGCAAGGTGCTCGGGGTCGACGCGGTGGCCCATGCCCAAACGTCGTTCATCGTGGTCATCACGCTGAAGTTGACCAGGGCCATCGAATCCGACTTCTTGAGCGGAACCGCACCGCTGGTGCTCTTCCGCACCCTGGTATGGCCGGTGCTCGGATTCGCCTTCTACTGCGGGGTCTACGCCTCGGCGAGATCAATGGCCGAACGACAGGACCGGGTCCAGAGGATTGCCCTGCCGATGAGCCAACCGATTACCTTCAGCTACTTCATCGTAATCATCACTGGCGCCAACAACAGCGCCTCCACTTTCTTCAAATTCCATGTTTATGTGGCACCAACGACGCCCTTCGCCACGCCCTTGCTCGCCGGCGTCAGGGTGATCAGTTAGTGACAGTTCCTCGCCTCAATCCCGATAAGCATCGGGGACCCGTTCGCCGTGGCTCGATGAGTCGCGGGAATCTACCGCCAGGCCATCCTGCGACGAGGTGCTCGGATCAATATCCGCGAGATGCTCTTTCGAATGATTCGCTGCTGAGCCCGACTTCGCTTTTCGCCGCAACCTCGTCGGCGAAGCCGGCGTGCTAGTGACGCCGACGGAGGGCGATGGCGCCAGGCAGCCCGGCATCATACTCGCGGCGATGGACAAGTTTCGAGGCACCGCGTCCGCTCGAGATCTAAACGACACGGTCGCGCGAGTCGCCGGCGAGCACGGCCACGATGTCGACTTGCAACTCGTGTCCGATGGAGGCGAGGGCTTCATCGATGCCTTCCCCGGCGACGTCGTCACGCTAGAGGTGCCCGGAGCGCTCTCGCACCCGGTGGAAGCGAGGATCAAGGTGGACGTCTCTTCGGGCACCCGCCGCGCCGTTCTAGAGGTCGCCGACGTCGTCGGACGCAACCTCCGGGGTAATCCAAGCGGCGCCGACGCACTGGCGGCCACGAGCGACGGTGTCGGTCACCTCATTCTGGCCGCCGTGCGCATGGGTGCTAACTCCGTGCTCGTAGGGTGCGGCGACACGGCGACCTCCGACGCGGGACTGGGTTGTTATCAAGTGCTGAGTGACGCCGGGGGAGTCCCCGTTCCCGTGACGGCCGCCACCGACGTCACGGCCCGATTCTCGGGCGCGCTTCGCTACGCAGTGCAAAAGGGCGTGGACCCGGGCGACCTCGGTCTCGTCGAGCATCGCTTCTCGGTGGCTCGGGCGCGATACCTAGACGAGCGCGGCGTCGACGTCGAAGCGCTGGAGCGCACCGGAGCGGCGGGAGGGCTCTCTGGCGCCCTCGTGGCTCTCGGCGCCTACTTGACGAGCGGGTTCGATGCAGTGGCCGGCTCCGTCGAACTGCTAGGACGGGTGGAACGCGCGTCGCTTGTCGTCACTGGCGAGGGCCGGCTAGACCTCGGGAGTTTAGAAGGCAAAGTCGCAGTGGGGCTCGCGACGATGACGGACCGGAGAAGCGATCTACTGGTCGTGTGCGGCGCAGTCGACCACGAGGCCAGGAGGTTATTCCTCGAGCGATTCCCGCGCGCGGCCCTGGTGAGTCTCGAGGATCGCTTCGGTGTCGAAAGGTCAAGTTCAATGGTGCTCGAGTGCCTTGCGATCGTGGTGCGCGACCATCTCGAACACCGCGCTCACCTCACGGCGCGCTCGCCGGACTAGTAACCGTTGAGCGACATACTGAACAAGTATCTTGGTCGCTGGGTCGCCCCGGTCGAGTCGTCCCAGACCTTCTAAAGCGAACACCCATGGACCTCAACGAGACGACGCCGACCTCGCGGGCAATCTCATCCGGTCCCAGCACTGCGTGGTAAGCAACCAAATCACTCTTTTCGCGCAGCGCCGCGACACTAGGTTCGGCGTTCGACAGGGCCGCGATGGACCATCGACTAAACCTTCGCTGGCCCTGGGGAAATAGCGATCTCACCATTTGCGAACTGACTTTACGTTGCCCGAGAACCGCGTCGCGGTCGACTCAATTATCCAACCCTGGAGCAACACGCGGTCCACCTCTCGATAGTGGCCCTCCGGCGTGAGTGGTGCACCCTAGTGTTGGGTTTTAACGTTTGTCACGGGACCTCCTGGCAAGTCGAGTGTCCTTGAAGAACCACAGCCTCGCTCGAAGGACTTACCCTTTTCAAGGGACCAACCAAACCATTCCTCCAGGGACAACGTCCCGGGTTATCACATCTAGAGGTCGACCTCGAGGAGGCGGGACGAGAACTTCCACTCACCGTCCACTTTGCGCAGTTCGTCGTCGTAAACCGCGAACATCCCGACGGCGTGGTGGTCGCCGCGATCGAGCAATTGCAGGTAGCACGACATCTTGGCGTTGTCTCCATCTAAATCAATCTGAAAATCGGTGGTGATGTGGCGACCGTTGAACGTTTCGGAGAACTCCGTGATCAACTCACGCAGCTCATCGTGGCCGCGATACGAACGACCGGCGTTCGATCGGTTGAAGAAGGCGTCCTCCGTGAAACAATTGACCCACCCCTCAACGTCAAGGTTGTCAAAGGCAAAGTTGTAGCGCGCAACGAGTTGACGTATCGCCTCGTAATCATCCATAATCGTCTCCTTTCGGTTCAAGAACCTCGGTCAGTCTTGTTACTCTTCTTTAGCAAATCATCCAACCAGCCCACTAGAAGGTCGTGGAAAATCTCCAACTCCTCCATCAGGTAGTGGCCGACGCCTTGCAAGAGCAAGATCTCCCCGTTGACCACATTTTCGGCGACCATTCGACGGCTCTCTTCGCGCGCCTAGAAGTCGCCGGAGCCGACGACCACCGACGTGAGACAGCACACGTGCGCCACGTCCCTCGGTAACTTCGTGAGTCGTCCTCACGATGACGTCCACCGACGTGACGATCGAATCCTCACGCCGGTGAATGTCGGCGACGAGACGGCCCTTCTCGCTGGCCAGGGCGGTAACGCGGGAGGCGAAGGTGCCCGAGTAGGAGCGGTCGCCCTGGGAGGGAGACGCCGCGTCCGACATCGACCGGCCGTGGCCCGGAAGGTCGATGACGACCACTCGGTAGCCGAATTCCGACATGCGCTGGAGCAGTTTGAGGCACTGGAATCTGCTCTGGCCGGCCGGGTGAACGCAGACCACCGGGACGCCCGGACCGGCGACCTGAACGAAGACTTCAGGGTCATGAATTGTCAGCCATGTTGCATCGTGCATTACAAGACTCTCTCCATGGCCATCCGAATGGTCGGATTCATTTCTAGTGCACATCCTAAAGTTTCGTCCCGCCGGGGAAAGCCCCTGCTGATGATTTAATCTTGAAAGCCCTTGATTTATTTAGGTCTCCGACGCCGTTGCCCGGAACGTCAACCTCCCGGGGGCGCTCTTGACGTGAAAACGTCTGGCGGTTACGGTATTGCCTAAATCACTTGGTGGAACCGGTCATTCCCTCGGGAACTGGAATCAAAAAGTGTACGACAAAATTAGGGGGGGACTTGAAAAAGTTTTCGATGGCAGTTGCATCAGTGGCGCTGCTCGCGAGCAGCGCTGTAGGAATCGCTGGTATCAGTGCGTCACAAGCCTCGGCGACAGGCAAGAAACTCTCCGGCACGATTCTGGTCGGGTCAATCATGCCGCTATCGGGTGCGTACGCGACGACCGGTATCGCGGCGGACAACTCAGCCAAGCTGGCTGTCAAGGCCATCAATGCTCACGGCGGAGTCCTCGGCAAGAAGCTGGTCATCAAGTACAGCGACGACGATGCCAACTCAACTACCGCGGCACTTGACTTCAAGAAGTACGTTTCCGAGGGCGCAGTGGCGATCCTTGGTTCGGGCGACGCCGCCTCCACCACCGTTGCGGAGGCTGACACCCTGAAGTTCCCCGACCTTGGGCTCATCGACGACGGTGGTTCCGCCATCTACCCGAACGGACCGACCAAGGCGCCCTACCCGTGGGCGTGGAGCACCAGTCTGAATGGCTACGCGGTCGGCGCGGCGCTGGGCAACTACGCCAAGGCCTCGTGCTCGAAAGGCCTGTACGTCATTCACGACAACACCTACTACGGTGAGGGCGGACTGGCTGGCATCGAGACCGTCATCCCGGGTAGCAAGTTGCTCGGCAACGACTCCATCAACGAGAACTGGTCGTCGTCCCAGCCCGCATCCGCCGCGCTGCAGACGGAAGTGACCAAAGTCATCTCCTCCAAGGCGAGTTGCGTAGAAGTGTGGCTCACGCCCCAAGACCAAGCGACGTTCGTTCAACTCTTGAACACCGCCGGTGGCGACTCCATCACCGTTCTTGGCAACGACGAGACCGACTCGGACAGCACGTTCTCGGGCCTGGTGACCAACGCGGTTCTCTCCAAGGTGAAGGTCATCTCGGCGAACCTTAAGGTCGTGCAGGCTCCAACGGCCGCTGACAAGGCCTACAACGCCCTGTACCTCAAGACGTACAAGATTAAGCCAACGGTGTGGGGTCAGATCCAGTACGACGCGGTCATGATTCTGGCGAAGGTCATCAATGCCGCCGGCTCAACCAAGCCAGCGAAGATCGCCGCGCAACTGAACAAGCTCACGAACTACCACGGTCTGACCGGAGTGCTGAGCTTCACGAAGAAGATTCACACTTCGATTAACGGACCGCAGTTCGTACCGGTTCAATACGTCGCGAGTGGCACTTCGCTGACAACCTGGAAGACCGTCAAGAATTAGTACTCGCCTTTACAGTTCCAAAAACTGACCAAACAAAAACCCCGGTCGGTCCTTACGACCGACCGGGGTTTTTGTCTTACAATCATCAGTGAACTGATCCCGAAGGAAAAAGATGTTCCAGGTGATTCTTATAGGACTGTCTAACGGTGCCATCTATGGGATAGTCGCCATGGCCTACGCGCTCGTCTACTACGTCACCCGAGTCATCAACTTCGCCAACGGACAGATCATGATGGCTTCGGTGATGGTCACCGCCGTCCTCACGATGCACCAAGTGCCGATCCCTTGGGCGATCCTGGCGGCGATAGCGACGTCGGTGGCGCTTTCGCTCGTCGTCTACTTCATCGGCGTCGGGCCAGTCCTGCGCTTCAGCCGATTCAGTTTCGCGTGGCTCGTGAGCACGCTGGGACTGGGCATCATCATCGAGTCGCTCGCGGCCGTCATCTGGGGCGTCGGATCACTCCCCTTCCCGGCGCTGCTCAACTCCAAAGACGCCATCATCTTCGGCGCTCGGATGCCCTGGCAGGGGGTCCTGGCGGTCGTGGTGAGCCTGTTCCTGATCGCAGCCTTCGAACTCCTGCGCCGCAAGACGCTCTTTGGCAAGATGGGCACCGCGATCTCCACTGACCCCGAGATCGCCTCGTCGGTGGGCGGCAACGTCCTCGCCTATACGATCTTGGTCTTCGCCCTGGCCGGGCTGCTGCTCGGCGTCGCGGGCATCCTCGTCGGTCCGAACTCCTTCGCCGACGCGTACCTGGGTGAAGGTTTTGGCATCAGCGGCTTCGTCGCCCTGATGATCGGCGGCGTCGACAACCCATCGGGGGCCATGACGGGTGGCTTCATCCTCGGAATCCTCCAGGCCTTCGCGGTCACCTATATCAACCCCCAGGCCGACAGCTGGTTCCCCTTCGCCGTCGTCGTGGTGGTCCTGCTCCTTTTGCCTAACGGCGTCTTCACCGCGGTCGGAGCGATCAAGCAGTTGACCGAACGTCTGGGCGCACGAACGGCGGGTGCGAAGTCGTGAGCGAACTCACGATCAACCAGCGGAGACCGTTCTCCTTCAAAAAGTTGGCCATCCTCCTCTTCCTCGTCCTATATCTCGTCCTTACCCTCGCGTTGGCACACACGTCCAACTACGACCAGGGACTCTTTCTCGTGGGTGTCGTCTTCGCAATCCTGGCCCTGAGCCTCGACCTCGTCGCCGGCACACTCGGCCTCTACTCACTGGGCCACGCGGGCCTCTTTGCCATCAGCGCCTATACGACAACGATCTTAAACGTCAACTATCACTGGAATCTCGCCCTCATCCTGCCGTTCGTGATCTGCGTCAACGGCGTGCTCGGGCTCATCATCGGAGCGCTGTCGCTGCGCGTGAGCGGCCTCTACTTCGCGATCACGACGTATATCTTCACTTTGCTCGTCACCGTGCTCATCCAGAACTTGGCCATCACGGGTAGCTACCAAGGGATCCCGGGGCCCCCGTTTCCAAACTTCCCGAGCTCGCTCTCCTCAATGGGTACCGCCCTGGTGTGGGCCTGCAGCTTCGCGCTACTCGTGACGATCGCTATCATCTGGAGCATTCGCCGATCGGCGGCCTATCCCGTCTTGTTATCGGTGCGCGACGCCGAGCCCTTCGCCGCCTCGGCCGGCGTGAGGACGTCGCGCACGCGGGTGCTGGTCTTCACGCTGTCCGCGTCCATCGCGGCGCTCGCTGGCTGGGCCTTCTGCTTCCTCGGCTTCCTCGGCCCCAGCGACTTCAGCGGAACCATCTCGATCAACATCCTGGTGATGGTCATTCTTGGCGGCATGAACACCCTGGTCGGTCCCATCATCGGCGCGGCCTTCATCTCGCTCTTCCCGGTGGTCGTCGCCTGGAACCCACTCTGGCAAGAGGTCCTGTTCGGCGCAATCTTCGTCTTCGTCATCGTGGTCATCCCCGAGGGGATCGTCGGGGTGTTTAACCGTGCCGTACGCAACATCCGTGCGCACTTCTCGAAGAAGCCGCCGGGACTCGTCGAACCGACCGCGACGGTGGCCACCACGGCCGCACCGTCCATCGAGAAACTCGACGAGGTTTTCACGTCGGAGTTCGCGTTGGAGGCCCGCCACATCGATTTCAGCTACGTGCCCGGTGTTCCGGTACTGGTGAACGTGGACCTCGTCGTTCGCCGCGGGTCGATTCACGGGCTCATCGGCCCCAACGGCTCGGGCAAGAGCACACTCGTCAACCTTCTTTCGGGTCAGTTGTCACCCAACGCTGGGTCGATCATCCTCAACGGGCACGAGGTCGGACACCTTCCCGCCGCCGAGCGTCCGAAGTACGGGCTCATGCGAACGTTCCAGTCCGCGGCGATGGTCCGCAGCATCACCACGAAGGACAACGTCTCGATTGGCCTTTACAGCAAGTACCGCTGGATCCTCTCGCGCTCGCTGATCTGGCCCTTCCTGCCCAGCGGTCACCGCGACGGATACTCGATCGACGCCGGTGCCAGAGCGGCGCTCGCGAGGGTCGGCATGGGCCCCGGCTGGGCCAGGGCGAAGGTCGCCGACATCCCCCACGGCGTGGAACAACTGACCCAGTTGGCCGCCGCTTACGTGGGCACCCCCTCGGTCCTAATCCTGGACGAGCCACTGGCCGGTCTGTCGGCCGGCGAGGTGGAGACCATCGCCGGGATCTTGCGAGACCTGAGCAGCAGCGGCGTCACGATCATCGTGGTCGAGCACCAGACCCGTTTCATCTTCAGTGTCTGCGACGAGATCACCGTCATCGCCGCCGGTGAGCTCGTGAAAGCCGGTGCTGCCAGCGACGTTCGCGCCGACAGCCGAGTACGAGAGGTCTATCTGGGACAATGACCAACGAGAACGTGCTGGAGATCGAATCGCTGTCGGCGGGCTACGGCCGCTACAACGTGGTGCACGACATCTCATTGCACATCGCTAAGGGAGGGGCCATCGCCCTGCTCGGCCCCAACGGCGCCGGCAAGTCGACGGTGCTGCGCGCCATCATGGGACTCATCAAGCACCGTGAGGGGCACATCCGCGTCGACGGCACCGATCTGATCAAGATGGCGCCGCACAGCATCGCCAAAGGCCACGCCGCCCTCGTCCCCGAGGGACGTAGGCTCTTCGCCGGCCAGTCGGTGGAAGACAACCTGCGCCTCGGCGGGATGCGCTTTCGCGGCGACCAGAAGAAGGTCGACGAGCTGCTCGCCACGTTCTTCGCCCTCTTTCCCGTGATCGAACGCTACCGCTCGCGCCCGTCGACCTCGCTGAGCGGGGGCGAGCAGCAGATGGTTGCTATCGGCCGGATGATGATGAACGACCCCAAACTGATGTTGCTCGACGAACCTTCGTTGGGACTGGCGCCTTTGGCGATTAAGGACATGACTGACGCCTTAGTGAAGCTGCGTCAGCAAGGTCGGTCGATCCTCTTGGTGGAGCAGCGCGTGGACATCGCGCTGGCGGTATGCGACCGAATCTACGTGCTCTCCGACGGCAAGATCATCGACGAGAGGGTCACCGCGAGCCTCGGCAACGACGGTCGCGAATTGATCGACCACTACCTCGGCTAAGTAACACCCCCAGCGAAGTCCAGGGATCGCACCACGTTCGCTCGAACGAGGCGCCATTCGCGGCAGCGCATTCGGGCACTGACGCGAAGATTGCCGACTACCATCGGCTCATGACAGTCCGCATCTGGCACCAGAGCATGACCGACCTCGACAATCTCCCCCAGTACGCCAAGACCCTGGCCGAGCACGCCACGGCGGTGTGTGCTGCGGACACGGTGGTCGACATCCACGGCGTCGCTGCGGGGAGCTATCCCGCCAACATGACGCCGATTGAGGCCATCGTCAACCCGTGGGTCGACAAGATGATCTCGGCGCAGATCGTGAACAACGCTGTCATCGCCCAACGCGAAGGCTACGACGCCGTAGCGATCAGTTGCTTCTTCGATCCTGGACTGCGTGAGGCCCGCAGTCTGGTGGACATTCCGGTGGTGAGCCTCTGCGAGACGTCGTTCTTCGTCGGCACCACCATGGGCGGACGCTTCGGGCTCATCGGACTCGGTCCTGAGCAGCTGTTCGTCCTCAACGAACTTGCAGAGCGCTACGGCGCGACCGGGCGCATCGCCGCGACGCTTCCCCTGACCCCGGCATTGACCGAAGACGACCTGGAAAGCGTCCACGGTGGCGGTGGCGACCTGGTTGAGCGGGTGGAAGCCGTGGCGCGAAAGGCCGTTGCCCTGGGCGCGGACATGATCATCCCCGCCGAGGGCGTGCTGAACACGGCGCTGATGCGCCGGGGCGTGACGACGCTAGCGGGTGTGCCCGTCATGGACGCCTATGGCACCCTGCTCTGCTACGCCGAGATGCTCGCGCGCCTGCACCGCTTCTCGGCGCTCAGCGTCAGTCACACTGGCTACTACGCTGGCCCGGACGCCGAGGGATTCGACCACTTCACCCAAGTCACGATCGACGCCCTCTCGAAGAACCACTCCAGAGGCGAGAGCCCCTCCTAGGAGTAGAACTCGTTGGGTCCAAAGCGCAGCGTTTTCATCTGCTGCGCGTCGTGGCCGAAGATCATCGTGGCGTCAGTCTCCTTTTGGATCCGGCGCAAGTTCTCCACCGAACTCAGCCAAGCGAGGCTGTCGTTGACGACGGCCGAGCCGACGGCCGGTGGACCGAATGAAGTCGTCATGTACACCGCGTCCGAGGTGAACACCATCGTGCCCGTGTCCGGCAGGTCGACTTTCAATGAAGCAGTTCCCCACGTGTGGCCGGGTGACTGGATCAGCGTCACGCCTTCGGCAATCTCCTGGTCGGTGTCGAAGGTTGTCCACTTCAAGTCGGCGTAGTCCGCCTTAATGTGCACACCAAAGTGCGGTCCCTCGAAGCCCATCGCGCCGTCGTACTCTTTCTTGGTGCAGATGAGCGTCGCGTCGGTGTCCTTGAAGTGCTTGGCGTAGCCCGAGTGGTCGGCGTGCAGATGCGACTGGACAACGTACTTGATGTCCTCGACGCCGAGGCCCATATTGTGAAGTGAAGTGTCGAAGTACTGCTCCTCCTTGACGTCGTCGTAGGGGAAGAGCTCGTTGCTCCCGGCCCCGGCCCAGTGCGTGTTCCAATCCCGCGGAACGGTCGTGTCCCAGAGAATCCATCCGTCGGGATGGTCGATGAGCACCGTGTGTGAAGGGCACTCGACCCACTGGCGCGCCAGCGACGACTTCTGATCGCGGTTGGCCAGCGTGACGCCCGCCTGGGCGATCAACCACCCTAGGTCACAGTGCATATTGCCATGGTTCTGGATGTACAGACGACGCGGCTTCTTCATTCTCTCTCCCGAGATCCCGTTACGAGCGACTACTCGCCCATTCCCAAACTTTCTATCACAGTCCTTATCGAAGTCGTGGTCGGATTTTCGACGGCACTGAACAACGTCGTCGAGACCGATGTCACGAGGTCCTCGCCATAGCCGGTTTCGTGCAGCAACGCTGCGAACGCCTCCTGCGCGCTCGCGCGGTCGCGGTAGAACAACGTCTGATCGAGGTCCTTCGCGGCCTGGGTGCGCGTGGATCCGTCCTTCAACGTGACCACAACCATGCCGTCGACGTAGCCGTAGGACTTCTCGGGCACCACCGTCAGTCGCTCGATCAGCGCCGTCGTGCCCGGGTCCTGGAGTTTCGTCGTGTAGCGCTGATACTCCAGACGTCCGTGGAGCAGCGTCGAGGCGACCGCGTAGGCGGTGCTGGCCATAGCCTGAGCCGGGCGCTCGTAGGGACCGCGGAACGAGGTGCCCGGGTATGAAGCGAAGTGCGCGTTCTGGTGCACTTCGACTGACGCGATCGTGTCGGGATCGAGGCCCTTCTCGCGCAACGCGAGGGCCGCCGACACAACCGCCACGTTGTCGCCGAGCGTCGGGTAGGGCTTGGCCCACACGCTCAGAATCGATCGCGGGTCAGGGTCGACCTCCCACTCGTGAGGGACCTCATTTAGACCGGCGAACGAGTGGAGTAAACCGTTCGGTCCCTCGAGA
>DATKRC010000032.1:0-14455 GCA_035532375.1 Acidimicrobiales bacterium
TCTGACCAAGCAGTTCGGGGGTGCTTCGCCGGTTCACCAGTCGTGAGAGCTGGGTGAGCAGCAGAATCGGTCCAGTGGACGAATCTTCCTCCATCGAGATTAATGGTAGTGACTCCGCGATATTCATGATATAGTGATTATCTGGTTTTCTTGATGATACTATTCACAGAACAGTCGTTCCAACCCGTTAATCAGGAGGACTTCGTCAATGCAATCTCTTTCTACACTTCCATCAGGTAGAACAGACGCTCGTCGTTGGATCGCGCTCGTCGTGGTCTGTCTCGCCATGCTCATGAACGCGCTGGACTCATCCATCGTGAACGTCGCCCTGCCCTCGATCCAACGGAGCCTGCACTTCTCCCAGTCCAATTTGACCTGGGTCGTGGACGCCTATCTCATCGCCTTTGGCAGCTTTCTTCTCCTCGCGGGTCGACTGGGCGACCTCCTCGGTCGAAAGAAGGTATTCCTGAGCGGCGTCACCCTCTTCACCGCGTCGTCACTGGTGTGCGCGCTCGCCCAGAGCCAGGGCATGCTCATCGCGGCGCGCTTCTTCCAAGGTATGGGTGGCGCCATCTCGACGTCGGTCATCGTTGCGATCATCGTCACGGAGTTCTCGGGTGCCGCCGAGCGCGCCAAAGCCATGAGCGCCTACATGTTCGTCGCCGTGGGCGGCGGTTCGATCGGACTGTTGGTGGGGGGCATACTGACCCAGGCCGTCAACTGGCACTGGATCTTCGTGATCAACGTGCCGATCGGGCTGCTCACGCTCTTACTCGGCTCGGTGCTCATTGAAGAGAACGAGGGACTCGGCGCACGCGAAGGGTTGGACGTCGCGGGCTCACTGCTCATGACGACGTCGTTGGTGACGGGCATCTACGCCATCGTCAAGGCCTCCGCCTACGGGTGGACCTCAACCCACACGCTGGGCTTTGGCGCTCTCGCGGTGATGTTGATGGGCATCTTCGTCGTCGTCGAATCTCGCGTCGCCAAGCCCATCATGCCAATGCGGATCTTGCAACTACGCAGCCTCAGTGCCTCGAGCATCGTGCGGGGTCTGACGTTCTCTTCGATGTTCGCGGTCTTCTTCTTTGGCGCATTGTTTCTGGAGCGCGTGCTCGGCTACGGTCCCTTGAAGACCGGCGTGGCTTTCCTCCCGATGACACTCGTGATGGCCGCGATGTCGCTCGGCGTGACCAGTCGACTGCTTCTTCGCTACGGCCCGATGAAACTCCTCGTACCGGGCATGTCGGCGGTGGTGCTCGGACTGTTGATCTTGACCAGAGCCAGCGACCACGCCGCGTACTTGACCGCAATACTGCCAGCCTTCGTACTGCTCGGCGTGGGCATGAGCGTCTCGGCGGTGCCGCTCCTCACCATCGCCATGGCCGACGTGCCAAGGGCTGACGCCGGTCTCGCTTCGGGCATTGTCAACGTGTCGATGTGGCTGGCCTCCTCCGCGGCATTGGCCGTTTTTGGCACACTCGCCGCGAGCCGCTCCACCTCGCTGTTGGCCCAAGGTCAGAGCGTCGCGTCCTCACTCACCGCGGGTTATCACGAGACCTTCTTTATCGGCGCGATCCTCGCCGCACTCGGCCTCTTGGTCACAGTGACTTTGTTATCAGCACCGGCGAAGGAAGTCGTCCACGCGCAGTCGGCGTCACGCGACGTCGCGCGTGAATTAGAAGATCTCGAAGTCATGGCCGGCGAGTTTTAACCACGATGAAGGGCGGCTTCACCCAGTAACGCTGTGCCCTCACGCGTTGGTCCACTCGGCCTGGGAGTTCCTTTGGGGCGTATAATTGTGACGCCGCGTAGTACTTGGTCGACGCCAACTACCTGATCAGCGTGCGGACCTCATCGGTCATCAGCATCAAAGCCTTGGTCATGCGCAGGTAGTCGTAGGTGGAGCCCCTGACTTCGAACGCGTCGCCCATGGCAAAAGAGATGAACTCATTTCGTGGGCGAGCGGCGAAACGTAACCACGTCGACGCCGGCGCACCGACCGAGAACGTGGCGTTAGCCACGACGGCGCGGCCCTGGTCGATGATTCGACCGCGATAGAGACGGACGCCGACGGACCGGGCGCCGAAGTGGAGGACGACTGATCCGTCGAAGGACGCCGTGGCGTCGGCGAACTCCTTGCTCTCGCCCAAGCGCCGCACCAGATCGGCCAGCCAACCGGCGCTGGCGAAACTTGGTTTCGCCTCCTCCATCTGCAGGGCGGCCTCACTCGAGCGCGTGAGCACGACCGCGTCCGATAGGCCCTCGTGCACCACCTGACCGTCCGAAGAGGTGAGGATGAATCGTCGGCCGATCTCGCCGCGCGACGCGTCGGCCGAGAGCTCTCGGTGGATCACTTGCATCTCCACACCGAGCTCGCCGCCCACCACGATTGAGCGCCGGTACTGCCAGTTGAGACCCTTCACCTCGACGACGCTTTCGCTCAAGATGCCCGTCGCCACGAGGCGACCCATCGTCATCGAACCCACCAGTGTGACGGGCACGAGGACGTCGGACAGTCCCGCGCCCCTGGCGACGGCGGGATCGACGTACAGCGGATGGACGTCGCCCGTCAGTCGAACGAACTCGAGGACCTGTTGGCGCGAAAAGGTCACTGATCCGAGGTCGATCACTAAGCCCGGCTCCAAATCCTCATAGAAGCGTGACGTGGATGATGAGGTATTCGAGGCCACGGTCATTCCCTCATCTAACTCGAGCTCGTGAGCAGCACCCGCGCGAGGTCGCGGAGCTCTTCGAAACGAACCTTGGTCCCGTTGGTCCCGGCCGTCGTCGGGAACTCGTCAATCGCGACGATCCGCTCGGGCACCTTGAACGAGGCGATCTGCTGCCTGGCCCTGGTCAGAAGAGCGACCTCATCGATGGACCTTCCCGGCGTCGGGCGGGCGAAGGCGAAGGCCTTGGTGCCCGCGTCGGTGTCGACCCCCACGACGTGCACCTCCGCAATAGAGGGGTCCAAAGAGAAGAACTCCTCGATTTCGCCGGGTTCCACCAAGAATCCGTGCAGGCGCATCGCCTCACGGGCCCGGCACTGGTACACGAAGCCCCCGTGCGCGACGAATCCGAGGTCACCGGTCTTAAACCAGCCGTCGTTCGTGAACGCCTTCTCGTTCGCGCGGGAGTTGTTGAGATAGCTCTCGATGACGTTGTAGCCCCGGAACTGCAACTCTCCCGGTTCGCCGTCGGCAACCGGTTCGTCGGTATCGAGGTCGCGAATTCGAAAGAGAATCCCCGGGTCCACGACCCGGCCGCCTCCCAACCCGCGCAGCACCACGTCAGCCTTTGCGGGCCAGATCGCACTCAGTGCGAAGAGTTCCGACGACCCGTAGACGCCCGAGATCGAAGCGTCCCAGCGCTCTTGCGCCTCGGCAACGACCTCTTTGGCGTGCCCCGCAAAGTTGGCGATGCCCCCTCGACGAAGTCTCGGAAGTTCGGTGCCCGGGGGCACCTTCGAGAAGATGGCCCCGAGCATCTCGTCACCACCGACCACGTGAGTGACGCCGAACTCCTCCAAGAACCGTGCGCTGAGCGCGGCGTCGAAGGATTCGACCAGCAACGCCGATCCACCCCCAACGAGCAACGACATCACCGCGTTGAAGCCAAAGACGCCGCATAGTGGCAGTACGGCCAGGATCCGGTCACCTGTTTGAACGCCCAGGGCTCGGGACCCGGCGGCGGCGTGTCGCAGGATGGACCTCTGGTCGTGACCGGCCACCTTGGGTGCCGACGTCGAACCCGAGGTCGTGAAGAGGTTCGAAAGGGTAGGTCCGGTATCAGCGGTCTCGTCAAGGGAGCCCGTCGCCGTCAGATCCCCATAACGAAAACAGTTCGGTGAGACCGCCAACGCGTCGGTGGGGACCTCGCCGAGGAAGACGAGTCTCGGCGCGGCGTATGCCCGATCGACTTGGCGCTGACTTCGAACCGCCTCATCCAACGTGCCGACGAAGTCAATCCCCAGGAACTCACTAGGCAAAATGATCGCCGAGAGCGCGACCGAGCCGAGCAGGTGCGACACCTCGTGCGAACGATAGCGAGTGTTAAGACCAAGTACCGTCACGCCTAGCGCGGAGCACGCGAACTGGCTGACCAGCCACTCGACGCGATTCGGCAACCACACGGCGACGGTCGAACCTGACAAAACGCCAATCGAACGCAGACCATGGGCCAACTTCCGGCTCTTCGCCTCAAGCTGCGCGAGGGTGACGTCGACGTCGACGTCACCTTCGCGTCCTTGAGCGACCAGGCGATCAGGACAGTCCGCCGCCGCCTGTACCAGCCAAGTGAACAGACCCGTAGACGAGGCGATCAGTTCCTGGAGGTCGCGATCCTTACCCACCAGTGGGCCCGTCACGAGGCGACCCGCTCCAGGATCATCGCCTGGCCCTGGCCGCCGCCCACGCAGAGCGTTGCGAGCGCGAAGCGCCCGTCGCGTTGCTCGAGGCAGTTGATCGCCGAAGTCACGAGACGGGCTCCGGACATGCCAAAGGGGTGACCCATGGCGATGGCCCCGCCACTGGGGTTGAGCCGCTCGTCCGCGGGGTCCAGGCCAATCTCCCTCGCCACCGCCACCACTTGGGAGGCGAACGCTTCGTTGATCTCGATGACGTCCATGTCGGCGAGCGTGAGTCCCGACGCCGCGAAAGCGCGCGCCACCGCCTCGATCGGACCCACGCCCATGAACGCGGGGTCGATGGCGGCGACCCCCGAGGCGACGATCCGAGCCCGTCCATTCACGCCGAGACTCTCGGCCTTGGCGCGGCCCATGACCATAACGGCCACCGCTCCGTCGTTCAGGGCGCACGAATTGCCGGCCGTCACGCGCCCGCCTCTCTCGGGCAAGAGGCCGGGCAGGTTCGCGAGTATCTCAGCAGTGGTCGCGGGGCGGGGACCCTCGTCCTCAGCGAGCCATGTCCCATCAGCGAGTTCAATCGGAACGATCTGACGTTCGAACAACCCTTGACTCTGCGCCGCCTTGGTGCGCTGCTGGCTCTGCAGGGCGTAGCGATCCATGTCGAGTCGCGAGACTTCGTACCTGTCGGCCACGTTCTCGGCGGTCTCCAACATCGGAAGATAAATGTCCGCGATGGTCTCGCCGGGCAAAAGCGGATCAAGCAGCGGGTTGTTCTGCGCCAGATGCCGGTCCCGTCCGACTCGCGAGCACGACTCCACGCCAACGATGGCGTACGTGGCGCCCTCGCCCGCGAGGATGGCGTGCTGGGCTGATCGAATCGCCTGCAATGACGAAGCGCAGAGCCTCGTAATGGTGTAACCCGGGGTGTCGTGCGAAAGGCTCGCCAACAGCGCGATGGTTCGGGCGACGTTGTAACCCTGTTCCCCCCACGGGAAACCCACTCCAGCGATGATTTCGTCGAGCACCTCTTCGCAACCATGACCCACCCGGTCAAGGAGTTGGCGGAGAACGAACGCGCCCAGGTCGTCGGCGCGCACTGCCGCCAGCTTCCCCTTGGCCGCTCGACCGATGGGGGTTCGCAGCGCGTCAACAATGACGACGTCTTCTCTCGCGGCGCTCAACGTCACGTCGACCGCATCTCGTCACCCGTGACAACCACCGAGCCCGCGAGGTTTGTCCCGCGCGAACCGACCTTACGGGCCAGCGGGGAAGTTGGCACTTCGCGGCCCTTCGAATTAAGTCGCCAATTTCTACTTCGACTATCAAAGTGGGACATCTAGATATCGACCTCAAGGAGGCGAGACGAGAACTTCCACTCGCCGTCAACCTTGCGTAACTCGTCGTCGTAGACCGCGAACATACCTACGGCGTGGTGGTCACCGCGATCGAGCAGTTGTAGGTAGCACGACATCTTGGCCGTGTCACCATCCAAATGAATCTGGAAATCGGTGGTGATATGACGACCGTTGAACGTCTCGGAGAACTCCGTGATCAATTGCCGTAGTTCCTCGTGGCCTCGATACGAACGGCCGGCGTTCGATCGGTTGAAGAAGGCATCCTCCGTGAAGCAACTGACCCAGCCCTCAACGTCAAGGTTGTCAAAGGCAAAGTTGTAGCGCGCAACGAGTTGACGTATCGCCTCGTAATCATCCATGACTGTCTCCTATCGGATCAAGAATTTCGATCGATCTTGTTACTCTTCTCTAGCAAACCATCCAACCAGGCTGCTAGAAGTTCTGGGAAATCCTCCAGCTCCTCCATCGGGTAGTGGCCGACGCCGGGCAGGAGCAAGAACTCCCCGTTGACCACGTTTTCAGCGACGATTCGACAATTCTCTTCGCGCACCCAGAAGTCATCGGAGCCAGCGACCACCAGCATGGGACAGCGCACGAGCGCCAGCCCCTCGGTGACGTCATGAGTCGTCCACCCGATGAGGTCCGAGGAAGTGACGATCGAATCCTCACGCCGGTGCATGTCGGCGATGAGACGACCCTTCTCGCTGGCCACGGCGGTGCCGAGCGAGGCGAGGGTGCCGTAGTAGGTGCGGTCGCCCTGGGCCGGAGACGCCGCGTCCGACATCGACCGACGAAGACCCGCTACCGACAGCGCGCCGTTGTGCGCGTCGGCCTCCATCACCACCGCGGCGCGCACGTCATCCCCGTGGTGCACGCACAGGTCGAGGACGATCTTCCCCCCGATCGAACACCCGAGGAGATTCGGCTTCTCGAGCGACAGCCCTTCGATGACCTCCCAGCAGATCTCGCCATACTCGTGCAGATCGGTGACGGGGCCACCCGGCGCCGGCATTGACCGTCCGTGTCCCGGAAGGTCGATGACGACCACTTGGTAGCCGAACGCCGGCAGGCGCTGGAGCAGTTCGCGGTACTGGACTCCGCTCTGGCCAGCCGTGTGAACGCACAAGACCGGGGTGCCCGTACCGGCCACCTGGACGAAGACTTCAGTGTCGTGAATTGTCAGCCATGTTGCTTCGTGCATTTCGAGAGTCTCTCCACGCCCGTACGAATTGTCGAGCTAATCGCTAGTGCACATCCTAAAGTTTCGCCCCGACAGGGATCACCCCGTCTGGTGATTCGATCTTGAAAGCCCTTTATTTGTTTGGGTCTCCGACGCCGTTGCCCGAAACGTCAACCGCTCGGGGCGCACTTGACGTGAAAACGTCTGGCGGTTACGGTATTGCCTAAATCACTTGGTGGCCCCGGTCATTCCCTCGGGAACTGGAATCAAAAAGTGTACGACAAAATTAGGGGGGAACTTGAAAAAGTTTTCGATCGCAGTTACATCGATGGCGCTACTCGCGAGTAGTGCCGTAGGAATCGCTGGTATCAGTGCCTCACAAGCCTCGGCGACGGGCAAAAAACTCTCCGGCACGATTCTGGTTGGGTCAATCATGCCGCTGTCGGGTGCGTACGCGACGACCGGTATCGCGGCGGACAACTCAGCTAAGTTGGCCGTCAAAGTCGTCAACGCTCACGGCGGAGTCCTCGGCAAGAAGCTCGTCATCAAGTACAGCGACGACGATGCCAACTCAACGACCGCGGCGCTCGACTTCAAGAAGTACGTATCCGCGGGCGCAGTGGCGATCCTTGGTTCGGGCGACGCCGCCTCCACCACCGTTGCTGAGGCTGACACCCTGAAGTTCCCCGACCTTGGGCTCATCGACGACGGTGGTTCCGCCATCTACCCGAACGGACCGAGCAAGGCGCCCTACCCGTGGGCCTGGAGCACCAGTCTGAACGGCTACGCAGTCGGCGCGGCGCTGGGCAACTACGCCAAGGCCTCGTGCCCGAACGGCCTCTACGTCATCCACGACAACACCTACTACGGTGAGGGTGGATTGGCCGGCATCGAGACCGTCATCCCGGGTAGCAAGTTGCTCGGTAACGACTCCATCAATGAAAACTGGTCGTCGTCCCAGCCTGCATCTGCCGCGCTGCAGACGGAAGTGACCAACGTCATCGCCTCCAAGGCGAGTTGCGTGGAAGTGTGGCTCACGCCCCAAGACGAGGCGACGTTCGTTCAACTCTTGAACACCGCCGGTGGCGACTCGATCACCGTTCTTGGCAACGACGAGACCGACTCGGACAGCACGTTCTCGAGCCTGGTGACCAACGCGGTTCTCTCCAAGGTGAAGGTCATCTCGGCGAACCTTAAGGTGGTGCAGGCTCCAACGGCCGCTGACAAGGCCTACAACGCTCTGTACCTTAAGACTTACAAGATTAAGCCAACGGTGTGGGGTCAGATCCAGTACGACGCGGTCATGATTCTGGCGAAGGTCATCAACGCGGCCCACTCGACCAAGCCAGCGAAGATCGCCGCGCAACTAAACAAGCTCACGAACTACCACGGTCTGACCGGAGTGCTGAGCTTCACGAAGAAGATTCACACCTCGATTAACGGACCGCAGTTCGTACCGGTTCAATACAACGCGAGTGGCACTTCGCTGACAACCTGGAAGACCGTCAAGAACTAGTACCCGCCTTTACAGTTCCAATAGCTGACCAAAGAAAAAACCCCGGTCGGTCGTCACGACCGACCGGGGTTTTTGTCTTACAATCATCAGTTAACTGATCCCGAAGGAAAAAGATGTTCCAGGTGATTCTTACAGGACTGTCTAACGGTGCCATCTATGGGATAGTCGCCATGGCCTACGCGCTCGTCTACTACGTCACCCGTGTTATCAACTTCGCTAACGGACAGATCATGATGGCGTCGGTGATGGTCACCGCCGTTCTCACGATGCACCAAGTGCCAATCCCTTGGGCGATCCTGGCGGCAGTAGCGACCTCGGTGGCGCTCTCGCTCGTCGTCTACTTCATTGGCGTCGGGCCAGTCCTACGTTTTAGCCGATTCAGTTTCGCGTGGCTCGTGAGCACGCTGGGTCTGGGCATCATCATTGAGTCGCTCGCGGCCGTCATCTGGGGTGTCGGATCACTCCCCTTCCCGGCGCTGCTCAACTCCAAGGACGCCATTATCTTTGGCGCTCGGATGCCCTGGCAGGGGGTTCTGGCAGTCGGAGTAAGCCTGTTCCTGATCGCAGCATTTGAACTCTTTCGCCGCAAGACGCTCTTTGGCAAGATGGGCACCGCAATCTCCACTGACCCCGAGATCGCCTCATCGGTGGGCGGGAACGTCCTCGGCTACACGATCTTGGTCTTCGCCCTGGC
Source organism: Acidimicrobiales bacterium (assembly GCA_035532375.1). Taxonomy (GTDB): domain Bacteria; phylum Actinomycetota; class Acidimicrobiia; order Acidimicrobiales; family RAAP-2; genus RAAP-2. The sequence goes on from DATKRC010000032.1 coordinate 9,115, forward strand.
CGGGCTGCTGCTCGGCGTCGCCGGCATCCTCGTTGGTCCCAACTCCTTCGCCGACGCGTACCTGGGTGAAGGCTTCGGCATCAGCGGCTTCGTCGCCCTGATGATCGGCGGCGTTGACAACCCGTCGGGGGCCATGACGGGTGGCTTCATTCTCGGAATCCTCCAGGCCTTCGCGGTCACCTATATCAACCCCCAGGCCGACAGCTGGTTCCCCTTCGCCGTCGTCGTGGTGGTCCTGCTCCTCTTGCCTAACGGCGTCTTCACCGCAGGCGGAGCGATCAAACAGTTGACCGAACGTCTGAGCGCTCGAACCGCGGGTGCGAAGTCGTGAGCGAACTCACGATCAACCAGCGGAGACCGTTCTCCTTCAAAAAGTTGGCCATCCTCCTCTTCCTCGTCCTATATCTCGTCCTTACCCTCGCGTTGGCCCACACGTCCAACTACGACCAGGGACTCTTTCTCGTGGGTGTCGTCTTCGCCATCCTGGCCCTGAGCCTCGACCTCGTCGCCGGCACACTCGAGCTCTACTCACTGGGCCACGCGGGCCTCTTCGCCGTCAGCGCCTATACGACGACGATCTTGAACGTCAACTATCACTGGAATCTCGCCCTTATCCTGCCGATCGTGATCTGCGTTAACGGCGTGCTCGGGCTCATCATCGGAGCGCTGTCGCTACGCGTGAGCGGCCTCTACTTCGCCATCACCACGTATATCTTCACGTTGATCGTCACCGTGCTCATCCAGAACTTGGCGATCACGGGTAGCTACCAAGGGATCCCGGGGCCCCCGTTTCCAAACTTCCCGAGTTCGCTCTCCTCAATGGGTACCGCCCTGGTGTGGGCCTGCAGCTTCGCGCTGCTCGTGACGATCGCTATCATCTGGAGCATTCGCCGATCGGCGGCCTATCCCGTCTTGTTGTCGGTACGCGACGCCGAGCCCTTCGCCGCCTCGGCCGGCGTGAGGACGTCACGCACCCGGGTGCTGATCTTCACGCTATCTGCAGCCATCGCGGCGCTCGCGGGCTGGGCCTTCTGCTTTCTCGGATTCCTCGGCCCCAGCGACTTCAGCGGAACCACCTCGATCAACATCCTGGTGATGGTCATCCTCGGCGGCATGAACACCCTGGTCGGCCCCATCATCGGCGCGGCCTTCATCTCGCTCTTCCCGGTGGTCGTCGCCTGGAACCCACTCTGGCAAGAGGTCCTGTTCGGCGCCATCTTCGTCTTCGTCATCGTGGTCATCCCCGAGGGGATCGTCGGCGTGTTCAACCGAGCCGTGCGCAACATCCGCGCGCACTTCTCGAAAACGCCGCCGGGGCTCGTCGAACCGTCCGCGACGATGGCCACCACGGCCGCTCCGTCCATCGAGAAGCCCGAGGAGGTCTTCACATCGGAGTTCGCGCTGGAGGCCCGCAACATCGACTTCAGCTACGTGTCCGGCGTTCCGGTACTAGTGAACGTGGACCTCGTCGTTCGCCGGGGGTCGATCCACGGGCTCATCGGCCCCAACGGCTCGGGCAAGAGCACACTCGTCAACCTCCTCTCGGGTCAGTTGTCACCCAACGCTGGATCGATCGTCCTCAACGGACACGAGGTCGGACACCTTCCTGCCGCCGAGCGTCCGAAATACGGGCTCATGCGAACGTTCCAGTCCGCTGCGATGGTCCGCAGCATCACCACCAAGGACAACGTCTCGATCGGTCTCTACAGCAAGTACCGCTGGATCCTCACCCGGTCGCTGATCTGGCCCTTCCTGCCAAGCGGTCACCGCGACGAACGCTCGATTGACGCCAGCGCCACCGCGGCGCTCGCCAGGGTCGGTATGGGCCCCGGCTGGGCCCGGGCCAAAGTCGCCGACATCCCCCACGGCGTGGAACAACTGACCCAGATGGCCGCCGCCTACGTCGGCACCCCCTCAGTCCTGATCCTGGACGAGCCCCTCGCCGGTCTGTCGGCCGGCGAGGTGGAGACCATCGCCGGGATCTTGCGAGACCTGGGCAGCAGCGGCGTCACGATCATCGTGGTCGAGCACCAGACCCGTTTCATCTTCAGCGTCTGCGACGAGATCACCGTCATCGCCGCCGGTGAGCTCGTGAAAGCCGGGGCCGCCAGCGACGTTCGCGCCGACAGCCGAGTGCGAGAGGTCTACCTGGGTCAATGACCAACGAGAACGTACTGGAGATCGAATCGCTGTCGGCGGGCTACGGACGCTACAACGTGGTGCATGACATCTCCTTGCACATCGCCAAGGGTGGGGCCATCGCCCTGCTCGGCCCCAACGGCGCGGGCAAGTCGACGGTACTGCGCGCCATCATGGGACTCATCAAGCACCGCGAGGGGCACATCCGTGTCGATGGCACCGATCTGATCAAGATGTCGCCGCACAACATCGCGAAGGGCCACGCCGCACTCGTCCCCGAGGGACGCAGGCTCTTCGCTGGCCAGTCGGTGGAGGACAACCTGCGCCTCGGCGGGATGCGCTTTCGCCGCGACCAGAAGAAGGTCGACGAGCTGCTCGCCACGTTCTTCGCCCTTTTCCCCGTGATCGAACGCTACCGCTCGCGCCCGTCGACCTCGCTGAGCGGGGGCGAGCAGCAGATGGTTGCTATCGGCCGGATGATGATGAACGACCCCAAGTTGATGCTGCTCGACGAACCCTCGCTGGGGCTGGCGCCCCTGGCTATTAAGGACATGACCGAGGCGCTGGTGAAGTTGCGCCAGCAAGGTCGGTCGATTCTCTTGGTAGAGCAGCGCGTGGACATCGCGCTGGCGGTGTGCGACCGAATCTACGTGCTCTCCGACGGCAAGATCATTGACGAGAGGGTCACCGCGAGCCTCGGCAATGACGGTCGTGAGTTAATCGACCATTACCTCGGTTGAGAAGTCCGCGGTGACAACGGGCAAGCGCGAGTCGTTCGCCAGTCGAGCGTCGATAACGACGACGCCGCCTCGGGTGTTGACACGAGAGCCGTTGGCTACCATCGGCTCATGACGATCCGCATCTGGCACCAGAGCATGACCGACCTCGTCAAGCTCCCCCAGTACGCCAAGACGTTGGCTGAGCACGCCGAAGCGGTGTGCGCCTCGGACACCGTCGTTGACGTCCACGGCGTCGCGCCCGGAAGCTATCCAGCGAACATGACGCCCATCGAGGCCATCGTCAACCCCTGGGTCGACAAGATGATCTCCGCGCAGATCGTCAACAACGCCGTCATCGCTCAGCGCGAGGGCTACGACGCCGTGGCGATCAGTTGCTTTTTCGATCCGGGACTGCGCGAGGCCCGCAGTCTGGTGGACATCCCGGTGGTCAGTCTCTGCGAGACCTCGCTCTACGTCGGCACCACCATGGGCGGACGCTTCGGCCTCATCGGGCTCGGCCCAGAGCAGGTGTTCGTCCTCAACGAACTCGCGTCCCGCTACGGGGCGACCGGGCGCGTCGCGGCGACACTCCCTTTCAGCCCGGCCGTGACCGAGAACGACTTGGAGAGCGTGCACGGCGGCGGCGGGGACTTGGTGGAGCGGGCCGAAGCCGTGGCGCGAAGGGCCGTCGCCCTGGGCGCGGACATGATCATCCCCGCCGAGGGCGTCCTCAATACCGCCCTGATGCGCCGGGGCGTGAAAACGTTGGCGGGTGTACCGGTCATGGACGCTTACGGCACCCTGCTCTGCTACGCCGAGATGCTCGCGCGCCTGCACCGCTTCTCGGCGCTCAGCGTCAGTCACACTGGCTACTACGCTGGCCCGGACGCCGAGGGATTCGACCACTTCACGAGAATTACGGCCGAGGCCCTCTCGAAGAACCACTCCAGAGGCGAGAGCCCCTCCTAGGAGTAGAACTCGTGGGGTCCGAAACGCAGCGTCTTCATCTGCTGCGCGTCGTGGCCGAAGATCATCGTGGCGTCAGTCTCCTTTTGGATCCGACGCAGGTTCTCCACCGAACTCAGCCAAGCGAGGCTGTCGTTGACGACGGCCGAGCCGACGGCCGGTGGACCGAATGAAGTCGTCATGTACACCGCGTCCGAGGTGAACACCATCGTGCCCGTGTCCGCCAGGTCGACCTTCAACGAGGCGGTCCCCCAGGTATGGCCGGGCGACTGGATCAGGGTCACGCCTTCGGCAATCTCCTGGTCGGTGTCAAAGGTCGTCCACTTCAAGTCGGCGTAGTCGGCCTTGATATGCACACCGAAGTTAGGGCCCTCGAAGCCCATCGCGCCGTCGTACTCCTTCTTGGTGCAGATGAGCGTCGCGTCGGTGTCCTTGAAGTGCTTGGCGTAGCCGGAGTGGTCGGCGTGCAGGTGCGACTGGACAACGTACTTGATGTCCTCGACGCCGAGGCCCATATTGTGAAGTGAGGTGTCGAAGTACTGCTCCTCCTTGACGTCGTCGTAGGGGAAGAGCTCGTTGCTCCCGGCCCCGGCCCAGTGCGTGTTCCAATCCCGTGGGACGGTGGTGTCCCAGAGAATCCATCCGTCGGGATGGTCGATGAGCACCGTGTGTGAAGGGCACTCGACCCACTGGCGCGCCAGGGACGACTTCTGATCGCGGTTGGCCAGCGTGACGCCCGCCTGGGCGATCAGCCACCCCAAGTCGCAGTGCATATTGCCATGGTTCTGGATGTACAGACGACGCGGCTTCTTCATTCTCTCTCCCGAGATCCCGTTACGAGCGACTACTCGCCAATTCCCAAACTTTCTATCACAGTCCTTATCGAAGTCGTGGTCGGATTTTCGACGGCACTGAACAACGTCGTCGAGACCGACGTCACGAGGTCCTCGCCGTAGCCGGTTTCGTGCAGCAACGCTGCGAACGCCTCCTGCGCGCTCGCGCGGTCGCGGTAGAACAACGTCTGATCGAGGTCCTTCGCGGCCTGGGTGCGCGTGGATCCGTCCTTCAACGTGACCACGACCATGCCGTCGACGTAGCCGTAGGACTTCTCGGGCACCACCGTCAGTCGCTCGATGAGCGCCGTCGTGCCCGGGTCCTGGAGTTTCGTCGTGTAGCGCTGATACTCCAGACGTCCGTGGAGCAGCGTCGAGGCGACCGCGTAGGCGGTGCTGGCCATGGCCTGAGCCGGGCGCTCGTAGGGACCGCGGAACGAGGTGCCGGGGTACGAGGCGAAGTGCGCGTTCTGGTGCACTTCGACTGACGCGATCGTGTCGGGATCGAGGCCCTTCTCGCGCAACGCGAGGGCCGCCGACACCACCGCCACGTTGTCGCCGAGCGTCGGGTAGGGCTTGGCCCACACGCTCAGAATCGATCGCGGGTCAGGGTCGACCTCCCACTCGTGAGGGACCTCATTTAGACCGGCGAACGAGTGGAGTAAACCGTTCGGTCCCTCGAGA
>DATKRC010000033.1:0-3803 GCA_035532375.1 Acidimicrobiales bacterium
TTCCGACACCTACAATTTCACATCGAGTCAGTGACTCATGCGATGGTGGGAATTTGAATATTGAGTTAGAACTCTGGTTCGTAATTTGACCGAAGTTTCCAGCCGCTCTCGCCGTTCACAGGTTTGGCGTAAAGGACCTGATGTATCTCCAGGTGGTGGCGTTCAAAGCCATAAGCCGAACCCGACATGTAGAGACGCCACACGCGTGCCCGCTCCTCGCCGACCTCTTCGACGGCCTCGTCAAAACGTTTGGCCAAGTTGGCGACCCAGCGGCGCAACGTCAACGCGTAGTGTTCGCGCAGACTCTCAAGATGGCGAACTTCGAATCCGTGCGCTTGGAACATCGATACCATCGTTCCGACTTCATGGAGTTCGCCGTCGGGGAAAACGTATCGCTCGATGAAGGGACTGCCGATCTTGGATGGTCCTCGCATTCCGAGAGCGATCTGCACTTGTCGTGACAGTTCAGACATCTTTGAGGGGTCAGGGTTGTCGTCGAAGGAAACCGGTCGACCAATGGCGTGATTGAGCAAGCGTCCGCCCGGACGAAGTAGGTCGAAGAGCTGTTGTGTGTATGTAGCTAAGGACTTGCGCCCGACGTGTTCGGACATGCCGATCGAACTTATTGCATCGAAAGGACCGTCGCGCACGTCGCGATAGTCCTGTAAGCGGAACTCGACCAGTTGGCTCACGCTCTCGCGTTTAGCCTGCTCGGTGGCGTAGCGACGCTGCTGTTCGGACAACGTGATGCCAACCACGGTGGCGCCGTACTCGCGCGCCGCGTGAATCGCCATGGTTCCCCAACCGCACCCGACGTCAAGCAGACGCGTGCCTGGTCCGAGTTCGAGTTTTCGCGCAACGAGGTCGACCTTTCGACGCTGGGCCTGTTCGAGCGTGTCCTCGGGCGAGCGGAACACCGCGCATGAATATGTCATTGATGGTCCGAGCACCATTTCGTAAAAGGCGTTGGACACGTCGTAGTGATGAGATACCGCTTGACGATCTCGGGAACGGCTGTGCAAAGCGCCGTGCTGCTTGGCTTCAATCGCTGGCGGCGCGATCGGCCGCAGCGTGTCCAGGCCGACCACCGTCCACAACGTTCGTAGATTCTCGATCTTCAAGAGACTGCGGAGCGGCGGGACCGTGAGGTCGAAAAGCGGGTCGAGCTCACCGTCGATGTCGAGATCGCCCGCTACGTAGGCTCGCACAACACCTAGTTCTCCGGGATGGGTGAGCACGCGTGTCAGGGCTTCACGGCGAAGAATCTTCAAAGTCAGTCCGTTTCCGGGCGAGGCTACATTCGGCAATGCGACGCTGCCGTCATACGCCTCGACGCGAAAAGGCAATTGATTGTTGAACAAGACCGAGACAAAAGTTGCGACATCCACTAGGGCACCTCCGATCGACTTCGCGATGACGTTAGGTTACTGACGATCCGGCTTGCTGGCGCATTGCAATTTCGTTGCAAAAGCGCTGATCGAAAGGTTTCCGACCGGAATACAAGGTTTTCACTTGGAACGAGACGGTCGAAGATTCGACCCTCTTTTCCCGTTAGGACCTGCGCATCCTATAATCCCGCATTCATACAGTTAGTCAGGTCGCAGCCTTCGGACACTGGAAATCAATGGGGATTCGACTGAGAGTGCTCAAGCGCTGTTGACCGCGGTGATTCGTATTAACGACGTAACCTCACCAGATGAGTCTCCCGCACCGTGTACGTCAGTGGCCAACGAGTCAACGTGCGGAGCCAACATGACCATCCTCAGTTGGAATGCCATGTAGATCTATTAGTTCCGATCCGGACCACATCGCTAATTTCATCACGCTCGGCTTGTAAATCGATGCGGCCGTACTCGCAGATCTCCATTGGAGAGTTGGACGAGGAGCGGCCCCAGTGGGTTTGAGGAGGAACTCGATTACGACCAAGAGTTTTGCTCACGGTGATGGTAATTGAGCCTCTATGGGGGTAAATTTCCGATATTCGGGATAGATTATTGACGAGAAAACGTTTTCCTAGACAACCGTTGGGGTGATTCGTGGCGTTCAAAAAGAAGAACAAAGACGAGGAAATTGACGAACAGCCCACGCCTAGTGGTACCGGTGGTGGGGTGTCGACCGTTGTCGGGGTTCGCGACGAAGACGAGCGCACTGCGGATCGATTACCTTCGATTGGATCGACCGCTACTGGAGAGAATGCCGCGTCCGAGCGTCAAAGGGTCCGTCTGGGCGAACAACTCCGGTCCAGCAATTTGATCACCGAAGAGCAGTTGGAAAAGGCACTCGAGATGCAACGCGACTCGGGGGGCCTTCTGGGAGAGGTGCTCGTGAGCACCGGCGCCCTCAGCGAGCAGGCACTGGCCCACGCCCTCGCCACCTTCTTTGGATTCGACGTTGCCAACCTACGGCGTGACAACGTTGACGCGGCGATGCTGAATTTCTTGCCCGAGGCCGTCGCTCGAGAGTTCGTGGCGTTCCCCGTTCGAATGGAAGACGACAACCTCTTCATCGCAGTGGCCGAACCGAGCGAGGAGATGCGAAATGCACTCGCCAAGGCGAGTGGCAAACCCGTCAAATTGCTCATCGCACCTCTTAGTGACGTGCGTTGGGCTATCGACAGCAACTACCGCGCGTTGGGATCAGTGGCGCAGCTCGTTCAAGTGTTCGCGTCCGTAGAAGGATCGCGCCAAATGGGTACCGAAAGTTCCGAGACTGAGATTGTCGCGGACGATGCACCGGTCGTTCAGGTCGTCGATCGCATTTTGACCCAGGCCATGCGAGATCGAGCTTCTGACGTTCACATCGAACCCTCCGACGACATTGTGCGCGTTCGCTTCCGTATCGACGGAGCGCTAAAGGAGATCTTGCAGCTTCCCGCCGCAATTGGTCCCGGACTCGTCAGTCGTATCAAGATCATGGCCAATATGAACATCGTCGAACGTCGGCGGCCCCAGGACGGCCAGCTGACGATCACTATTGACGGCAAGGAAGTCGACGTCCGGGTGGCGACCACGGCAACCATCATGGGCGAGAGTTGCGTCATGCGACTCCTCGACAAGACTCGCTCGGTACTTCGACTGAACGACCTCGGCATGCCGATCGACACGCACGAGGCCTATTCAAAGATCGTCCGGGCTCCGTTCGGAATGGTGCTCTGCGCCGGCCCGACGGGTAGCGGCAAGACTACGACACTCTACGCCACGCTCAGCGAAGTGAACAACCCGACGCTCAACGTCATGACCATTGAGGACCCGGTCGAGTACGTCTTTCCCTCCATCAACCAGATTCAGACGAACGAACAGGCCGGCCTCACTTTCGCAACCGGTCTTAGGTCCATTCTTCGCCAAGACCCCGACGTCATACTCGTTGGTGAGATCCGTGACGTCGAGACGACCCGCGTGGCCGTCCAGTCGGCGTTGACGGGTCACTTCGTCGTCTCATCACTTCACGCCACGGACTCGGTGTCGGCTCTCCACCGCTTCTTGGACATGGGCATCGAATCGTTTCTCATCGCCTCGTCGGTCTTGGCCGTCGTTGGCCAGCGCCTCTTACGACGCGTGTGCCCGTCGTGCAAGGCACCGTATGAGCCGACAGATGAAGAGATGGCCTTTTACGAAGAGAGCGGCGGACCGACGAAAACTGAATTCTTCCAAGGGACGGGCTGTAACTTCTGTACCCACACCGGCTACAAGGATCGAATCGGAATTTACGAACTTCTGATCATGACCCCCGAGATCCGACGACTCGTCGTGGGCTGGGCGACACAGGAAGAGCTGCGCAACATGGCCGTGAAACAGGGCATGCGC
>DATKRC010000034.1:0-22685 GCA_035532375.1 Acidimicrobiales bacterium
AGATGGACACAATGACCGAAGTCGGCTTCGTTATGCCGATCTCTTCAGGTGACTGGCCATTGCAGCGCTGGGACTGCGACACGATGTCGGCATAACGCGAAGGTCGGCATAATCATGGTTATGCCGATGTCGGCATAAGCATGAACTGCGTCATTCTGCCGCAAGCCTGATGCTCGCGAGTGGCGTCAAATTGCAGGTGGTTAGCGAGGTCCTCGGACACGCTTCCATACGAATGACGGCCGATGTATACGGACACATCCTGGCGCCGGACCGTGAAGCTGCCGCAGACGTCATGGACAAAGCACTATGGAATGGGGTCTGAGGATTTGGGCGTCGCCAATGGGTCTCGACCCAGTTTCCAAAACAGTGACGGAGAAGTGCACCAATCAACAACCAGCGCTAGATGATTGGTCGCACCTTACATTAGAAGTCCCTAACGTTTGTTACTCAACGTTATGTGACCTTGTCATCGCGCTTGTCGCAAATAACTTCATCATGTTGTGGCACACAATCCACTTTTGATTCCAAACGCTTCTTGGTCACTAAACCGTGAGGCGCCCCTTCGTGCCAACGCGGATCAAGTCTAAGAATTTGACAATGAGGGAAAGTTGCTTGTCAAACGCGCGAATTCGGATCGCGTTGTTGACATATTCGAAAGCCAGTCTTCAAGTACGTCAATAGATCTCCATCTTCGATGGGGCCGCAGTCGGCGTGTCCGGCGAGGGCTTAACCCGCAACGCGGAGATCACCCGCCAAGTAAACCCCTTCAACTAACCCCGATTATTCACCAGTTCGTCTGAACTAACCACCCGCAATACGCGAAAATGCCCTTCGTGCAAGGGAAACTGGAGTTGCGAAACAACCAGGACACCAACCACGAAGGACACTTCTCAGATGAACAATACTTCGACGAATCGAGTCAGTGTGGAACCCGGCGGAAAGGGCGTGGCTGCGCACGTTGGCCCGCACGCGCTGGGTAGTTTGGCCGATGCGTTGGGCCTCGGATCTGCGCTCACGTCATGCATTGAACCTTCGGGCGAACGACCACTGCGTCACGATCGAGGCAAGGTGCTCATGCAGATGGCCCTCGTGCTGACGGGCGGCGGCGAGAGTTGCGCCGACGTGGAGCACCTGCGCGCACAGAGCGAACTCTTTGGCGACGTTCCCTCGGACTCGACGGTCTATCGCACCTTTCACGAATTCGACGCCGCACAACGCGAGAACTTCGCGCGGGCCCTCGCTGACGTGCGCCAAAAGATCTGGGCGAAGATCGACGTCGACGTTGATGAGCCGGTGATCCTCGACTTTGACGCGTCGCTGGTTATGGGACTCGCCGAGTCCACTGAGAACGCCGCGCCGACCTACAAGGGCGGGTTCGGATTTCAACCCATGTTCTGCTTCAGTGACCTCACGGGCGAGACGCTGAGTCCCACCCTTCGCCCAGGCAACGCGACGCCCCACAGCGCGGCCAATCACGTTGAGGTCTTGGACGCGGTCCTCTGCCAACTGCCCGTGTCCGTGTCTGGCGGCCGCGGCGTTGGTGACGAAGTCACGCCGTCTCGGCGGGTCATCGCTCGCGACGACAACGCGGGCTGCACCCGAGAGTCCTTTGCGGCGTGTCGAGCCCGTCGCGTCAATTTCTCCGTCACCGCGCGCGCCAACGCGCAGTTGCAGAGCGCTATTTACTCAGTTTCTGCGCGCGAGGATCTCTGGCAACCCTCACGCACGCAACATGGTGAACTGCGCGAGGGAGCCAGCGTCTGTGAGGTGACTGACTACCTGAAACTGAAAAAGATGCCGAGCGGCACGCGCTGCATCGTGCGACGAGAACCCCTGTGCCCCGGCGCCCAGCGCAGCCTCTTTCCGAGCGACGAGTTTCGCTACTGGGGCTTCTACACCGACTGCGAGGACGACCCCACCGAGCTCGACGTGGTGATGCAGGCCCACGCCCACGTCGAAGACCACGTCCAACGGCTGAAGGAGTCCGGACTCACCCGCTTTCCCTTCACGAGTTTCGAGGCCAACGCTAACTGGCTCATGACCGTTGCCATGGCCGATGCTCTCGTGCGGTGCTTCCAGCTGCTCTGTCTCGAGGGACGCTGGCGCGACGAGCGGCCCAAGGCGCTTCGCTGGGAGATCTTTCACGCGCCGGGACGAGTCGTGCGAAGTTCTCGACGCGTCGTCGTTCGTCTTCTCGACGACTGGCCAACGGCACGACAACTACTAGGCGCCTATCAACGTATTGCTTTACTCACCTGACGCGATCCACGTTCACCTCAGCGCTACCCACGAGGGCATCGTTCCGCCTTGTTGCCGTTCGTGAGTCGCTTTGCATGGTCGAAATTTGATTGGAGAACGCTCAAGGAGACTAGGCAACGCGTCAGTCATCTCCCAACGACGTCGGCCACTCAAAAACGGGAGAGGCAACGATTCACAGCCCCTTCATGAATGATCGGGGCTAGATGTTCGACCGATCCAGAAATTGACGACGTCATCAGCGCTTTCACGTTCTCGCAGGAGCCGCCACTGTGAGAATTCGTCCATCACGACCTTCGGCATCGGCCGACTGTTGTAGCGCGAAACCGCCGAAAAGGTGTACGCCCCTGCGTCCTGAACAATGATCCAGTCTCCTGGCTCCGAGTTGGGAAGCAGCCGTTCCTGGGCGAGAAAGTCACCGGAGAAACAAAGAGGCCCGGCAACCGACCATGGGCTTCGGTCGCTCTCCATGTCTCTTTCCGCGTCCATCGAAAACACGTCGACCTCGTGTTGCCATATTTCAGGTTGATAGATCGGCCTCACGAACAAATCGCCACCGGCATGCACCACCGCGATCCTGCGCTCAGCGGATCGCTTCGTGTACTCGATCTTTGTGGCCAACCAACCCGCGTTCGCAAAGAGCCACCTGCCAAACTCCGTAACGATCCTGTATCGTCCGCTGAACAGCTCGGGGCACACTTTCTCGAGTTCTGAAACGTACTCAACCATGGTTGGTCGAGGGGCGTTTCCCCTTTTGTACGACACGGGCAATCCGCCACCTATGTCGACAGTGGTGATTTGGTCGCCAACTTCCAGCGCGAGATCACAAACTCGCCGAACTCCCTCAACAAGCTGCTCCAGCGACATGCCTTGGGAACCCGTATGAACGTGAATAGAACTCAGCCATACATTTGCGCGGTAGCAATCAATAATCTGCGCTCTGCTCTCTTGAATGGGAATGCCAAATTTTGAAAATCGCCCGGCCACGCTCGTTGTTCCAATCTTCCCTTGACCAATCTGGGGATTAATTCTGAGGCCCATCAAGTTTCGGGAAGGGCTTTCCTTAATTAACTCTCTGACTCGCCGAGCCTCCTCCAGATTGTCAATATTGATTCCAACGCCTGTAACTAATGCGTTGCGTAGTTCGGTCACTGTTTTCGCCGGTGAATCGAACACAATTTGTGCGGCAGGAATCCCAGCTTTAATTGCGATTGCAATTTCCGCCTCTGACGCCGCCTCCGCGCCGAAACCATGGGCGCGAGTTTCGCTTAAAAGCTGGGGAAGAGCAACGGCTTTCACCGCAACACTGTGCACCGAAGTATCTGGGAAAGCAGAGGTAAGAAGTGTGCATCGCCGTACGATTTCAGCGTGATCATACACTAGGACAGTTGTATCTTCAGGATTTAAAAGATCCGTGGACAGCAGTTCCTCGAATCTGGTTCTCATTGATTCTATGGACAGCCTTTCATCGGGACCCATTGAGCATCCTCCATCTCTTAGTTCTGAACAAGTATTGGTTGAATGGTGCGGGGGCGCGATGCTGAGAGAATCGCAGCGATCATCATCAATGAAGTCGAAGCGTAGAAGGTGGCGTGGAGCCCGTTCACGAAAGCGACCGTGACCGCTTGGCTGATCGTGCCCGAGCCGACGAAGATCGCGAAAGCGACGTGACGTGAGATTGACGCCGACGCGATGAGAATCGCAACAGCATAGGAAAACACCATGCCCACGTTTACGAACGTTCGCAATAGTCCCGAAGCAATACCAAAGGAGTTGGTTGGGGCGACCTTCATAACGGCGGAGTTGTTTGACGGAAAGAAGCAAGCGCCCCCAATTGAGCCCACGATGTAAGCGATGACAATTACCCAGAGCGAGGAGTGCGCGCTGAGTTGGGCGTAGGCGATGAGCGCAAAGATCTGAAGGACGAGACCAAATGTGGCGGGAACGGGAGCACCGTGCCGGTCGGCGTAGTGACCAGCCAGAGGGGCTATGACTCCGCCCACAACGTAACCAGGCACAAGCAAAAGTGACGCGCGGATTGGATCGAGATGCTCGACGCCTTGGAGGTACATCAAGAGTAAGAACAGGACTGCGTAGTTCGCGAGGCTTTGGAGCATGGCTGCGAAGTACGAGGGTGTGATTGTTGGAATCTTGAATAGTTTGAAGTCCAGCAAAGGTTCTTCAGTGCGGCGTTCGATCTGCCAGAAAGCGAGAAGGCACAGAACGCCGCCGCCGAAAAATCCGACGATAGTGGGGGTGAGCGATTCGCTGATGAGATCGATCGTCGCCCACAGCAGCCCGAAGAGCCCGAGACCAATGGCGAGTGCTCCCCACCAGTCAATGCGCCGTCTGACGCGCGCAGAGGTCTCGTGTAGCACTTTGCGCGCCACGATGTACGCGGCGAGGCCGATAGGCAGGTTGATCCAGAAGATCCAGCGCCACGACATATAACTGACGATCGTGCCGCCGAGCACAACGCCGAGCACGGCACCCGTGTTATAGCCACTGGCGTTAAACCCATATGCGCGGCCGTGTTTCGCCTTCGGAAGCGTGTCGGCGATGACGGCACCAGAGTTTGCGACGATGAGGGCCCCTCCGATCCCTTGGATGAGGCGAAAGATGACGAGGGAGAGTTCGTTCCAGGACAACGCACAGAGCGCGGAAGAGATGACGAAGATGACAAAACCCATTTCGTACATCGAGACGCGACCGTACATGTCACCCAGGCGCCCGACTTGGGTGGAGACGAGTGTGATCACGAACAGATAACCGATAATGACCCAGAGAACCGACGTGAGGCCGAGGTGAAAGGTGTGCTGAATCTCGGGAAGTGCCAAGACGACGATCGTCGTGTCGACCGCAGTGATGAGGACTCCGGTCACGACGACAAAAAGGGCGAGATTCGGTCTCGAGGTTAGCGACCTAGCTTCGCTGGCAGCAGCAGTAGTGGAGCGGCGAAACGTCACTCGTACATCGAACATTCATTGCACACAACCGCAAGATGAATCTGTTGAGCCGAAAATCCTTCAAGATCCGTATTTATCTCCATAGAACGTTTATCGTCTTCTCGCTGAACTAATGACCTCAGTTGGATTCCTGAGTACGGCGGTCAACCCTGCAGTTACCTAAATTGTTCGTGACGGTGGACTTAAGTTTCACACGTCCGCTCCCGAGTAATATTTATCGGCAACGTTGAGCGCCTCGTCAATGATGGCGAGACCTTCACGCATTTCTTCAGCAGTCGTGGTACATGGCGGGACCACGTGCGTTCGATTGAAATGGGTGAAAGGCCAAAGCCCTAACTCCTTACACTTAGCGGCGAATTCATCCATTGGTTGTGCGTCTGCACCGCTTGCGTTGTAAGGAACGAGTGGGTTGCGGGACGTTCGGTCTCGCACGAGGTCGAGCGCCCAGAACACTCCTAGTCCACGAAATTCGCCCACCGAAGGGTGCTTCGCGGCAATTTTTTCGAGTTCTGGACCGATGATGTCACGGCCGAGGCATCGAGCATGTTCGATGATCCCTTCTTCTTTGAAGATGTTGATGGACGCCACGACTGAAGCGCACGCGAGCGGGTGACCGGAGTACGTGAGGCCACCGGGGTAAGCGCGAGTAGCGAAGGACGCCGCGATCGTCTCAGAAATAATCACGCCCCCGATGGGAACGTAGCCGGAGTTCGCACCTTTCGCAAAAGTGATGAGGTCAGGCGTGATGCCCCAATGGTCGACGGCAAACCACTCGCCACAGCGGCCGAAGCCAGACATGACTTCGTCGCAGATCATGACGACGCCGAATTCGTCACACAGCATGCGAACGCCGGCGAGGTAGTCGCCCGGCGGTACCAGAATGCCGTTCGTCCCTACAACCGACTCGATGATGATGGCGGCAATGGTGTCAGGCCCTTCGAAAATAATGGTGTCACGCAGATGATCGAGCGCATTTGCACACTCCTCTTGGTCATTCTCAGAGTGGAAGGACGACCGATAGGTGTAGGGACCCCAGAAATGGATGACGCCAGGCAAACTGGGCTCGGATGGCCAACGCCGCGGATCACCTGTTATGGTGATCGCTCCCGCCGTGGCACCGTGGTAACTGCGATAGGCGGCAAGGATCTTGTGCTTGCCCGTGTGAAGGCGCGCCATGCGGACCGCGTTTTCCGTGGCCTCGGCCCCGCCGTTGGTGAAGAAGACCTTGTTGAGATTTCCTGGGGCGAGTTCTGCAATGAGTCGAGCGGCCTCGCTTCGCACATCGACCGCAAACGCCGGTGCTGCGGTGCAGAGTCTTCCGGCCTGGTCCTGGATTGCAGCGACGAGTTTCGGGTGCTGGTGTCCGATGTTTACATTTACCAATTGCGACGTGAAGTCGAGGTAACGCTTACCCTCGTAGTCCACAAAGTAGGACCCGAGGGCAGACGCGATGGGAAGCGGGTTGATGAGATCCTGAGCAGACCACGAATGAAAGACGTGCTCGTGGTCGAGCGCGCGAATGGTTGTTTCGTCTAGTTTCGTCGCGCCATAACTGTTTAAGGTGGAAATGGTCATGAATTCCTATCTGGTCTGAGGAAAGCCGAGGTCGACGCTCGAGTTTGTGGGATCGGGCCAGCGCGATGTGACTACTTTGCCTCGCGTGTAAAAGTTGACGCCCTCAGGTCCGTACATGTGCGAATCACCGAAGAGCGATGCTTTCCAACCCCCGAACGAGTAGTAAGAAACGGGTACAGGGATCGGCACATTGATGCCGATCATGCCAACCTCAATCTCCCTTTGGAACCGGCGAGCGGCGCCGCCATCGCGAGTGAAGATGGCAGTACCATTTCCGAACTGATTGGCGTTGATGACGGTAATCGCATCATCAAGCGAAGAAACCCGTAACACCGATAACACTGGACCGAAGATCTCATCGCGGTAGACGGACATGTCGATGCGCACGTGGTCAAGTAGCGTGGCACCGAGGAAGAAGCCGATCGAGGGGATTGGCGAGGATCGCCCGTCGATGACCACGTTTGCGCCCGCCTCTTCGCCAGCTCCAATGTAACCAGCGACCTTGTCGCGATGTTCAGCCGTGATGAGCGGCCCCATGTCGGTGCCTTTCCTAGCACCGTCACCGACAACGAGTTTTGGAATTCGTGTGGCGATGGCGTCAACAAGGGGATCGGCGACGTTGCCCACGGCGACGACAACCGAAACGGCCATGCAACGCTCGCCGGCCGCGCCATAGCCAGCGGATACCGCCGCATCGGCAGCCATCTCGACGTCGGCATCGGGCAGCACCACCATGTGGTTCTTCGCACCACCCAAGGCTTGGACACGTTTGCCCGCCTTAGTTCCGGTCTCGTAGATGTATCGGGCGATTGGTGTCGATCCCACAAAACTGACAGCGGAAACATCCGAGTGGGTCAAGAGGCCGTCAACCGACTCCCTGTCTCCCTGTAACACACTAAAAACTCCGTCAGGCAAACCGGCTTCTTGCCAAAGTCGGGCTAAGAAGAGTGACGCAGAAGGATCCTTCTCACTCGGCTTCAAGATGAAGGCGTTTCCGGTCGCGATGGCATTCGCGCACATCCACAAGGGCACCATGACTGGAAAGTTGAACGGAGTAATTCCGGCCACGACGCCCAGCGGCTGGCGAATCGAGTACACGTCGACGCCAGTGGAGACACCTTCGGAGAAACCCCCTTTCATCATCTGTGGAATGCCAGTTGCGAACTCGACGTTCTCAAGTCCACGTGCGATCTCGCCGACGGCGTCAGCGAGTACTTTGCCATGCTCGGCAGTGACGACCTCCGCGAGTTCATCACTGCGCGTGGCGAGCAGTTCACGAAACTTGAAGACGATCGCCGCTCGTCGCGAGAGGGAAACGTCCTTCCAGTCGAGTGCGGCGTGGAGCGCACTGGCAACGACAGCATCTACCTCGTCGGACGAAGCAAGCGAGACAGCCCCAGTCTGTTCGCCGGTGGCTGGGTTGAAAACGGGCGAGGTTCGTCCGGATGTTCCCTCGACGAGTCGCCCGCCGATCCAGTGGTTGATGGCGCTTGTCATGTCAACGACATTACATACGGAGGATGTGTAACACAATATCTTATTTGTAATAGTACAAAAGTATTTATGGCAATAGACGTGACGCGCAGTTCGGACTTAGTAAGAAGTCGAAAGTGTCGACGCCGTAATCGCCTGATTGGAACAGGTGCGCGTCATTCTCGTATGTGATGTGCTTTGTTATGGTTCTACCCGGTCACGCGGGAGCGGCGGCCGCTGCGGGTCTGTGACCTACCGGCGATGTGCCTGGCGTCAGCGAGTTGAATTGTGAAGGATCAGATGGTTGACGCACGTGACGACGCCGGAACCAGAGCCAGGACTGAGAGATTCGAAATTGGGTTGACTTAGACGCTGCGGCGCATCAGTGATCGCCTCGGCCTTGACACTGTGCGAAATCCTTCTTAGGAGTTGCAGGTCAACCACGTCGCGTGCTTGACCAAATTATTATTTGTCGATCAGGTACGAAACGGAGGTCACATCGGAGTCATGACATTTGGCTTTGCCGTGACACAATAATCTCTTTGTATGGCTACAAAAGTCATCAGCGAGATTGTGGCTCGATTGAGCGAACATACGAGCCGCGGGCTGGCGGCCGCACTGAGCGCAGCCATCAGTGAGAGCGCGCTGCCAGAGGGAACGTTGCTTCCGCCCATTCGAGCGGTCGCTGAGGAGTTGGGACTTTCACCAAGCACCGTGAGCGTCGCGTGGAAACTCTTGGCACGCGCGGGGGCCATTCGCTCCGATGGGCGTCGCGGCACAGTGGTGATGGCGCGCAAAGAACCGGGTCCAAGGCGCTACCGCCGCGCGCTCGAACGATCCACCGCATTTGGACTTGACCTTTCTACGGGCGTGCCCGACCCTATGCTTTTACCCGACCTCACGCTCGCGCTTAAGAATCTGCATCGGGCTGGGACGCCGAGCAGTTACCTTGAGAACCCGATCATCCCTTCGTTGGTCGAGGTGCTACGCGACGACTGGCCCTACGACGCGGAAGAGTTCGTCATCGTCGACGGCGCGATGGATGCATTGGATCAAATCGCGTCGCATCTACTGCGGTACGGTGATTCAGTCGTCGTCGAGAATCCGAGTTTCCCGCCGCTACTGGACCTTCTCGATGCTCTGGGGATACAAACGATCGGCGTCGACGTTGACTCCGAAGGACTTGTGGTCGCGCAGTTGGAAGAGGTGATGTCGCTTCGCCCGAAGGCGGTGTTCCTTCAGCCTCGAGCTCATAACCCGGTAGGGATTTCTATGAGCAAGAAGCGCGCCCGAGTGCTCGCCGCACTCCTACGAGGCACTGGTGTCTTTGTAATCGAGGATGACTCGGCGGGGGCTATCGCTTCCAGTAGCCCCATCAGTCTGGGGACGTGGCTCGCCGATCAAACGGTGCACGTGCGCAGCTTCTCTAAGTCGCATGGACCAGACCTTCGCCTCGCAGCCATGAGTGGACCACAACTCATCATGGAAGGGCTGCGCGAACGCCGACTGCTCGGTCAGGGCTGGACGAGTCGGCTCCTGCAGAGCGTGTTACTTGATCTGCTCACGCGCGAGAAGTCACGGGGGCAGATTGCGCGTGCGCGCGAGGTGTACTCGGAGCGTCGAGCGATTGTCACTGGTGAACTAGCTCGCTTGGGCTGTGCGACAGTGGGCGATGATGGGCTCAATCTGTGGTTGCCAGTCCGCGACGAGACGGCGTCACTGCTCTACCTTGCGCATCGCGGCATCGTCGCTGCAGCTGGTAGTCCCTTCGGAACCAGAAATGGGGGAGGGGCTCATCTGCGTATTACGGTAGGACTGGTCGTTGATGATTTTGAACGGATCACAAGCGAACTCGCTCACGCATCAAAGATCGCTTCGGCGGTTGGCCCCCGCTGACGTAATATGGCTCTAGTCCTCATGGAGGATCGCACCTTGTCGACGCAAAGAACCTCGTCACCGTCGACATTGCCTCGAGCGCTAACTGGCGAAGAGCATCGTATGTCAATGGCTCTAGCGCGCTGCACGACGTCCTGCGATGCGTGATGCCTTGCCCCGATGGATACGGGTTTAGCGAGCGTGGCCTTGAGAGCGGACTCAGGCGTTTCGGCGGCGTCGACAGATAACTCATAGGTCAATTCGCATTGGATCCGCCCACGAATGAGTGGTATCGTCACGAAATCACAGGCTCTCAGTTTGCCGGCCGCAGCTTCGCTGGTTGCGTTGAGCAATGCTTCCACTCGGGAGCACGCAAGCGAGGTTCGGACTGGCGAAGCGCAAAGTGAAGTGACCTCGAAGTATCGGGTCGGGACTCTTCTTGGCTTGGCCAAATCAATTGCTCCGTTATTCCAAAATTGCATGGCCTGGCCCTTACAAGTTGAGCGTCAGTTGGTGAAGATAATTACATCCTGACCCACATTTGGTCGAAGACGGCCGCTACAGTGCTTTCCCAAGGTCGCATCGATGACGTGAGCATCGATCTGAAAGGGGATAGAAAACGTGAGTCAAAGTCTTTTGCAACGAGTGGGAGTTATGGTTTTAGCCATCAGCGCCACCGCATTACTTTTCATCGCTCCCGGTGTTAGTGGTGCGGCGTCGAAAAGGTCGGCACTGGCATCCATGGTCCCGGCGGCGATACGTAAGTCGGGTGTATTGACAATTGGGAGCGATTTAACAGTCGCGCCGTATGACTTCATATCTAAGGGTAAGGTCGCCGGAATCGATGACACCCTTTGTGGTGAGGCGGCCAAGACGCTGGGTTTGAAGGTCAGGTTCATCAACCTTTCCTTCGCTGGCCTAATCACGGCGCTCGAGGCGAACAAGTTTGACGTCATCTGTTCAGGCATGTACGACACACCGGTGCGTGCGGCCGTCGTCGACTTCGTACCTTACATACAGACTGGCATTTCGATAGTCACGGCCACGGGAAATCCGGACAACATAAAGTCGTTGACGGATCTGTGTGGGCACACGGTCGCGGTTACTCTCGGCTCCGCTGAACAAACGTTAGCGACGAGTCAAGTCGCACTCTGTCCTGCAGGTAAGACCCTGACTGTCTCGACATTCCCGGAATACGCCGATGCGATCGCAGCGATGGAGGGCGGACGAGCACAGGCGCTACTTGGCGATGATCCAACGATGGCGTACGACGTTAAGTCGGTGCCGAGTCTCGAAGTGGTTGATTCCGGGATTAACACGGTGGTCAATGGCATCGCTGTCAACCGGAACGATCCGCAACTGGCCGGTGCACTCTCAGCCGCGCTCTATACGATGGAGAGGAACGGTACTTACGCTGCTGGCTTGAAGAAATGGGGAGTTGCCGCGGACGCGATTACGACGTTCTAAAAGCTCAATCGGCACCACCGGGATTCATGTGCGGGCGCACTGAATCCCGGTGGTCTAGTGGTTAGTGAGAAATTATGATGGTGGGCGCCATTATTTGGAGTTGGCAAATCTTCGGTCAGTACCTCTTTAGCAGCGAAATCCTGCACGGCGCTTGGGTGACGATATGGCTTACCGCTTCAGGTATCGGTCTTGGCACCTGCATCGGCGCGGTACTTTCCGTGTTCGGTACTTCGGAGAAGCGGTTAAGTCGGGTTTTGTATCAGACCTATACCGGCATCGTGCGAGGGATCCCCCTACTGGTTACTTTGGTCCTCGTTTACGATGGCTTACCTGAGATGGGACTTACGTTCGGAGTCGTGCAGTCGACATTGATTGCGCTGGCCATCAACGAGAGCGCCTACATGGCCGAAATAATTCGGGGAGGAATACTCTCCGTGCCCCACGGTCAAATGGAGGCGGCTAAAGCGCTGGGTATGCACCGGACAAAGGCAATGAGGGTGATTATCTTGCCTCAGGCGATACGCGCAGCAATCCCGGCTGCGGGCAATGAGGTCAATGGTTTACTTAAGAGCACTTCGTTGGTGTCAGTAATTTCCATGACCGAGTTGTTTCGGGTTACACAAGATATCTTCGCAGTGAATTTTCACCCGCTGGAGCTGCTGACTATCGCGAGCCTCTACTACATCACCATGGGGACGGCTTGGCGTGGCATTCAGTCGCTGCTGGAGCGTCGGTTTGGCGCTCCTACGGCTTCAAAGTCTCGAATGAAAATACGGCGACCCACTGCGCAGCTAGTGGTGACGGAGTCATCGTGAGACAGAAGATGTCGGCCTCGCTTCTGGACCAAGCGCGTGACAAGAGTCGTGTTGCCGTTGAGTTGCGGTCCGTTAGTCGACACTTCGGTGACGTTGCCGCGCTGGAACGCGTCGACCTTGAGGTGCTTGAAAGTCAGGTCATTGCACTTATTGGCCCGAGCGGGTCGGGCAAGAGCACCTTACTGCGATGTATAAATAACCTTGAACGCGTCGACGAGGGCTCCATTCATGTTTTTGGTGAGCGAGTCGGTATCAGTGAGGACAGCGACCGACCGAGGCCTCTTCGTGACCGCGCGGCGGCCGCACAGCGGATCGAGATTGGCATGGTGTTCCAAAATTTTAACCTCTTCGGACACATGACGGCATTGGAGAACGTCATGTCAGGCTTGGTGCATGTACGCCATACCGGCAAAGACGCGGCGCGCGCCCGCGCCGTGGAGTTACTCGAACGTGTTGGGCTAGGCAGCAAGCAGCGTTCCTACACGTTGCAACTTTCCGGAGGACAACAGCAGCGTGTCGCGATTGCGCGAGCTCTGGCTATGTCGCCGCGACTCATGTTATTTGATGAGCCGACTTCGGCATTAGACCCAGAGACGATCGTTGAGGTGCTGGACGTCATACGCACCATTGCAGACGGCGGTATGACGTTGCTAATTGCGACGCACGAAATGGGTTTCGCCCGCGGCGTGAGCGACGAAGTGGTCTTCATGGATGCCGGCCGAATTGTCGAGCGCGGTCTACCACAGGAACTGTTTTTGCGTCCAAAGACTGAGCGTTGCCAAGAGTTCCTCAGCAGGGTGCTGCACTCTGGGCGTGAGCTGTGATCGCATGTCACGAGTGAATGATGCGGTCCTGCATGACAGAATCGGCACGGAGTGCGGTGAGACGTGAGTAACGACACCGACGTAGCAATCGTTGGCGGGGGGCTCGCCGGAGTCACTGTTGCGCTTCGCCTCGCTGAGCGTGGCCTGCACTCGGTGGTGTTAGAAAAGGACTACCTTAACCGTGCCGCCTCGGGTACCAACGCAGGAACATTGCACTTTCAACTACGACGACACGATCTCCGTTCTCCGGGGCGATTGGAGCTCATCCGCTACGCAATCGACACGTGGCAAGCGCTTAGAGAGCAGGCCGGATCCGCATTAGGCGCCAAAAACTGCGGTGGCCTGATGGTCGCCGAGAACGCGCAAGAGGTCGACGCACTGGACCTTAATCTGTTCGTCAATCGTAGCCTTGGTTTGACCGTAGAAACCGTCGCAGGTAGGGCGCTTCGCGAGGTGGCTCCCTCATTGGCTCCGAGCGTCGTGAGCGCGATCTACTGTTTTGAGGAGGGTTCCGTCAATCCTTTGGCAGTGGGGAGTTACCTTGCCCGTCGCGCTCGATCAGCCGGTGTCGAGATCATCGAGCGATGTGAAGTCAGCGCGATAAGTGCTGTCAAAGGTGGATTCCAACTTCAACACTCGAAAGGCTACGTACGAGCAGGACAGCTCGTGAATGCCGCGGGGGCGTGGAGTGGCCATGTTGCGAAGTTGCTTGGCGTCCCTCTACCGGTACACGGTGTTCGCCAGATGGTCTCAGTGACCGAGCGGTGTCCGACGATGCTAGGCCCGATCCTGCAGCACATCGCCCAGCCGCTCACTCTCAAGCAGACTTTGGATGGAACGTTTTTGATAGGTGGTGGGTGGCCGGCGACTCACTTGCAATCGGGGAGCCTGCGTGGACGGATCGCTTCGGATGCGTTGGCAGGAAACTTGGACGTAGCTTGTCGTCTAGTACCGGCCCTACGTCGGACGCGGTTGCTGCGTTCCTGGGTCGGCACGGTCGCGGTGGCACCCGACCGACTTCCTACGGTCGGGAGAGTTGACGAATTTCCCGGCTATCACACGCTCACCGTGCCTCGGGGGGCCGCCGGCTACACGTTGACGCCGTACCTGGCCGAACAGGTAGCTCTGTCTATGACGGGCGGAGTATTGCCCGGAAACTTCCAAGAGTTCAGTCCGCAGAGATGGCTTTGACGGAAAAGGATCGATGATGAGTCGCACTGCAAAATCCACCTCGAAGTCACTGCGGCTAGACGGTTGGGATCAGGTAACTGCACGTTCGTACGTGACATTCTCGTTCGAGGGTCGACAGATGCGGGGCTATGTCGGGGAGAGCATCGCGGCAGCTCTCATTGCCAACGAGGTCACTCATCTTCGATGGTCACCTCGACTGCGTTCTCCACGTGGGGCCTATTGCGGGATCGGGTTGTGTTACGAGTGTGAGGCTACAGTTGACGGATTTTACAGCGTTCGTACCTGCGTCACGCCACTCGTCGAAGGTATGAAGGTGGCCCGCCAATGGCTCGGGCCCCAGGACGAGCTCGAAGGGGTACGCCCAACTAACGGCGCGCCCACCAGAGGTGCGATGTGACGGCGCCGATGAAGTGTGACTTGGCGATCATTGGCGGCGGTCCGGCGGGTCTCGCCGCGGCGATCGAAGCGCGCCGTTCAGGGCTGGATGTCATACTCTTCGACGAACGTGTAGACCTGGGCGGCCAAATTTTTAAGCAGATACGCAAGGAACGCAGGGACCCCCTTTTGGCTCAGGTCCCTCATCTTGCAGGAGTAGGCGGCCGTCAAGCGAAAGAGGGGCGCGAGCTGATCGAGTCGGTCAGGGCATCCGGCACCCGCATTTTTTGCGAGAGCCTCGTGTGGGATCTTGAAGGTACTTCGCTGCGATGTATCGTGGATAGGACAAACGTGGAAGTGAACGCTGCGTATGTCTTGCTGGCACCAGGTGCTTACGACCGGCCGACACCCATTCCTGGTTGGACTCTGCCAGGTGTCTTCACTGCAGGCGGACTTCAGACATTCGCGAAAACTCAGGGCGTGATTCCCGGTAGGCATCTCGTGCTGGCCGGCAATGGACCCCTTCTCCTTGCGTTCGCAGCAGAGCTCGCGACCTGGGGCGCGACCATTGAGGCCGTCGTCGAAGTGGCTGCGCCACCGCGTGCCGTCAGATTGGCGCGAGTGGCGAGAAGCGCGGCTGCGGATATGCCTTTACTCGTTGATGGCCTGGATTACATCGTTAAGCTGCGGCGCCGAGGGGTGCGGTATCAGTACCGCACGGTAGTGACCAGCATCATTGGTGATGAGCACGTTGAGGGAGTCGTGATCTCGCGCGTTGACAAGTTCGGGGTGATAATTTCGGACTCGACCGAGTTGCTGGAAGCGGATGCCGTTTGCTTGGGATACGGCCTCATGCCCAGTTGCGAACTCGCTGCGGTTGCGGGGTGCGCGCTGCGACGAGACCCGGATTCCGGAGCTGATGTGCCTGTGCTTAACGAGTACCAGGAGACGGACGTATCGGGCATCCTCGCAGCCGGCGATGGCGTCGGCGTGTTGGGCGCGCCCTCCGCAATGGAGCAAGGCCGGATCGCCGCCATCCGAGTCGCTGAAAAGCTTGACAGACTCGATATGAATGAGGCGGCCCGTCGCCATGCCGTGAGCGCGCGTCGACTACGTGCGCACCTCCGCTTTCAGGTCGCGGTCCGTGAGGTGTACCGGCACCGAGTTAATCTCGTGGGGTTGGCCACTGACGAGACGATTATCTGCCGTTGTGAGGACGTCACTTTGGCGCAGCTGCGTTGCGACGCCACAAGCGCTGGCGATTCGGAGACCAACACATTCCGTTCTCATTTGCGCGTTGCGATGGGACCTTGCCAGGGTCGCAACTGCTTACCCACTTTGGCCGGGCTCGCCGGACAGCCTGGTTTCGAGTTCGCGAACCTTGACGTTCCGATGACTCCCCGTTCGCCTGTCCGTCCCGTCCGGATCGGCGATCTCGTCGCGTCGGGACTTGCTGATGTCGGAGAATTCGATCTGCCGATCGATGTCTCCACGGTTGAGGAAATCTGTAGTTCTGAGAGAGATAGTTGAAAGGAGTGAATTGTGGATCGTAACACTGTCAACTGGAGGGGATACTGGGCTGCGTCACCAACCGCGTTTACTGAGGCCGGGGAAATCGACGAGCCGACTATGCGTGCATTAATTGAGTACTACCTTGAACAGGGAGTGCACGGATTGTTGATCAACGGCTCGACCGGCGAGTGGTTCTCTCAAAGCCCTGTCGAGCGCGTCCGGGTCACTGAAATCGCCTTATCCCAAGTTGCCGGCCGCGTACCGGTAGTCGTTGGTTGCAGCGAATTCACCGCCGAACGAGTCATCAGCTTGGCATCAGGAGCGAAAACAGCCGGTGCCTCCGGAGTCATGATGACACCGCCGCCTTATGTGCGACCGACGCAAACCGAGATTATGGCGTTCTACAAAGACATTTCTGCAGGCATCGATCTACCCATAATGATTTACAACATCCCTCGGCGCGTCGGCATTGATATTGAGACCCAGACCCTGAAAAAGTTGGCGGAGATACCAAATGTGGTTGCGCTTAAGAACTCGGCAAAGGACCCTGAATTCTTTGATGCCCTTGATGCTGTGGGAGGAACACTACGCGTGTTTGGCGGGAATCTTCTGAGCAACGTCGGCTTCGGACGACTTGCTCTGGGGCAAGGCGACGGATACATCGGTGGATGGCAGTTGCTTGGCAACAAATTACCGGAACTATTCGAAGCAGTGTGGCGAGACGACCTCGACAGTGCGCGCGAAATTGCCGCAGAGGAGAAGTCCCTCGACGTTCAGCTCTGGAACGACGCCAATGCGCCCAAGTTCGGAGCCTCTTTTCAGGCACAGATGAAAGCCGCTCTTCGGCTTATGGGAATCGACGCGGGCTACCCGCGTCGACCGCTGCTGCCATTGACCGATCCTCAGGAACTCGAGGGGCTTGCGGCTGTTCTAACAAGTGCCGGCATCTCCGTGACTCAAACGGCGTGAGATCGAACAGATCTCGTCAAGGCCATGCTTCACTCAAAACAAACTGAAAGTAGATGAAATGATGCCCATGTCTTCAGAACCAAAGACTGGAGCTGGCCTATTGGCCGAAGTGCTCACTCGAACTGACAACCTGGACGTGTCGGAGGAAGGATTCCTCGAGATTGAGGGCCACAACGTTAACGAACTGTTGTCCACATTCGGCTCGCCGCTGTTCGTCATCTCAGAAGGGACCTTTCGATCCAATTTTCGTCGTGTCCGGCGCGCTTTCGAAATCGCGTGGCCGGCCACTGTGAATGTCATGTACGCAGGTAAAGCAAACAACAACATCGCGCTGCGAGCGATCATCAGTGACGAGGGCGGTGGTGGTGATTGTTTCGGTCAGGGCGAAATCTTCGCGACCTTCGCGGGGGGCGCCGAGCCCGAGCTCGTTGCACTCAATGGGAGTAATAAGTCCGAAGAGGAACTTTGGCAGGCGGTTACCCGTGGCATCGTCATCAATATTGACGACATTGACGAGATCGCTACTCTTGAGCGCATCTGTCGGGAGACAGACAGCAGCGTTCGCGTGAATATCCGACTCAAAATTGCACCACCCGAGCTCGCCGAGTTTGACAGCGACACTCTCGGCGTCAGCGAGGATCAGCTTGTCGAAGCCGTCCTTGATGAAAAGTGGGGCTTCTCGCCCGAGATGGCTACGGTCCTCACACGGCAGGTACTCGCGTCGCCTAACCTGCTCATGCTCGGTTACCACGTTCACATGGGGCGTATCGGACGGGATCCGAACATTCAACGGACCTGGGCGCGCGCATTCGCTACCGTCGTCGCTCAAATTGCCGCTGACACTGGCTTCGAGCCGGCCGTTGTTGATATCGGCGGCGGTTGGGCTCGCGAGCGTGACCCCGAGTCACGGACGCTGGAACTCAATCCGACAACCATTGAAGATTATGCCGCGCAGACATGTGAGGCTCTACTGGCGGCATTTCATGGCGCCGGGTTGCCGATCCCGAAGTTGTGGCTGGAGCCCGGACGGTACATTGCCGGTAATGCCGGTGTGTTGCTAGCGACCGTCGGCGCGGTGAAATCCGACCTCGGTCGTACGTGGATCAACGTGGATGCGAGCACCAACAACCTCACCCGAATCGACTCGTCCAAATATGCCCATCACGTGCTTCCGGCGTCCAAGATGCATGAACCCCGGTCAGTCGTCGCGAGCGTCGTCGGAAGCACATGTACACACTCAATTCTTGCTTCAGACGTCGAACTTCCAATGTTGACCCGCGGTGACATCGTCGCTGTTCTCGACGCTGGCATGTACGCCGAAACGACGTCGAATCAGTACAACGGCGTGCCGCGGCCCGCCACTGTACTTGTCTCTCGCGATTCGCGCGACCTAATTAAGAGACGAGAGACCGTCGGCGACGTCTTCGGCTTACACCTCGTCCCCGATCGGTTGACCCACGCTCTCGAAGGAGCGCGTGACGCCGCCGCAGCGAAGCAATACTCGTGACCGCTCCCGAGCCATCCAGCGGGTTTGCTTCGTCGTTTACGCGGTTGGATCGCTTCGACGAAATTGCGAGCGTCTGGGATCTGTCGCAGCCAATGTTTGAAGAGATGCCAATTCATCCACGACACCCGGGCTATATGATGTCGCTGCGAACGCGCCACGGCGACTCCTATCGGAAAGATGGGTACAGCGCGGCGAACGATCTAATCATCATGTGCGGGCACCACGGCACTCACGTCGATGCCCTCGGACACGTTTCAATCAACGGCTGCCTGCATGGCGGCGTGAGTGTGGAGCAGGGCCAGAGCGGCCGAGGGCTCTCCTCCGGCGATATCGCCTCAACCTCCGCGATCGTCGGGCGCGGTTTACTTATCGACGCAGCGGGCCTCCGTGGGTTGAACGCGCTCAGCCCCGACGCAGTCATCACGGTTGATGAAGTCGAACAGATTCTGGCCATTCGAAACATTTCGCCACGACCGGGCGACATTTACCTGTTCCGGTCAGGTTGGGGACAGTACTGGGATCGACCAAAAATCTACTACCCGCAGGACGGATGTCCGCAGCCGGGGCCCAATGGTGATGTAGGTCGCTGGCTGTCCGCGCATGGCGCGAGGGCAGCCGGTGCGGACACGATGGCCTTCGAACATTACGAGACAGGGCGGAACACAATGCCCTGTCATACCGAATTGCTGTTCAAAAGTGGCATCAACATCATCGAGAATCTCAATCTCGAAGACATCGCAGCGGCAAATGTTGCTGAGTTCTTATTCGTAGCTTCGCCGCTTAAGATGAGGGGCGCCACTGGATCCCCGGTGCGCCCGATCGCAATCGGAGCATCGTGAGTTTGATGTACGACCGAATTGGTCCGAAGTCCACGACGCCGCTCACTGAGAACAATGTCGATGCCCTGGCGGATAAGACGGAGCCACTGCCGTCTTCATCAGAAGAGAGGGAGTTGCTTGTGCCTGGACCGACGGTCAGAGAGTTCCTTGATCTCGTCGAGATCCGTGCCGGTGACCCGAATCTTCTGGCAGGTCACGAGCATTTGGATCGCCAAGTGCGCTGGGTGCACGTTAGCGAACTTGTCGATGTCGGACCACTACTCAAGGGCGGCGAAATTATTCTCACGACGGGCGTCGCGCTACCGGACTCTCCGACTCAGCTGTTCGAATACGTTCGTGGCCTCGCCGAGGCCGACGTCCGAGGGATAGTGATTGAACTCGGTCGGCGTTACCAACAATTACCCGCAGCACTCGTCAAGGCATGCTTGACCCAGGGAGTGCCGCTCATTGAGTTGCGTCGAGAGATACCGTTCGTGGCCGTCTCCCAGGCCGTCGCCACGATGATCATTGACTCGCAGATGTCCGAACTGATTCGCATTGACCGTGCCAACGAAGCATTTTCGAGGCTAAATGCTTTGGGCGCGTCTGTCTCCGATGTCGTTGCGGTGACCAGCGAATTAAGCGACACGTCGGTGGTTCTGGAGAATCTGGCACACCAAGCGGTCGCCTACGAAGCACGCGGTATGGCCTATGAACGTCTCTTGCTCGACTGGGAGTTCCACTCCCGTGGGCTTGGCGAAGGAATCCACGAAGGACAATTCGGTCGAGATCACTGGCTGGTCGCCAACGTGGGGAATGGCGGTGACACTTGGGGGCGACTGATTCTCGTCTCGCACACCCCGGTGACGCGGACTCAGACCGTGATCCTCAACCGCGCGGCGATGGCGCTCGTGGTGAGCAAACTCACTCACTATGACGCGGGATGGTCCGCCCGCCACGCTCACCAAGCGCTGATAAACGATATTGTCTCGCATAGTTACACGAATCCTGCCGATATCTACGCGCGCTCCCAGGCCATGGGTGTAGCGCTGTTCCGGAACCTTGTTACGCCAATCGTTGTCAAGATGCCCGACGGCAATAACGTCAGTCGTGCGCAACGAACCGAACTGGACTCGCAATCCTATAAAATCGTGATGACTTCGTTGAGGTCGCTACATCTGAGTGCGCTCGTTGCTGCCCGCGAACCAGGCGAGACGTCGGTGTTGCTCTCGAACAAAGAGACCGCGCAACCCGCAGAAGTTGTGGCTCGGTTGTTAGAAGAGATCAGGGGACGGCTAATCAAAGAGGGCATTGAAAACGGGGTCACTTTTGGGGTGGGCCAGACCGCCCGCGAACTCACCGCGATTCGGTCGGGACTCGCTGAGGCCATTGAGGTAGCGGGCGCGTTGGCTTCTTCGCCCCACGGGGAACGTTACCACGAACTCGCGAGTATTCACCTTGCCCGACTTTTGTATTCGCTGCGCGACAATGGCCGAGTGCAAGACTTTATCGAGGGAGAAATCGGACCACTACTTCAGCACGACCACATCAACGGCTCGGACCTCGTGAGCGTGCTACGGGTGTTCCTCGCGTGCGGGCGCAACAAGTCGCTAGCTGCCGACTGCTATCACATAAGTAGGCCCGCCTTTTACCACCGACTCTCTTTAGTCGAGTTGGTCCTAAAAACTTCACTGGACTCCGTCGAACGTTGCGTATCGCTGCACGTAGCAATAATGGGCTTGGACCTGGCCCAGGATGGTCGAACGGCGCAAGTGACCGAGTGAAAGCGTCACGATTCTCTGGTTTATCCCCGCTGGTTCTCAAGAGTAAAGTGCGTCGCATGGTGACGGGGCTAATCAAGCAACCCCACGAAATGTGCGCCTCGTTGGGCGATGAAAACGAAATCCGAGATACTTGGCACCTTCGCTTTCAAGCTTTGTTGGAGGTGCAGTCGAACGGGCGAAACATTATACATCTATCAGAATTTACCGGGATAGCGAGGGGTGTCGAGTTGATCCGGTGCCGATTCCAGGGCTCTCATCTTTTGAAGTCGCGGTGCGCACCAAGTACCCCCGATAGGTCACCGAGAGAGTTATTGTGAACGACAACAACGATCTATCGCCTGCGTCGTCCAACCAAGGGCCGCTCAGCGGCTTACTCGTCCTGGATCTTTCGCGCACGCTCGTCGGACCCTACGCCATGATGATTCTGGGCGACATCGGCGCCGACGCCATCAACGTCGAGCATCCTCAAACTGGGGACGAGACCAGAATGTGGGAACAGCCATTCATTACCACCGCTGACGGTCGGGAAGCAACCTACTTCCTCGCCGCGAACCGCAACAAACGAAGCAACACGATAGATCTGAAAGACCCGGGGGGGCGGAGTTTCATAGAGGACCTGGTGCGTCGGTCTTCCGTGCCCCGCAGGATGAGAAGAAAGAAGGAGTCAAGGTGAGATCAATCGGTCGCCGCAGCGGGCCGTTTCCGCGGTTACGGTCGCACACCGAGAATCGCGCATTGCGATCGACCACGCGGTTTCGATGGCAACTTAATTGTGACGCCACGCTAGCGACAGTGGTTGTAATAGAGCCGTTGATTCACGGAGTGCTAGAGATTCGCCTTGCGGGCGGCGATCGACGCAACGTCCTTGGTCGCTCGACCATCGGCCGCATCGACGAGGTAGTCGCCAATCCTCCACGTGGCACCAAGGTCATCGTGATAACGGCGGAGCCACCCGACTTCTGCGCAGGCTATGACATCGCAGAAGCAAGCCGAGGTGACGTCGACCAGCTAATGGCACACGAACGCAACTTCACCGCACTTCGTTCATCAATGATTCCCATCATCGTTGCGATGCAGGGAAACATAATAGGGGGCGGTGTCGAATTAGCGCTTCTCGCCGATGTGCGTATCGCCACTTCCGACGCGAGATTCGCGATCCCAGCGTCCAAACTTGGACTCGTTTACTCCGAGACTGGCGCGAAGCTCGTGGTCGATGCCTTTGGCGAAAGCCTGGCGCGATCGATGTTCCTTGGTGGGCGGGTCGTGGATGCTGAGCAG
>DATKRC010000035.1:0-8377 GCA_035532375.1 Acidimicrobiales bacterium
ACCTCACTCGGCGTGCCGGCGAAGACTCGTTCGCCGGTCAGGCATTCCAGTAGAACGATGCCCAATGACCAGACGTCCGCGCTCGGACCCACGGCGTGATTCTCCAGTTGTTCGGGCGCCATATACGTCGCGGTGCCGATCATCGTTCCGGTCAGTGTCATCGTGGAGGTGTCGACCAGACGGGCGATGCCGAAGTCCGTGAGTCGGGCCAGCCCGTCGGGGCCAATCAGAATGTTGGCGGGCTTGACGTCGCGATGGACGACGCCTTGCGCGTGGGCGTACGCGAGGGCATCGGCGAGCGAAACTCCGATCGACGCGGTCTCGGCGGTGGACAGCGGACCTTGCCGAAGTACTTGATCGAGGCTGGGACCATCGACGAACTCCATGACCAGGTACGCCATGTCGCCGTTCACCCCGGTCTCGAAGAGCTGGACGATTCCGGGATGCGAGAAACGTCGAAGGGCTCGAGCCTCTTGGGCCAGGCGCTGGGCGTACTCGCGGTCCGGTGAACGAACGATCTTGATCGCGACGTCGGTGCTGTTCACCTCGTCAACGGCTCGAAAGACGTCAGACATGCCGCCGCGACCGAGCAGCGTGCCCAGTCGGTATCGTCCGTCTAATAACTCTCCGGTCGCACTCATCTCGTCTTCGTCGAACCTTCCATGGGACATTGTGTCCGAAACAACTTCACCGCGAGGCATGCAAGATTTTGGGATCTCATCACGGATGCAGGTGCCCCTTTTTGGGTACGGAAATGCACCGAATTGTCGTACTTAATCTATTCGAACGGTGCCGAGAACGAGACTGAGCCGGCGAACTCGAGCGATCGTCAATGAAACCGGACGCACCGCGGTCGGCGACCGGATTTCGTGTGTTCCGTCAATTAGGTTGGTCGCGCGCGCCCAAAACGTGAGATCTGCGTGAAGCGCACTGAGTGGTGAAGACCCGCGAGACGAAACAAAAAAAGTAAAAGAATTGTCAAATATATTTGGCCAAGCAAAAGCGCTGTAAACGCTTACTTTTTGAGATTTCTGTAAAATTTCTTTGCAATATATGGGGTTTGCTGACTTGACAGGGCAGGTACCTCTGAGTACTTTGTAAGCGGTTACATAGGCAACGGTACGTTGTCGCAGTTGAGGGAAACAAGGGGACTGCGTGGTTGATTCACAGCCAACTATTTATGACGTCGCCCAAAGGGCTGGCGTTTCAATCGCAACCGTCAGCCGCGCTCTCAACTCACTTTCTTCGGTTCGTCCCGCGACCCGCGACAAAGTTTTGGCCGCCATGCGTGAGTTGGAATTCGTCCCGAACTCCGTGGCGCGAGGCCTCTCGAGTGGCAAGCACTGGATTCTCGGTCTCGTGTTCATGCAGACGGCGGTCGACAACAACGTCCTCGCAGTTGAAGAGGCGAGCTTGCTCTACACCGACATCGTCATTCGAGGCGCGGAGGCGCGCGCGGCGGCGCAGGGATATTCGTTACTGCTCTGCGGCGCGGGTGAGAACCATCCGGCCGGAATGACGCCGCTGATGAACTTGACCGGCACGGTCGACGGGCTCATCATGCTCGATCGAGTCATGAGCGAAGATGACGTCGCCGATCTCTCTCGTCGGATTCCCGTCGTGCTGCTCGCCGGCGCCGGTGATTCATCCGTGGCCATCACCGTGCGCGTCGACAATGAGCAGGCGATGCGCAGTCTTGCTCGCCACTTCATCGACGTACATCACGTGAAGCGCGTCGGCTTCGTGTCGGGACACGAAGCCAGCCCCGACAGCGTGGCGCGTGAAGCATCGTTCAAGGCCGCCATCGACGAAGGTGGCGTGACGTTGGCCGATGCCGACATCTTGAAGTCCGATTGGACGTCCGCGGGAGGCGAGGGCGCGATGCGCGCTCGCCTCGCCTTAGAAGACCCTTTGCCAGAAGCCTTCGCGTGTGCGAACGACCAAACGGCGGTGGGCGTCATCTACGCGCTGCACGCTGCCGGTCTGCGAGTACCGAAAGACATCTTGGTCACGGGATTCGACGACATCACGCTCACGAGATATTTCAAACCGCCCCTGACGACGATCCGCCAATCGGGGAGTCTCTTGGGCGAAGTGGCCGTTGACGCGCTCATCGCTACGCTCGACAAGTCCGAGCAGGTGCAGCGAACCATCGTGCTGCCGACGGAATTGGTGGTGCGCGAGAGCTGCGGATGCGAGCCGGCGTCCGAACTAACCGAGATCTATAAGACGGTCGCGTCGACGTTGGCGGTGAACTGACTATGCGCCTGATCGGTCGTCGACTCGCGCTCTACGCGCTCACCGCCTGGGTGGCGATCACGGTCAACTTCTTGTTGCCCCACTTCATGCCGGGTAATCCAATTCAGACGATGATCGGCAAACTGCAAGGACAGGTCACACCCCAAGAGATCAGGGCGATTCGACTCTCCTTTGGCGGCGGTCTGAACCAGAGTCTGGTCTCGCAGTATTTCACGTACATTGGACAACTCGTCCACGGCAATCTAGGCGTGTCACTCACACTTTCAGCGCCAGTGAGTTCAATTCTGCGAGCGTCGGTGCCCTGGACGATTGGTCTCATCGGTATCTCCACCATCCTCAGTTTCTTGATCGGGACCGTGTGCGGCGCATTGTTGGGTTGGACCCGTGGATCGCGACTCGATTCGCTGATTCCGACCGCGACGTTCTTCCAGGCGGTTCCGTATTTCTTCTTGGCGACGGTAATGCTCCTCGTGTTCGCCAGCAACCTGCATTTGTTCCCGGTACTCGGTGCCTACAGTCAGAACCTCCAACCGGGTTGGACTTGGGCCTTCGTCGCGAGCCTCCTGCGCTACGCCGAACTCCCGGTGGCCTCGATCGTGCTGAGTTCTGTCGCCGGATGGATGCTCGGCATGCGCAACATGATGATCACGATGGTCGCCGAGGACTTCGTCCTGATGTCGATCGCGATGGGACTGCCGAAGCGCAAGGTGATCATGGCGGCCGCGCGAAACGCCGTGTTGCCGAGCATCGCGAACCTGTCGTTGGCGATCGGACTTGTCGTGTCCGGCGCGCTGTTGGTCGAACTGGTCTTCAACTACCCCGGTGTCGGCGACCTCTTGTTGAACGCGGTCCAGAGTCAGGACTATCCGTTGATCCAAGGGATCTTCCTGTGCATCACGTTGGCCGTCTTGGCGGCCAACCTCTTGGCCGACCTCGTGTACTTGATGCTTGATCCTCGAACGAGAACCGAAGTGGCGCCGTGAAGAAACTGCAAATACCTCGTTCGCCCAAGGTCATCATCGGTTTGTCCATCCTGGGCTTCTTCTTGTTGCTCACGATCATCGGGCCGTACCTCGCGCCCTTCGACCCCAACAACACTTCGTTCGCGCCGAACCTGACGCCGTCGATGCACCACTGGTTCGGCACCACCAGCTTGGGACAAGACATCTTTTCTCAGACATTGGTCGGAGCAAGGGCGACCATGATCGTCGCGTTGGTGGCTGGGCTCGTGGCCACGATGCTCTCGATCATCGTCGGCGTATCGGCGGGCTATCTCGGGGGCTACAGCGACGACGGCCTCACGCTCGTGTCGAACGTCTTTCTCGCCCTACCCGGACTGCCGCTCCTGATCGTGATCGACAGCTACCTGCCGGTGAGTAGTCGATCGAACGCCATCGTGATCGGTCTGATCATCGCACTGACCGGCTGGGCGTGGGGCGCTCGAGTGTTACGGGCCCAAACCATGTCCCTACGCAACCGCGACTTCGTCGAATCCTCGCGGATCATCGGGGAGAAGCGGATTCGGATCATGTTCACCGAAGTGGCACCCAATCTCCTGCCGATTCTGGCCTCGTCGCTTCTCTTCACGATTCTCTACTCCATTGGCGCCTACGTCACCTTGGCCTACATCGGACTCACGAGCACCTCGGTGTGGAACTGGGGCACGATGCTCTTCTGGGCGCAAGCGAATAACGCGCCGCTTTCGGGCGAATGGTACTGGTTCGTGCCGCCGGGCATTTGCATCGCTCTGGTCGGCACCAGCTTGGCGCTCCTCAATTTCGGAATCGACGAATTCATCAATCCTCGCCTCCGCGCGGGCGGACTGAGCAGTCGTCAGCGACGGCGCCTGGGCCTGCCTCGTCGTCAGCGTCTGGGACTCACGCCCGTCATACCTAGGGCGGCCAATCCACAGCGCCTCGCGGCGACGACGAACTCGGGGGCGCCATGACGACCGAGTCGATGGGGATCGACGACGTGGTACGGACCGAGCTGCCACGCGTGAGCCCGACGAAGCCGACGAAGCTGACGAACGACGTCGTGACGAGTGTACACAATGAGCGCGCGATGGGTGAGCGGATTCTGGACGTACGCAACTTCTGCGTTGACTACGGCTGGGGCGACAAGGCGGTGCGTGCAGTCGACAACGTCGATCTCCACATAGAGCGTTCGAAGGTGCTCGGCATCGCCGGCGAGAGTGGGAGTGGAAAGTCCACCTTGGTGTACGCGATCACGCGACTACTGCGTGCACCCGGCGTGATCGCGGGCGGCGAGGCCCATTTCAATTTCGGATCCGCTGAAGAAGGCGACCGCGTGCTCGACCTGGTGAGCGCGAGCGAGCGCGAACTCCGCAGCATCCGGTGGTCGAACATCTCCATTGTCTTACAGAGCGCACTTAATGCGCTCAATCCCGTAGTGCGGGTCCGCGCGCAGTTCGAGCAGGTACTCAAGTCGCATCGGGGCGACCTGTCGAAGACTGAACGACGGGCGCGTGCCACGGAGTTGTTGGCCATGGTCGGTCTCAGCGAAGACCGCCTCGATCGCTACCCGCACGAACTCTCGGGTGGACAGCGCCAACGAATCATGATCGCCCTCGCCCTCACCCTGGACCCGCAGCTTGTCATTATGGATGAGCCCACCACGGCCCTTGACGTGGTCACCCAACGCGAGATCATCTCGGAACTCTTCGATCTGCGTGCCCAATTCGGCTTCGCGATGATCTTCATCACCCACGACCTCTCACTGCTGACCGAATTGGCCGATGAGATCGTGGTCATGTACGCGGGCGCTCTGGTCGAGCGCGCCACCGCTCGAGAGTTGTACGAGGCCCCGCGACACCCGTACACGCTGGGCCTCTTGAACTCCTTTCCACCCATGCACGGTGAACGCTCGAAGCTTTCGGGCATACCCGGCTCGCCCCCCGATCTGGCGCACTTGCCGACCGGTTGCCGCTTCCACCCGCGCTGTCCCTACGCCATGACGCGTTGCTCGAACGAGACGCCGCCGCTCATTGCAGTCGGCGAGACCGGCCGGTCGGTAGCCTGCTGGCTCCACGTTAGTGAGGCCGGGGTCGCGGTCCCGGTCGAGTTGAGTCGCTCGACCTCCGCCGAGTCCACGAGCGACACCGAGGTGGCGCGATGAGCGAGGACACGAAGACCCCGGTGCAGCTGGCGGCGCATCGTCTGACTCGACACTTCTCGGTGCGCACCCCGGGCCGGCTCTTCAACGCCAAACACATCGTGCGAGCGGTGGATGACGTAAGTCTCGATCTGATCGCCGGCAAGGTCGTGGCCGTGGTGGGCGAGAGTGGTTCGGGCAAATCGGTCTTGGCGCGGATGTTGGCGAGAATCATCACGCCGACCTCCGGTGACTTGGTGCTGGAGGGCACGCCCATTGCCATCAAGTCCAAGCGAACTCTTGATTACACCTCACAGGTCCAATTGGTACTGCAAGACCCGTTCGCGTCCATGAATCCCGTTCACCGGATGAGCCACAACCTGCTTCGTCCACTGCTCATTCACGGCGCGTCGAGGCCCGACGCCCCGCAGCTGGCCGAGGCGGCGCTTCGGCGCGTGTCGCTCGAGCCGCCCGCTCGGTTCCTCGAGAGTTACCCGCACGAGCTCTCGGGCGGTCAGTTGCAGCGAATCTCCATCGCGCGCGCACTCTGCGTGCAACCCAAGGTGCTGCTGGCCGACGAGCCGATCTCCATGCTCGACGTCTCCGTGCGCCTGGGCGTCTTGAATCTCTTGCGGGGACTGTGCGACAACGACCGGCTGGCGATCCTCTACATCACCCACGACATCGCCTCGGCGCGTTACATCGCCGACTCGATCATCGTGATGTACGCCGGGCAGATCGTGGAGCAATCGCGCGGCACCAGCCTGGTCGACGAGCCGACCCATCCGTATACGCAACTCCTCATCGCCTCGGTCCCTGATCCGTCGGACCCGACCAGGGACGCGCCGATCACCGGCGAGCACGCCCAGACGGCGATCGCCGAACAGGGATGTCGCTTCAGCCCGCGCTGTCCCTATGTCATGGACCATTGTCGCCAAGAAGAGCCGCCGGAGTTCATCGTCGGTGAAAATCACACCTCGAAGTGTTGGCTGTATGCCGATCACGAGGTGGCAGTCGAAGTGGCGCTGTCGACGCGCCGGAGGGAGGGGGAGACAGCGACGACATGACCCACATCGAATAGAGAGCCGCGGGCACCCATTTTGGGCTCTCGTGGTCGGATAAATCGCGAAGGTCCAACCGGCCTCGCGTTAGTTAAGTAAGGACCCACACGGTTCACACGAAACGTCGGCGTAAGCCGGCTGGACACTATCAATATAAAGGAAAAAATATGTTTAAAAGAGCTGCAGTTGTCTTCACGGCTATGTCGTGTATGACACTAGGCATTGTCATGAGCGTTGGCCTTAACGCCGCCTCGGGGGCGAGTTCTACTTTGACATTGGAGAACAACACCGGTGTGACCTTCACCGACAACTTCAATCCAGTGGACACGAGCTCGTTCTCGAAGCAAATGAGCGTCAACTCTCTCATCTATGAACCACTGTTCGAGTTCGACTCGCTCAAGGCGGGTGTCTCGTACCCGTGGTTGGCGACGAAGTACGCGTGGTCAAACAGTGGAAAGACCCTGACGTTCACCATCCGCACGGGTGTGAAGTGGAGTGACGGATCGGCATTCGGCCCCGCCGACGTGGCCGCGACGTTCAACCTCGTCAACAGCAACCCGGCGGCGAACGTCTATGGCATCCCGTCATTGGCCAGCCCGGCGACGATTTCAGGTGACACGGTGGTGTTGAACTATGCCGTTCCGGAGTACTCGAACATCGTGAACATTGCGGGAACGCAGTTGATGCTTCCGGCGAACTTCGGGACGAAGTACTCAACGCCGGCAACGGCAACGGTGACGGCTCCGGTCGGCACTGGTCCGTACGAACTGGACAACTACAGCGCCCAGCTCGTGAGCTACAAGGCCAACCCGAACTACTGGGGTGGTACGCCCGCGGCGAGCGCAATTGACGTCCCGTCGTACGCGTCCAACACCGATGCCGCAACCGCATTGGCGGCTGGACAGCTGCAGTGGGCCGGTAACGACATTGCGAACGTCAACAAGATCTTCGTCAATGCGAACAAGGCTACCAACCACATCTACTTTGCCCCGGGTTCGACTGTGACACTGGAGTTGAGCGTCAACAAGTGGCCGTTCACCAACCTCGCCGTTCGCCAGGCCATCAGCGCCGGTGTGAATCGATCGGCATTGGCGGTTAAGGGTGAGAGTGGTTACGAGGCGCCGGCGACGTCGCTGAGTGCGCTTATCTTGCCCAGCCAGGCTTCGTACTTGACACCGTCGTACAAGAACGACGCCAAGCCCACGAACCAGCCCAAGACGGTGAAGTCGATTCTGACCAAGGCCGGGTTCAAGAAGAACAAGCAGGGTTTCTACGCACTGAAGGGCAAGGTCGTCAAGTTCTCCATCGAGGACCCGATCTCCTACTCTGACTACTACGCGGACGTCCAGCTCATGTCGTCGGAACTCAAGTCCGAAGGTATTGACGCGACGGTTGACGGCGTGCAGGCCTCACAGTGGTACGCCGACCTTGCTGACGGACATTTCGACTCCGTTATCCACTGGGGCAATGGCGGCACCGACCCGTACACGCAGTTCGACAACTGGCTCGACTACTCGAACTCGGCCCCGCTCGGCAAGACCGCCAACGCGGACTTCGGCCGCTATCACAACGGTGCGGTGCAGTCATTGCTGTCGAAGTTGGCGTCAACTGACCCGTCGAACACGGCGGCCGTGAGGGCCGCGACGGCGCCCCTCGAGAAGCTCGAAGTGGCGACGTTGCCCGTTATCCCGCTGTTGTATGGCGCGGACTGGGACGAGTACAGCACGGCGACCTTCACCGGATTCGTGACCGCGGCCAACCCGTACATGGACCCGTCGCCGAGCGACCCTGAGCTCCCGTACATCTTGATGCAGCTCAAGGCGTCGTAATTGATCACCTCCGCGTGCGGGCTAGGAGTTCTCCAACCCTGCTAGCCCGCGCGCGGAGGGAACATCAGATTACGCGCGACCGCGCCGAAAATGTTATCGGCGCGGTCGCGCGAG
>DATKRC010000036.1:0-3850 GCA_035532375.1 Acidimicrobiales bacterium
CGTTGTTGGATTTGCTGCATCCACAGTTCCTTGAATTCGACCGGGGTCAAGTAACAGAGAGAACTGTAGAGACGTTCATGATTGTATTCCTGTCGCCAGTCCTGGATCAGCACCTGGGCCTCGAGCAGTGACTCGAAGAGATGGCCGTTCAAGAACTCGTCGCGCAGTCGTGAGTTGAACGACTCGATGTGGCCGTTCTGCCAGGGTTAACCGGCCAATCTTGGCCGAGAGAGATGCGAAGATTCTTCGACCGTAGTTATTTCTTTTTGATGGTCCGACGCCGCAAGGCGCGAAGCTCCTCTTCGTGCTGGCGAACTTTTGCGGCAACGACCTCGAGTCCTTGGCGAAGGAGTTCGAGTTCGATAACGATGCTGCTGAGAGAATGTGCCTCTCGATCACCGCGGCGATGTTCTTCAACAACGGCCCGCAGTTCAAGACGTCGATAGAGGGTGGCTTTTGCAATGCCCGCGTGCGCCGCAACGGCGGCGAAGGTGACGGCTTCACGTTGTTCGACCAACCGATCACAGGCCGACTCCACTCGCGCAACCATCTCAGCGCTCATGCGGACTCCGCATCGGAGATAAGTCGGTCGAGACGTTCGATCAAACGTCGGTGTCGAGCTGCTTCTTCGCCCCAGCCTCGGGCCTTGGCGTCGGCCATCAACCCCTCGGTGTCGACGCGTTGGGTGAGCAAGATGGGCAGGAACGTCGCATCGGAACGGAAGTTCGGGCAGTGTTCGCAGATGTTGGTATAGGCGCACGATCCTTGGGCAAGGGCGCGCACGCAGTACCCGGCGCCGAGGCGCGCTTTGATCAGCGGCGCGCTGCGCCAGTCGGTGTCGAGGGCGACCGAGGTGCGCTCGGGCAGCACCGGTCCGAGGCGGTCCTTGGCCAAGGTGAGGGCTTTTTCGTAATCGGCGCGCACCGTGGCGTCAAAGAGCCGTCCGTAGCGCAGACTCATCTCGGCCGAGACGTGACCGAGCATGGCCATGAGGGATTGGAGCGAGCACCCGGCGTTCACCAAGGCGGTAGCAAAGGTGTGGCGCAGTTGGTGGGGCACCACCGGACCCAGCCCGGCGTCGCGGGCGGCCCGCTGGAGTTCTAAGCGTAACGAGTCGCCCGAGACGCGACGACCGTGGTGGGTGAAGAGAAACTCGACCGGTCGTCCGCTCTTGGGATGACGCAGGGGCCGTCCCGGGGAGCGGTGCTCGACGATGCGGTCGATCAACGACACGGTGTCATCGTCGAGGGGCACCATGCGTTCCGTGGCCAACTTGCCGAGAGGAACCTTCAGCCACGCCCCTTGGCCCCGGACCTCGTGCACGGCGTCAAGTTCAAGATCGAGCAACTCGCCAATGCGCAGACCGGTCGCTCGTGCGAGCAAGAGCGCGTCGGCGCGCAACCGGTTCGGCGATGCCTCGAGCGCGTCGACGAGGCGTCGATCGGCGTCGGGAGGCAGGTAACGAGGGAGAGGACGGGGAAGGCGTGGGCTGTCACGTTCGAACACCAGCCGGCGAGTGGGCGCTTCCTCCCAGCCCCACTCGGTCATGGCATCGAGCATCCTCCCGACCGCCTGAATGCGACTGCGCTGGGTCGAGATAGCGATTGGCTCGCCCGTTCGATGATGCAGCGCGCTCGCAACGGCGCTCAG
Organism: Acidimicrobiales bacterium; assembly: GCA_035532375.1. Taxonomy (GTDB): domain Bacteria; phylum Actinomycetota; class Acidimicrobiia; order Acidimicrobiales; family RAAP-2; genus RAAP-2. Next base: position 1,651 of record DATKRC010000036.1, read on the forward strand.
GTAGGGCTCGACGTGACGACGACGCTCGAGGTCGCAGAAGCTGGATAGGTCTGGATCAATCGACGTGAGGAACCGTCCGAAATGGGCGAGCTCACTGGCCGTGCCCGCGACCCGAGATCGAGTGAGGGTCGCGACGAGGCGTTCGAGGTAGGCGACCATCGAGTGGCGCAGTTCTTCGTTGACGCCGTCGAGATAACGGTCCCAACTCCAGCGCTCGGGAATCGAACGCGGTGACGTTTGCGCAACCGGTGCACCGAGGTGATAGAGCACGGCCCGCGTGGCGTAAAGGGCGATCCAGTAGTGCTGGTAGTCGCGGCCGTGGCGTCGCTCGCGCTGGGAGAGCGCCGCCTCGAAGGCCGCGAGGTCGTCGTCGCGTAGTTCCTCCAGACGACGTCCCGACTCGATGAGCACGCGCACGGCGCATTGCGAGGCCATGGCCTCGCGAGAGCGCAGGGAGTAGCCGAGTTGCTCAGCCGCGCCGAGGAAGGCGGCGATGTCCGGACCGACGATCGGGCTCAACGAGCCTTCCTTCAGCACACCGGTCAACCGGCGTTCGAGCAGGTAGTCGTAACCGGGATGCAAGTAACCGTGGAGCATGAGGAAGTTCAGCATCGGCCGCACGTGACCGGCTTCGCCCAGGCGAGCCGCGAGCGACTGCGCGGCGAAATCCTGTGGATCCGGGAAACGTCGCAGGAAGTTCCGCGCTCCGGTGAAAAAAGAAGGGTTGCCCACTCCGCGCTCGTTCAACCAGTAAGCGAAGGCGTCGTAAAGATCAGCGTCGGCCTCTTGCATCTGCTCCATCGCCGCCGACATCAATGACCACCCTGGCGTTGACGGGCCCGAGCTTCGTCGAAAGAGCGTCGAACGTGCGCCGGCGAGAGATGGATGTAAGCGGCGGCCGAGTCCACGTGGTCGTGGCCCATGAGCGCCTGCATGACCGCCAAGTCCACGCCCGCTTCGGCCAGTGCGGTGCCAAAGCTGTGGCGTAGAGCGTGTGGATGACCGGCGGCGACGCCGGTCTTTTCTCGGTGATAACGAAAGATGCGCCGCAGTCCCTCGGCGGAGAGTGGCTGACCACGATGGGGTCCTTTGGCCACCACGAACAGCGCGCGTTGATCGGTCTCGGGACGCTCGGCGAGCAGATAGGCCTGCACGAGTCCCGCGACGTCCGGATCGAGCGGGATGCGACGTTCCTTGTCCCCCTTGCCAATTACCCGAACCCAGCCTCTTCCGATGTCGATGTCGGTGACGCAAAGACCGAGCACCTCGGCGCTGCGCAGTCCCGAGAACAACATCAGTCCGGCCATCGCTCGGTCTCGATCGGTGCGCAAACTGGTGAGCAGATCGTGCGTCTCTTGGCGGTCCAGTCCTCTCGGGAGGCGTCTCGGCTCGCGGACACGTAACTGGGAGCGAGACTTGGGCTTGGCGAGGTGACCGAGCATTCCCGATCGAGCCCCCTTCGCAGTTCGTCGAGCCGCCGCACCGCGCGGCACCGGGTTGTGTGCCGACGGGTCACGCATAGCGCGAAAGGTGAAGAGTCCCGACACCGCCGCCATTCGACGATTCACCGTCGCTGGTGCGTAGCCCGTCGAACGGCCGCTGCGAAGATCGACGACATTGCCACCATGTTGACCGGGTAACACGGCTCCGCGGCACTCAGCCAAGAAACGCAAGAGCGTGTCGGTGCTCACTACCTCGAGCGCGGTGTCGTCGGTCATCAGCCAGCGGCAGAAGTGCAGCAGATCGAACGCGTAAGCCCGGACCGTGCGCGGGGAGTATCGCCGGTCGGCCAAGTAGGCGAGGTACTCGTTCACGAGCAAGAACTTCGCCGCCGACGAACCCACCAACCCCCATGCCCCGTCACGGGCGACCACCCTCAGTTCAGATTGAATACCGCATTCCGTCATGCGTCATCAGTATCACCATCGACCAAACAAAGGGTGGATATCAAAACGAAAACTCAAGCACTCAAGGAGATTTGCCGGGAAGGATGGTGAGCATATTGGCCGGTTAAGGGGGGTGAGCCGGGGTCAATGAACAACGATCCGGCTCCATTGAATCGACACCAGTCGTTGAGAGCGTGCGCCACGAACTCGGGTCCGTTGTCCATGCGCAGGTAGCACGGAGTACCTCGCTCGAGGTTGAGTTGATCCAACCGGTTGACGACGTCGTCGGCGGTGATGGACCGTTCGACGTCGAT
>DATKRC010000037.1:0-50656 GCA_035532375.1 Acidimicrobiales bacterium
CCGCCCTCACCGCGCTCAACAGTTCGCTCCAAGGGCTCGATGCCGAAGACGCTGCCCGACGCAAGGTGGCGACTGGCCCCAATTCGTTGCCACCGGTCCATCGACGCTCTATCGCCGCCGAGATTGCGGCACAATTCACGAACATGTTCGTCGTCGTGCTCGTAGTCGCGGCCGGTTTGACGTTTCTGACCTACGTGTTAAAGAGACCACGCGACGCCGCCAACCTCGATCTCGCTTTCGGCATTTTGGTCGTGGTCATACTCAACGCGCTCATCGGTTTCCTCCAAGAACACGCCGCGGAACGCACGGCGGACGCGCTCCAGGCCCTGGTCCCTCAAACGGCGCGCGTGTTACGCGCAGGGCAACTCGCCGAGATCTCGGCCCAGGACCTCGTACCCGGCGACGTCATCGTCTTCGACACCGGCGATGCCGTCCCGGCGGACTGTCGGGTCATCGAAGCTGACTCGCTCTCCATCGAGATGTCTGCTCTCACCGGTGAGAGCCAACCCGTCACGAGAGTCGCCGAGTCAGTTGGGCCGGCACTAACCCCGATCGATGCGCACAACGGGGTGTTCATGGGGACGTCGGTCACCACCGGCACGGGCAAAGGACTCGTCTTCGCAACTGGCCTGACCACGGAGTTCGGTCGCATTTACCGCCTTACTGCCGACCTGCCCGCAGAGCCAAGCCCCCTCCAGCGCCAAGTGACCGATATGGCGCGTCGCGTCTCCGCGGTCGCCATCGCTGCGGGCGCTGTCTTGTTCGTCCTGCGCGTTCTGACGGGCAATGCTGCTGCATTGTCGTTCGTATTCGCCCTCGGCGTGATGGTCGCCCTTGTGCCGGAGGGGCTACCGGCGACGTTGTCGGTGTCGCTCGCCATCGGCGTTCGGCGCATGGCCCGACACCACGCTTTGATCCGACGCCTTACGGCGGTGGATGCACTCGGCTCAACCACCGTGATCTGCACCGACAAGACCGGCACCCTCACTACGGCCGAGATGACCCTTCAAAAGATCTACGTCGCGGGACACTCTTACACGGTGACGGGCGTCGGCTACGAACCCCTGGGCGACGTAGAGAACGTCGACGTGGTCGGCGAGGTTTTGCGTACCGGTGCACTGTGCTCCGACGCCCGTCTCCTCCCTCCTTCGGGAAACGATGGCTGGCGTGTGCTCGGCGACACGACGGAAGGGGCGCTGATCGTCGCGGCCGCTAAGGCTGGCTTCGATCTCGACACCGAGGCGTCGCGCACTCCACGGATCGGGGATTTCCCTTTTGACCCTGACCGCAAGATGATGTCAACGCTGCACCGAGTGGACGATCATATCGAGGCCTACATCAAAGGTTCTCCCGAAGCCATTCTCGAGCGGTGCATCGCCATTCGCGCCGACGCAGGCACCGTCAACCTCGACGACAGCGTACGCGCCGACGTCGAAGCCGCCGACGATGCTATGGCCGCCCAGGGTCTTCGTGTACTCGCGATCGCCACCAAAAAGACGGCCGTCGAGCACGCCAGCCAGAGCGACACCGAAAGCGAACTAACTCTCTTGGGCTTGGTGGGAATCGCTGACCCGCCTCGACCTGAGGTCGCTGCCGCGGTCTCCACCTGTCGTCGAGCGGGCATCAAGATACTGATGGTGACCGGTGATTACGGTCTCACAGCCCAAGCCATCGCTCGTCGCGTCGGGATCATCGACGATGGTCCCGCCCGCGTCGTGACGGGCGCCGAGCTCGACACCACGAGCGACCAAGATTTAGCGATCTTGGTGCGCTCTCAGGAGCAGATCCTGTTCGCCCGCGTTCGACCGGAGCACAAGTTGCGAGTAGTCACGACTCTCGAGGGAGTCGGTGAGATCGTTGCGGTCACGGGCGACGGCGCGAATGACGCGCCCGCCCTCAAACGCGCCAGCGTCGGTATCGCCATGGGCGCCGGGGGAACCGACGTGGCCCGGGCCGCAGCGGTGGTAGTCCTGCTCGACGACTCCTTTGCTTCAATCGCGGCCGCGGTTGAACTCGGTCGTGCCGTCTACCGGAATATCCAACGCTTCCTCGTCTACCTCTTCAGCCACAACCTCGCCGAATTGGCCCCCATCCTCGCTGCCACGTTCATCGGCTTCCCACTCGTACCGTTGTCCGCGCTCCAGGTGCTGGCGATCGACCTCGGATCCGACGTCCTCCCCGCTCTCGCGCTGGGCGCGGAACGACCCGAACCCGACACGATGAATCGACCACCGCGCAACCCGGGTGAACATTTGTTTTCGTGGGGTGTTGTGCGCCGATTCCTCTTCCTCGGCACCATTGAGTCGGTGGGCGTGATCTTCGTGTTCTTCTGGCGCATCCACTCGGCCCATTTGGGATTTCATCAATTCACTTCTGCGACCCCGACCTATCGCGAGGCTCTCACCATGACCCAAGCAAGTATCGTCGTCAGTCAATTCTTCAACAGCTTTGCCGTACGCACTGACCGTGAGAGTCTCTGGCGGGCGGGATTATTCTCCAATCTCCCGCTCGTGGGGGCGGGTGTGATCGGACTCTCATTTATGGCGGCAGTGAGCTACGTCCCGTTCCTGCAGAGCGTCTTTCACACTGCCTCCCTCCGACTCTCGGACTGGGTGATGATCTTCGCCTTCGGTGTCGCTGTGCTTGTGGCCGACGAGAGCCGCAAGGCGTGGCACCGACACTCAGATACCCAACGAGTGGCCGCGACCTCTGCGAAACGAAAGGATGACTGATGCTCGTTGTCAGCTGCAAGACGGGCCCTGTCACTACATCGATGTGGTGACTTTTGCCCCTGTTCGATCGCTGCTCGTCAGTCGAGACTATTCGCAAGGAACCGAAGCGAGCCCATCGTCTCACAGGATTCACCGGGCATAAGAGGACACCGAATGCGAAACGCGAGTGCGACCATTCCAATGAAGGCGCAACGAAACGACGATGGCCGTCCCTTCAACATCAGGGCACTCGTTGCATTCTTTGTGCTCAGTTATGCGCTGAGTTGGGCTTGGGTCATTCCATTAGCAGCTACGGGTCACAAAGTCCTCCAGGGCCAGGGAAGGCCCACTCATTTTCCAAGCCTCCTCGGCCCCATGCTGGCGGCGTTCACCGTGACTGCTTGGACGATGAAGCGACGGGGTGTTCGTGACTTAGACGGCACTGCTGTCGTCGTCGATGAAATCAAGCACCCCGACGAGTTGCGTCGGGGTATTGCCGTCTATCGGCACCGGTTTCCGCGCCGCTCGGAGCCTGGAAATGGCCTCGTCGTCTCTCCGATCTCTGGAGACGGATTCGGCTAGTGATGTCAGAATGTTGGTGATCGTGCGGGTCAATCTCGACGAGACTCCCTGATTGCTCGGCGTCCTTGGCGCGCGAGCGCGCTATGAGGTGCCCGACGGCGCCTTTAGTGACGCGGGTCAAAGCAATGAGACGCCTTAGCTGATTGGTTAATGCGAAGAACTTGTGGGCGCCTACACCTCCAACTCAAAACGGCCATAGCGTTGAATCGTCTTCAATAGTTTCATCGGAGAGTGTGTTCATTCATGCGCGAGACGACTGGTTCTTTTCTGAGAGTTCTCAAACTCGTCGCCGCGTGCGGCCTCTCAGCGACACTTCCACTCAGTCTGGGCTCAGTCTCAGCCGCGGACGTGAACAACCATGTCGCGGGCTCGTCAGAATATGTGGCACTCGGGGATTCCTACGCATCTGGTGAGGGCCTGCAGTCGAGCGCGGCGACGTACATTCCTCCTTCGAATACTGACGGATGTCATCGAAGCATGACGGCGTATCCCGTCTTGGTGGCGGCGAACTTGAACATAGATCTTGGCCAATTTGAAACCTACGGGACCGGCGGCTTCGTTGCGTGCTCTGGCGCCACGTCAAAGGACCTTTTGAGAGGAGAGAACGGCGAGCCTGCCCAAGTGAGTGCGCTGTCGTCAGCTACTCGTTGGGTCACGGTAACCGCCGGAGGCGATGATCTTCACTTTGCAAATGTCCTGCTCGCGTGCTTAGGCCTCCGTGCGAGCGTCAAAGTACTTCGCACGACGAGGAGTTACACGCAATCGGGCATCGTGCACGAGAGTAAAACGTGTGAAGAGTATCTCGCCAGTGCGAACTCGCGCTTCGTCATAACGAACGGAACATCCAAAGAGGTGACCGCGCTTGAACACGTCTACGAGCAGATCTTCATTCACGCACCGAATACAGAGCTTGCGGTGCTGAACTACCCACAACTATTCACTGAGAACCCTCCTGCGTTCTGTCCCGTCGCGCGCGGAATCGGTCTTTCCGCACGGCTCAAGGTGAAGAGGGCACAATTGAACGTTGGTTATTCAGCGAGTCAGATCTCAGAGTTCAATCTCGTGGAGAATGAGTTGAACGCCGCTATCACCAGTGCTGTCGATAACGTAAGCGCACTCGGAGACAATATTCGACTGGTTGACGTCAACAGCCTCACGAGGGCCGCAGCGATTCCCTGCAACGTCGCGACCAACGGACGATCCGACATGAACGCTCTTCGAGTCTCCGTCGGTTCGCCGCTGACGACGATCGTCGAGAACTGTCACTTCGACTTAGCTCACCTTCTTTCACGACGGCCCTTCGTTTCGTGTCCCTCATTTGAAGAATATGTATTCTTGGCGAACATTGCGGCCAACGAATCGTTTCACCCGAAACAGGATGCGCACGAAACGATGGCGCGAGTGGTTGAAGCGCTCTTTGATCAGGTCTCAACGACAACGACCTCTCTGATTCCGAATTAGAGCGTTCAGGGTGCCTCAATGACGGTCGTATCGAATCCGAGCGACTCGCCTATGGACATCGCCGGCGAAGGCTCCATCGGCATCCGCCGTGGATAGCTGATTTCCAAAGAACTTCCGCATCGAGCAAAGGGCGACCGGGGGGCTCTCCGCTCTCAAACAACCGCTGACCTCACGAACGCCGGGTGTATCAGTGCCATCCGCGTAGCGCTCGACGCAGCACCGCGTCGTAACCCTCAAGGCCCTCAAGGTTGAGGCGTGCTTCAGGTCCTGCGGCAATGCCGACGCGCTCGGGAATGACTCCCCACAGCTCCACTTTCTGTTCCTTCCACCAAGCAATCGCTGCTTCAAGGTCGTTCGTGCCCAGTCGCGCGGCGCAGATTACGACGCCTCGCCGTATCCGAGCGGGGATCAGATCGAGCGTGGCGAGAACACGCGAGTACTCAACACCTCCAGCGCGTGTCGGAATGACTACGGCGTCGGCTAGCGCGACAGCCGACTGAGTGATCCGCTCGTTACCCGGTGGCGTATCGACGATCACCAGGCCCTCGGCTCGCCCCATGGCCCGTGTCGCAGTACGTTCCGACGGGGCCTCGACGACAGTTATGCCAGGAAGGGGCCAAGTTTCAAGCCACTCGGCCGACGACGCCTGCGGGTCGGCGTCGATGAGCGTTACCGGGTCGTATCCCCGCTCTACGGCAGCGGCGCACAAATAGATCGAGGACGTCGACTTCCCGACACCGCCCTTCAATGAGGTCACGATGATGTTCATAGACGGCATGCTACGACTCGTTCAAAAGATAGTGACCAGTTCAATATCCGATTCACCTCGTGCCGGAGCCTCCGGCACACAACGTGGCGGCGCCCCAAGGGGTCTATCGATCTTCCGACTACGTTGGTAAACGCGCTGTCGCTCACGTACGAAGTGAATTTCCTTCGTATGAGTTACGTCGCGATCAGGTGTGTCGCAGTCTGTGGTTTCACGTACCGAAAGGCTGCGGCACGTAATGCGTTCGCTAAAGGTAGCCCGGGGGTCTCTGTATGACAGATGTGAATCGAATCAACTTGGCGGAACTGTTAGAACGGGAGCGGACTCGCTTCCGCGCTGAACACCCAAATTCGATGGCCCTCAGTCGTAGGTCACACCATCTTTTCGGTGGGGTACCCATGACGTGGATGACCGAGTGGTCGGGAGGATTTCCAATTGCGCTCGACTCGGCGACGGGCAACCGGATCACTGATGTCGATGGTCTGAATTACATCGACTTCGCCCTCGGCGATACAGGAGCAATGGCGGGCCACTCTCCTGGTGCGACCGTGCGCGCCGTGACGAACAGAATGGCCACGCTCGGTGGCATCACGACCATGCTGCCGACAGAAGACGCTGAATGGGTCGCGGAAGAACTGACGAGACGTTTTGGGTTGCCATACTGGTCGTTCTCGTTGACCGCAACGGACGCTAACCGCTGGGGAATCCGACTCGCTCGCCTGGCAACGGGCAGATCGAAGATCTTGGTTTTCTCTTACTGCTACCACGGCTCGGTTGACGAAACATTCATCATCGTTGACCCCAACGGCCTTCCAGTTAGTCGTCCAGGCAACATTGCTCCAGCACAAGACCCTCGAGAGACGACTCGCGTCGTTGAGTGGAACGATCTCGCGGCTCTCGAGCGCGAGCTCGCGCACAACGATGTTGCGGCAATTCTGATGGAGCCGGCCCTAACCAACATCGGCATCGTGCTACCTGAACCCGGCTTTCACGAGAGTGTGCGCGCTTTGGCGACGAAGTACGGGGCGTTGTTGATGATCGACGAGACGCATACGATCTCAGCCGGTCCCGGCGGCATGACGTCTCGAGACGGATTGAAACCGGATATCTTCGTCATCGGAAAGTCACTCGGCGGCGGCATTCCTTCTGGTGCCTACGGGTTGTCCGAGGAAGTCGCTGCAGAGATCCGCCGCGTGACAGGTGAGGACGGGCTCGGTGACGTGGGTGGCGTCGGCGGAACGCTCGCCGGCAACGCTCTGTCTATGGCGGCTATGCGCGCGACGCTCGGAGAGGTTCTTACCGAAACGGCGTTCGCAGGGATGATAGAGATGGCGGACAAATACACGGCCGAGGTTGAACGGATCATTGTTGACGCTGACGTTGCGTGGTCGATCACCCAACTCGGGGCGCGAGCGGAATATCGCTTCGCTCGCCCAGAACCGCGAAACGGTGGTGAATCAGCGGCGGCGGCGGATGACGAGCTTGATGAGTACATGCACCTCTACACACTCAACCGCGGAATACTGATGACCCCGTTCCACAACATGGCACTGATGTGCCCGGACACATCAGAATCCGACATTGATCGCCATTCGGAAGTCTTCGCTGATGCCGTCACGGAGTTGTTGGGGTGAGTTCGGCCTTCGATCTGAGCGGCCGCACGGCGCTCGTCACCGGTGCGGGTAGCCCGACCGGCATCGGCTTCGCCACCGCACGGCTGTTGACTGAAATGGGTGCTGCCGTTATCGTCACTTCGACTACGGATCGGATTAATGATCGTGTGAGTGAACTGCGAGCGACCGGCGCTGAAGTCCTCGGAATGGTCGGGGACCTCACTGATCCCGCGACGGCGCCCACTGTGGTCGATTCCGCTATCGAGCGCTGGGGAAGGCTTGACGTGGTGGTGCAAAACGCCGGTATGACGTCAGTCTCCAATCCTCACACAGCGAGTGTGATCGAAGAGATGGACTTCGCAACGTGGCAATCGAGCCTGTCTCGCAATCTCGACACCTCCTTCCTCGTGGCCAAGGCGTGCCTCGCGGTGATGACGGCGGCGAGTTGGGGTCGCCTCGTGTTCGTCTCGAGTGTGACCGGTCCCGTCATGGCGACGAGAGGGGAACCGGCGTACGCTGCTGCAAAGTCCGGCATGGTCGGTCTCGCACGGGCCCTGGCCGTCGATGCGGCCCCCCACGGCATTACCGTCAATTCGGTCGCACCCGGTTGGATTGAAACCGGTTCACAGACTGCCTACGAATATGAGCAGGGTCTGAGAACGCCGATCGGCCGTAACGCGCAGCCTGAAGAAGTCGCAGCAGTGATCTGCTGGCTCGCCTCTCCTGGGGCATCGTACGTGACCGGGCAGTGTCTCGTCGTCGACGGCGGCAACTCGATCGCCGAGGAAAGAGCCTGACCAGTGAGTCGCCAAGGAAACTTGCTATTCGGTGAGCCCTCGACAAAGCAGCACGACCGTGATGAAAGTGCGATAGAGCTCGAGTGGATCGGACCCGATGATCTCTGCACTGAGATCTCCTGTGCGATCAACACCGTTCACCCGCAGTGCAAGGTCGACATAATCGCTGGTTCGGAACTGAATTTTCAGCGTCGCTGGTAGTTCTATCGCGACCTGCATCGCCGAAGTAATCGACTTCGTGGCGAGGAAGGCCTGCTCGCCAATCAACTCTCGTGCTTGCTCAGGATGCATCGAGTTCGCAGAGAACCGAGTCACTGACTCCTTTACGATCGCCTTACGCACTCCGGGGCAAAATGGTTCGGTCTCCATCGCCGTCACGGCATCACCGGTCACCAGCACGACCGGCACTCGGTACGCCTTGGCTACGAGCGCGTTGATCCCTGCCTCACCCGCGACCACCCCGTTGATTGTCACCTCAGCGAAGGCCGTTGGAAAGTAGGTGTGCGAGAGCGTCGAGGCTTGGCTACTCATTGAGCCGTGATACGAAACGAAGAAAACTGCGTCAAAGGTTTCATCGAGACCCTGCATCATGTACATCGGCTTGAAGCGACCGGAAAGGTAGCGAGCCGAGCCGGCAAGTGCGTCCGGTTTGAGATTTGCCATCTTCGAGTGTGAGTCGTTCACCAAGAACTCTGTTGCGCCCGCCCTCATCGCGCCTTCGATGGCCGCATTGATTTCCCTGGTCAAGAGATCGGCGTAGTACTCGTAGTGAGGTCCGCCGATCCGAACTTGATCCCAATCAACGACGCCCGCGGTGCCTTCCATATCCGAAGAGATGAAGATCTTCACAGCGTGATCCTTGGAAATATCTCGGGCACGGTGCTCAGCGTTGTCATCACGTTGTACGTCGAGCCGCCTTGGCCGGCCGCGCCACCGTGTCGTCCGTCCGGGCTTAGACAGAGCGTGCGGAGTTCTGCGGCAAAGGCGTCCGGAAGCGTCGCCGCCTCAGCGAGCATTAAACGACAGGCCCGTGACGGATCTTCACCGCGGGCCAAAGCGTCAACGACCATTCGAGCACCGTTGATTCTCATGCTCATCTCACCTCGTCCCGTGCAAGCCGCGCCGCCGTAGCGGAGGTCACAGTAAATGCCCGAACCGGGCAACGCAGAGTCCCCGACGCGACCCGGAAACTTCCAAGGGTAGCCACTCGTCGACACGCCAACCACCATCTCGCCGCTCTCATCAAGAGCGATCACATTGATGGTTCCCCAAGGACCGTCGTGAGGACGAAAGCGCTTCACCAACTCAATCGCTTTCAGACGATAGAGATCGTCGCCCCGAGCGGCGATCGTCCTTTCCCCTTCGACAGACTCATCTGAGGGCGTAAGTGATTCTCGGAATAGACGCACGGCCTCGTCAGTCAACAGCTCCGCGCGTTCGAATCCCTGCTCTTCGGCGAAGAGCTCAGCGCCCTCACCCACCAATAGACAGTGCTGAGGCAACCTTTCGATTACGGCTCGTGCGATCGAGATCGGATGAGGGAAACCACGCACTGCTCCGACGCCACCGAATGCCCGGCTCGAACCAATCATCACAGACGCGTCAAGTTCAACTTCGCCGCGCGCATTAGGAAGTCCGCCGGTGCCAACGTAGTGATCCCCTACATTGTCCTCACAGAGCCTCAGTGCAGCTTCGACGGCGTCCAGTGCCGAGGCACCTTGGCGCAGTGCATTCATTCCCGCGGGCAGCCCGACCTCGCTGCGCTCACTCCCGATGATGATCGGCTTCGTCGTCACCTCTAAACTCTTTCATGTCCTGGTCCTGCACAGCAGTCGAACACATGCCAAGCGACTCCGCTCAGGAAATCAATGGCCCCCGCTGTTTAACGGCGTTCACCCTTCCTTCGATTAATCCCGAGGTGCCAGGATCTAGGCCGTTTAGCTGCGCCCGGCGGATCGATTTTCTCGCTTCGACCACCTCAACCGGGGCCTCGACATCCCGTTCGCCGAAGCCTGACTCGCGGGTGTCGTGAGGCTCGGGCAACAAAGCCATGGTTTTCTCCCCATATCGACGTTGCCCCGATTCTTTCAAGGCAAGGACATTTGGCTCTAGTGCCTCCTTGCTACGGTCCCTAACGTCAAGAGATGGCCACGAGAACGGAAACACACGAACGCAGAAGTGTGATCTTCGTACAGGATTTCATCGATGTCCCGCTGGCGCTCGCGACAATTCGGGGGCAGTTTGCCGGCACCGAACGGTGGCTCACCGACGTGGCGAGTGCGGCCGAGGAAGATGGTGAGGCGTTGCGCCTGCAAATTGGTCCGACCTGGGCCGGTGGACTCGTGACTCGCGAAGTCGAAGTCACGCTTGGACGGACGCATGAACGCGGCGAAGCCCTCGTGGTGCCCCTCGTCTGGAAGGCCACTGGTTTGACCGGCATGTTTCCAGTGCTCAATGGCGACCTCGAACTCGCTCCACTCGGTTCGCACCGGTGCCGCCTAACGCTCGCCGCCTCTTACTTACCGCCCTTTGGCGACGTGGGCCGCGCACTCGACCGCGCACTGCTACACCGAGTAGCGCAGTCGACGGTGCGTTCGTTCCTCGCTCGAGTGGCGACGAACCTCGAAGCCAGCGATGGCACGTCGACGTAGTCTTCGCAAAGCAGTCCGCAAGGGTGCTGTCGTGACCAGCGCTCACGCGTCGTTGACCACGCCTCTCGAAGCCGGTGTCGCCGTCATCGTGACCGTCCAGGGCCTCGGCGAACTCGTGACGCGCCTCGGCGACTTAGGTTATGAGGTGAAGGGGCCAACACTGGGTGACGCTGCGATTGCGCCCGGACCAATCAGATCAAACGCCGACTTGCCGATAGGTGTTCACGACTTCCGGTCGCCGGGAACCTACCGCATCGAGCGTGGCGCCGACGACGAGTTTTTCGGATGGGCTGTGGGTTGCGAATCATGGAAACAAGAACACTTGCCTTCCAGCCAACTCGTGTGTCGCAGCGAAGCCGTCGACGACGACGTGGTCTTTCACGAACCCGATCGATCCCGCGCTCCCTTGGCGACTCGGGGCGCCCGTCCGTGTGAGGTCGCGGCGTTACGCATGATGGACCGCGTGCTTCAAGAAGGGGCGCATCGCGATCGGGGTTACTCCGAGGGACGCGAATCGGGCTTCATCGCGGTCGTGGAGTCCGTCGCGGCCGTCGTAGACGGCGCGGTGCAACAAATCGTGGATCTCATCAAGGAGGTACAACTATGTGCGTGAGTTGTCTAGGCAGGGTCATCGGAAGTGACGACCCCAAGACGGTGCTGATCGAGCACATCAACGGACTCATGTCCAGAGCGTCACTGCTCTTCTTCGACGGCCCTCCCCCAGAACCAGGGGAGTGGGTGGTCGTGCATAGTGGTTACGTCATCGACCGAATCGACGCCGACGACGCCGTGCGAGCCGTGGCCGAGATTCGCCGAGGCGAACACCTGGCCACCGACGCCTCGCTCGAAAGAGTCCACGCCTGAAGACCAGTTCAGCGCACGCCTGGCGTCCTCGTCGCTGGCATCACCGCACTAGTGAGCGGCATGTCGGTCTTCGTCACCAACTACGGTGTGCATTCATTCGCGTCACCGGCCCCTACACCACGACGAAGAACGTGGCCGCGACGTTCTTCTTGATGTTGGCCGTCTCGATCGGACTGTGGGCGGGTCGTCCAGGCGTACTGGGTCGGCAACGATCCCACCCACCAAGTACCCGCGACATCCTTGGCGGCATCACTCGTCGAACGCTTCGCCCGTCAAGTGGCCCGTAACTTCGAGCCGCTCGTCGCGGCGGCCTTCACCGGAGTCGTGGACCAACACAGTTTTCACGTCTTCGCGGTCTATCCCTGGCTCGGACTGCTTCGCGCGGGCAATGAGGGCGCACCGCTTGAAATTCTTGACTGTTGTCGCATCAGATGGGGCCGCGTCATCGAGATCCAAGGTGATCTCGTCACGGTGATCTCGCGATCGCTCCAGTTCGGAGATTTACGACTGAAGGTGGGCGAGAGGCATCAGAGGTCGTGCGCCGTGTCCACAACGGAGTGGGCTTCGTGGCGCACCTAGCCCGGGTGATGCGGTGTCATTGCGTTGGGACTGGCTTTGCGACCGGTTGTCCGAGCGATCGCTCAATTGGCTCCAACGATGCACTCATGAACCTCCACGCGGTGAACTGTCTCGCTCAACCCGGGTCCACTTTGAGGTGCGGCGTGTGAGGGGAAGGACGAGCCGTTAGAGCCTCACAAAATGTCGCCTCAGGGGATGACTCATTAATCAGATTTCCGAACACCATTGAAATCCAACAGCAATGATTGGACTCTCAGAATCGGCTGGAAGCCAAGTCGGCCGTTCGCGACAAGTATCGAAGGATTCTCTTCCATATTCCACGTCGATAGCTCACGCCAGCCTTCATTGCGAAGCCGACGTGCGTGCTCCGCCTTGAGGCCCGTGGCGACCCCTCGTCCTCTTTCGGACGAGATAACACCGGAGAAGTACGTAACGACTCGAGAAGGCAGGTCCGGTCGCGCGAATGCCATCGTGATACCAATGATGTCGGATCCACGCTGTGCCAAGAGAACTTGCCACCGCTCGGCATAGCTACCGCGTATCGTCTCGTACGGCGGAGGTCCGCTACCGGCGGCCGCGTCGGGCGTCGCTTGGTGGAGTGGCAAAAGGGCTTCGTAGAAGTCCTCCCAGTCGCGTTCGCTCCGAGGCGTAAACGCGACCAAGTCAACTCCGTCTTCGCGCACTCGTTGAATTGCTGTCTCAATGAACTCAGTCCGAAGTGCGGTGAGATCCAACAGGCTCTCGCGTCGAATACTCCCTTTCGAGAGGCCGTGGGCCTCGGCGATCGCCAAACTGCGTTCATCGTCCATGTTGCGCAGCGCTCGGATTCCGGGCAGACCCGAGGCACGCGCCAAAGGAAGGATCTCGCGCCATAACGCGGAACCTACGCTACGGCCCCGATGAGACGGACCAACAAAGATGTGTATGCCGGCCCGACCGCCCTCTGCCGCTGGATGCGTCAACAGGTGGCCGTAGCCGACGATACGACCAGAGCTCACCGCAACGAACTGCTTGCTCGGTGTCGCGCGTGCACCCTTGAACAGTGCGGCCATGCGATCGGACCCGGGCCAGCCGAGCGTGCCACCGAGCAATAAATCAAGATCGTCGTTCGAAGTCACAGCACGGATCGACAGAGTCATCTCAACTCCCAATCAACTCACTAAAGAGTCCGAACATGTTGCAACTATGCCAGCCTCGGCCGTTCAATTTTCCCTTTTCAACGCCGCGCCGGCATAAACGCTCGCCCCGAGGCGCAAAGCCCAGAGTCGCGCACGCGCAGCGCCCAAGTGACGGTACAGAGATCTGCCTGATTACCGCCTGTTTCTAGTAGATGACACGCGCGACGACGGTGAGACTCATGTTCTTTGTTCTTGGTCATAACGCAAGATCCAGCTCTACCCCGATCTCCTAGCTCGGTACAACGTGAGGGCGAACGTAACAATGACGAGCAGCGGCAGAGCCACGTAGGCCAGAGCGTTGACATGCATGACGTGGACCACCAAAGTCACTACGCCCACAATTACGATGACCGCGACCGTGATCTCGGGCGTGTCACCTACGAGAAAGTCCCACCAAAAACGACCGAAGCCTTTGAGCAATCGCACGGGGAGAGAAGCAGTGTCACTCATGAGCCAAATCCTTCGCTACGTCGTTCGTGACTCGCAAGACTCGAATGAATACCGCCGCGACGAGTGCGTAGAACGCGACAAGAACCAGCAACGTCGAATCGCCTCCGGGCCATCGAACGTGCAGTCCTTCGCCTGTCCAGAACGTCCCGTAACTGACCAGCATTATTCCGACAGTCATCTTCATCGCGTTCTCTGGCACACTCGACAGTTGCTGCGCGACGATCACGCCGACGATGCCTACGAGTACGACTGCAATCGCGGCGACGATGACCGCCAGTCCGAGTCGGTGGGCCGACGTGCCCAAGGTCAACACCGTGATGACGATCTCGAGTCCTTCCAAGAAGACTCCCTTAAATGCGACGACGAACGCCACCGAGTCGTGACCGACTGGCGCGCCTTGTGCCTGGAGCTCGGCGACAGTCTCGCGGTAGATGGCGTCTTCGTCGTGCTTGGCCTTCAGCCCACTCGAGCGAAGCATCGCCTTGCGCAACCACTGCATCCCGAAAATCAATAGGACGATGCCGACGACGAGGCGCAAGGTACTCAGGGGGACGTGAACGAGCGCGGGACCAAACGCTCCGACCAACGCTCCAAGCGCGAGGATGGCAACGGCCACTCCCCGCATCGCCGAGCGCCATCCGCGTACATGACCCACGGCCAACACGATGGTGAGTGCTTCGACCATTTCGACAGCGCTCGCGAGGAACACCGCGCCGACGAGTACGACGACGGAGGTGGAACTGCTCAACGTGGCAATCATGAACTCCTACTTCCTTGGGCCGCCATGACGAAGCAGGCCGACGAGTCGAACGACACTTTCACGTTCGCGTTGCGTTCAAATCGCCGCACCGAGAAGACTTTCGTGAGCGTCATCTGCTCATCAACCTTAACAACGTGTTCATAACCACGACCATTGAAGGCCATGTCAATCACTTCAGCCGGCACGCCGTCGTCTTCACCAGGCGCGTTGAGGGCGATTCCCGACGCCCGCACGAAGAAACGCAGCGAAGCATCGCCCACGTGACAATCGACGCCCAACGCCTTGAACGATTGCGACGGAGCGAAGGGCAATGTCACGTCGAAGAAGTCATCGTCCAAGGACGTGGCCGACAACACGGGACACTCCCCCGCGACACCGGTGAAACGTGTGACGAAAGCGTTCTTGGGGTGTCGGTAGATGTTCTCTGGCGTGTCGAATTGCACCAGTGAACCGTAGTTCAACACACCGACACGATCGGCCAACGCGAAGGCCTCACTTTGATCGTGGGTGATGTAGATCGCGGTGGCGCCAGCTCCTCGCGTCAACGTCGCGATCTCGATCCTCAGCTGTTCGCGGCGGTCCGCGTCCAGATTCGACAGTGGCTCATCGAAAAGGATCAGACCTACGTCAGCGGCGAGCGCTCGAGCGAGGGCGACGCGCTGTTGTTCTCCGCCCGAGAGCTCGTTGGGGTACCGCGACGCCAGGTGAGAAATTCCGACCCTCTCCAAGAGATCGTCCACGCGTCGGTCCTTGAGTTCTTTCGAGCGAGATGACATGGCAAGTGGGAACGCGATGTTCTTCCTGACCGTGAGATGCGGCCACAGGGCGTAGTCCTGAAACACCATCGCGGTCTTGCGCTTCTCCGGTTGCACGAACGTGCGCGGTCCGGCCACGCAGACGTCGTTGATCGTGATCACGCCGCTCGATGGTCGTTCGATTCCCGCGACGCAACGGAGCAGCGTCGTTTTTCCCGAACCCGAGGGTCCGAGCAGCACGACGAACGAACCAGGTTCGATCGTGAGATCGACGCTGTCCAGAGCCACCTTCTCGCCGAACTCCTTGCGCAGCTGCTCGACCACCACGCCCACGGCTTGAGGAGCGGCAGAATCCAACGTCACTTCACCACGCTCCACCCGGTTCGTCGCCAACCCTCTGGTGTCACGAGGCGATAGAGCGCGAGGGCGATGACGATGACACCGAACATTTCGACCAAAGTGAGGACCGTCATGGCCGTGCCGGTACCGGACTGAAAATTTGCGAGATAGGACTGGATCGTCACCGAGGCTGGCTCCTGGCTCGGAGGATAGAGGATCTGTGCGATCGCCAATTCCGACAGGGTCTTGGTGAACGTCAAGAGCCAACCCCATACCAAGACTCGCGACATCAGCGGCATGTTGGTCGTTCGCCACGATCGAAATCGGCTGGCCCCATGAACCCTCGCGGCCTCACCCAGTGACGGCTGAATCTGGCTCACCGGACCGGCCATGAAGCGAGTTTGACCCGGTAGGGCCGACGCGATGAGAGCGAGCATCAACAAGGGCAGCGTCTTGTAGATGTCGACCACGTGAGAAGTGATGAAACTCAAGTTGTAGAAGAAGATGTAGCCCACGCCAAGGACGACGCCGGGCACCGCCACCGAGCCGAGTAGGAGGATGTCCGTGATTCGTTGACTCCAACCGCCGTGACTCGCCACGAGCCGTCGCGCCAAGACAATGGCCATTACACCGGTGAGCGTGGCGACGACGAGGCCCAGCTGATTGGAGAGCACGAGCGGCGAACCGAGACTGTTGTCGACGACGGAAGGATGAATTGCCTGGGAGTAGTACGACAAGGTGAAATGCGCACCGGCGCCCGTGGCGTCACCGAGGTTCTGGACGAATGAACCGATGACGGCCCCAAGAATCGGCACCCCGAGTGCGACGAACACGACGAGACCCACTGCTACAGAGGAAAGGTAGCGCGATCGCGGACCAAACTCACGGCGACGTGGAGCTCGCGTTCGACCTGAGAGCACCGCGTAGGACTTGCTGCGACGCATCACGACCGACTGCAGTGCGATCGGGGGGATGGTCAAGATGATCAAGACGGCGGCGATGACCGCGGCGACCGAGAAGTTCGCGGGAAAGTTCGAGATCGCCGAGAACAAGCTGTACGTGGCTAACGGGAAATGCACGTGGTAGCCGAGCGTGAAGGCTACGCCGAAGTCGCTCATGGTCTCGGCGAAGCTGATCGCGATGGCGCTCAACAGCGCCGGGGCGATGATCGGCAATACGGTCGCAAAGGTGCGCGTACGCCCGGCTCCGTGAATTCTTGCCGCGTCTTCGAACTCCGGACCGAGTCCTTGCAACCCGGCCGAGACGATGAAGTAAGCGAAGGGAAGCGCTGCGGACGTGAGCACGATGATTATGCCCAGCGGACCGAAGAATTCGCCGTAGAGCCAGCTGGTATTGAGGCCAATGGCGCGCGCGGCGCCGTGAGGCTCCAGCAGGTCCGTCCAACCGAGCGTCATCATCCACGTCGGCATGAGCAGCAACAACCACATACACACGGACCACAGTCGTCGAGCGCCAAGGTTGGTCCGGTGAACCAGCCAGGCGATCGTCGTCGCCGTAGAGACGGCGAGGAACGAGACCAACGTCGAGACCCACAGCGAGTTGAAGATCCCTTGACTGGTGTAACCCGTGAACGCTTGACGGATGAAGGAAAGCGTGAACCACTGCGAACCCTGTTGAAAGAGCCGCGGGCTCACCGCCAGTATCAAGAAGCAACCCACCGGCGCGACGATAAGGAAAAACAGCACGATCCATATGGCGGTGCCACCCAATGAGAATCGTTTCCTGCCGAGTCCTCGCTCTCGCCTAGGGGGTTCGGGGGCGCGAACAACATCGCTCGTGGTGGTGCTAATCGTTACGTCGGCCACGCCGTCCTTTCTTGCGCGGAACCGCCGCCCAGGTCATTTGACCTCAGCGACGGCGCGCAGACTTCTGAAGAGAGATGAAGTCGAAGGATTTACTTGGGCACCACTGTGCTGTCGAACCAGGTATTCACCGTTGACTCAAGCGGTCCCCATACGTAGGGACTGATGGTGATGGCGTGGGTGCTCGATAAGGATGGGATCACCTTGTTGGATGGGTTCTCACCCTTGAGCACCGGCCAGAAGAGAGAGTCACCCTGCGGGTCGCCCGTCTGCATGACCTTTTGACCGGACGAAGACATGACCCAGTCCACGAATTTCTTCGCGTCATCACGAACGATCGCCGGCTGCTTGCCATCGATGCCAATGGCGCTGGGTAGTGCGATCGAGTAGTTCAGGTACTTCACGCGAATAGCCGGGAACGAACCATTCAACTCGTCGCCGTAACAGGCCGAACTCTGGACGATGGCCATGCTGATCGAGCCCTGTTCCATCGCGCCGAGGGTCGGTCCGTTGGTGGAGCTCACGAGCATGCCACCCTTGGCCAGGTCCGAAAAGAACTTCTTTCCGTCAGCGACGGCCTTGGCCGTCGATCCACTCTGGTACTTACCCATTTGATCCATCACGCCTGCGATGAGCGGAAACGTCGGTCCCGACTGTGAAGGGTCGTTCATTCCGAGGGCGCTTGCGTACTTCGAGTGCGCGAGTTGAGCCCAGGTCGATGGTAATTGACTCGCCTTCACGGCAGCCGAGTTGTAACAAAGGGCGCCCGTGACGGTGAGGCCGGTGGGGGTATAGCTGCCGTCCGCCGGTACGTTGGCGTGGCCAAGGGAATTGAACGAGACCTTGGGAACGCTGTGCTTCAACAACTTCCCCTCGTTATCCAACTGCGCGAACGCCGTAGCCCCGTCGACCCAGAGAACACCCCACTTCGGGTTGTTACCTTCGGCTTGGATCTGTTCCAGCAGGGGCCCGGTCGAGTTGTCATTCAGCGTGACCGTAAATCCGGGGTTCGTAGCGTTGAACGCGGTGACTGCGGCGTGGTCATAGCCCTGTGCCGAATAGAGGACGAATCCTGGATTCGCAGCAGCGTGGGCCGGGGTCGTTAGGGCGATAAGTGAAGCGATGGTCACTGCGGCCAGGGCTGAAATGAGCCCCAGACGCAGCAAATTATTGGTGTGAAGGTGGGTTTGCATGGTGAATTCATATCGAAACGAGATGAACAGAACTTGACATTGACTTGACGGAAGCGCAACAGTTCTTCAAACTTTGGTCACTCCATTGAAGAAGTTGTTGGTGACACTACTTAATGTCGAATTGTGACTCTGGAGTAGAAAGACGTCTGTACGCCACCAATGGTTCGTCACTTACGCGGAGTCAGCAAAGCCCGAAAAGGTTCCGCCGAGTTTCGGGCCAAGCGGTGTTACGCTTCACTTAGGACGTCAAGACCTCGCTTCCTTCTCACCTGACATGCAGTCAGGGATTGGTAAGAAGGAGTGAAATGGGACTTCCAGGAATGGTGCTCAGTGCCATTGCCGCCGTTGCCGGCGCAATTATGTACTGGGCCATCACCTATCAAGGTACGGGCTTTCGCCTTTCAACCGTAGGAATAATCCTGATGGTTGCGGGGGCGCTTGGCTTTGTCGTTTCGGCGATCATCTTCGCAGTGTCGAGAGGTCCGCAGCGAACGCAACGCCACTCCCTCGACCGACAAGTGGTCGACACCGCGGGAAATACGAGCTCGGTGCACGAGAACACTAAATAGCAATGCTCGGATCAGTCACTCGGTTGTTGGGTGAAATGGCCGGTACCACACGGGCCGTTGTCCGCGATTGGAATCAGGTGGTTCAGTGATGAAGCGGTGGCGAGAAGCACAGTGGATCCGCTTTCGTCCAACCCGGACCAACGCCATCAAAGGGCCCCCACAAAGAGCCGATTCATTCAATGAAATATTGAACTTTGGTGGCCTAGGAGGACCGAGCCACGAACATGGCTTCGAGCCTCAATGTCAGGCTTTTGAGTCTTATCGACAATCGTGTGACGACGCCCGACCCGAGGCTGAACGACACTTCGACTAGATGAGGGGCAATGCCGCTCAGGGCGCAACGAAAGTAATTGAAGACTCGAAGAAGTAGCCCTCGAAGGCATTCGTCGGAGGCTGCATAGTTTTCGTCGACAAGGATCAAATCCCCCTTGATCCTTGTCGACGACGTAAGGGCAGGTTTGAGTTTCGCGCCGAAACCCGCGAGGAGGTAAAGGCGATGGATTATGTCATTGCGAGCACCGTTCTCGCGAAAATGAACGCGGTGAATGCGTGAGCGCTGATCGTCTCCTGGATATCTACGCGCTCATGGAGCGCGTAGATCGAGAGCGCACCACGGGATTCGCACTTTGTGAGGTGGCGACAAGGTTCATGGCGCTCGATGGTGCGGGCATTGCACTGATCGGCGATGATCAAGATCTGACGTCTTTGTGCACCAGTAACCAAACCTCGGAAGCTCTGATGGATCTAGAATTAACCCTTGGCGAAGGACCCGCGTTCGACGCGAGCCTCGGTAGCGCCAATGAAGAGGCTGACCTGTTGCGAAGCACCACCTCCAAATGGAGTACGTATGGACCACAAGCGGTGGAACTGGGTGCCAGAGCGGTCTTCGGGTATCCAGTTCGATTCGGTGCCGTGCGCTTCGGAGCGCTCAGCCTCTATCGCAATGATCCCGGTTCCTTGAACTCGGCACAATCATCTGACGCGTACCTCATGGCATCGGTGGTTAGCAGGTCAATATTGGGACTACAGGCGGGTGGCTCGCACGAGAGCGTGGTCGGAGAATTAGGCGGTGCATCAAATATCGACTTTCGCTCTCATCAGGCCGCGGGAATGCTGGCAATACAGGGCTCGATGTCGGTCAAGGACGGCCTGGTCGCCCTCCGAGCGCACGCATTCGGGGCGGGAAGCCTAATTTCTGACCTCGCCGAGCGAGTTATAACCGGCGCAACACGCTTCGACTTGGAGTCACGAGAGTGGCTGAACGAACCAACCGACGGAATTGGCGGACGGTAGAATCTGCAAGTGGAAACGATGAATAGGGAATCCTTTTTAATTGCGACGCTGGTGGAGTTGGCGGACAATCTCGTCGACGATTACGACGTCATTGACATTCTCACAGTCTTGACACTTCGATCGGTGCAAGCGGTTGACGTCGACGCTGCCGGAGTGATGTTGGCTTCGCCGACTGGAGACCTTCAATTCGTGGCGTCGTCGAGTGAGTCGATGAAAGTACTCGAATTGTTTCAAATCCAAGCCAATGAGGGCCCATGCGTTGACTGCTTTCACGATGGTCTTCCCATCACCAATCAAGCGCTGAGTGAAACCGAAGGTCGATGGCCGTTGTTTACGCCCCGAGCCATCGCGCAGGGCTTCCGAGCGGTTCACTGCCTGCCGATGCGACTTCGTGGCCGGACGATCGGCGTCCTGAACCTCTTTCGCACGCATGACGGCTCGCTCACCGACGACGACGCGGCGGTGGCTCAAGGTCTCGCCGACGTCGCGACGATCGCAATTCTGCAACACCAATTGACACTTGACGCGAGTACCCTCAACGCTCAGCTGAGTAACGCCCTCAACAGTCGAGTGATCATCGAGCAAGCGAAGGGCATGGTGAGCCAAGCTACGAGTTGCGACATGGATGACGCGTTCAATCGATTACGGACACACGCGCGCAACCATAACGAGGGCCTCACCGACCTCGCCACCCGAATCGTGAACAAATCAATGGACGCGAACGAGTTGGACGGTTTGGTGAAACCCACCAAGAAGTAACACTACGAACCAAATGGAGTGATGGTCGGCTCACTTGCCCCAACGCCGACCATCACTCTCTTGGCCGTCACGTGTCGTGACGGGCTAGTGAATGAGGACTTTGAGCGCGTCGTGCTGTGCTGCGTTACCGAAGACGTCGTACGCCTGAAGCATCTGATCGAAGGAGAATTCGTGCGTGACGAAATTCTCGGCCGGCAGTTTCTTCTCGGTGACGAGCTTCAACAACATGGCGAGCGTGTTCGTGTTCACGAGACCCATCGAGATGTCAATGTTCTTGATCCAGAGTTCGTTCAGCGCCAGTTCCACGGGCTTTCCGTGGACGCCGATGTTGGCGACGCTTCCACCGGGGCGAACGATGACCGTTGCCATGGTGAAGGTCTGCGGGATACCGACCGCCTCGATGGCGACGTCGACGCCTTGACCGTCGGTCAGAGCCAAGACTTGCTCTTTCCAGTCCGCGTCGCCGGAGTTCACCGTGTCGCTCGCACCGAAGTCGGCGGCGCGCTTGAGTCGACTGTCATCGAGGTCAATGGCGATGATCTTCGAGGGACCGTACAGGCGAGCAGTCATAACTGACGCCAGTCCAACTGGACCTGCGCCGATGACCGCGACGACGTCGCCGGGATTCACGTGCCCGTACTGCACGCCAATCTCAAATCCGGTCGGCAGAATGTCCGACAACAAGATGCCTTCGGAGTCCGACAGGCTCTCTGGCATCTTGTAGACCGAATTCTCCGGAAAGGGCACCCGGACGTACTCAGCCTGAGTCCCGTCGATCATGTACCCAAAGATCCAGCCAATCCCGGCAATCCCTTCTGGGTCGAGGCAGTGGCCGAAGAGGCCCTCTCGGCAGTTGGAACAACGCCCGCACGAACTGACGCACGCCAAGATCACCTTGTCGCCGACCGCGAGTTGTGTCACGGCTTCGCCAATTTCAGTGATCACGCCGATGCCTTCGTGACCGAGGATCCGTCCAACTTCGACTTCCGGCACGTCGCCCTTGAGAATATGTAAATCGGTACCACATATGGTCGTGGCGACCATCTTTACGATGACGTCGGTCGGCTTTTGGATTACGGGATTCGGGACCTCTTCCCAACTCTTTTGGCCGGGACCCTTGTAGACGAGTGCTTTCATGACTTCAACTCCTTGCGGTTCGGGGTGTCAGATGACTGCGTTCGTCTGCGAATGCTCTCGTCGATGACGGACACGGTGTCACCGTACCGGCCAGTCCCGTCATAGCGATAGGGCTAAATGTCCCTTCAATGTGCGAGGGCGCTGCCAAGGTGGCCAGATCTTTCGAAACCCTGATTCGCGTGTGGATCCGGGGATGACAATGACGCCTGACATCGGGTCGCACGCAATTTGGAAATGCAACGCTCAGACAACGAGCGAGGACGCACGGGCAACTGGAAGTTCTGCCCGTGCGTCCTCAACATGACGGCATCGCTGTAACGCGATGTGACCCTACGTGCGCTTGATTTCGACCCGGCGTGGTTCCTTCTCAGAAACCGCGGAGGTCGAGTTCATCCGCACTTCGAGCATGCCGTCTTTGTAGGTCGCCTCAATCTTGGACTCGTCGATATCACTTGGAACAGGGATACTCCGCATGAATGATCCGTAGCGAATTTCGCTTCGGTACACGTGGTCCGCGTGACTCCGGTGCGTCTCGGACCGTTGAGCCCTGATCAGCAACTCGTTGTCCACGACTTCGACGACGACGTCCTTTTCCGGATCGAGACCCGGCAATTCGGCGCGCACGATTATCGTGTCGCCGTCATGCGTCTCTTCGATCTTGAAGGAACGTCGCCACTCGCCGTCATGGAACAAGTCGTCGACCCAAGCCCACGGGGGACCAAATCGTACCGGGACCTCAAACTCTCGCAATGATGACTTCGAAAGCATGATTTGACCAACTTTCTGGAGAGCCTGCTGGCTCTGACTGAGTCGTCAGACCTTCCAAGACTCAACGTACCGACACCGACCGCGACTCGATAGGGCAAAATGTCCCATCGCGGGTCCGCAACGTTCCTGCGCCTGACCTCTCAACTCTGGGACCTCAGGCGTCACTTCGCGCGCGATAGTGAGCGAAGCGTTTGCGGCTCGTACTCATCCAGGTGTGAGGCGAGCGCGAGAAAAACCTGCGCCGTCGTAAGCGCATCACCCAGAGCGTGATGTTGCTGATGAACCGGAAGCGACATACTGCGCGCGAGTTCGTCGAGCGCGCGGGGAGCTGGTGATTCCTTTCGCATGAGCGACAGCGACTGGCCAAGTTCAAACGTATCGATGACGGGACCGCGCAGACGAAGAGCCTGCCTCGCAAAGGCCCGACCGAGGAATGAGCGTTCGACCCAGGACACGTGGACCACCAATGTTCTGCCCGTCATCGCCTCGACGAGCGGCAAAATCGCCTCGTCGATCTCTGGAACCTCGACGAGGTCGACCGTGCGTATTCCATGAATAAGTACCGAACCCTCCGACAGTGCTCGAGTCGGCCGACAAAGTCCGTAGACCGCTCCTCCCGCCATGATTCGACCCGCGTCAATAGGTACCGCGCCATACGAGATGATCTCGTCATTCTTCGGGTCAAGACCGCTGAGCTCGAGATCCACGACGCAGTAGTGCGCCTGACGCCACGGCGTCGCGCCGGATTCCAATGGAGCTCGAGCGTAGGTACGCGCCGTCAGGGACTTCGCTCGTCGAATCAACGGTACATAGCGCACTTCAGGGGTTCCATGACAAGTCGTTGGCGATACGTCTTTGCACGGAGACGACCGCGCGGAACGCCTCTTTCAGGTAGGTGCGTTGCAGTGGACTCAAATCCTCTAGGGCCACGACGTCATCAGGTTCGATCCCGGCTTCGAGCTGGGCGACTTGATGATCGAGCCTCAGCTGGCTGGTGAGTTCAAACGCGTCTCGCAGAGTGAGTGAATCGGACAAGCTCAACGTGCCATGATCACTCGCCGCGCGAAGTCGCGCGGACGTCGACGCGCACGCCACGCCCGCGGTCATACCCGCCCATCGCGCCAAGTCGGTGATCGGCACGACGGCAGCGAGCTTCAGATCAAGGTGACGGCGACCTTTGCCCGAAACGTCGATCGCGAAGCCTCGAATGAATCCGACCGGCGGCTTGTGTGAGAGCGCGAATTGCGCGAGCAGCCGTAGCAGCCGGGGGTACGCCTGCGCGACCCGGAAGGTTTCGGCAATCAGTGACTCGGAAACATCTCCCCACACGGGACGACTGTCGACTAACACCGACACCAACACGAGCGCCTTTTCTTGCGTGGGGTCATCGAGAAACGAATGGGCTTCTCGCTGCCACGAAGAAAGTGATCGAATGAAGAGGGGATCCGCGGCACTGACACGGTGTTCATCAGCTCGAAAGTGACACTGTGCCAGGATGTCCGTCGCGGTCGTCGCGACATCGGAGAAATACCGACGTAGGGACGGATCGTCATCGTCATTTCCATCTCCGAACCAGGCGATCGCACTGTCCAGATCGGAACTCGGCATCGCTTCTCGTCGCGCCTGGCTCCCGAGTGCGAGCCACGTGAAACGCCTGGGTGGTTCGCTCGTGCCTACCGCAAGATCCAGTGCGCGTCTCGTCAGCGCGTCGGCCACGACCGAGAAGACGGACATGACGTCAAGCGCGGCCATGCCTCCGCGGTGCAGAGAAACCACGGTCGGTCGCAGCGATGAAGCCGCCGTGATGAGCTCGTCCGTGGTGCCTGCTCGAGTAATGGCACGACGGAGATGAAATGTCGACTTGCTCTCGAGTGCAACCAGGTCATGATCCTCCACAATCCCGATCACTCGACCCGACGCCGACGTGACCGGAAAGTGTTTTACTCCCCGGTCAAGCATGTCCAACAACACTTCGCTTCCCGGCCGGTCATCGGTCACCGTGAACGCCGGTGCCGTCATCACGGCAGAAACGGGCGAGTCACCACTCAGCCCCTCGGCGACCACTCTCGTTCGAAGGTCGCTGTCGGTCACGATGCCGAAGGTTCCGCCAAGATCGACGATGCAAGCGCTGACTCCCGACGTGGCCATCTTTTGGGCCGCACCACGAATCGACTCGTCGGGCCGGCAAATGATGGGCGCTGTGCGGATGGCGTCTCGTACCGGTGCGCGAAGCTGATCAGCCATGGCTTCACGGGATGGACCGGAGCGAAGATGGTGTCGATCTTCAAGGATCAGGCGAGTCACGTAGCGTAGTGCCCCCGGCCCCGCGAATATCTGGGCCGCGCTCGCCGCCGGAATGCGATACGTGAGTGTGTCCTCGGCCGCGCGCGCTTCGAATCCGGGCGGGAGGCCCGACAACATTGACGCGTGACCAAACAACTCGCCTACCTCGATCTGATCGAGCACTTGTCCGTCACTCACGATGTCGACGACGCCCGAGCGAATTACTCTCAGGAACTCAACCGGTTGGTCACCCTTGGAGAAGATGATCTCTCCAGCGCGGTGGAACTCAATCTCCACGTCCGCGCCAAGACGTTCCATCTCTTCCAATTCGACGTCAACGAAGGGAGGATAGCGCCGCAGGAACTCAACGATGTCCGGAATAGCCGTCACTGCGACCTCCCAGCACGACGATGACTGATCTTAGAAGTTCAGAACTACGCCCGCTGGCACACGAACGTCGACTATCGGCCAAAGTGTATCCACTGAGCTTGAAAGGACAATCGTGTACGAACCGAATCGGTTCGCCTTTCGCCGCTGCAACTCACGCGGTGGTCATTTCGACGCGAAAGTTACGCGTGCGAGCGAATCACCACCACGGGACACGCAGCGTGCGCGACACAATGCTCGCTGGTCGATCCAATCAACATGCCGACGAATTCCCCATGCCCACGACTGCCCACGACCAGAAGCTCCGCGCCCACTGACTCCTTGATGAGGACCGGCGCGGGATGACCTTCCACGACCTTCGCACTGATCGCAACGTCGGGATGTGCGACTTGAAGCGATTCGACCAATGGATCAAGCATCTTCTCCAGATCACCCGCCGGATCGTAACCACCGGGAAGCACCGACCATCCGAAGTTCGCGGGCCACTCCCAGGCCGCGACGATTTCAAGTGTTGCGTGTAAGTATTCAGCCTGGCGGGCTGCCCACTCGAGGGCCAAGATCGATGACGATGAGCCGTCGCTCCCAACGACAATTCGAGGAGGTGTCGAGGATCCTTCGCCTGCTGCATTCAATGTCGATTCCGGCGAGGTCATGTCTCTTCTTTACGTTCTCCGATTGATCATATGCGCGTTTCAAATCTGAGATTGGTTCCGAGACTCGCGACATCTGCATCGATGCCACGATGTTACGAAGCGGACGTCTGGATTGGACCTTCACCTGATGTTCGTGACGAGTGAGTCAAAGGTTTCGATCGTTGGGTACTTCGCCGAAGACGCCTCTGCGGTGTAATCACGTTGTCCACATTCGATGCAGCCGTGAAAAGAGGACGAACGACCCTAGTAACCTCGCGAGGGAATTCATAATCTTGACTCGAAATTCATTGCTCATCGATGAAAGAAGGCAAACGCGCCGTGACCGGGCTGATCGACGACCCGCAAGCGCTCTTAGACCGCACGTCGGACACGACGGCCACGCCAACGTTTCAAGATCGTGGAGAGTCGGCATCGTGACTTCACCCGCCATCGCCACCTTTGACCTGACCAAGAACTACGGATCGACCCGGGCGCTGATTGGGCTGGATTTACAAGTGGGCGAGGGTGAAGTCCTCGGCTGTCTCGGTCCCAACGGAGCCGGTAAGACCACATTGATACGGCTTTTATTGGGATTACTGATCCCGACACGGGGACGCGCTGAAATATTCGGCTCGGACGTGCAACGCGACACTGTTGCGTCGCACCAACGACTTGCCTACGTGCCGGGAGAAGCGAATCTCTGGCCCTCGTTGAGCGTGGCCGAGACACTCCGACTCTTGGGTCAGGTCTACGGCGACGTTGATCTGAAGTATCAGTCCAAACTGATCGAACGATTCGATCTCGACGTGAACAAACGCGTACGAGCACTCTCGAGAGGAAACCGTCAGAAGGTCATCCTCGTTGCCGCCTTGATGACCCGAGCCGATCTCCTCATTCTCGACGAACCCACGAGCGGGCTTGATCCACTCATGGAACGGGCGTTTCGGCTCTGCGTTCATGAAGCCAAGGATCGTGGCCAGAGTGTGCTGCTCTCATCGCACATATTGAGTGAGGTCGAGGCACTGTGTGATCGGATCGCGATTCTGCGCGAGGGGAGCCTCGTCGAGATCGGCACCATGACCGAGATGCGTCACCTCTCCGCGGTGAGCGTCGACATGACCTTCGAACGAGACGTGCCTGACCTCGCCGGAGTGGACGGTGTCTCGTCGCTCGAAGTGCAGGGTCACACCGTGCGCTGCCTTGTGCGCGGCCCCATGGAGCCGTTGCTGTCTGCGATTGCGAATTGCGGCGTACGAGAGCTCTTGAGCCGCGAGCCATCGCTCGAAGAGTTGTTCTTGGCGCATTACGGTTCGACGGCGAGCGCTGCCAGTGATCACGACGACGAGTAAGTCAACGCAGGCGCCATCGCACCGTCAACGGTCGACTCCTTCGGCAATAGTTCGCGTCACCGCGCGAAAGTCGATGCGATCCGGCGCTATGTGGGGCGTGGTCTTCGGGCTCTACGTGGCCATCCAGGCGCTCACCTACGCAACGAGTTACAAGACGTTGGCGTCAAGACATCTACTTGTGCAGGAATTTGGAAGGAATGTCGGCATCAGTGCACTGGTCGGCCCCGCGATTCGAATCGGCACGGTGCCTGGCTTTACGGCGTGGAAGTGCCTGACGGTGCTTGCGATCATCGGTGCGGTCTGGGCGATTCTCACGAGCACGAAACTCACTCGAGGCGAAGAGGACGCAGGGCGTTGGGAGCTGCTCTTGATCGGCGGCGTCACTCGAAAGAGCGCGGCGCAACAGGCGATGCTTGGGTTGATGGCGGGAGCAACCGTGCTCTTCGTCCTGACGGCGGTCATCACGGCGGCGGTCGGTCACTCTTCCGAAGTGAGAATTGACGCCGGCGGAGCCGTCTTCTTCGCATTAGCTGTGACAAGCGGTGTGTTCATGTTTCTCGCCATTGGCTCCTTCTGCGGCGAAATAGCAACCTCGCGACGTCAAGGCGCGGGTGTGGCGTCGGCACTGCTCGGCACTAGCTACGCCCTTCGAATGGTCGCCGATTCAGGTACGGGTCTCGCGTGGTTACGTTGGGCGACACCACTCGGGTGGGTCGAGGAACTGCGACCCTTGACGAGACCGCAACCGTGGGCGCTGGTGCCCATCGCCGCCTCCGTCATTCTCTTCAGCCTGGCCACGTTCGTAGTGGCCGGACGTCGAGACCTCGGCGCGGGCACGTTGTCGGATCGCTCCAGCATCGGCACCATTCGTCGACTTCCGATGACGCCGTTCGGTCTCGCCATCTACACCTCACGAACGACGTTGATCGCGTGGGCCGTGTCGATAGTGGCCTACGGACTGCTCCTCGGCAGCATCGCCAAGTCCGGCGGGAAGATAATTACCAGCTCACAGAGTCTCCGACAGGTATTCGTTCGGTTGGGCGTGTCGGGAGCGGAGGCGTACCTCGGTGTCGCGCTCTTGATTATGGCCGTGGCGCTGAGTTTCGTCGCCATCAACCAAGTGAGCGCCGCCGAGAGAGAGGAGTCGAGCGGTCAGTTGGAGAATCTGTTGGTTCGTCCGTATTCGAGGTATACCTGGATGGTGGAGCGCATTTCGCTCGGTGCGTCGGTGCTGGCGCTGGGAGGCGTGCTGGCCGGCGTGGCCACCTGGATCGGCGCGGCGAGCGACGGTGCGCACGTTGATCTCGCCACCCTGGTGGACGCCGGTATCAATGTGGCCGTGCCCGCATTGGTCCTCTTCGGAGCGGGAATACTGGCGCTCGCCGTCATACCTCGATTCGTGAGCACCGTGACGTACGCACTATTGGCGTGGTTCTCTCTCATCGAGATCGTCGGTGGCGCCGTCAATCTCAATCACTGGATTCTTGACCTCTCCGCGTTTCATCAAATGGCGGCCTCGCCCGCCTCGCCGGTCAATTGGACGGCCAATGTCGCAATGATCATTGTGGCAATGGCGGCCGCGAGTCTCGGGGTGGTCATCTTCCAGCGTCGTGACCTCAAAGGCGAATAGTCGGTCTCATCGGCCGGTTGAAGCCTTCGATGGTGACCCAAGAGGACATTCGTCACTACCGGGTGCGGCGAGCGGCGAAGGATGATAGAGCCATGGCGAAGTCCTGCGAACTGAGCGATTCAATGGTCGACGAAGACTCGCCCACTCCCGGTCGCTACCCTGTCGATCTCGAGTCCACGATCGAGCTAGGCGCAGATGTCCGCCTTCTTCTTCGACCAATTCGCAGCGACGATGGCGAGAGACTTGTCGACTTTCACAGTCGTCTTTCCTTTGACTCGATTTATCGTCGTTACTTCTCCGTGCATCCGCAACTCTCGCCCGAGGAGGTTCAGCACTTCACGAACGTCGATTACGTGAACCGTTTGGCACTCGTCGTTCTCGACGGCGATGAAATTATCGCAGTCGGGCGCTACGACCGCCTTCTTGAGACCGCGGCGGCCGAAGTGGCCTTCCTTGTACGCGACTCCTACCAGCACTTGGGACTGGGACATCGTCTGCTCGCCGCATTGGCGGCCGCCGCCCGGCAGCGAGGGATCAAGGAATTCACCGCCGAAACTCTCTTCGCGAATCGCGACATGATTGCCGTGTTTCGGCACTCGGGCTTTCCGGTGAGAACGGAGCGTATCGGCGGCGACGTTATGGTTCGATTCCCCATCGAGCCCACGTCCGTAACGCAGGGCCAGTCCTGAATAGCAACAACGCAAACCAGCGTTCGCGATTCGAGGTTTTCCCACATATTTGGCTCTCGGGCCAAATGTCCCTATCGCTTATCTGGAACTCGCATTAGAAAAGACACTGTGAACGCTTAAGTTTGTTTCCATGAGCGAGCGTTGTTATGCGATGCGTAGTGAATCGAACGAGAGGTGGCGACAATGTTGTCAGTGTTTTTAGTTGACGATCACGAAGTCGTGCGGCGCGGCGTCCGGGAACTACTTGAGCGTGAGGGCGATATTGAGGTGGTTGGCGAGGCCGGTCGTCAAAGCGAGGCGCTCGTCCTAATCCCCGAAGCGAAGCCCGACGTCGTTCTTCTCGACGTCCGTTTGCCTGACGGTGACGGAATCGAAATTTGCCGCGACATTCGCTCGGCGTCGCCAGAGATCCACTGCCTCATGTTGACTTCCTACGCCGACGACGAAGCGCTCGTCGGTGCGGTGATGGCCGGTGCTGCGGGCTACGTATTGAAGCAAATAAATGGCAACGACCTGGTCGCTTCGGTGCGGCGTGCCGCGCGTGGCGAGTCGTTGCTTGATCCGTTACTGGTCGCTCAAGCTCGTGCGCGACTTGGTCGGGACCGCGAAGAAGAGCGACTGAAGCCCTTGTCGCCTCAAGAACGAAAAATTCTCGACCTTATCGCCGAGGGCAAGACGAATCGCGAGATTGCCGAAACTATGTTCCTGGCGGAGAAGACAGTTCGTAACTACGTCTCGAACCTTCTCATGAAAATGGGCATGAAACACCGCACGGAAGCTGCGGTGTTCGCCGTCCACGTTGCCGAACGTGAACGAAAATCCTTCTCCGGACCTGAGTAATAGTTCGCATTCGTAGTCGTTCGACACGTCATTGGAATTAGTTGCATCTAAGCCCCGCGCCGCAGCGCGCGTTCGACCCGCAATGAGCCGGTCAATCACATCGCAATCGGAACTACGACCACGTCGCTAGTCGAAAGCAGGACGATTATCTGACAATTGTCCCTATTGGTTGAGGGATCTTCCGAACCAAGATGGATTCGAGGTCCTGTGAAGGACCAGAAAGGGGTGAGTCCCATGGAAAGAATCCGTGAGCTCCTCGGAGAACCGTCCGCGAGAAACACACCACCCATCCTGGAATGGCTACGAGCTTCGAAGTTGATGGCTCTTGGTTGGACCGCAATGCGCATTTGGCTCGGTGTGATGTGGATTCAGACAGGTGTCTCAAAACTATGGGGGGCGGAGAATCCCGCCTTCCTCCACAACAACGGGGCCGGAGTCGCGGGTTTCGCTGGTCACGGTGCTGCGGCGTACAGTTGGTGGGCATCGTTCCTTCACAGCTTCGTCGTTCCGAACGCGAGCTGGATCGCGGTCTTGGTCGCCTTTTCCGAGTTCGCCATCGGTATCGCCCTTGCGTTAGGGCTCTTCACCAGGCTTGCGGCGCTCACCAGTTTGGCTCTTCTCTTCACCTACGTCATGTCCGGCACGGCAAGCGTCTGTGGCTTCTACGCCCTCTTCGCCATCGTGATCCTCGCCACGTGGAGGACATCGAGTTGGATTGGAGTCGATGGCGTGATCTCTGGCTATCGCCAGCGCCGGGCCACCAAGTTGGCCCTGAGTGATCGCATCGGTAGCGACCTCACGCTCAATGCTGTCATCGGCGCGACCACGGAATCGATCGAGGCAGCTGCTGCCGTCGCATTCCGTGATGAGAATGAAGCCGTCTCGTCATCGACGGACGACTCAGTTTCGACGCGCTAACCAATCACAAAGACCACAGCGCCCGTCTTTTGAACAAGGAAGACGGGGGCTGTGGTCTTTTGTTTGGCTACGACGAAAGTGGAACTCGCCATGACAGGATCGAACCCTTCGGTGCACGTTGAGAAATGGTGCACGTGCCACCATGATTCTCCGCTCGAATCGTCATATTGCGAAGGCCGTTGCCAGCAGTAAGCCTGTCGGTGACTCCGATACCGTCATCCATGAGAGAAAAGACCAACCACTCGCCCTCGAGCGCCACCACTGCATCGATCCGCTTCGCGTGTGCGTGACGTGCAATATTGGAGAGACCTTCACCGAACACTTGAAGCAAGTCCTCGGTGACAGTCTCGGACACCATGGTCTCGACCGGTCCATCGAAGACAATCCGTGGCAGTACCCCAAGTTCCTCGAGGTACTTGTCGCCGAGCGTCAGCATCTCCTCGCGCAGGCCCCGACTGCCTCTTGATTGCCCCGGGAGCCGGAATATCGTGTTCCGAATCTGTTTTATGACGTCGTCGAGCCCGTCGACGGCGGCGGCGATGCGCTCCCC
The DNA here is from genome assembly GCA_035532375.1 of Acidimicrobiales bacterium. Taxonomy (GTDB): domain Bacteria; phylum Actinomycetota; class Acidimicrobiia; order Acidimicrobiales; family RAAP-2; genus RAAP-2. The sequence goes on from DATKRC010000037.1 coordinate 32,327, forward strand.
AATTGGGCCGTTTGCGGAGGCACCCGTCGCCTGCAAGGACATTCCCAATGCGAACAACTCTTGAATGACGGTGTCGTGGAGGTCCCGGGCGATTCGTTCGTCTTCGGCGACGATCTTCAACCTTTCGAGTTCCGTACGCGTTGAGCCCATGACGATGGCTGTAGCGGCCGCACCGGCGAACACTTCGGCGAACGCAACGTCAATCGGTTGGTAGTTAGGTTCACCGCGCAGTCGCCCGAGAACCAGGGTGCCGAGACGCCGGTCGTCGGCGATGAATGGTACGTAGAGGCCGGGCCCGAGACCGAGTTCAATGACACCTTCGGGCACGTTGGTCGCGGTGTAGAGATCCTCGATAACTTCCGAGGCGCCACTTCGCATAACTTCGGCCGAACGACTCGTCTCGGCCGACAGCATTTCGCCGAGCAAACACTCCGTTCCCGGTCCGTCGACCGCGACGATCTGGAAGTGAGTGTCCGACTTCGGCGTCACGATCCACGCCGCCTCTGAATAGCTAAGAATTCGGGCGCTTCTCGTGACCAACGGAAGTATGTCCTCCATCTGCTTTCCAGTCAGAAGGTGCCGAGTTATCTCATTCACTGCGTGGAGACGATCTATCTGTCGGCGCTGCTCTCTCGCGTCGCGTACGTAAGCCGCGACGTAATTTCGACCCTCGAGTTTCACAGGAGTGAGGCTCACGTCAATTGGGATTTCTGATCCGTCTCGACGTCGGCCCGAGAGCTCCAGACCCACGCCCATCCCACGCGGATGGGGCGACTTGAAATAGTGGCGAAGGTGATCTTCGTGACGCTCTTGACGATCAAGGGGAACCAGAGTCTCGATCAGTTCTCCGATCAGTTCTTCTGATGCGTATTGAAACAACGATTCCACGGCCGGACTCGCCAGCAATATTCGGGCATCTTCGTCGACGACGATCACCGCATCGGGACTCGCAGAGAAGAGAGCGTCCAAGAGTTGGGCCGGATCGACGTTTGGCGAGATATTCATGCGCGTTTTATCTGGTGCTCACTCGTAGAACCTACTTTCCACGCTTCCGAAGGCAAGAATTAGGCGATTTCAGTGATGTACGAACCAATGAGCGTCGCCGTTTGTTGGTCGACAGCACCGTCGCGTCGACTCTCGTGCCCGTCCTGAAAGTGGGCGAATGCCGCCGTGGACGAAATGGGATTGGTCTCGTCATCTCGGTGATTGGAACGACACGTGGACGAAGGAGTCGTCGGCGAGCCGAAGCACTAGGTAACTGACGTTGTCAGGTTTCTTGACACTCAGTTCTTTAAAGACACCTTCGATACGCTGCTGATTCTCATCAGCCGCCGCATGAGAATTCGTCCGGTATCCGGTAACCAGTCGCTTCTCCATGCACTGACCTTTCGTCGTACTCCCGACCATATCGGTCACTTTGCGGGTCGCGTCGCTCCCACTTGTCAGGCGTCAGTGGCCTCGAACCGCCGCGTCTTGCAACGGTCGGCTCAATTCGGCGCAACGCCGTCGAACGCGAGTTCCACAAACAGTTGACTCACTGATCCGAAGTCGACATTGGCGTTCATTCCGAAGGACATTGGAGAAAGGTTCGAGGATATAAGTAGGCAAGAAAGGATGTCTTCATTGACGTCCCCGCGGATCTCTCCCGTCTCTTTGCCGCGACGAATTGTCGATCTCATTGCATCGAGAAAAGGTGCGACATATTCGTTGACAAAGTACTGATGGAGATCGGGGAAGCTACCTGCCTCAGCGTTGACGGCTTGTTCCATTCGATTGACACGTGGATCCGCGACGCGACCGGCGACTGCGTTCATCAGCGAAACGAGATTGTCTCGTGCACTTTGGGCGCTGAGAACGGGCACACGATGATCGATCGTCGTCAACACTTCCAAATACAAGTCCTCTTTTGACTTCCAGCGGCGATAAATGGCGTTCCTCGAAACTCCGGTGTGCTGGGCGATGCCAATCAATGTGAGCGAACCCAGCGAAGCGCCGCCACCGATCAAATCCAAGACGGCGTCAAGAACTACGCGGTCCAACTCCGCACTTCGGGGACGCCCGGATTTCGTCGAACCAGGATTGGTCTCAATCACTTAGTTAACGATACACCCGTGTTCCGTTAATGAGGATAATTTGTAAATCTATTTACGGAGCATCTCTGTATCGTTATAGAAGAGCTTTGAGGTACTGCGTATCGATCGTTGACGGTCGCGAACGCAGCATGCAACGCAAACCACCTGCGTGGCCAAAACAAGGTGATAATTAGTAAGACTTCTCTATCGAGAGATACCTCTCGATAGAGTACGCTCGAAAAATGGCTCCCGAGAATCCCACAAGTGAACTCCCGAAAGCGCGTCTCGACAACCGTTCAGCAATGCGCGACGTCAACGATCCGAAGACTCTTCGCGCCCTGACTCATCCGGTGCGACTCGCACTACTTGAAGCACTGGCCTTGGAGGGCCCGCTCACGGCGACGGCCGCCGGTGAACTCATTGGTGAGTCGCCGACGACCTGTTCGTTTCACTTTCGCCAGTTGGCCAAATACGGCTTTGTAGAGGAGGCCGAATCCGGACCCGGTCGACTTCGTCCCTGGAAGATCGTCAACGTAGGGATGCGCTTCAGCGACGTCACCGAAGATGCTGAAACGAGCATTGCCGCCAAGAGCCTCGAGCAAATGGTGTTCGAGCGAGCCATGAGTCGACTCGCGAGCTACATCAATACGAAATCGAGTTTCCCCAAGGTCTGGCAGGAGGCGTCACAAAACGTTGAAACGATCCTTTGGGTGACGCCCGCCGAGCTGGAGGCGGTCACCCACGAGATCCTCGCGATCTTCAATCGTTTCCTCGACCGAATCTCTGATGCCTCGCTGCGAACGAAAGGCTCACTTCCCGTCGAGGCGCTCATGTTCACCTACCCCGTGCGACCGCCCGGGAGTCCCCAATGACCATGCGCGACCTCGCGAAATCCCGCGACGCGAGGGTGTATCTTATCGGCCAGAGCTTTTCGCTCTTCGGCGACACGGCGATGTTCTTGGCCCTAGGAATTTGGGTCAAGGAGCTGACACACTCCAATGCCGAGGCCGGTCTCACGTTCCTCTTCTTTCCACTGGCCGCGCTTTTCTCGCCACTCGCCGGCATGGTGGTCGATCGCGTGCGGCGACGCCCCACGCTCATCGTCGTGAACTTTCTCAGTGCCGCACTGTTGATGCTCTTGCTCTTTGTTCACAACTCATCAGGCGTCTGGATCATTTACCTCACCATGTTCCTCTACAGTTTCGCCGGCAACTTCATCGGCTCCGCCCAGTCCGCGTTCTTGACCGTGTTACTGCCGCCCGAGCAGTTGGGCGACGCCAACGGATTCCTGAGAACGGTTCGCGAGGGTCTTCGACTGGTCGCTCCACTCGCCGGCGCAGGTCTCTTCGTCATCGTCGGCGGTCATTGGATCGCCGCTTTGGATTCGGCCACGTTCGTCGTCGCTGGATTCACGGTACTCGCCTTGCACGTGCGAGAAGAGAAGCCAGTGCGAACGACCGAGCACTTCGTCGCTGAGATCTCGGCCGGATTTCACCACGTGGCACGAACGCCGATACTGCGACGAATGGCAATCTCGCTCGCCGTCGCACTCAGCGTGGTCGGCTTTCTCGAGACGGCAATCTTCGCCATCACTAGTAACGAGCTACACCGAAGTCCGAGCTTCATCGGCGTGCTCATGGCCGCGCAAGGCGTCGGCGCCTTGATTGGAGGACCGCTCTCGGCCCCGACGATGCGCAAGATAGGTGAGCGTTGGCTGTGCGGTGTCGGTCTGATTGGCATCGTCGCAGGCTCACTACTTCTCGAAGGCGGAACGTTGATCTTCGTGCTGATGGGCGCCGTCGTCTTCGGGATAGCACTGCCGCCACTGCTGGTCGGTGCCTACACGCTCCTCCAGCTGCGTACGCCAGGTGAACTACAGGGACGGGCGTTCTCGGCCTTCGACTTGATCGCCTCGCTCCCGCAGACGATGTCGATTGGCGTGGGTGCGATTTTGGTGACAGCGATCGGCTACCGCGGCGAGTTGACGATCATCGCCGTCGTGGTCGCGCTCGCCGCACTGATGTTGTTGCTGCCGATTACGGGCGAACCGAACTTCGGACCGCTGGTGACGATTGAGGAACTTGACGTCGCCGCCGCTGATTGACTATTGACGAGTTGGTCTCGGACGATACTCAACCATCCGAGGAGTCGACACAGACTTTGCTGCCGGTCTTCGTTCCGCCTGCGGCTCCGGACGGGAAGAAAGAATTCACGACGTGCCAGAACGGACATGAGCGGTCGTAGAGAGTGACATTGGTCTTCGCCGACGAAATCGATAGGGCGCCAGGGCATTCGTCCGCCGTCGCGGTCCAAATCACGTTTCCGTCGTTGACGATCTTGATTTTGAGTAGCAGTGAATCTTCCGCACAGAAACCGCTATTACTCATGTCCTTCAAGCTAGCGATGGCCCTGCGCAGTGCAAGAACTTGGTGGTGCGTCAGGACAACGGAAGTGGGATTGTTTGACGCATTCATCAATGAGATCTTGCCGAAGCCCGTGACGGTCACGACGCCGCTCGTGGGCATCTTGACGTTCAGGATTGGCAAGTAGATCACTTGCACATCGACGCGCATTTCCTGCTCACCGTTCTTCGCTTCAGTCGTGGAGTACGCGACACCGCAGTACGTGATATGGGGGCTCACGCAGGTGAGTGACAGGCCGAGGGTGTCGACCGTGGCGACGTTCGGTCCGCCACCGGTTCCCGTTTCCGTCACCTTTTCTCCGCTCGGCACATGCGCGCGCACGTATTGATCCACATCAACAGTCATTGGCAGGAGATACAAGCGATGCGCGAGACGAAGACCAACTCCACCGGCCACGTCGCCGGTGCCAGTGAGCGGCGTGGGCAAAGAGTCAACCTCGCGAGCACTCGGCGGAATTGGTTGCGCCTTGAGTAGTTGAAGTGCGTAGGCATTGCCCGCCGCGACGATGGTGGCGGGCAACGTAGTGGTGCTCGTTGCACTCGTCGCACCCGCCGCGGAGAACGTCGATGAGAAACCGAGCCACGCCGCGCCAAGCGCGACGATAATCCACGTTGTTCGGCGTGCGGCGCGCCGGGTTCGGTGCTCGCCCTCCCTTTTGCCGACGCGTTTTGACGCGCCGAAACGAAGTCTTGAGATTTGCCTCACATTGAATACTGTCCGGGCCGAGAAGATTCTTTCGTTCATGGATTAACGCGTCGATGTCGCGGAGAGATTTAAGGACCTCGTAATCCACGAGCGAATCAATCAATATTGTCTCGTTTAGGGTGGTGGAGGGCCAGCGAAGGTTGGCTCGACGACGGCTTCGACCAGGAGGAGAACACCATCAAGAAGCTCTTTGTCTTCGACCTCGACGGCACCCTCGCGCCGAGTAAGTCACCTCTCGGTTCAGACGTCGCCGCCCTCTTACACGATCTTTTGGGCGTCATGAAGGTGGCGGTGATCTCTGGCGGCGACTGGTCGCAGTTCCAGAAGCAGTTGCTCGCCAATCTCCCCGACGACGAGCGAATGAAGGACCTCTTTCTTCTCCCTACCTGCGGCACACAGTTCTACGAATACGTCGGTCATTGGTCGAAGGTCTATTCCGAAGACCTCAGCGACGAAGAGCGCGCTCGGATCAAGAAGGCGCTCCAAGACGCCTACGACCAGTCCGGCACCAAGGTGGACAAGATTTGGGGTGAGGCCATCGAAGACCGTGGCAGCCAGATCACGCTTTCGGTCCTCGGACAAGAGGCGCCACTGGAAGAAAAGGAGAAGTGGGACCCGGACTTCGCCAAGCGTCAGAAGATCATTGCGATCCTCCAGCCGATGTTGCCCGATTTCGCGATCCACATGGGCGGCACGACGTCGATTGACATCACCAAGCCCGGCATCGACAAGGCGTACGGAATCGCGAAATTGCGCGATCAGCTCAAGATATCCGTGTCCGAGATGCTCTTCGCCGGCGACGCCATCTTTCCGGGAGGTAACGACTATCCGGCCCAAGAGGCGGGCGTCGACAGTATTCAGGTGCGCGATCCCTGGGAGACGGCGCGCGTCATTCAGACGGTGATCGCGTGCCTGGGCGACGGGAAGGAACAGATCAAGTCGCCAGGAAAGAAGTCGTGACCGGCTTCAACATGCAACCGCTCGGTCTGGTGATCGATCCGGAGCCGGGCAACGCGAACGAGGTCGGGGGCATCTTGAATCCCGCGGCCGCGAGAGGACGCGACGGCGAGCTCTATCTTTTCCCACGGCTCGTCGCCAAGGGTAACTATTCACGAATCGGCATCGCTCGAGTGCTATTCGACGCCAAGGGTGAACCGCGTGGTATCGAACGCCTCGGCATCGCGCTCGAACCTGAGATGCCCTACGAGCTTCGTCCGGACGGCGGCGGCTGTGAAGACCCCCGCGTCACTTTCGTCGAACCGCTCAAGCAATACGTCATGACCTACACGGCCTTTTCTCCCGAGGGGCCGCGCATCGCGCTGGCCATGTCGGAGGACCTCATGAACTGGGAGCGACTTGGTCTCGCCACGTTCGAACCCTACGAGGGGATCCATTTCGATGGCGTGGACAACAAGGACGCGGCAATGTTTCCACTCGCCGTGCCGAACCCCGCCCACCGACACGAACTTGCGATCCTCCACCGACCACTCTTTCCGGGCACGCTCCCGGAGGACACCATGATGATGGAAGCGGGACGTGACGTCGACCTGCATCGCGAAAGCATCTGGATCTCCTACTCCTCGGCGAGTTCCAGTGACCCGAAGTACCAACTACGTGAGTTCACTTCGCATCACCGTCTCGCGTCGCCGGTTTCCGATTGGGAGTCGCTCAAGATCGGCAGCGGGGCACCACCGATCATGACGAAGCATGGGTGGCTGTTCATCTACCACGGCGTCACCGACATCGCTCCACCCGGTAGCGATGTGCACCGACTCTCGTACTCGGCCGGCGTGATGATCCTCTCCGCGGATCATCCCCAGGAGCTGCTCTACCGTTCGACGCATCCCGCACTCTCACCTTCGGACTACACGGGTCCCCGCGGCACGCCGTCGAACGTAGTCTTTCCGACTGGTATCGACCGACGCGACGATATTGGCGAACCCGACCGACTCGACGTCTACTACGGGATCAACGATTATCAAATCGCCGTCGCCCGTCTCGATGTCCCCGAGGTCCTGCCCCACCCCGGCGTGGCCGACCCGCCTGAGCCGAAAGATCAGAGGGCGATCCTTTGAGATGTCTCAACTGTGCACCATCGCCTCGAATTCGTGTGTGTTCCAGAAAGTTGCCAAACTAAGAACGTGGAGAGTCGTCTCCGCCGATCTAACGCCGAGGTATATTCAATGACCGTTCCCCCCCTTCGCCAACGGAGCGCCTGGTTGGCACTCGAGAGTCACGCCCATTCATTGGACGCGAAGAACTTGCGACTGCTTTTCGCAGAAGACCCCAAACGTGGCGAGCGATTTCGCGCTGAGGTCGAAGGTCTGCACCTCGATTATTCAAAGCAACGAGTCACCGAGGACACGCTGCGACTCCTGTTCGAACTCGCGAATGAGTCCGGCCTGGCCGAGCGGCGCGATCAGATGTTCCGGGGCGAGCACATCAACGTCTCGGAGGATCGAGCGGTGCTCCACGTCGCGCTTCGAATGCCGAAGAGCGAGTCACTAATAGTCGATGGTGTCGATGTCGTGGCCGAAGTTCACAAGGTGCTGGATCAGATGACATCCTTCGCGAACCGCGTGCGAAGCGGCGAGTGGAAGGGCCACACCGGCAAGGCGATCAAGAACGTGGTGAACATTGGTATCGGTGGATCCGACCTCGGACCGGTCATGGCCTACGAGGCTCTGCGCCATTACTCGCGTCGCGATCTCACCTTCCGTTTCGTCTCCAACGTCGACTCGACTGACCTCGTCGAAGCCGTGCGGGATCTGGAGGCCGACGAGACGCTGCTCATCATCTCGTCGAAGACCTTCGGTACGCTCGAGACGCTGACCAACGCCACGTCCGCTCGCCAGTGGTTGATCGAAAAGCTCGGTGACGAGTCGGCCGTGGCCAAGCACTTCGTCGCCGTCTCCACCAACGCCGACAAGGTCGCGGCCTTCGGCATCGACCCAGAGAACATGTTCGTGTTCTGGGACTGGGTCGGCGGACGCTACTCAATGGAATCAGCGATCGGCCTCTCGACGATGATCGCCATCGGACCGGATCACTACTACGAACTGCTCGACGGCTTCCACGCGATGGACGAACATTTCAAGTCCGCTCCCTTTGAAGAGAACCTTCCGGTCTTGATGGGCCTGCTCGCGCTATGGAATCGCGATTTCCTCGGTTGCGCCAGCGTCGGCGTCATGCCCTACGAGCAGTACCTAAAGCGCCTGCCCGCCTACCTCCAACAACTCACGATGGAGTCCAACGGGAAACACGTGACCCTCGAGGGAACGAACGTCGACTACGAAACCGGCGCGATCTACTGGGGCGAACCGGGGACCAACGGCCAGCACAGTTTCTACCAATTGATCCATCAGGGCACGTCGATCATTCCGGTGGACCTCATCGGATTCGCCAAGAGTCTCAACCCGCTCGGTGCGCATCACGACATCCTCTCGTCGAACGTCTTCGCCCAGGCCCAGGCGCTGGCCTTTGGCAAGACGACCGAGGAGGTACGCGCCGAAGGAACACCCGAACACGTCGTACCCCATCGCGTCATGGAAGGGAACCGTCCGACCAACGTGCTGCTCACGGAGATCCTCACGCCTCGAGTCCTGGGACTCCTCATCGCCCTCTACGAGCACTCGGTGTTCACCCAAGGAACGATCTGGGACATCGACTCCTTCGACCAGTGGGGGGTGGAACTGGGCAAGGTCCTGGCGGTCGCCATCATTCCGGAATTGGAATCGGATGTCGAGCCCACGCTCGCCCACGACTCATCGACGAACGAACTGATCACCCTGTATCGACGACTGAAGAGGAATGAGGACACCCATGACAACTGAGCGACCGATGCAATTGGGGATGGTGGGTCTCGGGCGGATGGGAGCGAACCTCGTCCAACGACTAGTGCGCGACGGACATCGCTGTGTCGTCTATGACGTCAACGTTGCCGCCGTCGAGAAACTCGAAGGAGAGCGAGTGCTCGGGGCGTCTTCGTTGGAAGATCTGGTCAGCAAACTCGATGGTCCTCGTGCGCTGTGGCTGATGTTGCCGGCCGCGATCACCGCGGACACGCTCGATGAACTCCTCCAGTACCTGGACGGAGATGACGTCGTCATCGACGGCGGCAACTCGTACTACCGCGACGACATGGCGCGCGCAACGAAACTGTCCGCGCGCAGCGTGCACTACGTCGACTGCGGCACCAGCGGTGGAGTCTGGGGACTCGAGCGGGGCTACAGCCTCATGATCGGCGGCGAAGACGACGTCGTCGCTCGCCTGGATCCGATCTTTCGCTCCATCGCGCCTGGTGCAGACGGCACCGCCGCCACCCCGGGACGTACCCGCACCGACGGCACGGCCCAATTGGGCTACCTGCACTGCGGGCCCAACGGCGCCGGACACTTCGTCAAGATGGTGCACAACGGCATCGAATACGGAATGATGGCGGCGATCGCCGAGGGCCTGAGCATTCTGAAACACGCCAACGTCGGCACCACCGCCGTCGAAGCCGACGCCGAGACGACGCCGCTGCGTGATCCCCAGTACTACTCCTTCGACTTCGATGTGGCCGAAGTCGCCGAGGTCTGGCGACACGGTTCGGTCGTCGGTTCCTGGCTGGTCGATCTCACCGCCGACGCGCTTGCGCGCTCACCGGAACTCTCGCAATTCAGTGGTCGGGTGTCGGACTCCGGTGAGGGCCGCTGGACCGTTGAGGCGGCAATCGACGAATCGGTCCCCACGCCCGTGATCAGCGCCGCCCTCTGGCAGCGATTCGAGTCACGCGACCAAGGGGAGTTCACCGCCAAGGTGCTCTCGGCCATGCGCTCTGAGTTTGGCGGCCACGTCGAGAAGACTTCCTAGCGTGCTCCACGAAGTGCGCCGGTTCGCGGACTCAGAGGCAGTCGCCACGGCGGCCGCCGAGTACGTGGCGAAGTGTGCTCGACAAACGCTCGAGCAAAAACGGCACTTCACTTTCGCCGTGAGTGGAGGGCGAAGCCCGTGGGCGATGTTCGAGAAGTTGGCCCACCTCGACGTGGCGTGGGTCGACGTCGTCATCTACCAAGTGGACGAGCGGATCGCTCCCGTTGGCGACACCACTCGCAATCTCACCAATCTCGAACGCAGCCTCGGGGACAGCCGCGCGACCATCGTGCCGATGCCGGTTAACGAGGGCGATCTTGATGCGGCTGCGACGTCCTACGCACAACTCCTGCCTGACCGCTTCGACCTCGTGCACCTCGGACTAGGTCCCGACGGCCACACGGCGTCACTCATTCCGGGCGACCCTGTGCTCGAGGTGCGTGACCGACTCGTCGCCGTCACAGGCGTCTATCAGGGTGAGCAGCGGATGACGCTCACCTACGATGCCCTGGCCCGAGCCGACCAATTGCTTTGGCTCGTGACGGGCGACGACAAGCGAACCGCCCTTGCAGAGCTGTTGCGCGGCGACACTTCGATACCGGCCGGCGACGTCACGGCGGGTGCCTCGATCGTGATGGCTGACGAAGCAGCGCTCGCATGAGCATCGACGAGGAAAAGCGCCTCGCCGCCGATGCCGCGGCAGCACTCATCAAACCGGGCACGAGAGTCGGTCTGGGCACTGGAACCACCGTGGCGTTCCTTCTCATGGCCATTGCCAGACTCGACGTCAAGGCCCGCTATGTAGTGACGTCGCCACATACCGAAGACGCCGCTCGCGTGCTCGGCATCGCCGTCGAAGCGTTTGACACTTTCGACGAATTGGATCTGGCCATCGACGGCGCCGATCAAATCGCGCCCGACGGTTGGCTCGTCAAGGGCAGGGGCGGTGCGCATTTGCGCGAGAAAATCGTCGCTACGGCGGCACGGCGTTTCGTGGTCATCGCCGACTCTTCGAAGCCGGTTCCGGCGTTGCATGCACCGGTGCCCTTGGAACTACGTCGCTTCGGACTCGAAGCGACGCTGCGCGAGCTGGACTGGGCCACCCTGCGCGACGTCGAGCCCAGCCCCGACGGCGGTGTACTTGCCGATTATCACGGCGACGTCGGCGACCCCCGAGGACTCGCCGAACGCCTGGCGTCGATTCCTGGGGTCAGTGCTCACGGCCTCTTCGCGCCTGACATCGTGAGTGACGTCATTGTCGCGAGCGGTAAAACGGTCAGTAGAACAACCCCGGGAGGCCCACGATGACGAAGACCCCTGCCAGCATGCATTCGAAGGTGCCACCGGATCACATCTTCGTGATGTTCGGCGTCACCGGTGACCTGGCGAAGCGCAAGGTGCTGCCGGGCCTATTCCATCTCGCTGTGGCCGGTCTGTTGCCAAGGAACTACCGGATCATCGGTTGCTCACGCCACGCTTCGGCCATGTCGGACGACGATTTTCGCAAGCGCGCCTATGACGCGGTATGCGAATTTGGTTCGAACAAGCCGGAAGGTGATGACTGGGAGAAGTTCGAGAAGAATCTCTCCTTCGCCTACGCCGAAGAGGACGGCACGGGCGAACTCGTCGACGCGGTCGCGCGCGCTGAAAAGGAGATTGGCACTCGAGTGCAGCGACTCTTCCACCTGGCGGTGCCGCCCGGGGCGCTCCTGGGCATCATTCAAATGTTGGGTACGACCGGACTCAACGAGAACACCAAAATCATTTGCGAGAAACCATTCGGAACCGATCTCGCTTCTGCGCGTCGCCTCAACGCCGCGATCGCCAAGTGTTTTGATGAATCGCACGTGTTTCGGATCGACCACTTCCTCGGCAAGGAGTCGATCGACAATATTCTGGCGCTGCGATTCGCCAACGGGCTGTACGAACCGATCTGGAATCGCCACTACGTCAGCTACGTCCAGATCGACGTGCCCGAGTCCATCTCGATCGAAGGACGTGGCGCGTTTTTCGAAGAGACTGGAACTTTCCGTGACATGGTCGTCACGCACCTCCTGCAGGTGCTGGCCTTCGTCGCCATGGAACAACCCATCTCACTCGACGCCAAGCCGCTGCGCGATGAGATCAGCAAGGTTTTCGATTCAATTGCCCCGATCAATCCGGCCTACGTCATTCGAGGTCAATACGATGGGTATCTCAAGGAACCGGGCGTGGCACCGAACTCCCAGACCGAGACATTCGTCGCCCTGCGCGCCGACGTCGAAAATACGCGCTGGAAGGGCGTGCCCTTCTTCCTGCGAACCGGGAAATCCATGGCGCAAAGCCGACAAGTCGTCACGATCGGATTCAAGGAGCCGGTGATGCGGATGTTTCCGGTGGACCACATGGAGGGCCAGCGTCACGGCAACGAACTCGTCGCGGACTTCGCGGACCCCGGTTCGATCCATACGCATTTCCTGGCCAAGCAACCCGGCCCGCAGATGCGGCTTGCGCCGGCCGTCATGACCTTTCGCTACGCCGACTCCTTCCAAATGGCCAACAATCTCGAGGCGTACGAGTACCTGATCCTTGAGGCGATGCTCGGCAACCAGGCATTTTTCACTCGTTCAGACGGGATTGAACGACAGTGGGAGATCGCTGCCCCCGTCTTGGCGAAACCGCCGGAGGTCGAACTCTACGAGCCAGGGTCCTGGGGCCCAGTCTCGATCGACCGCATTGTCGCCCCGGACCGTTGGTCACTGCCTCGATGATGCCCAAGATTCGATTGCTGATCTCCGATATCGACGGGACACTCGTCCCGTCCGACAAGATCCTCACGCCACGCACGGTCCAAGCCGTCAACGACATGCGCGAGGCGGGAATTCTGTTCGCCGTCACCAGCAGTCGCCCTCCGAGAGGTATGCGCATGTACATCGAGCCACTCCAGCTGATGACGCCGATGGCTGGATTCAATGGCGGCATGATCGTCGGCCCCGACACTCAGGTTCTCGAGGAGTGGACGATCGACGACGAACTCATCGCCAAGACGATTCGTTCGCTCGACAACCACGACGTCACGGTCTGGGTCTACCGCGGCCAGGAGTGGTACGTCCGCGACCCCGACGGTCCCCACGTGCACCGCGAAGTCGAAGTATGTCAATTCGAGCCAGTGACGGTTGCCGACTTCGACTCGGTGAGCGACGGCGTCGCCAAGATTGTTGGTGTGAGTGATGACCGCGATGTGATGGCGCGGGCGCAACGAGATCTTCACGCCGCCGTCGGAGCGGACCTCTCAGCGACGAACTCTCAGCCGTTCTACTTGGACGTGACCTGTCCACAAGCCAACAAAGGCTCCGTTGTCGAGTACCTGGCGAAGAAGTTGGGAGTACCGGTAAGCGAGATCGCCACTATCGGCGACGCATACAACGACGTCTCCATGTTCGAACGTTCCGGATTCTCCATCGCGATGGGTAACGCAGAAGCCGACGTGAAGGCGTCGGCTCGCAAGGTCACGTCGTCGAACGAAGACGAAGGTTTTGCCCGCGCCGTTGAACAGTTCATCTTTTCGCAGTGATGGACGCTTTCAGATTTCACGTCTTTCATTTCATCGAAGAGACTTAGAACGTTGAAAAACGTTGGAGATACCTGCGTAAGAGCGGATCGACGAGTCGCCAATCACCGGTCCTTGCTTGGACGATGAGCCCCGCATTTCTGAGCGAATCCAGGGCTCGACCAACCTGCTTGGCGTCCAATTTCGCACCGTACCGCGGCTCAGCGCGTGCTACACGCAGGGCAATTGACAAAGCATGTGCGCGCAACCCTCTCATACGCACAATCTCGCTCTCGTGCGCAGGCTGCTCGGCAGCCATCGCATAGTCGATGCCCTGAAATACCCATCCAACGCTGTTCGAAATCTGCGTTAACAACCTCATTGTGTCCCAACCCTTCGAGAGCTGGACAATACGATCTCATCGATGTCCGACGATCATCTGGAATGTACGAAGTCGAACCATCCACCACTCAACGGTCGAGGACCAGGATAATTAGAACGTCGAAATCGTGATCGTGTCGAACTTCTTCGAAGGAGGATGTATGAGGGTAATTAGGAAACTCCTTGGTCTGTCGACTCCCAAAACGCAGAACACCAGCTTGCTGGAGCCAACATCAATGGCCGCATTCGGCCATTTGAGCGGATCCGAGCAGTCGATACTCGCCGAGGCGCTTGTCGCCGCGGCCAACGAGCGCCGCAAGCTGGACAAGGCGTCGTAGTCGAGAATCTCTTCAAGCCTCAAGTGGCGTCACCCGTCGTCGATTCGGGGGAACCATCGGCGGCGGTGAACGTCGAGGCGGCAAGCTCCCCAGGAGTCGCTGCGTCACCTCTGCAATTTGTTCGACGGCCTCGATGAACTCGTTCGAGGTCAGTAACGGCCCCGAACTGACTGCGGCGACTTTTCGCGCGTACTGCAACGCGGCGGCATGAATCTCTTCAGGCGTAGCGGGCGGCTCGAGTCCCCGCAACATGGTGATGTTTCGACACATCGTCCCACCGTAGGTCGCGGATCGACACGTTACCAACGCGCGGGGCCACTCAAGATATGAGGTACTCGCCTGCTACGAACTGCCGCCGCTGGTCGAATAGACCAATCCATTGTTGCGAACGGTATTGGCGTACCACGAGAAACTCGTCTTGGGCAGACGCCTACCGGTGGGAAAATCGACCCACACGATACCGAAGCGGCGCGAATAGCCGTAGGCCCATTCGAAGTTGTCGAGCAGGCTCCAGACGAAGTAACCCTGCACATTGACGCCGGCGTCGATGGCGTCGTGCACCGCCGAGATGTGCTCTTCTAAGTACGACACGCGGTCGTGATCGAGGACGTGACCGTTGGGATCGACGTAATCGTCGAAGGCCGCGCCGTTCTCAGTGATGTAGATCGGCAAGTCGTGGTAATCCTTCTTAACGCGCACGAGCAGCTCGGTGAGTCCCGACGCGTCGACTTCCCAGCCCATCGACGTGGTGTCCGTGCCGGGCGTCTCAAGTGAGAGCACGCGCAAATCAGGAAACTGCTCGCCCAGCGGCACGCCGTAACCGGCGGCGCGCGCCTCTTTGACGCGCGTCGAGTCCATGATGGTGCCCGGGAAGTAGTAGTTGACGCCGAGGAAGTCGAGCGGCTGGGCGATGACCTCCAAGTCGCCATCGCGCACGACGGAAAATCCGGGCGGGTTGGACTTGTAGTGCTCGAGCATGTCCTCGGGATACTGGCCCTTGAACAACGGGTCCAAGAAGAGCCGATTTAAGTTGCCGTCGGCGCGGCGCGCTGCGGCGACGTCGAGTTCGTGAGTCGTACCCGGACGAGAGACGCCCAGATTGAGGGTGATTCCAACTTTGGCGTCGGGTATCGCCGAACGCAGGATCGGCACCGAGGCGCCGTGGGCTAGGAGGAGGTGGTGCGTGGCGGCCACGGCCTTGCCGATGTCCTTCACGCCTGGGGCGTGACGGCCCGAACCATAGCCGAGCCAGGCCGAGCACCACGGTTCGTTGAGCGTTATCCAGCGCTCGACGGAGTCGCCCAGGGCGCGCGCCACGATGTCGACATACTCGCCGAATCGTTCGGTCGTGTCGAGCACGCACCAGCCGCCTTCGTCTTCGATCGGCTGCGGGAGGTCCCAGTGATAGAGCGTCAACGTGGGCTCGATATCGCGAGCCAACAGGCCGTCGACGAGTCGTCGGTAGAAATCGAGTCCGGCCTGATTGGCCGGACCCTTGCCGTCGGGCTGCACGCGCGGCCACGCGACTGAGAATCGGTAGGAGCCGACGCCGAGTTCCATCATGAGGTCGAGGTCTTCGTCCATGCGGTGATAGTGGTCGCAGGCAATATCGCCGGTGTCGCCGTTCCAGACTTCCCCGGCGCGGTGGCTGAAGGCGTCCCAAATCGAGGGTCCGCGGCCGTCGACGTCGACGGCGCCTTCGATCTGATACGAGGCGGTGGCGGTTCCCCAGAGGAAACCGGGTGGGAACGAGCGCGGTGAGCTCTCGTTGTGGGGGCTTGTGGTGCTCATGGTGTGGGTCTCCTGATGGTAATTGGGCAAGTTTCGGCAAGGGGTGACTGCGCGCGACCGCGCTGATCGAAACCTCAGCGCGGTCACGCGTAATCTGATTCCCTCTACGAGCGCGCTAGTGGTTGGAGAATTCCTAGCCCGCGCGTAGAGGTGATTTATTTACGACGCCTTGAGTTGCATCAAGATGTACGGCAATTCAGGGTCGCTCGGCGACGGGTCCATGTACGGGTTAGCCGCAGTCACGAATCCCGTGAAGTGCGCCGTGCTGTACTCGTCCCAGTCCGCGCCGTAGAGCAGCGGCACGACGGGCAACGTCGTCGCCTCAATCTTCTCCAGGGGCATGGTGGCCGCCTTCACGGCAGCCGTGTTGGCCGGGTCCGTCGTGGACAACTTAGCCAGCAACGACTGAACCTTAGCGTTGTGGTAACGGCCGAAGTCCGCGTTAGCGTTCTTGCCGATCGGCGCGGAGTTGCTGTAGTCGAACCAGTTGTCAA
This sequence comes from Acidimicrobiales bacterium, assembly GCA_035532375.1. Lineage (GTDB taxonomy): Bacteria > Actinomycetota > Acidimicrobiia > Acidimicrobiales > RAAP-2 > RAAP-2. Next base: position 48,914 of record DATKRC010000037.1, read on the forward strand.
ACTGCGTGTACGGGTCGGTGCCACCATTACCCCAGTGCTCAATGGAGTCAAAGTGGCCGTCGGCGGAGTCGGTGTACCACTGCGACGCCTCGACGCCATCAACCGTGGCGTCGATGCCTTCGGACTTCAGTTCTGAGGACATGAGCTGGATGTCCGCGTAGTAGTCGGAGTACGAGATCGGGTCCTCCATGGAGAACTTGACGACCTTGCCCTTCAACGCGTAGAAACCGTGCCTGTTCTTCTTGAAGCCGGCCTTCTTCATGATCGAAGCGACTGTCTTGGGCTGGTTCTTCGACTTGATGTCGTTGGCGTACTGCGAACCAAGGTACGAAGCCTGGCTAGGCAAGATGAGTGCACTCAGCGACGTCGCCGGCGCCTCGTATCCGGTCTCACCCTTGACACTCAACGCGGTGCGGTTCACACCGGCACTAATGGCCCGGCGAACAGCGACGTTGGTGAATGGCCACTTGGTCATGTTGAACTCCAGTGTCACGGTTGAACCTGGGGCAAAGTAGATGTGGTTGGTCGCCTTGTTCACGTCCACGAAGATCTTGTTTACGTTCTCAATGTCGTTACCAGCCCAGTCCAGTTGTCCACTCGTCAACGCGGTCGCGGCGTCGGTGTTCGACGCGTACGCCGGCACGTTGATCTGAGCCGCAGCCGGTGTGCCACCCCAGTATTTCGGGTTGGCCTTGTAGCTCACGAGCGTGGAGCTGTAGTTGTTCAGCACGTACGGACCGGTACCGACTGGATTGGTCACGGTAGCCGAATTCGCAGGCGAGTTCACCGTGCCAAAGTTCGCGGGCAGCATCAACTGCGTGCCGGCGATGGCCACGATGTTCGCGTACTCCGGTTGTGCATAGTTCAGCACCACCGTGTTGCCTGTGACCGTCGCCGGACTCGCCAACGCGGGGAGTCCCCAGATGTTCGCCGCGGGGACGGTGTTGACGAGGTTGAACGTCGCGGCCACGTCAGCGGGACCGAAGGTCGATCCGTCGCTGAACTTCACGCCGGAGCGAATCGTGAACGTCAACGTCTTGCCACCGTTGGACCATGCGTAACTCTTGGCGAGCCACGGATACGAAACGCCCGCTTTGAGCGAGTCGAATTCGAACAGTGGTTCATAGGTGAGCGAGCGCACGCTCATTTCCGTCGCGAACGAGGCCGAATCCAATGGATTGAAGTTGTCGGTGAAGGTCACACCGGTGTTGTTCTCCAATGTCAGGGTGGAACTCGCCCCCGAGGCGGCCGAAAGGCCAACGCTCATAACAATGCCAAGTGTCAAACACGACATCGCCGTGAAGACAACAGCAGCTCTTTTAAACATATTTTTCCTTTATATTGATAGTGTCCAGCCGGCTTCCGCCGACGTTTTGTTTGAACCGTGTGGGTCCCTACTTAACAAACGCGAGGCCGGTTGGACCTTCGCGATTTTTCAACCGCCAGAACGTCAAAACGGGCGTTCGAACGGCTCTCTATTCGATGTGGTTCACGTCGTCGCGGTCTCCCCCTCCCTCCGGCGCGTCGACAGCGCCACTTCGACTGCGACCTCGTTGTCGGCGTAGAGCCAACACTTCGAGGTGTGAGTGTCGCCAACGACGAAGGCGGGCGGCTCTTCTTCGCGACATCGGTCCATGACGTGGGGACATCGCGGATTGAAGCGGCAGCCCTTTTCGGCAATGGCGACTTGAGCCTGCTCACCCGTCGGCGGTACGTCACGGTTCGGGTCCGCAGGATCGGGCA
>DATKRC010000038.1:0-45871 GCA_035532375.1 Acidimicrobiales bacterium
CGGGCTCGCGCTCTACGCGCAGTGGACCCCCAACACCAACACGGTCACCTTCGACGCCAATACCGGCACCGGCACCATGGCCAGTGAGTCGGTCACCTCGGGCGTCGCCACGGCCCTCACCACCGACACCTTCACCAAGACCGGCTACAGCTTCAAGGGCTGGAACACCAAGGCCGACGGCACCGGCACGAGCTACGCCGACGGCGCCTTGATCACGCTCACCGGCGGGCTCGCGCTCTACGCGCAGTGGAGCGGCATTTCGATTCGGGTGGTATTTAACGGACTTGGCGGAAACGTCATTGGTCGCTCTGCGGAGAACTGGACGTTTGGGAGCAGTTCGCCTCCCGCTCTTTCGAACGCCTCGCGAGATGGCTACGTCTTTGGTGGCTGGTCGCTGATCGCCGGATCGAGCACTGCTGTGCAGGGTGGCAAGTGGCAGCCCGACGGGCTGGTTGCGTCCGTTGCGCTCTACGCTATTTGGACTTCTTCGCAGGTTGCCGTTGTCTTTAACTCAATGGGCGGCTCGCTCAGTCCCGCTCAGATGAACTATGTAGTGGGTGGCGGTTCCCTAACTCTTCCGAGCGCTGGTACGAAGAGCGGTGCCAAGTTCCTTGGTTGGTCGAGTTCGTGCACGCAATCTGGCCAAGGGAGTTTCATTGCTCAAGTCGGTGATTCGTATGTGCCACCCATCTCGTGTTCTTCGCCGATCACGTTCAGTGCAATGTGGTCGAGCGGTGACGTTAATGACACGCTGAACTTTGCCAACGCTGACGGCTCGAGTAGCTCTGTTCCTAACCTTGTGGCCAACGATGCCGCGACGGTGAATTTGCCGAGCGGTTTGACGTTGCACGCGCCCACCGGAGCGTCATCATTCTCTGGATGGGCTTCGTCTGAGGGTGCAACTTCAGCGACGTATTCAGGTAATGCCGTCATTTCGATTTCAAGTCTGGTGTCGAGCCCGGGTGGTAGCGCCACCCTCTACGCCGTTTGGCAGAGCGACTCGGCACCGACCATGAACACCACTGGTCTTCCCACGTCGTTTGCCTATGGCACCCAAAGCACCCTGCCCTTCACCTGGCTGCCAGGTAGCGGCGTCTCGACGATGAGTGTTTCGATGAGCGGTACGGGTCTATCTGCGACCAGCGCATCTTGCACCACTTCCTCGACCGCGTGCTCGCTGACTTCGTCGGATGGCTCGTATATCTCCTACGTGGGTGGCCCCGGCGCCAACTTCTCGCCCGCACATCTAACGATCAGCTCGTTGACGCCGCCAGGCACGTACACCTTTCTCATTCAAGTGGCGAATGACGCAGGGTCCAGTAGCCAGTCCTACACGTTCACGGTGGCGTCGCCGAACGCACCGACCGACGTGGTGGCTGCGACTGACCTCACGCGCGCACAGGCGGTGAACCTGACGTGGAATCCACCCGCACAGGGATCTGTTTTGTCCTATGACATCCAGATCTACGACGTTTCTACGGGAGCTTCCACGTACAGCACGATTACCGGATTGACGCCGGCGCAAGTTGGCTGCACCTCCGCGTCGTCCGGGTGTGCGTTGAACATCGGTCCGTCGAACTACGACCGCACGGGCGGATTGGTCGCGGGCTCGGGGCTCGCCGGGGGTCAAACTTTTGACTTCGTCGTTATCGCCATCTTTGACAATCACGGCACTGAGTCTTCGGCCACCTCGAACTACACGCTGCCAACCTCTGTAGCGCCAAGTGACTCCACGAAGGGATCCACTTCGTTGTCGTCGTCAACGACGTCAACGTCGACGAGCAGTGCCGCTGTCGGAGGCACGACCATAAATGTTGACGCTACGGCGAAGGGACAAGGATCCGTATCGGTGGCGGTGTATCCGGGGAGCCCAACCACTGGTACGTACTCAATGCCGAGCAGTTCGTTTTCCTTTGACGTCGCCGTGTCCCCATCATCATCGTTCAGTGCCGTCAGCTTTGTGGTGTGCGGAATGCCCAATGGCACTTTATATTGGTACAACTCACTCAACAACACCCGGACTTTGGTGACGCCCGCCCCGGTTGCCACGGGCACTGCTGGATGCTACGAAGTCGACCTGAGTGCCACATCGGTGCCGAGCATAAGCAATCAGACGCTCTATGGATCCATCTTCTTTGCCAACGCAACTTCTAGTACCTCGAGCTCAGGCGGTGGTGGTGGTGGCGGTGGGAGTACCACCACCAGCTCAGGCGGCGGTGGCAGCACTTCTTCGACTACTGCACCAGACGCCCCAAGCAGCGTGAGCGCGGTGCCCGGAGACACCTTGGTAACCGTGACGTGGGTTGCGCCTACCTCGAGCGCTGGCTCCAGTGCCGTTACTGGTTACACGGTGACGTCACTCCCAGGCGGGTTCACCTGCACGGTGAACGATCCCTCAAGCACCAGTTGCGTGGTGCCCGGCCTCACGAACGGAACGCCGTACACATTCACGGTGGTGGCCAACAGCAGCTCAGGTTCGAGCGCTTCAGGTGGGCCATCGAATTCAGCGGTGCCCTTTGGTCTCCCCGGTCCGGCGTCCGATCCTTCTGGCGCACCGGGGAGCGGGACTGGCTCAGTCACCGTAAGTTGGAGTCTCTCCACTGACCCGAACGGCTCACCGATTACCGGATACCGGGTTTCGAGCCAGCCTGGTGGACTTAGTTGCACCGCTGGCCCTCAAGATACGAGTTGTGTGGTGAACGGACTGGTTAGCGGAACACCATACTTATTCTCAATCGTGGCGGTGAACGCCGCTGGTGCGAGTAGTCCCGTGACCACCACCCCCGTCGTGGTGGGTGCCTCGTCGAAACTGGTGGCCGAACCGAGTTATAAAGTCAAGCATCTCTCACTCGTGGTTTTTCCATTTGCCGTCGCCAAATCTGCATTGACTCCATCGATGGATCGTCAGTTGAACGGTTTCGCAAAGAAGGTGAAGGCCCTTGGAGTGACTTTGATACTGTCCGTGGGCTTCACCGACTCTCAAGGCAATCCGGCCTACAACGTGGCTTTGGGTCGAGCTCGCGCGATGGCGGTGGCCAATTACTTGCGCGCCACTTTGAAGAAATTGGGAGTGAAGCGACCTCTTCACATCGTGATTCGAACTCGCGGCGAATCTGCGCCCGTTGGCTCGAACGCGTCGGCGGTGGGCCGAGCCGAGAATCGTCGCGTCACCATTACCGTGGAGTTCTAGGAGATATCACTGACGCTTCATCGATCTCGGGATTGGATTGGCTCGTTACTTGGCAGTCGGGGCGGGAATCGAGTCCGCGCGCCAGCATCGAGTCGCGGGCACGTTGGCGCCTATATTCTCTTGAACTAACCCCGGCGTCGCGTTAAGCGTTGTCGGGACGTCCGGACTCGACGAGTTGAGGCAGACCAGGTCAGAGGGCTGCGAAGGTTAGGAGTTCCCTCAAGCCGTGCTTCTGGGATCGGATGCTGGTGACGGACGGCGTTCAATGAACGACGTGGACTTTGCGACATTGAGCGGCTCAAATAATTCGGCGAGAGGGTGAACTTTCGGTGACGCCGGTAGCGACGTGGCGGGCAAAGTTTCCGTGGAATTTGTGAATTCGCGATGGCCAACGTTTGGTGCTGGATGCGAGATGGAGAATTGACACGCGCACACTTCGCTCGCGAGTTGAATTCGTCCGTTACTAAGGCGAAGTTAGCCAAAATGGACTTTTGACGTTATGAAGTAATGAAGCGTCGCTTCGACGTGGACATCGGCGACCGCATGGCACCGACGAGTTTTCGAGACCGCAGCGAGAGTTGAGCGACGCGATGGACATTTTTCTGATAGTGCTACGGTCGACTGGGTTTTCAGAACAGAGCGAGAAATGGAGCGACGATGACGGTGCCTGAAGATGAACAGCGACCGGCTCGACTTCACCACGTTCCTGGCTCTTCGCTCGAGCCAAGCACCGCGCAAAGTTCTGGTATGCGCCGTCTCGAAGCGATTTCCGGCATTTCTGCGGGTTCTGAAAAGATTTGGATGGGTGAGAGTCATATTGACCCGGCGACCCGATCAGAGAATCATCATCACGGTGAGTCAGAAACCGGCATCTACGTCTTGAGCGGAACTCCCGTGTTCGTCTTTCTTCATGACGGCGAGGAAACTCGAATTGAGGCGAAGCCTGGTGACTACGTTTACGTTCCTCCCCACGTAGCGCACCGGGAGGAGAACCCCTCCGAAGACAAGGAGGCGGTGGTCATTATCGCGAGAACTACTCAAGAGGCGATTGTCGTCAATCTGCCGAACTTGCAGTGAGTCAATAGATGGTCGATTAGGTGGCTGGCCGCTGTCGATCCACGTCACTGCACTCGGATGAACGACATGGCTCGGTGACTTGTGGACCGAACCCTTGCTCCCTCGGTTCAACATCGAGTCGGAGATTCTTGTCGTCGGCTCACCTGCGTGAGGTCGATTTCATCGGCAATGCATTTGGCACGGCTGCATGTCAGTTTGACAACTAGTTTGACAGCAGCGCTCCGACATCGGCGACAGTGCACGAATCAGTCCCCGTCCCCTCTGGCACGTTGACGACGCGAAGATTTGTGGCTACTCGCGATCCGCGCCCTTATGGACGTAGCTTCCAACAGGAGTACGCAAGCCAACCGCCAGACGGTTCCATCCGTTAATGGCAACGATGGCGAGAGTTAGAGCGACGATCTCTTCGGGGCTGAACTGTTGTGCCACCTGTTCGTAGACGTGGTCGGGCGCACCGGAGCTCGGCAACAAAGTGAGCGCCTCGCACCAGGCGAGGGCGGCGCGCTCGCGCGGCGAATAGACCGGCGCCTCGGTCCACACCGCGACGAGGTGAAGTCGTTGACTATCCATGCCGATAGCTTGGGCATCCTTCGTGTGCATGTCCACGCAGTAGGCGCAGCCGTTCAATTGGGAGGCGCGCACTTTCACCAACTCGAGCAACTCCGGATCGAGAGAACTTGAGTGGACAGCTGCTTCGAGCGTCGCCATGGCCTTGATCGCGGCGGGAAAGACGGTTTGGTAGTCGACACGCATTGGCATGCTCCCTTCGGTTGGGTCGCTCTTTGTCCGGAATGCGGCAGCATTTCTCGGCCGATCAGTGCCCGTTGGTTCTATTTACGCGTAATCGGATTAACCTTTCTTCTAGTCCATACTAGTGAAAGGCTCGACCCGTGGTCCCCTCAATCGACGCCAACGCCCGATCCGCGGTCACGCCCGTCGTGCCTGACCGGATTGTCGAGGACGCGTCGAGCCGCAAGCCCGCACGCTGGCAGGACGCTCGGTTGATCGACATCATCCCAGAGACGACAGACGCCGTCACCTTGCGGTTGCGACTCGAAGATTCTGCCGATTTTCTCCCGGGGCAGTACTACAACGTGCGACTGACGGTACCTGGTCGGACTGGTCCGGTTCAACGGGCCTACTCCGTTGCCTCATCACCAGTGCCTGAGACGTCGATTATCGATATCGGTGTTCGCGAGATACCCGGCGGGCTCATCTCGCCGCAACTGGTTCGAGGTCTCAGCGTAGGTGACCAGATCCAAGTGCGGGGCCCGGTTGGTCGTTTCACTTGGACGATGGATGATGGTGGTCCGGTCTTATTGATTGGCGCGGGCAGTGGTGTGGTCCCGCTCATGAGCATGATTCGCTACGCGGTGGCGGCGGATCTCGATATCCCCATGCGCCTCGTGTGCGCGTCGAGCAGTTTCGATAACGCTTTCTACCATCGTGACTTGGCCGATTTGGCCGAACGGCACCCGTGGTTGGAAGTCGTACACACGTTCACACGTGATTCGAGCGATGTTCGAGCGACGCATCACCGCCGGATCGACCACCTCATGATCGCCGAAGCTATCGCGGGACAGTCCCCGAGACGTGCGTACATCTGCGGCCCGCCAGCGATGGTGCAAGACGTGCAGGGCTGGCTGGGTGAACTTGGTGTCGAAGCGCACCGGGTTCGGATCGAAAAGTACGACTGACAATCCGCCGGACTTCGCACAGTTGGGAAGGGCCGGATTGGTTAGTGAACTCGATTCGCGATTCAGTGCTCCGCGCGATTCGTCAGTGTCTCGAAGAGCTCGTCAAGGTTCTAGTTTCTTTGACGTGGGGTAACGTCACGCGTGGAGTTCGTAGTTAATACGCCCGTCCTCGATGCCGAGCGCTTGGCAGGCTTGGCGTGCTGACGACACCATTTCAAGAGGGCCGGCGATCAGTAGCGACAGCGACGCCGGATCCCACGAGCTGAATTCCCTGATCACCTCGTTGATCATCGGCGCATCGATGCGTCGATGAAAGCGAGCCGAGGGGTCCCGGGGGCTTCGGGTGAAGGTATGGATCACCGACAACTGATCTTGGCGGCGATCGAGTTCTTCCAACGGTTCACGAAAGAGGATCGACGCCCGATCTCGACTTGAACAGAGCAGCGCCATTGGCACCGTTGAATGGCGGGCCGAGGCGAACCGCACGATGGACGCGAAGGGTGCAACACCACTTCCTGCAGCAATCATTAATAGCGGTCCTCCGTCGGCCTCGTTCCACGTCAGAGAGCCAAAGGGTCCGTGCAGGTGAATCTGATCGCCCTCACCCACCTCGTGGGCGAGGAGGGGTGAAGCGCGGCCACCAGCGATCTCACGAATAGTGATCTCGATCTTCGAAGACGGTGGCCACGGCGATGATGAGACCGAATACGCCTGTTCGACGACCCCGGGAGCACCATCGATTCGCATGCGCACGAGGTAGTACTGTCCGGCGACAAAGTCCGCCGATTCTGGCAGTTCCAGGAGTAGCGTCGTGGCGTCAGAGCATTCGAAGCGGACTCCGACCACCGTCGCCACCAGCCATAGCCGGCCCCTGTCGGGAGCGAGCCAGCGTTGGACGAACTCATTCGGACTCATTGGTTACGAGCCAGGTGGTGTTTCGGTGCTGGCGGCCTCGATACCGGCGCCGGGCGCTGTCGCGCCGTGGTCCAACTCGGCCCGCAGACCGCGTGCCGCCGCCACTAGGTGGCTTAGTGCCGGCAGGATCTGCTCGTAGCGGCGGGTTTTGAGACCACAATCAGGATTTATCCACAACCGGTCGGGCCCGAGACTCTCGAGCGCGCGCCGCAACAACCCCTCGAACGCGACGACTTCGGGGACCCGCGGTGAATGCACGTCGTAGACCCCCGGTCCCACCTCACCCTGATACGACGCGTCCCGCAATACGTCGACGGATGCCATGTCAGAGCGCGCCGCCTCGAAGGAGAGGACGTCCACGTCCAACTCGTCCAGAGCGATGATGATGTCGTCCAGTTCCGCGTAACACATGTGCGTATGCACTTGCGTGGCGCTAGCCGCTGCGGAGGTGACTAGGCGAAAGGCGCGAGTCGCCCACTTGAGATACTCCTGACGTTCATCCGTGCGAAGAGGTAGACCCTCGCGTAGGGCTGGCTCATCGATCTGGATGATGGTCGACCCGGCCGCCTGGAGATCGATGAACTCGTCGCGTAGGGCCAGTGCGAGTTGGTCGGCGGTATCACGATCGGGCTGGTCATCTCGCACGAAGGACCACCGCAGCAGGGTGATCGGTCCGGTGAGCATACCCTTGACCGGCTTGGACGTACGTGACTGGGCGTAGCGAGTCCAGTCGAGCGTCATCGGGCCGCGGCGCGCTACGTCGCCGAAAAGAATCGCGGGACGTACGCATCGCGATCCGTAGGACTGCACCCATCCCCCCTCGGGGACCACAAATCCGGTGAGTCGCTCCGCGAAGTAGCGAACCATATCGTCGCGCTCGGGTTCGCCGTGTACGAGGACGTCCAATCCGATTTCTTCTTGAACGGCGAGCACGTGATCAATCTCGGCGCGCAGTATGGCGTCGTAGCCAACGTCGTTGAGGTGTCCGGCGCGCCACGCCGCCCGAGCCCGTCGAAGTTCGGTGGTCTGGGGAAACGATCCAATGGTGGTGATGGGCAAGATCGGCAGCGCTAATTCGGCGCGCTGGATCGCAGCCCGATCGCGAACACCCTCGACCCGGCGGGGATCAGTTTTAGCAAACGACGCGACCCGCTGACGAATCATCTCGTCGGTCACGCGCGACGAGGCCCGCCGCGCGGACCGAGCGGCTCGATTTATTTCGAGCTCGTTGGCGATCGCACCGCGACCGCCGGTATTCCCTCGAGAAAGTACGGCCAACTCATCGATCTTGTCCTCGGCGAAGGCTAGCCACGGACGCACCTCTTCGTCGACCGTTTCGTCAGCCGCGCGACCCATGGGTACGTGCAACAAAGAGCATGACGTCGAGACGACGACCTCCGTGGCGAGTGACGTGAGTTCGTCGAGCAGGTTCAGACTGACGTCAAGGTCGTTGGACCAGATATTTCGTCCGTCCACGAGTCCCGCGAAAAGCACCTTGTCGTTGAGACCACCGCAGGACTTCAGCAACTGAAGGTTTTCTCTTCCGCGACAGAAGTCGAGTCCCACCGCCTCGACCGGCAGGTCGCTCACCACTCCCATGGCCGGGCCCAGATGACCGAAGTACGTCGACAGTGCGATCTTTGGCCGAGTCGTGTGCTCGCCGAGGCGTCGGTAGACGCGACGCAGTGCGGCCAGTTCTTCGGCGTTTCGTTCTTGCACCAGAGCGGGCTCGTCAATACGCACCCACGCGGCGCCACCGCGTTTGAGCTGGGCCAATATCTCGATGTACGCGGTGACCAAAGGATCGAGCAACTCCAAAAGATCAACGCCGTCGTGAACCGAGGTGCTGGACAGTAGCAGGGTCATTGGGCCAAGGAGGACGGGGGTGGTGAGGACTCCCAGGGTGGAGGCCTCGGCCAACTCGTCGCTCGCCTTGGTCGTGTCGGGGACAAAAATGGTGTCGGAACTGAGTTCGGGTACCAGATGGTGGTAGTTGGTATCAAACCACTTGGTTAGGTCGAGGGGGGCGACAGTTTTTCCGTTGACTTGGCCTCCCCGAGCCATGGCGAAGTATCGTTCACGATCAACTGTCGCGCCGGCACCGACGAATCGTGGCGCGATGGCACCAACCATGACCGCGGCATCAAGCACGTGGTCGTAGAGCGAGAAGTCGTTAGAGGGGACAAAGTCAACCTTCGCGGTCGCCATGCTCTGCCAGTTGCGTTGGCGAATCGACGCCGCGACATCGTCGAGCTGCGCGTCGGTTACCGAGCCCGCCCAGTAGCCTTCGAGCGCCCACTTGAGGGCGCGATCGAATCCGATGCGAGGCATTCCGTGAATGGCGGTTCTCATGTGGTCTCCCTTGGGATATTGAAATCACGGCGTTTGGCCCGGTTTGGTGCACTGTTGGGCGCGGATTCGATGTAAGCATTACGCGCATAGTGAAACTTACGAGTCACTGGCCCTGACGATGACGATGACGATGACGATGACGATGACGATGACGTTGCGTCACACCGTGGCTTCGGAATATTGGACATCGCGAGTCACCTCGTTAAGAGTACGGGTTGGCGAACCTTGCGCACTATGGCGCGGCGCCCCTAGTTCATTCGTCATACTCAACCTCCTCCTTCATCTGTCCACGAGGTCCCAGCTGGTAGACCAAGACTCGACAGTCGTCGTGCGGGGCGGACTCGAGTCATCATTGGCGAGGACAATCTCGACGGCGTGTTTGATCACCAATCAGGGTTTGCCTACTCGCAACGCACCATCAGGCGTCACTCGGTGGCGAAGCAACTACTTCGTATGGTCGACGAGACGCGAGTCTCGTCATCACCGAACCCGGAATCCGGCCGCCGCGGCGGCCTCGACATCGATCATCGCTGGGCTCCAGGGCGGGTCCCACACGATGCGCACGTCCACGGGAGTTGAGCTGTCCACGGCTTCAACGACCGCGGCCCGAGACATCTCGGGGAGCGTCTCGGACGCGGGACAACCGGGTGTGGTGAGGGTCATCTCCACCACGATGGTGCCGTCCTCCTCACGAACGTCGTAGACGAGACCTAAAGAGACGATGTCGAGATAGAGCTCGGGATCGTGGACCGTTCCTAACGCGTCCCAGGCCGCGCCCGTCACGTCGCTCACTCGAAGCGCTGCGTCATCTGGAACCGTCGGGTCCGAATCGTGCCTTTGGCCGTTGGACGTCATGACGGCCTACGAAACGTGACTTGCCAGTCGCCGCCACCGATGTCGAGCGCCTCGTAGGAGAATCCCTGTGCGCCGAGGACGCCTTCGAGCGGTACCGGCTCGAACGGTGCTAACACGACGAACTCTTCGTCCGCCTCGAGGGCCCCGACCGCGGCCATGATCTGGTCGAACGGTTCGTTACCGGCAGCAATGATTGGACGCGCATCAAACGATGCCATGTGAGCCTCCTCGACCGATTACAACGTCATCGGTCCATTTATTCTATTCTCAACTAGAGTTATAGCACGAGTTGTTTCTCGCTCTTTCATGCCGTGAGGGGTTGTTTTATTTCGAACGAAAAGAGCCACCGTTGTAGCGCCACCGATATCGTCACCGCCGACGCGTCGGTGGTCGATCGCGTAGCCATTGGGCACCGTCGTGGCTTCTGAAGTGGCGCCGTCACTGCCCGCGGACGCGTGGCGCGGGCGCCCGCCCGGGCTTCCGAGCGCCGTCCCACCACCGTCGGTGCCGTTGAGTTTTCTCGCGGCCGCATCGCTCGGTCTAGTGGGATGCGGTGTCACCTTGATCTGGTTTCGCGCCTATGGCACGGTCAATCCCAACGACGACCAAGTGGTCGCGGCGGCGCATATGGCGATGTTGGCAACCCTCTCGATGGGGGTACTCGGTGCGATCCACCAGTTCACCCCGGTGATTACCCAACGGCCGTTCCGCTCGCTGGGACTCTCGCGCGCGACGTTCCTGAGTTGGCTGGTCGGGGCGTGGTTGCTGCCATTGGGCTTTGCCACTAGGCAAGAGTCCGTCGTCGAGACCGGGGGGTTCTTCGCCGGACTGGCCGTCACGCTTCTCATAGTGAACATCTTCCCGGCGCTGTCGGCACGTGGCAAAGGGCCACCGGTGATGGGGCTGCGCTTCGCCGTCGGCGGATTCGCGGTGACCGCCTGCTACGGGGTGGTTTACGTCATCGATCGCCGCGGCCACTGGTTTGATCTGAACGCTCACGTGGTCCTGGCCCACGCGGTCGTTGGGCTGTTCGCCTGGCTCGGGCTCACCTACGTCAGTGTGGCCGAGAAACTCTGGCCGATGTTCCTGCTCGCTCACGTTCCGGGTCAACGCCGATCGTCGTGGCTCGCTGTGGGGGCGATCCCCGGCGGCGTGCTGTTGCTTTCACCGGGACTGCTCTTTGGGGTGGTGTGGCTCGCGTGGTGCGGGGCGGCAATTTTGTCCATCGGCCTCGGTGCGCATCTCTTCTCGCTGTTCATGCACATTCGCCATCGCCGACGTACGGCCGACCTGCATCTGCTCTTCGTCGTCACGGCCGCGGCTTGGCTGGTCGTCGGGGTCGGTCTCGCCCTCGCAGCGGAACTGACATTTGGACACCACCACCACCTGGGCACCGCTCTGGTTGCCGCATCGATCGTGGCGATCAGCGGATGGCTGTTGGTGGCTCTGGTGGGTCACGCGCACAAAGTCGTGCCGTTCATCTTGTGGTCGGCGCTGCGGGGGCGCGGTGTCAAGGAGAAGGCTGACGGCACCCAACTCATGTTCGCTGATCTCTACGATCATCGCTGGGCCGCCGTCGTTTACGGGCTCGTCACGGCTGGAGTTGGCGCGGTGTGTCTCGGATTTGCTGCGTCGTTCTCGATCGCCATCGCTATTGGCGGCGGACTTTTCATCGCCACCGGTCTTTGCCTGGCGGCAAACCTCTCCCTCACGACACTTCGACTGCCCTCTGGCACGGGCGAACGACCCATCGGCGAAGGTGCATCGACGGACTCTTGAATCCTGGCCGTGGCGTAGGTTCCACCATTGATGAACCGAAATAAACGAGAATCGGCGCGCGAGACTTAATAACCGACAGCGTTACGCCGACGTCGCTCGACCGCGACACTCGGTGAGTCCCTTCGTCATTGATCGTTTTAAACTCGCGTTAGTGCGCCGCTCATCGGTGCCTCCATTGTTCTCACACGGTCGTTGAGACGAGCGTTCTCCCGACGCGGACCCGCCACAGTTTCGGCCCGGACTCCAGATAGTCCCACGTGAATTCACCGGCGTGCTGGGCTTCGAACTGGTAGCGCAATGGTTTCGGGTCGTGGTCGTTGACGATCACGAACCCACCCCCCGGGACGAGGCGATCGTAGGTGGCAAAGATCACCTCGTGGCGCTGTCCGTGAGGGAGAACTCGCACGTCGAGCTCTTGATCTTTTGTTCCGTCAGGGGCATCGCCCTCCGCGATGGCAACGGCGCCATTCAACGGTCTGGCAATCCTCACGCGCCACACCTCGGGTCCGGACTCGAGTGCGTCCCAGGTGAATTCACCGGCGTGCTCGGCTTCGAACTGGTAGCGCAGTGGCTTGGGGTCGTGGTCGTTGACGAGCACGTAACCACTCCCGGGCGCGAGGGCGTGGAACTCGGAGAAGATGGTTTCGTGGCGTTGCGCCGGGGCCAAATGACGCACGTCAAGTTCTCGGATCGCGGTGTCGTCCGAGCCTTTGACGTGCGAGCGCAGCGTGATCGGCTCGCTCGCTACTGACCGGGCAAGTCGGTGCAGGCTGGCCGTGGTCTTGACGGCGAGCGCGGGTCTCGATGACCGCAGGGCGGCCCACGCGCTGGCGACCAGTCGGCAAGCTCGGTCACCGTGGCCGGCTTTGGCGAGTTCATTGGCCGCTTCGAGCAGCAGCGACACGACGACTGCTTCGGAGTCGACGCCCGGTGCTTTCTTGGAAGGTGAATCGTCCGAGTCGGCGGAAGTCAATTGGTGCATCTGCTCGAGCAACTTGACGAGGTCCACGTCGTTATCTTCAAGGAGGGCGGGGAGCAGTAACTCGTTCTCCTTGACCACGTGCGCGGTGAAAAACGTGGCGATTTGTGTGGCCTGAGTGAGTGCCGCTGGGCCACTTGACGCGTTAGCCAGGGATTCGACGGCTGCGGTGAGTACACGATGCTCGGCGATCATCTCGTCCACCGTTTTGGCTAGGTCCGCGCGCGTGGCGGCAGTTCGGTAGATGGAGAGTTCCTCCGCCGCTGCGTGGGGGATTACCTCCTCGGCGAGGTAGGTAATGAGCTCGGCCACCGCGGGTTCGCAAGCGGTTCCCGAGTTCACGGCTTCGCTCAGTGCCGCGATGCGGTTGTCGACGTCCGCTACGAGCGTGCGGTGGTGCTGGAGCATCGCTTCGAAGGCTTCAATCTCAGTGATGGTCATGACTTCCGACTCCTTTTACTGGTCGGTGAACTATCGAGGATTCGACGCTGATCACTCAACCTGATTTTCTAGTTTAAACTAGAATAACTTTACCACTCGCGTCGAGGATCATCAAGCTGCACGCAACGGGTACTCTGCGGGTTGCAACGGTTGATTAGCGCGTCCATCTCGATGGAGGGAATGATCTGCGCCGCCGCGGTCGTCCACGTGTTCCGAGACGCTCTCGGGGGACTCTCCCAGATGGTCTTTTCTTGATCCATGGGACATCGGGTCAGCGTGACCGCCACGACGTTATTGCTCGTCGCCGACGCCACCAGCCGATTCACCCATTCGCTGGCGAGCAGGTAGGAAGGAAAGTCGAGAGGTCCCTAGACGCCCTGTTTCACGTTCAATCCGCGACTTGACTTCGTTTTGTTCGTGTCTACGCCGGGCGCGCCTCGAGGTCACGCTTGAAAACGAGACGGCAACCGGCCCGGAGGGGATTTTTGGCGGTGAGACGGTCAACGGTAACGTCGCCGAGGCTTTCGCTGAGACCCTCGGCCAGACCGCGATGGAGTTGGCAGACCGTGTCGGGGTCGTCGGCCGCGACTGCTTCGAACGGACAGCGCCCGAGAACGAAGGTCACCTGACGACCCCGTTCGCTGCGGGTCGGGCGAAAGCCACTCTCAATCAGCTCGCGCTCGAGAGTGTCGCCGGAATCACCCGGCTCAGAATGTTGGCGCCCTCGTTCGAGACCGGCTTGACGACCGACTTCGTAAGGACTCATGCCGCTCTTCAAGGCTCTACTAAGCAGTCCGGCCAGCCACGCGTACAGTCCCGGCGTCTCCCACTTGCCAGCCGCCTCGGGGTGCAGTCGGTAGAGCAGACGGGGGCGCCCCGCGACGCTGCGCCTCTCCACCTTTTCACTGACGAGGTGGACCTCTTTCAGCACGGCGAGATGCTGACGCACCGCGTTGTGGTTCAGTCCCACGTAGTCGGTCAGTTCCGCTACCCCGACTGGCTCGTCGGAGTCAACGATGTAACGGAAAAGGCGGTAGCGCGTCGGATCGCCCAGGGCCCGGGCCTCAAGTTGGATGTCGACCGCGTCCATAAATCTCCTCGGGGGTCGCTGGAACAGCAATCAGATTTCCAGTGTATACCGGAATAATAAAGATGTCGAAGAACAGAGGAGAAACAGAGATGTTCGAATCGTCGCAGTTCCGTCGTCCTTATTCGTTCACCTGGCCGTATTCGAGTTCGAGCCGCGCACCGCAGCCGCGCTGGCGAATCGCATGTGCGCCGTCAGCCTGTGCCCAAGCGACGAAGGTCGTGACGAGATGACGCGACGACGGACGTTCGTGATCGTCGGTGGTGGCTTGGCCGGTGCCAAAGCGGCCGAGGCCCTGCGCTCCGAGGGATTCGATGGGCGCGTCGTGCTGATCGGCGACGAGAGCGACCGCCCCTACGACCGCCCTCCGCTATCGAAGGACTTCCTGCAAGGTAAATTGGAGAAGGAGAAGATCTTCGTTCACTCCGAGCAGTGGTACGTGGACAACGATATCGAGCTTCGCCTCAACTGCTCGGCCACGGCTCTTGATGTCGCGGCTCACCAACTGACCCTGCATTCTGGTGAGAAAATCGATTACGACAAACTACTTCTCACCACTGGCTCGTCCCCTCGTCACTTAAAGGTTCCCGGAGCTGATCTCGACGGGGTGTTGTACCTACGAAGAGTGGCCGACTCCGAGGCGATCAAAACTGCGTTCGCCACCGCGAAGCGCGTGGCGATTATCGGGGCCGGATGGATTGGCCTCGAGACCGCGGCCGCGGCCCGCGCCGCTGGTGTCGAGGCGACCGTGGTGGAGACCGCGGAACTGCCACTGGTGCGCGTGCTCGGCCCCGAGGTCGCAGAGATCTTCCTCACCTTGCACACCCACCACGAGGTCACGATGGACATGAGCGTCGAGGTGGCCGAGATTACTGGCGTGGACCATCGGGCCACCGGCGTACGTCTCGCGGATGGCCGCCAGATCGATGCTGATGTGGTCGTCGTTGGCGTTGGCATCACTCCGAACACCGAGTTGGCCGAATCGGCCGGCCTCACGATCGACAATGGGATAGTTGTCAATGAGCACTTGAAGAGCTCCGATCCCGACGTGTTCGCGGCCGGCGACGTGGCCAACGTCTGGTACCCGTACCTCGGGCGTCACCTGCGACTAGAGCACTGGTCCGCTGCGCTTAATCAGGGACCGGTGGCGGCGGCCAACATGTTGGGCCGCGGTGTCGCCTATGACCGTGTGCCCTACTTCTACTCCGACCAGTACGACCTGGGGATGGAGTACACAGGATTTGTTGACGTTGGCCACTTCGACCAAATCGTTTATCGCGGTGAGGTCACGGAGGGTAAGTACATTGTCTTTTGGCTCGACAAAGGGCGAGTGCTTGCGGGGATGAACGTCAACGTTTGGGATGTCACTGATGCCATCGCCGACCTCGCTCGTTCGGGTAAATCGATCGACGTGGCTCGACTGCAAGATCCAAAGGTGCCTTTAGAAGATCTCGTGCGCGATGCTCGTGACGCGAGTACGACACGGTGATGGACGACGCTGAGTTCGCGCTGGCGCGTCAGTTGGCTAGCCAGTTGCGTGTGGACTCGATTCGCTGTTCCACCGAAGCGGGGTCGGGTCACCCTACGTCGTCCCTGTCCGCCGCCGACTTAATGGCCGTCTTGTTGGTCGGACATCTACGCTACGACTGGGATCAACCCGACTTGGCTACGAATGACCACCTCATCTTCTCCAAAGGTCACGCCTCGCCCCTGCTGTACTCGATGTTCCGAGCGGTAGGGGTGATCGACGACGTTG
The DNA here is from genome assembly GCA_035532375.1 of Acidimicrobiales bacterium. Taxonomy (GTDB): domain Bacteria; phylum Actinomycetota; class Acidimicrobiia; order Acidimicrobiales; family RAAP-2; genus RAAP-2. The sequence continues at coordinate 16,129 of DATKRC010000038.1, forward strand.
AACTGGTTACGACCTATCGCCAGTTCGGAGCTCGCCTCGAGGGACATCCCACCCCCGTACTGCCCTGGGTCGACGTGGCGACCGGCTCGCTGGGCCAGGGTCTGCCCGACGGGGTTGGCGTGGGAATAGCGGGACGCTACTTGGACCGGCTGGACTACCACGTGTGGGTACTTTGCGGCGATGGGGAGACCGCGGAAGGCTCAATGTGGGAGGCGTTCGACAAGGCCAGCTTCTACTCGCTGGGCAACGTGACGGCCATTGTTGACATCAACCGGTTGGGCCAGCGTGGACCCACCGAACTCGAGTGGGACCTCGAGAGGTACGCGCGTCGAGTGGAAGTTTTTGGAGCCCGAGCCCTGATCATCGATGGTCACGATCTCGCGGCGATTGACGAAGCGTTGCGCGTTGCGAGATCGGACCCGGATCGCCCGAGCGTGATTTTGGCTCGAACAATCAAGGCCAAAGGCGTACCAGAGATAGAAAACAAGAACGGCTGGCACGGTAAGGCGCTCCCACCCGAGATGGCCGAGCGTGCTATCGCCGCGCTCGGTGGCGTGAGCGACGTGCGCGTTGCGACGGCTCACCCAGGACCCGGCTCGTCCGCGATCACGAAGGAACCCAACACCCCCATTCACTGGCCCACCTTTGCCATCGGGGACATGGTGGCGACTCGCAGCGCCTTCGGCGGCGCCATCGCGGCGCTCGCCTCACGTCCCGATGTCGTGGTGCTCGACGGCGAGGTAGGGAACTCCACGCACGCCGACGAGTTTCAAAAAGTGGCTCCGGATCGCTACTTCGAGATGTTCATCGCTGAGCAGCAGTTAGTCGCCGCCGCGACCGGAATCGCCGTGCGCGGATATCGAACCTTCGCTTCGACCTTCGCCGCGTTCTTCTCTCGGGCGTTCGATTTCATTCGGATGGCCGGCATCTCCGGCGTCAATATCGCCTTGGTGGGTTCGCACTGTGGCGTGGAGATCGGTCAAGATGGACCGTCTCAGATGGCGTTGGAAGATATTGCGGCTCTGCGTGCCGTGCACGGATCGGTCGTGTTATACCCAGCGGACGCCACCGCGACCGTCGCATTGGTGGGAGAGATGGCCCACACCGACGGCGTCGTCTACCTGCGCACCACCCGCGGCGCCTACCCAGTGCTCTACCCCGTCGATGAGAATTTCCCCGTCGGCGGGTGTAAGGTGCACGGGGCAAGTCCTGATGATCAGGTGGCGCTCGTTGGTGCGGGGGTGACGTTGCACGAATGTCTGGCCGCTGCCGCCGAACTCGCTGACGAGGGCATCTCGGTGCGAGTGCTGGACCTTTATTCGGTCAAACCAATCGATCGCGACGCGTTGGTGCAAGCCTGCCACGTTACCGGCAGTCGGCTGGTCATCGCCGAAGATCACTACCCGGCGGGCGGAATTGGCGACGCCGTCCTCGCGGCCCTCGCCGATGCCGGAGTGCCGGCCCTTCGCATTACGCACCTGGCCGTTAGCGGTCTGCCCGGTTCGGGAACTCCGGCGCAGCTTTTGGACGCCGCTGGTGTCTCGGCTCGCCACATCGTTGCCGCCGCACGGCGCCTCGCCGGGCGATGAACGAAACAACTCACGCTGCGCGCCCTCACGTCGTTGTGGTCGGCGGGGGCGAAGGGGATCTTGATTCGGTCTTGAGCGTGCGGGCCAACCACGCTGGCTACCTCGCCGCGAGGGCGCGTTGATCAAGGTGGGGGAGCTCGTCTCGCCAGACTGGGAGATGTTTGGCTTTGACGCCGCCCAGGCGTCTGACTGGGCGCTCGAGGGTTTCGACGCGTTTGAGACGGCCCTGGCACTCGGGGATGGAATCAATCTCCTGTCCGCCGTTCACGAGCGCTCAATGCTGCACCGGATGGCGGCCGACTGGAGAGACGTGGGGTTGCGCAGTGTCGAGGGCCTGCACTGGCACCGAGCAGGTTTCAACGTGAAAGAGACGCTCCGATTCCGCGCCACGAACCACGATGTTTTATCAGCAAGGGCGTCACGAGATGGGTACGTCAAGGACGAAATAGGACACCCAATGAAAAGAGGAAGAAGAACACTATGACTGAACCGGTCTTTCCAATTGCAACGCCGGAGATGGGACATCGCCGCCACGAACTCGCACCCGACATCGACGATGCGTTCAAAGCCTTTAGTCGAGCGGTCTTCACGAGCGGGGCGTTACCCGAGGTAACGAAGCAACTGATCGCTGTCGCGGTAGCGCACGTCACCCAATGCCCCTACTGCATTGACGGACACACGCGGAATGCTCGACGCAAGGGTGCGACAGACGAAGAGATCATGGAGGCCATTTGGGTCGCTGCCGAGATGCGCGCGGGTGGGGCGTTTGCCCATTCCGCGATCGCACTGCGCGCCCTCTCCGATATGCCCGAGCACCCTGCTCAGTAACCGCACGAAATGAATCGCTTCGCGTGATGTAGGGACCGTTGTGCGCAAGGCGTTCGCCGTACGTACCTACTCTCAATCAAGCGACGACATTCCTGAAGATGACATCGAAGGTCGCAGCGCTTGAGGGGTTTGGCGAACAACTCGCTCCTTCGTTCGGGTGATTAGCGTGGAGCAACGCTTCTCTAGTTCAAGACCGCGGCGCCGTCTTGTGGTTCGGGGTAGGTGACGCGACCGTGAGTGACGAGCGGCTCCGGCCCCCAGGCACCGAGTCGGTGCTCGATCACCTTTCCAACACTCATGATGTGGTGTACAGCCCAGTCGTGCGCCACCAGGGTGCTGGCGATGAGTGAGCGGTGACACCTCCACGGGAGCGCTTCGGAGCACATGAACGCAACGCGTGACGTTTGCGCCGTAGTGGCTAATTGGGCTATCGCCGCTTGGTAGGCGTCGCCAACGGTGTAATCGGCGTAGTTCCGAAAACTCGCGTTGTGCCACCCGGCATTAACGCTCGGGTCGACCTCGTGTTGTCGATTTCGCCTGCCACCGAGTTCACTTGCGTGTTGGTAGATGATGGCGTCCTTCGCTAACCACGTACTCATCGTCTCTCGTCCGAACTGCGGGCATCGGCGTGATCCGGGAAACGAGCGCACGTCGACGAGCGAGTCAATAGCGTGATCGTGCAGTAGCGCGAGAAACTCCTCGGTCGAACGGGTGGAGTGACCAATGGTCCAGATCTCTTTGGCGCTTGACTCACCGCATTCAACAACTTCCAGGGTCTCAGTCGTGTTCATATGGAAATGCTCGCCCCCCCCCGGTCCCTTTCGACGTGCGCACCCCCATTCGACATAGTGCGAAGCTCGTAACGCGACGCCTTGGCGAAGTGCAGCCGCTCCGTTTACGGGCTTCGCTGGAGCGAGGTGGCACCATCGATATGTCCCAACGACCTTACAAGTGGATCTCTAAGTATGTGCTCGAGCGCAGACTCTTCAGGGAGGAACACCCCACGCCAGATGGATGTTGGATGTGTCGCGTCCGCGAATCTAGTGATCGATCACGAGCAGCGACGCTCGATTTGACGCCCGGCGACGTGCTTCAATCAGGTTCCCGCGTCAAGAAGCCGTCGCAGCACGTAGGGAAGGATCCCACCGTGCACGAAATGGGCAGCCTCCGCGGGGGTGTCAATCCTCACCGTGGCAGTGAACTCGCGAGAGACGCCGTTCGCGTTGACGCGCACCTGAACCTCGCGCGGTGGCGCGTCGACGCCACTCAATCCGGTGATGAAGTACTCTTCCTCTCCGCTCAAGCCCAGGTTCTCGGCGGTCTCGCCGGAGGGGAATTCCAGCGGCAGCACACCCATCCCAATCAGGTTGGAGCGGTGGATGCGCTCGAATGACGTGGCGAGAACCGCCTTGACCCCGAGGAGCGTCGTCCCTTTCGCCGCCCAGTCGCGCGAGGACCCCGATCCGTAGTCCGTGCCGGCAATGACGATGAGCGGCGTGCCACGGCTCATGTATTCGACGGCCGCGTCGTAGATGGTGAGTGTCTCTCCGTCGGGAAGACGCCGAGTAAAGCCACCTTCGACGCCGGGAACCAGACGGTTGCGCAGGCGCACGTTGGCGAAAGTCCCCCGGACCATCACTTCGTGATTGCCGCGTCGAGATCCGTAGGAGTTGAAGTCGCTGCGCGAAACGCCCTGTTCGCGGAGGTAACGGCCCGCGGGCGAATCCTCTTGGATGACGCCGGCGGGAGAGATGTGGTCGGTGGTGACGGAGTCGCCGAGATACGCCAGCACTCGCGCGCCCTCGATATCTTGCAACGCTTGTGGCTCGCGAGGCATCCCCTCGAAGTACGGCGGTTGACGCACGTAGGTCGAAGCAGGGTCCCACTGGAACATTTCTGACGTTGACACGTCCATGTCGCGCCACCGGTCGTCACCGGTGAGCACGTCACGGTAGCTGGCGCTGAACATCGAAGCTTCGACGCAGCGATCGACGACTTCTTTGATCTCATCGGTGGTGGGCCAGATATCGCGAAGGTACACGGGGACTCCCGCTTGATCGTGGCCGAGCGGCTCTCGAAGTAGGTCGGCGTGCATGGTGCCGATGAGCGCGTACGCGATCACCAGGGGTGGCGACGCGAGGAAGTTCATCTTCACTTCGGGATGGATGCGACCTTCGAAGTTGCGATTTCCGCTCAACACCGACGCCACGACTAAGTCGTTGCGGGTTACCGCCGCGCTGACCGCCGGGATGAGCGGGCCGGAATTGCCGATGCAGGTAGTACAGCCGTAACCAACCAGATTGAAGCCGAGTTCTTCGAGGTAGGGGGTCAGGTCGGCCCGATCGAAGTAGTCAGTGACGACCCGTGACCCGGGCGCCAGCGACGTCTTGACCCACGGCTTGGGGGTGAGGCCTCGCTCGACTGCCTTCTTCGCGAGCAATCCCGCGCTCATCATCACGGTCGGGTTGGAGGTGTTCGTGCACGAAGTGATCGCGGCGATCACCACGTGTCCGTGGTCAATATCGTGGCCGCTCCCGTCGGACAACAGTGTGGTTACCGGGTTTGTCGGCCACGCCAAAGGTTCCAAAGAGGTGCTCGAGCGCGGCGGTTTATCGCGCGGCGTTTGCGAGTTGATTGAGATGGGATCGCTCGCGGGGAATGAATTGGCGTCCGCCTCATCCAGCCCACCCGGGACGGCCTCGGTGCGTGACGCGCCGGCGAGGAGCGCGCGGAAGGTCTGCTGCGCGTTCTTCAGCGCGATGCGATCTTGGGGTCGTTTCGGGCCCGCGATGGACGGCTCCACCGTCGCGAGATCCAGTTCGACGACTTGGCTGAAGATCGGTTCGTTTTCGGGCTCGTGCCATAGACCTTGGGTCTTGGCGTACGCCTCAACGAGATTGACCTGGGACTCGCTTCTTCCGGTTAGGCGCAGATAGTGCAAGGTCTCGTCATCGATCGGAAAGATCGAACACGTGGAGCCGTACTCCGGACTCATGTTGCCCAGGGTGGCTCGGGTCGCCAACGGAACGTTGGCCACACCAGGACCGAAGAAGTCGACGAATTTGCCCACGACTCTTGTGCGACGCAATAACTCCGCGACTGTGAGCACGAGATCGGTCGCCGTGGTCCCCTCGGTCAGTTCACCGCTTAGCTTCAGGCCCACCACTTGGGGGATGAGCATGCTCATCGGCTGTCCGAGCATGGCCGCTTCGGCCTCGATGCCACCAACTCCCCAGCCAAGAACACCAAGACCGTTGACCATTGGTGTGTGCGAGTCCGTTCCGACCAAGGTATCGGGGTAAGCGCAGGGACCGGACGAGCCAGTTTTGGTGAACACGACGCGCGAGAGGTACTCGAGATTCACCTGGTGACAGATCCCCGTGTCCGGCGGCACGACCAGGAAATCATCGAGGGACTGCTGAGCCCAGCGCAGCAGTCCGTAGCGCTCCTGATTGCGCTGAAACTCCAATTCCGCATTAATTTTGAACGCGTCTGATCGCGCGAACGCGTCCGCGATGACCGAGTGATCGATCACCAATTCCGTGGGAATGAGCGGGTTGATTTTTCGAGGATCCCCGCCGAACGCGGCCATCGCGTCACGCATCGCGACCATGTCGACGACGCACGGCACGCCCGTGAAGTCCTGCATCAACACTCGCGCCGGCGTGAACATGATTTCCGAGCTCTGGGTCGCGGCGGCGTCCCAATTACGCAGCGCGTCAACCTGGTCTGCCGTTATCAAAAGGCCGTCTTCGTTGCGCAGGAGGTTTTCCAGCAGCACCTTCAGGCTGTAGGGCAATCGCGTCGCGTTGTCCAGCGCCTCGAGGCGAAAGATTTCGAAAGTCGAATCGTCGACCTTCAGTGTGCCTCGTGCCCCGAAGCTATTTCGGGTCACGGCTGAGCTTCCAGGAAAACTCTTCTCGGCACTCGGGGTGGGCGGCGCAATTCAGGCATCACTCTTAGTGTGCCACCGTTTGCCGGTCGGCCGGAAGTAACGGGTAATCGCTGGTGGGATTGCTCATTCAAACGGCACCGGTACGATCGGTCGGTGAACGACTTTGATGAACTGTGCCTTGCGAGGCGTGACTTCTTTGCTCGTGACGCCCTCGAGGTCGCTCCAGCTCTGCTCGGCTGTGTGTTGCAACGCACCACTGACGAGGAGACGGTTTCGATTCGAATCACCGAGGTCGAAGCGTACGCCGGCGAACGTGATCCCGGAGCGCACTCGTATCGTGGCCAGACGAACCGGAATAAAACCCTCTTTGGTCCACCCGGCCACCTCTACTGCTATTTCACGTACGGGTTGCATCACGCGATCAACGTTGTCGTCGGGCAGTTGGGCGAGCCGTACGGGTGCCTGATTCGGGCGGGCGACGTCATCGAAGGCGCCGAGCACGCGCGTGTCCGCCGCGAACACAAACCGCGCAAGGTTCCCCTTCCCGACCACGGATTGGCTCGGGGTCCGGGGTGCGTTGCGCAAGCCTTTGGCGCGAACCTTGCGAACGATGGCGACGACCTCTTCACGAGCCAATGGCGGCTCTTCGTTCCACGAGACGGCGCGGTCCTACCCCACGCCGTAGGGCCGCGCGTTGGTGTCAGCGGACCGGGTGGTGTCGCCGATGCGTTCCCCTGGAGGTACTGGTTGCCCGACTCCCGTTCCGTCTCGACGTACAAGCCGGGACACGCTTAACTCCTCCCCGCGGCTCAGGACGAGCACGGTTTTTCACGCGAGTGCCGTGGTGTTTCAAAGAGTGTGCCGACGATTTCGCGACGGACGTATGGTGGGCTTAGCTTCGTGATGATCTCACTCACGGCCGATGGTGAGCTTTGGCCCGCACCTTGAAGGAGGTCTGAGATGGCAAAGAAGTCGGATGTGCAGGTTCGCAGAGTGTACGACGATGCCAAGGACGACGATGGTTTTCGAGTGTTGGTAGATCGCCTTTGGCCCCGTGGAGTAACCAAGAAAAGGGCGGCCCTCGACGAATGGTGCAAGGACGTAGCGCCGTCGACGCGACTGCGCCAATGGTACGCCCACGATCCCGACAAGTTCAGTGAATTCGGCCGTCGTTACGGTGTCGAACTCAAGCAGGTCAAGCGCGGTCGAGCACTGCAGCACTTGCGCGATTTAGCAGCGAGTCACCATTTGACCTTGCTGACCGGTACGAAGGAGCCCGAAATCAGTGAAGCTGCGGTGCTCGCGCGCATCCTGAACCGATGAGCGGGACCGATACTCGTAGCGTTACGACGAACGTAAATCATTGTTGAAGAGCGCGACGCGGGGTTGTCTTCGTTGTCGATGACATCTAGACCCCTCGTCCCCATTTTGTCAAGCGGCGACGTCGTCTCGAGTCGGCCAAGCAATGACTTCGTCGTAGAGACAGCCGCGTTCGAGGCAGGTGTGAAGTATCCCCACTTCGCGCCGCGCGGCTGAGGTCGCCCTCGTGTCACGCACCGCTCCGATTCCACCGGGCGAACTTCGTCCGCGGTTTCCACCACGAGTTGGCGCAATCTCGTCACGGGCCAGCCCCGTGGACTTCGTGGTGTCACGTTCCCGCCGTGCTCGTCCGTCGAGCAGCCAGGGCTCGCGCGAGCGCCGCGAGCATGAGACCAAGTACTCCGACCCAGCCAGCAACAGCCACCCAAATCCATACTCGGGCCACCGTCACCATGAAACCTAGGCCGGCGCTCTGGCCCAGGGTGTAGGAGGCGACGGCGTACATGCCGAGCGGGAAGATGACGTTCCACAGCCGGGGCTCGTAGGCCCGCGAGTAGCGGCGAATCACGTAGCGCCAGATGCCAAACAGGATCAACAACGGGATCCACCACGTGCCAAACGCCCAGAGTACGACCGACAAGCCGATCAGGAACGGCCTCAGTGCGGCGACGAGTTCCGTGGTGCGAAGGTCGTGCAGTGAGAGGATGCCGGCGGCCGCGCGCACGCTGATGGCGGTGGCGCCCATGGCGATCCAGTAGGGGGGACCCATCTCGGCGGGAGTGACCTCGATCAAGAGCAGACGCAGGAAGATGATGACGATGAAGATCAGGTAGAGCATGACGCCCACCCCCCACAGACAGACGGCGACGACGGGGAGGTTCGCGACGAGCCACGGCGACGGCGCGTGCGGGGTGACGACGGTGGCGATGATCGAAAGCGATTGGGTGGCGACGACCCAGACCAACCACGTGCCGTTTATTTCACCCAGGACCGGGCGGCGCGCGGCCGCGACGATCGACCAAGGTAGTGCGTAGGTCAACACCACCCAAACGAGCGCCCCGGCGGTGCCGAGGCTGAGCGCGACGAGTGGATGCTGAGCCATGGCCAAACGCACGGCCAGCACGTTGGTGCCCGCGACGAGCGTGAAGTAGGCCATCGCCGTGGTCGGATCTCGTACACTCTGGCGAACGTAGACGCCGAACCACGCGATGCGCGCCGCGTAGGCGAGAACCAGAGTGACAAACGCCCCCATGGTGAACCAGAGGACGATCGCGGAGAGTAGCGGGTATCCGGTCAAATCAGTCCCGATCGACACGATCCCACTCGCCATCACTAAGGCGAAGTAGCCGGGGTCGAGGGTGGCCAGTGCGCGGCGAAGCATGCCGTTAGGTACTGGCTCGACGTACGAAGCGCGCGCAGGAGTCCACGAGGTCGGTTCGGGTTCGTGATTCGTGGAGTCCGAGGGGCTACCCGGGGAGTTCATCGCCGAGTGCTCTCGGCTCGGCGATGAACTCTGGCGTCGGCGCTCTGCGGGGTGGGAGTGTTCAATACGGGGTGCCGATCTTGCGCCAACGACGGCCGCTGGTGCCTGGTTCATGCGGGTGAGTCGCCACACGACTGCGGTACACGATGAAGGGGCGCCACAAATACCACGCCGGGTAACTCCAGGCGTGCACCAGCCGGCTGAACGGCCACACGGCGATAACCGCCCACGCGGCGGTGGCGTGGAGTTGATAGAGGAAGGGGGCGCGCGCGATCGCGTGGACGTCGGGATTCCCGACGAACAACCCCCGGAACCACAGGGCCACGCTCTGGCGGTAGTCGTAGCCGCCACCCAGCAGGCCGACGCCGGCAGTCTCGGCCACGCCCAACGCGATCACGACGGCGAGCAAGATGAGCGCGAGCCAGTCGACCGGGCTGGTGGTGGCCCGAACACGGGCAACAAGGATTCGTCGCCCGGCGAGAACCGCCACCCCGATGACGATGAGCACCGCCGCTAACGTGCCCGCACCCGCGGAGAACCACCGGTAGACGTTCTCGGGAATGCCGACGGCGGCGGTCCAGCGTTGGGGGATGAGGATGCCAATGACGTGGCCCCCGATCGCGGCGAAGGTCCCGTAGTGAAAGATCGGACTGCCCCACTTGAGCCAGTTCTTCTCCTGTAACTGGGTCGAACGGCTGGTCCAGCCGAACTGGTCGTATCGGTAGCGCCAGACGTGGCCGATCACGAAGGTGGCCATGGCCAGGTAGGGCAAGATCACCCACCAGAGCAGTTGGAAGCTGGTGATGCCGTGGGACCCGCTCATCGCCGAGTGGCCCCGATGGTGACACCCTGGGCAATCACTTCGGGTGGAGCGAACGGCTCGAGACCGACCTGCTCGGAGGGCGGACCCTGAGCTCGGTACCGGGCCAGCATCTTGCGATCATCCTGTGACAGGCCACCGAGCGCGTCGGTGACTGCGCTGATCACGTCGGCGTAAGGACTCTTCACTAGTTTGAGGTCATCGTGCAGCGCCTCGAGGGCGGCCCGGTGCTCAGAGAGCACGGCGGCCCCGCCGGAGTGCACCGCCGCCAACTCTAAGAGGGCGGGTAGAAAATCGGGCAGTTCGCCGGGCGCCACGCGCAGTCCGACGCTGCGGTAGGCGTCAACCAGTGCGGTGAGGGCCATGCCGCGCTCGCGGGTGTCGCCGTGGCGATAGTAGGTGAGATGCAGATTTCGCCGGCTGCGCAGGTCGAAGGTCTCCACGTAACTGGCGGCTCGCGCCAAGGGCTCTTGGTCAATGAGCCAAGTCGTCGTCCTCATCAGGCGCTCTCGCGTCGCGCTCTTTGGCAGGTGACCTAGTGCGTCGGCGACCGCCGCCAGGTCGTCGCCAAAACCTTCGTCGGGGTAGCTAAGGAGTACCGAGGCGCAGCCAAACACTCCCGCGGCGGTGGACCTTCTCACGGTGTCCCCCCGGGGGTCGCGAGCCCCGGGGCGCCCGGGGGGCGATCGCTTAGCCGCAGGTGCAGTCGGCCGCGCTCGTCGCGACCTGCGAGCGAATCGTCGTCGAACTTGTGGCGCCGTAAATGAAACCCCGGGACCGCCTGTGTTTCTGGCCCCTCGCCGCCCATACCGGGTCCACCCTCTTCGTCGAGCGAACATCCCGACGCTGCGTGTTGGGCGAGGAGTCGGCCCGCATTCTCGGCGTGGGCCGGCGGGATTACGTAGCGGTCTTCGTAATGGGCGATGGCCATTAGCCGAAAGAGATCTTCGACGTCTTCCTCGCTGAGTCCAACGTCGCCGGGGTCGACGTTGGGAGAGATGCCGAGTTGTTGTGCACGCATCACCCCTCGGATCATGGCCAGGCGCCGTAGCGCGTCGCGCACCGGAGCCACACGTCCCGCGGTGAACAGGTTGGCGAGATACTCGAGCGGGATGCGAAGGGTGTCGATCGCGGCGAAGATATCGTCGGGGTTCGCCTCGTCGTAGCCGGCCGCGGCGGTGACGTCGGCGACCGGGGAGAGCGGCGGGACGTACCAGACCATGGGCATCGTACGGAACTCGGGGTGCAGCGGCAGGGCGACGCGATGACGAACGATGAGGGCGTAGGTCGGCGAGCGTTGTGCCGCGATTACCCAGTCGTGCGGGATGCCCTGGCGCTCCGCCTCGGCCGCGATCACCGGGTCACTCGGGTCCAAGAACACCCCGAGCTGAGCTTCGTAGAGGTCTTCGGAGTCGGGCGCCGCCGCGGCTGCGGTGACCGCGTCGGCGTCGTAGAGCATAAGGCCCAGGTAACGCAGTCGCCCGGGGCACGTCTCTGAGCAGATCGTGGGCAGGCCCGCCTCGATGCGGGGAAAGCACAGTGTGCACTTTTCGGCCTTACCGGTGCGGTGATTGAAGTACACCTTCTTATAGGGACATCCCGACACGCAGAACCGCCAACCTCGGCAGCGGTCCTGGTCGACGAGGACGATGCCGTCCTCCTCGCGTTTATACATGGCGCCCGACGGGCACGACGCCACGCACGAGGGGTTCAAGCAGTGTTCGCAGATGCGCGGCAGATAAAACATGAACACCGACTCAAAATCGAGGCGCACCTTCTCCGACATCGCTTCGATGTTCGGATCGCCGAGGGCCCTGGTGGGTGCGCCGGCCAAGTCGTCCTCCCAGTTGGCGCCCCACTTCGGCGTCATCTCGAGGCCGGTCAAGGTCGAGCGGGCCGAGACCGAGGGAGATTTGGTGCCCGCCGGAGCATTGATCAAACTCGCGTAGTCGTAGGTGAAGGGATCGTGGTAGTCGTCGATGGTGGGCAGATCGGGGTTGTAGAAGATCGTCGCCAAGCGCTTAAGGCGACTCCCACCTCTCAAGCGCAACCGGCCCTTGCCATCTAACTCCCAGCCACCCTTCCACTTTTCTTGGTCTTCGTAACGAACCGGGTAGCCGAGTCCGGGCTTGGTCTCGACATTATTGAAGTAGACGTACTCAGTGCCGGGTCGGTTGGTCCAGGTCTGCTTGCAGGTGACCGAGCAGGTGTGACAGCCGATGCACTTGTCGATGTTCATGACCATGCAAACTTGGGCCATTATCCTCATTAGAACTCGACCTCCTGAGAGCGGCGACGGATCACGGCCAGCTCGTCGCGCTGGGAGCCGGTCGGGCCGTAGTAGTTGAACCCATACGAGAGCTGGGCGTAACCGCCGATCATGTGGGTCGGTTTCATCACGACCCGGGTCAGTGAATTATCCGTGCCTCCGTGCATGCCCGAGAGTTCCGAGACCGGCATTTCAAGGTGCCGGTCGACCGCGTGGTACATGAGCACGGTGCCGGGTGGGACCCGGTGGGTCACCGCGGCGCGGGCCACCGTGACCCCGTTGCGGTTGTAGGCCTCGATCCAGTCGTTGTCGGCCACACCGATTCGCCCGGCGTCGAGGTCGTTGAGCCACACCACCGGCCCGCCGCGGAACAGATTGAGCATGTGGGGATTGTCCTGGTACTCCGAGTGGATCGACCACTTGGAGTGCGGCGTCAAGAAGCGCGCGACGAGTTGGTGCTCGCCAAGTTGGGTCTGGCTCGGGTCACCGAAGGTGGCGAGGAGATCGAGTGGTGGGCGGTACGTAGGGAGCATCTCGCCCAGTTCTGCCATCCAGTCGTGGTCCAAGAAAAAGTGCTGACGGCCCGTGAGGGTGTGCCAGGGCTTGAGTCGCTCCACGTTGATGGTGAAGGGGGCGTAGCGCCGACGCTCGGACTCGCATCCGGACCACTCGGGCGAAGCGATGACCGACCGGGGCTGGGTCACCGTGTCAGCGAAGGTGATCCGGTCCCCGGCTCGCTCGTGGGCCAGGTCGGCGAGTGCGACGCCGGTGCGCCGTTCGAGTTCCTCGAAGCCGGCCACCGCCAAGCGACCGTTGGTGGTGCCCGACATCGCGAGGATGGCCTCACAGAACAGGTCGTCGCGATCGATTCGTGGTCGTCCCTTCGCCACCCCAGTCCGGATCGTGCCATTGCGCGATCGCAAGTAGTCGACTTCACTGCCGATGGGCAACTTCACACCCTTGGTGGTGGCGCCGAGCTCGTCGATGAGCGGACCGAGCGCCCGATAGCGCTCGGCCAGGTGGGGATAGTCTCGCTCGACCACGACCAGGCGCGGCATGGTGCGTCCCGGAACGGGTTCGCACTCGCCAAGGGCCCAATCGAGGGCGCGGCCCCCAGGCTGTGCGCACTCGTCGGGGCTGTCATGGAGCAGGGGGATGGCGACCACGTCGCGTCGAATGCCCAGGCGTCCTTCCGCAAGGCGAGAGAACTCGCTCGCGAGGTTGGCGAAGATCTCGAAGTCGCTGCGCGTTTCCCACGGCGGCGCGATGGCTGGATTGAAGCTGTGTACGAAGGGGTGCATGTCGGTGGAGGACAGGTCGTGTTTCTCGTACCAGGTGGCGGCGGGCAAGACGACGTCGGCGTAGATTCCCGTCGAGGTCATCCGGAAATCGATGTCGACAAGGAGGTCCAACTTGCCGCGGGGGGCCTCCTCGCGCCACGTGACTTCGGCCGGACGCATTCCCGGTGGGCACTCCTCGGCCGTCACGGCGTTCTCCGCCCCCAGAAGGTGACGAAGGAAGTACTCGTGGCCCTTCCCGGAAGAGCCGAGCAGGTTGGAGCGCCATACCGTCAGCACCCGGGGGAAGTTGGCCGGGTTGTCGGGGTCGCTGGCCGCGAAGTGCAGTCGCCCGGCCGTGAGTTCGTTGACCACGTACTCGTCAACGCCCTGACCGGCCGCCGCAGCCTGGTCGGCCAGGTCGAGCGGGTTGCGGTCGAAGGTTGGATGAGAGGCCAGCCACCCCTGGCGCACCGAATAGGCGTTGAGGTCGGCCACGGATTGGCCCGCGAAACGGCCCTCGCCGAGCGGGCTCGAGAGCGAGTCGGCCTGCGCCCCTTCGTAGCGCCACTGATCGCTCGCCAGATACCAATAGGGCGTGGCGGGCATGTGCCGGGTGGGCCGGGCCCAGTCGTAAGCGAAGGCGAGTGTGAACCAGCCGGTCAACGGTCGGACCTTCTCCTGGCCGACGTAGTGGGCCCATCCACCCCCGTTGACCCCTTCACAGCCGCCCAGCATCAGTAGCGAGAGCATGCTCCGATAGATCTGGTCGGAGTGGTACCAGTGATTGGTGCCGGCCCCCATGGCGATCATCGATCGGCCGTTAGACACCTCGGCGTTACGGGCGAACTCCCGGGCCACCCGGGCACACGCTACCGCCGGCACCGAGGTAATGCGCTCTTGCCAGGCGGGCGTGTACGGCACCGTGGCATCGTCGTAGCCGGTCGGCCACTCCCCGGGCAGGCCATCGCGGGCCACTCCGTATTGCGCCATGATGAGGTCGAAGACCGTGGTAACCCAGCGATCGCCCAGCTGGATGGCCGGCACCCCCCGGCGCAGTATCGCACCCCCTTCGCCCGCGCCCACGTCGAAGCGCGGTAGGTCCACCGCGAGCGCCTCGGCTCCGACCCGCTCGTACAGGCTGAGGGCGGGGCGCACATCGTTGAGGCGCAGGTTCCAACGTCCGATACCGGAGTCGGTCCAGCGAAAGCCGAGCGACCCGTTCGGTACGGCCGTCTCGCCACTCTCTTCGTCGAGGACGACGGTCTTCCACGCCGCTCCCTCCGCGTCGTCTCCGAGGTCGGCCGCGGTGACGAAGTGGTCCGGTACCCAGGCGTCCTCGCGTTGGCGCAACGAGACCAGAAACGGCAAGTCGGTGTAGGTGCGCACGTAGTCCTCGAAGCGAGGCACTTGGCGGTCGCGGTAAAACTCGGTCAGCATGACGTGGCCCATCGCCATGGCGAGAGCGGCGTCGGTACCCGGCGCGGCGGGAAGCCAGTCGTCAGCAAACTTGGTGTGGTCCGAGTAGTCCGGGGAGACCACCACCACCTTTTGGCCCCGATAGCGCGCTTCAGTCATGAAGTGTGCGTCGGGGGTCCGCGTGATTGGCAGGTTGGTGCCCCAGACGATCAGGTAACTAGCGTTCCACCAGTCGGCCGACTCGGGCACGTCGGTCTGGTCGCCGAAGACCTGGGGCGAAGCGATGGGCAGGTCGGCGTACCAGTCGTAGAACGAAGGGATGGTACCGCCGAGCAGCGAGTAGAAACGGGTACCGGCCGCGTAGGAGGCCATCGACATCGCCGGGATCACCGTGAAGCCAGCCGTGCGATCTGGTCCGTAGGCCGCGACGGTGTGGACGTGGGCGGCGGCAATCATTTCGAGCACCTCAGACCAAGGGGCCCGAACGAAGCCGCCTTGACCTCGGGCGGATTTGTAGCGAAGAGCCCGTACTGGATCGCCCGTGACCTCGGCCCACGCGGCCACCGGATCACCGAGACGCTCTCGAGCCTCTCGATACAGCGAGATCAACTCACCACGCACGTAGGGGTAGCGGACCCGTCCGGGGGAATAGGTGTACCAAGAGAATGACGCCCCTCGCGGACAGCCGCGTGGCTCGTACTCGGGGGAGTCCGGGCCCACCGTGGGGTAGTCGACTGCCTGGGTCTCCCAAGTGATGATGCCGTCTTTGACGTAGACCTGCCATGAGCATGATCCGGTGCAGTTCACCCCGTGTGTCGAGCGGACCACCTTGTCGTGGCGCCACCGTTCGCGGTAGAACTCCTCGGCACCGCGTCCGCCGCGCCGATGCACCTCGCGTAAGTCGTCAGAGGGCGTGCCCGGTTGAAGGTAGCGTGCGGCCCGCACCAACCCGGTCCCGGCGAGTAATTCAGTCGCCACGCCAGCGTTGCTCACGCCCGCATACTCTGGGGTCATCACCCACCACCGTTTCGAATCAGCCGTCGCTACTTCAAATCACACTGCTTCGGACTCTATGAGTTCGATGATGGCGAGTCAAATGCTCTTTCGGGAATGGTCGCGTCATCTAAGAGAAGCCCGCCGAGGAGGTCATCGCGAACGTCGAGCGTGGACGAGCGGTCTTGCTGCGCATGATGGACCACGATCCGACGCGCTGGCGCTATCAGTTCGAAACAAAGTACGGCGGTCCCTTCACTCGGGGTGGTGAGACTGTGGTCCTAAGGTGTGGCGGGCGCCCCTTGGCCGCACGGCGAGCGTTGAATTCGATGTCCCGGTCCCTGGCCACCACGCAGAGGAGAACACGTTGTCGTTGCTCTGGACCCTGATCCTCTTTACGCACCTAGCAGCGGCCACTTTTTGGGTTGGTGGCCAACTGATGTTGGTGTTCGTGATGATGCCGGTGATGCGTAGAACGGCTCGACCGGAGTTGTTGGGCGAGATGGCCAGGTTGTCGGGGCGTCGATTTGCCAAGGTCTCCAACTTTGGTCTCTTCCCCGTACTCGTGCTCACGGGGATCTTCTTGGCGTGGCACGATGGTGTTCGACTGCACACCATCGGTACCACCACCTTCGGGCACGTGCTCGAAGTCAAGATCGTCGTGGTCGCTCTGGTCTTGGGTCTTGCGGGCGGTCACGGTGTCGCGGCTCGGCGTCTCTCGCGACGTGGCGTACGGAGCTTGGCCCTCGTGACCATGGTTCTCTCGGTGGTGATACTGGCGTTAGCGGCGGCGCTGGCGATCCTGCCTTCGCCCTGAGACTCACCCAAAGCGCCGTCGACCGAGGAGCTCAACAGCGACCCGAGCTCGTTCTTGAAGCTGGCGGCTGACCGCGGAGTCGACTATTCGAAGGGATTCGGGCGGCGCGTTCCCTGGTTGGCAAGCGAACGCGCTCGTGGCACTCGGCGAGGATTCGTTCAGCGCGGTACTTTCGCACGAGAGTGAGATCGCGGCGGGCGCAACCTCTCAGGACGAATTCAAATCGCTGCAAGAGGGTACTGAGAAAAGTAGTCGCGTAACTGGTTGCGCTGGAACTTGCCTACCGCCGATTTGGGAACGTCTTCCATGGACAGAACTCGGTGGGGTTTCTTGTGCGAAACAATTTGAGTGGCTACGTGCGCGATGAGTTCACCGGGCGTCTCGAGCGCAACGTCATTGCCAGTTGTGTCATCCAAACTCATCTCAATATCGAGCGCCGGTTGTTCGAAAGACCACCTTCGCCTCACGTAGAGCCAGGGCCGATGGCAGCTCGGAGTCCAGCGAGTCACGAACCTCTGTAAAAGATGCCCGAACCTGTATCAAGGACGTCTCAATGTCTTTAGTCCAGCAAGAACCGACCTAGTACCGTGCCGATGAAGGGATAGAGCGTGGCATTTCTCCTAACACAGAACCACCAAACAGGTTCTAAAGCTCTCAGGTGAATCACTCCCTATTTTCCCAGCGCGATTTCACTGTCCCCGGAGCCCTCTTGCGTGGTTTTTCGATCTCCTACTTTTGGCGCATGCTCCCGAGCCCGCGTGATCGGGATGGGACCTTCAATGGCATTTTGACTCTGGCCACCACCACATCGGCACGCTTTCGAAGTGTTGCGCTGAGCACCAGGTCGATCTGATTGTGAAGGAGGCGGTAACGCCAGAGGTTGGGGACGACGATCGGAATGAGCACGACAATCTGTCGGTCTCCCTTCGCTCGTTCCTGGTCGATGAAGGCCACGATTGGATCGACGATCGACGCGAACTGCGTGTGCAGGATCTCTAGAGGTGGTCCGGGATTCCACTGTGACCACTCGCGCTGGAGCTCCTCGCTATAACTGGGTTCACCGTCGGCCGGTTCGGTCGCCACCGAGACCGCGATGACGTCGGTGCTAAGCGACAGCGCCTCCGAGACGGCGAACCGGGTGAGCTCTGAGATGTTGCTCACGGGCACGATGACGAGCGTCTGCTTTGCGACGGGCTTTTGCGGAAGGCTGCCGACGCCCAGTTCCACCGCCGCTCGGCGGTAGTAGGCGCGGATCCGCAGGAACAACAGGACGAAGAGCGGGACCGTGATGACCACGATCCAGGCGCCCTGCTCGAATTTCGAGATCAGGAATATCAGCGTGGTCAGCGCCGTCACCACCGCACCCCCGCCGTTCACCAGGGCCCGATATCGCCAACGTTCGGGCCGCGTACGCCACCAGTGCACCACTAATCCACTCTGGGACAAGGTGAAACCGGTGAAGACGCCGATGGCGAAGAGCGGGATCATTTCGTTGGTGTTCCCACCGACCGCGACCAGCAGACCACCCGAGAGGACTGCCAGCACCCAGACGCCGTTGTTGAAGACCTGGCGTTCGCCGCGCAGGCCGAAGAGATGAGGCAGGAAATCGTCGCGTGCGAGCATGCTCGCCAGGATCGGCAGTCCGCCGAACGAGGTGTTCGCGGCGAGGGCGAGCACAACGGTGATGGTCAGTGAGACTGCGTAGTACGCCCAGTGTCTTCCGACGGCCATGCCCATGACCTGGCTGAGGACCGTCTGGTTCGACCGAGGGCCGACGTGCCACCTTCGGGCCAGAACCGCGAGTCCGAGCAGCATCGTGCCCAGAATTAGGCCCAGCATCATCTCTGTGTGCTTAGCGCGTTTGGCGCGGGGCGGGCGGAAAAGTGGAACGCCGTTGGCGATCGCTTCGACACCCGTCAGGGCGCTGCAGCCGGCCGAGAAGGCCTTGAGGACGAGCAGGACCGAGACGACCTGAAGACCGTGGGTCGAGAGTAGCGAGCGGCCCGGTTGAGCCTCGTGCAGACCAAGCGGATGGAAGAGACCAACGACGATGATGGCCAAGAGACCCACGATGAAGAGCAGCGTCGGGAGTAGGAACGCGCGGGCGCTCGCCCCTAGTCCGCGCAGGTTGAGCAGCGTGACGATCGCGAGAATGGCGAGGCAGATGGGGACGGTACCCGGGCTCAGGCTCGGAAACGCTGACGTGAGCGCTCCCACCCCCGCCGCGATCGAGACCGAGACGGTCAACGTGTAGTCCACGATCAGGGCGGCCGCGGCGACGAGGCTGGCGCTAACTCCTAGGTTCGCCCGCGACACGGCGTAGGCGCCGCCGCCTCCCGGATAGGCGTCAATGACCTGGCGGTACGAGAAGACCAGAATCGCCAGAAGCGCGACGATCGCCACGGTGATCGGGAGGATGAGGTGCAGCGACTTCGTCCCGGCGAGAGCCAGCACGACGATGATCGCCTCGGGGCCGTAGGCGACCGACGTGAGCGCGTCGAGCGATAAGGCGGAGAGTCCCTCGACCGGGGTGATCTCCTCCTGGGACATTTCACTCGTGCGAAGGGGCCGGCCGATCAGTACCCGCCAGAGGGACCTACTCGGAGGCGCACTCGGATTAGATTCAGTCGCCACTTCAGCATCGTAGTGAGGTCAATTCACCTGACAGTTGTGTCGGTTCCGCCATGTGGTCCATGGCCCGAAATGGGACCTGTCTCGACGTCGTATTGTTCGCAACCTCTTGTTCGCTAACTCGTACACTCGAGTGGAGATGTACCTGGGGCTGACGATTCCCTTGTCACGTTGACAAGTAATTATTCAGCAGCCCCCAACGCCCGGGAAAGCCCCCTGACAAATCGAGCTGCAGATGTGAGTCGATCGGTCGGTGTGTTCTTCGATTGGCTTGACGCGCTGGAGACTGAGGTCCTCGACTCGGCCCTGATCGAGCGGCTACAAGACAGCCCCTTACCTGGCCGGCCTTGGCCGGGTAGTACCCCCGACGCTTCTAGGGTGTTGAAGGCAGTGGGCTTCGCGGATGCCTGGACTCAGAACTGCACCAACGCTGCGCTGACGGTGCGGTCTCGAGCCGCGTAATCGCCAGTAATCGCTTGAAAACCGATGAGCGCCAGCAGCACGATGAGCGGTACGGACCAACCGTGCGAGGAGTCGTTGAGGCCACCAATCAACACCGGGCCAATCGCCGCGATCAAATAGCCCAATCCCTGCGCCATGCCCGAAAGGGCCATCGCTTCGTCGCGACTCGAGGTTCGCACGACCATCATCATGAGAGCCAGACCAATCGAGGAACCCTGCCCCCAACCCAACAGCACCGCCCAGAGGACGTCGAGGTGGTGGGGGTCCACGAGTAGCCCTGCAATGGCGAGCGCCATGGACCCGGCGCCAATCGCCACCCCGACGCGTTGGTCGTTCATCTTTTGGGCGACCCAGGGAGCGATAAAGGCACCGAGCATCCCCACGATGCTTACCAGCGCAAGCAGAAAACCAGCGGTCTCACTCGGCGTGCCCCGGTCGCGGAAGATCGTGGGCAGCCAAGTCACGGTTGCGTAGAACTCGAGGGACTGCAGGCCCATGAAGATCGTGACCGACCACGCCACCGAACTTCGCCAGAGTCCGTGGCTCGGCCGTCGTTGGTCGAACGCGCTCGCGCGACGATCGACGGCTCGCGACGGCAGCCAGAGACCGATCGCTAGCGCTACGGGCAGCGCCCAGAAGCCAACGGCGAGGTGCCAGTTCTGGCCCAGCACCCGGTAGAGGGGAACCGTCGTTCCCGCAGCCAGCGCCGCACCCCCACTCAGCATCATCGCGTAGAGCCCGGTCATGAGCCCGACGTGTTCGGGGAAGTCCTGCTTCAAGATCCCGGGCATGAGCACGTTGGCGATCGCCGCGCCGACGCCGATGAGAAGCGTGCCAAGGAAGAGACCCGTCAGAGCCGGGAGCGAACGAACGAGCACACCGGCGAGAAGCGTAAAGAGACAGCCGAGTAGGACGGCGCCAGACCCGAAGCGATGCGTCAGTCGCGGGGCGAGGGGGGCGAGCAACCCAAAACACAGAAGCGGAAGCGTCGAGAGCAAACCCACACCGGCGCCCGAGAGCCCGAACGTCGCCTGAATCTCGGTGAGCAGTGGCGAAACGGCCACGATCGCGGGTCGCAGGTTGATCGAGATGATCATCAAACCAACGGCGAGCCAGATTGTCTTGGCGGGCAACCTGCTCATAGGTACACGTTGGCCAGAGGATTCGTGCACGAGAAACTCACGCGTGCTTTTGTCACGTCGCGTGGCGACCTAGATCGTGTCGCGGCAACGCCCGCACTGAAGATTGATTTCGAACGTCGCACCGCCGCTCCTTGGACCCTCTCGGATCCCCACACATCTTGTTGCCGCACGACTCTCAAGACCCGGGGCTCTGAATGACGGTTGAAGCAATGGATCGCGTCAGCGTAATGCTTCATTGTTGCGCACGGACAGGTAATCGGGATGTGGACCATCCGATAGCGCCTGGCGACGACGCCAGTCGAGTCGGGTTCATCAGTGATAATGGGTGAATGGTCAATCGGAACGTCATGGGTGGGGAACTCGAGCCGTGCGGCACCGATCCCGTCACGGGTTTCTACCGTGAGGGGTGTTGCACGACAGGACCCGAGGACCTCGGGAGCCACACGATCTGCGCCGTGGTCACCGCCGAGTTCCTCGAACACCAGAAGAGCATCGGCAACGACCTCACCACGGCGATGCCGCACTACGATTTCCCAGGGTTGGCGCCCGGCGACCGGTGGTGTGTCACCGCCGCCAACTGGCTGCGTTCCCATCACGACGGGGCGGCGGCCTATGTGGTCCTCGCCTCGACGCATGAACGTGCCCTCGAGATCGTGCCTCTGGAAGCTCTGCGTGAACACGCCGTCGATGTCCCGTTCGGACCGGGCGATCTCGAGGCTTGATCAGAGTGGCACTGTTACACGCCGGAGTTGACATCACGGTTATTTCTTTATGAATCGTGACGGGTTTGCTGGAGCCCCAATCATCTCCAATAGCGTGTTGTCGCTCGTTGGTCTGATCAAGTGAGGTCACGGAAATGTGAGGCCCGAAATGAGGCCTGTTGACGTCCCTGACGACGCGGCATGCTCGACAGAGTTTCGCCACCTGGGGATAATGTTTAGGTCTTAGCTGTAAATATCGGTTATCTACGCTCTAAAACTCCTGGTGGGCCTAATAGTGGGCCGCCCGGGTCTCGATTCCGGCACCTTGGGATTAAAAGAGGGGTCAGACCAGTTTGTATGGTCCAGCGATGTCGAAAAAGTCCCAAACAAAAGGAAAACTCGTTTGCTGACATCGGCTTGGTTTAACCGTGTTCAGTCAGTCCGTGGGATAAGGCGTGGGATTTATGAGCCGACTTGGACCTGGAATTGAATCCTCGCGTGCATCTCTGTTTCAAGGTCGAACTGCCCAACTAAACAACTTCGAGAGTACGATATTTGTGTGAGCGACGTGACCACGTTTGAAGTGCGCCCGGGTGTTCGAGGCGGCAAACTGGTCTATGCGGGGACGCGCATCACGGTGTACGACGTTCTTGAGTATCTTGCAGCAGGAATGACAGCAGAGAAAATTGTCTCTGATTTTCCGGAGTTGACTGAAGCAAACGTTTTGGCTGCTCTGAAATTTGCGGCGGACCGTGAACGCCGCCTCGCAACTCCTGCGTGAAGCTTTTACTAGACCAGAACATTTCGAGAAAGCTCGTTGCTCTCTTGCGCGACGAGTTTCCGGACTCTTCTCACGTTGCGGAACTTGGCCTCGAAGAAGCGACGGATCGCCAAATTTGGGAATACGCCCGACAAGATGATTTCGTCATCGTCTCGAAGGATTCTGATTTTCGCCATTTGGCGTTCTTACTCGGGCCGCCGCCGCAGGCGATCTGGCTCAACGTTGGGAACGTGAATAGTTCGACAATTCTGGGATTGCTTCGCGATAGTAGAGAGCCGTTGTCTCGCTTCACGACAAGTACTGAAGAGTCGTTCTTAATGCTGTCAGTTGCCAATGAGGCTTGAAATGGGGCTCACTGCATAGAGATTTTGGCGACACCCTGGGGTAGTAGATGCGTTGCGCGCGTGTCACCGCTCCAACGTTAGGTTTCAAGTTAGAGAAAACTTGTGGACGAAGGTAGGTGAATCTGGAGCCATAGAACGAAGGACGCCCAAGCAGCCCCGGGTCATTCTCTCCACGAAGTGTTGTCTATCGGAGATTGTCGATCGTCCCGGTGACGAATCGCGCGTCAGAGCTGTCGCGTGGAATGACCACCAGCGATCGCGCCAGCGCATGCGCGCCAGTTAGTGAGACGGCGAGGCCGCGGAAGTTCGACGTATTCGGTGGCGAACCATCTGATTGAACACGATGCAGTGAAATGGTCCGAGCAACGTCCAATAAATGAAACCTGGAATCCCGCGGGGACGAAAGGCCGCAACTTGCTGGAGGGAACCCTCGTGGATGCAGTAACCCAACCACGCATCTCCTGGAAACCATCCTTCGCTACGTAGCACCAGTTGAGTATCGTCAACTTGATCGATTCGCCACCAGTCGACCAGCGCGCCGGGGACCAACGCCTCGGGACGTTTAGGGCGAAGTTTTTCACCTACAACACGCCCAAGGGCGAGTCGAAGCGCCCAGCCGGGTGCGGCGCCGTACCAGCTGAGAGTTCCGCCAATGCTCTTTAGGTCGCGGCGGATTGAGTCTTCAAGACCCACTGGGATTGCAAGCGAGATAGCGACGGTGTACACACCGTCGCGCTGGCCGGGGCGTCGCGTAAACAACGAACGTGCCACCTCTTCATCCTGCTGATCAAGCGCCGCTACCAGAGCGCGCTCGACGGTCATGGGCACGACGGAGAAGGCCTGTTTTGTTCGCGCCCCGTTGACCACTACGACCTCCGTGACCAGGCTCTCGATTAACGCGTGACTCACGGATCGATCTACTGGCGTGACCAGGTCGACCCAATACGATGACAAGTGTGGCGTGAGCCAAGGGATGTCAAGAATGAAGCGCGTGTGAAGGCCGCGAGCACGGGCATACTCGGAGATCATCTCGCGATAGGTGGTCACGTCCGCCCCGCCAATCTCGTAGACGCCTGGCGCAACGAAAAGTGACTGCTCAAGGTAGTCAAGAAGGTCGACAAGCGCAATCGGTTGAATCCGGGTACGCACCCAGCGAGGACACACCATGACGGGGAGGCGTTCGGTGAGGTAGCGGAGCATCTCGAAAGAAATGCTCCCGGCGCCAAACACCACCGCTGCTCGAAGCTCCACTACGTCAACACCTGAGTTTCGAAGTGCCGCGCCGACCTCGTGGCGGCTGGAGAGGTGAGCAGAACTCGGAGCGTCACCGAGCGCCCCAACGTAGATGATTCGACTGACCCCTGCTTGTGACGCGGTGCGACTAAATGCGGTGGCGAGGCGGAGATCGAGGTCTCGAAATTCATCGCCGCCGGCCATCGAGTGGACGAGGTAGAAGGCGGCGTCGACGTTCGTCAGAGCACGAGCGGTGGCAATCTCGTCACCCAGGTCGACCACGACGGACCTTTCACTCGCCACACGAGTCCTTACCGACCGGTGTAGTGCGATCACGTCGTGATTACTTTCGAGTAGTCGTACTGTGAGCGCGCGACCTACGAAGCCTGAAGCCCCTGCGATTGCAATGATCATCCTCAGCCTTTCAGCGAGGGAACAATTCTTCCACGTTCGGATCGAAGTGGGTGCCGACGAAAACGGTAACCACGCACGTGGTGTTTGAGGAGTTGAAATTGATCGTGACGTCGTGCCGGTATAGAAGGGCTGGGACAATGAAAATTGGAGGCCTAAATTGAGGCCTGCTCGCCATTGGCAGCGGATAATATTGTGAGTCTTAAACTTGAAAGGGCTTCAAAACTCCTGGTGGGCAGGCTCGGTCTCGATCCCAGCGCCTGAGGATTAAAAGAAGCATGCGGATGGTCGAATCCGTCCGGTGAGGTCGGAATCAGCCGAGATTCAAAGGAAATCTGTACGGTGGCGTCGGATTCGTCCGGTGAAGTCGGAATGGTCCGCGGGAAATCGCGTGGGATTTTGAGCGACCGGAATCGTTCAGCGTGAAGGTTCACGGGACGTATCACCACGACACTTTCTCAAGCTGGCTAAATCAGAGGCGTTCGCCCTGTTAGAGGAACAGAAGCGGTTCTCAGCGAATTCGGTCTCCAACTATTTCGACGCGATTCGGGTGAGGGGTTCAAAGAGTCAACGCAATACTTGGCGGTCAGCATTGATTGATTGATCTATCCGGGAGGACCCCGACGGACGAAGCTCCTCCACCTAAAGAGGTCACGAGATGAATCGAAAGTTGACCAGGCCATGAACTGGTGAATCAGTCGTAGCATGCCGTCTATGAATATCATCGTGACCTCATTGAAGGGCGGTGTCGGGAAGTCGACGTCCTCGGTTTACCTGTGTGCCGCTGCGGTAGAGCGGGGTTACGACCCCGTAACGCTGATCGACGCCGACCCGCAGGCGTCTTCGGCCGAGTGGCTTGAGACGTGGCCCCTTCCTGGCATAACTCTCGTCGAGGCCCCATCTGAACGTACCGCGACACGGGCCTTGGGGCGAGTCGAGGGACTGGGAATCGTCGACACGCCACCGGGCAACGAGCGGATCACTCAGTCGGTGGTCGCCCTGGCCGACGCCGTCGTCGTCCCGACACGCGCGGGAGGCGTTGAGTATTCGCGCGTTCTCGCCACGCTCGAGTTCATCCCCACTCGGATACCGCGAGGCGTCGTGATCTGCGCGGCGCGACTGGGCACGAACGACCTCGAAGCGGCGATCGCCTGGTGGAAGGAACAGAAGGTGGAGCTTTGGGGAGTGATTCCCGAGCGCGTTGGCATAGCCGCGGGACCCGAAGCGCGCCTCAGCCGCGAAGGCATTGAGGGTTACGACGCGGTGCTGCGTCGAGCGCTGCGCGGGTAGCACTAAGGCGCCACGTGTTACGGCACGCAGCGCAAACCAGCCTCTCGACTCGTACGAGTCAGGGGGTCGGTTGGACCAGGAACGACGTCGCCGCTTAAGTATTCGAATGTACTTCTCCAACTGCAGAAAGTGTTCCATCGAACATAATTCACGGAATTGGCGAGCACGAATGGATTCGCAGTGTATGGGCATTTCAACCGTCCCATTTTCTCTCTCGACCGACGGCAGCGTACGCAGCCAGCAGCCAGCAGCCAGCAGCCAGCAGCCAGCATCCGGTTTGCGGGCCACTACCGGATGTCTAGAACTTCGTCGGTCCGTCGGTTGCTGATCCATCTCCTCCGCAGCCAGCGACGAGTGTCACGGGGTTCACTTCTTTGGGACGCAAGGATTTTTCACGATGCGTGGAGTTCTCATCCGTAGCGAAAACCGAGAGACTCTCGTTGGTGGCGAAACTCCGTGGTAAATTATTGATTGATCCATGCGGGAGCTCGGACGTACCGGGCTGAGAGGGTGACTGGCCAGCACTGGTCGAAGTGTCACCGACCGTTAGAACTTGACCGGGTAATGCCGGCGTAAGGAGACAGTCATGTCAGCCACGTCAGATTCCGAATCGTTCACCACGGTCGCGGGTGATAAGCATTCCGAAGTTCCCCTCACCCTTAACGAGCCAGTTCCCCAGGCGCTCGGACTCTTCGACCAGTTCGGGCTGTGGGGCAACCTCGGCGTGAGCCTGCTCGGCTTCACCGGGGCCATCTTCGTGCTGCAGCCCGGTGGCACTGGCACACCGGAACTGTCGTTGATCGCCGGCCTGTCGGCGATCGTGCTCGGCACGATACTGGGCACGCTCGCGGTCGCGTTGAGCGGCGTCGCGGGCGCTCGCACCGGGGCGCCGGCGATGGTGCTGCTGCGCGGCCTCTTTGGCACCGAACTTTCCTACCTGCCCACCATTCTCAATATCGTGCAGTGCTTGGGCTGGGGTGTCTTCGAACTCGTCACGATCGCGACGGCCGCTCACGTGGTGGCGCCCGCGCTACCGCGCTGGAGTTACGTGGTCCTGGCGGGCGTCATCACCGGACTGCTCACACTTCGCCCCCTCGGCGCGATTCGCGTCCTTCGCCGCTTCGCCACTCCGGCGGTGGCCGTCGTGCTCGGCTATCTCTTTATCGAACTCGCCCGTCATCGTCTGCCTACCCTTAATCACGGCACCTGGTCGGGCTACTGGGCCGCCACCGATACCGTCGTCGCGGTGGCCGTCTCGTTCGCTCCACTGGCCGCGGACTACACCCGTCACTCGCGCTCTGAGCGAACGTCGTTCTGGGGCACCTTCGTGGGCTACGGCGTCACCCAGATTCTCTGCTACGTCATTGGACTGCTAGCGCTCGTGACGGTCGCGCGCACTCCGTCGGATATCTACGGGGCGTTCATCGCCGTGCCGCTGGGGTCAATCTGCTTCGCACTTCTCGCGACGCGCGAACTCGATCAATCCTTCGCCGACGTGTACTCGACCGCCGTGTCAATCCAGAATCTTCGTCCGCTGTTCGATCGCCGCGTACTGGCTCTGAGCATCGCCTCTCTCGCGACGGTGCTGGCGCTGTGGACCAACATCGCCGACTACGAGAACTTCCTCGTTCTCATCGGTTCGGTCTTTGTTCCGATGTCCGCCGTCTTCATTATCGACTTCTTCGTGTTATCGCACGGACACTGGAATCTGTCGCGTCGTGCGCCTCGACGCCTCACGATGGTGGTGCCGTGGGCCATGGGCTTCGTTACGTATCAGTTGATCAATCCCGGTTACATCTCGTGGTGGGTATCGCTATGGATGAACGTCGACCGCCTCATCGACTTTCGAGTGGCGAGTTGGATGTCGGCGTCACTCTGTTCATTCTTCGTGGCGGCTGCCGTAACGCTCGCGGGTGGTGGCGTCGCGGCAATCGCTCGGCGCCGGCGGGCCCAACGACACCCCGCATGACCTCGAAGCACCATTGGAAACTGGCAAACGAGATGCCAGCACGTCCAACCAGTGGACTCGTGCACGGTATGAATACGTCGCTCGTCGAAGCGGACTGGCCCGCGCTCACGGACGACGAAGTGCGGGCCGTTCTTCGTCACTTCGATCGATACGAGGGAGTAGGTGCGACACGAGTATCCCTCGTGTCGTGGCGCAGTCCACGGCCAATGTCCGCCGCGGCTCTCGTTCACTTCGCGAACGAAACGGTCTTCGTGAAGCGTCACCACGTGGCGGTTCGCACACCGGAGCGACTACGCGTCGAGCACGAGTTCTCGAGTTACTTGCGAGCCCGGGGTCAAGCTCTGCCCGCAGTCCTTCGATGCGCGAACGGTGACACGGTGGTACAAGACGGTGACTTCGTCTATGAGGTCCATGAGATGGTGACCGGCGTGGATCTCTACCGCGACGTGCCGTCGTGGTGCCCCTTCACCAGTCTCGACCACGCCCGAGCGGCGGGTCGCGCACTCGCACGCTTTCATCGGGCCGCTAAAGATTTCTCGTTGCCGCCATCCGTGCCAGGTGTTCTCGTGAATTCCACGGCAATCGTCGTCGCGGCCGATCCGCTGGCTGAGCTTGACCGTCTCATCGCTTGCCGTCCGGGGATGGCGCGCGCCGTAGCGCAGCGCTCCTTCATTAAGGACTTCACCCGTTACCACTTGCTTGCGATAGAAAAAGCCGCACCACTGCTGAGCGCACTCTCGTCGCAGTGGGGCCACGGCGACTGGCACGCCTCGAACCTGACGTGGAGTTCGACGAGCCCCACTGCCATCGTGGAAGGAGTATTCGACCTCGGTCTCTCGAATCGCACCTTCGCTGTTCACGACCTTGCATTGGCCCTCGAGCGCAGTACCGTCGACTGGCTCGGCCTGGCCCGAACCGGAAACATCCGCGCGGACCTCGGGGCCGTCGACGCGCTTCTTGACGGGTATGAAGAGGTGCAACCGCTCAGCGACGTTGAATGGGTCGCGCTCATCGCGGTACTACCGATTGTGCACCTTGAATACGCGCTTTCAGAGGTTGAGTATTTCGCCGAGGTCGTGCGCTCGCCGGTCAACGCGGACCTCGCGTACGACGGCTACTACATCGGTCACTCCCGCTGGTTTGAAGAGGCAGCCGGATTCGTCCTTCTGGAGCATCTGCGACGACGCGCGGAACGGTACTGAGAAAGTACCAAAGGAGTTGCTCGTGGATGTCAAAATTGTGGCGCTAAACTGCCAAAACATGTATCGATGACTTCACCAAATTCAGGAGACATCATCGTGTCGGCCAAGGTCCCGGGTCGCAACTACACGGAATAATTGTGCAAGCGTGCAAATTAAAGCAATTGCGTTCGCTCTATTCGTGAGGGCTCAAAATGAGGTCTGCGACGCATCATTTAAAAGAATCTCAAATTTCTTCGACTTACTTCTGGCGATCCGCGACCGTTGTGATCCGCGAACACATAACGAACTTATAAAAATTTAGATCAGTGGGCCGCCCGGGTCTCGATCCCGGCACCTTGGGATTAAAAGGCCACCGAGTTCATTATTCTCTATTCATTAGATTCAGAGAACCCCATATTCATCGGGTTTTGCGTTCAGTGCGTTCCGTGGCTATCGGGAAATGTTAGGGATGAAATTAGGGATTTTCCCACCCGATCCTGGCGTCCGCGATTCAACAACGGCCAGCGCGCGGCAGGGGATCATTCCTCCGCCGCAGTAAGAAATCGCCCATCGCGTTGGTTCACTGGCGAAGCGCTACGTCCACATTTTTCACTCGACCGTTTGAATTAGAACTCGACTCGGTATTTGGGAGTAAACACAAGCGGCGTCACACTGGTTCCCGCAATTCGATCGATGCGGTAACCGCGCAACAGCCCGCGATCGTTGATTACGAAGAGCAAGATATTTCCTTCTGATGTTCGACGAAGCGAATATGGCTCAACAATCCGTGGTCCGCTCCGGCCTTGCTCGGCACGGTAGTCAATCTCGACCTTGAGACGGTTTGCACCGGCGTAGCGAATGAGTTCGAGTGGAAACCCGACACGCCAG
>DATKRC010000039.1:0-5927 GCA_035532375.1 Acidimicrobiales bacterium
GTGGCGATCCCCGAGAGGTGGGTGAGGAAGTTCAGGAGGCTCCGCTCCGCGAGCAAGAGAGGACGAAGCGGTCCCGAGAGATGAAGCACGGCGCCGCCGGGGGCGATGGTGTCGCCGTCTTCGTGCACGAGCGTGATGCCGGCCGAGGGGAACGACACCTCATCGAGGACCGTGAGCGCCACGGCGAGTCCGCACACGATGCCTGATTGACGCGCGACCACCTCGGCCTCGGCGCGTTGACCGAGAGCGATGGTTGCTTCGGTAGTCACGTCAGGTCCCCATCGGAGGTCCTCATCGAGGGCGGCCTCGACCGCGCGCTCAATCTCGGTCGCGTCGAGTTCCGAGCGCTCCAGCATCGTGCGGAGTCGCTCGTTCACGTGTCGGCCATCTCGTCAGTTCGTGCGTTCACGTGGCCCTCGGTAACCGCGAGGGAGAGTGGGTGGCCCCGTTCGCCAGACACTTCGGGAAAGTCACTGCGACGATGACAGCCTCGGCTCTCCTGGCGAAGCGACGCGGCGTAGGCGACGAGGAGCGTCACGGTGTGCAGATTCGTCGTCTCGATCGTTGCGAGGTCGAGCGTCGTCGACGTGCCGTCGGGGGTGCAAGCGACCACGTCGAGCGCCTCTTCGAGTCCGTCGCGCTCACGGACGACGCCCACGTGCGTGGACATCGCAACCGCCAGAGAGGCGCGAGTGGAGGGGGTCACGCCGCGTCCGTGTGACGCTTCAAAGGTGCGAGGAGGCGCCTTCGCGCAAGGCGGACCCGCCAGCGCGACATCCAGCTGACGAGCCATACGTCGTCCGGTGAGGACAGCCTCGGTGAGTGAGTTGGACGCCAGGCGATTGGCCCCGTGCACCCCGGTCGACGCGGCTTCGCCGATCGCGTAGAGGCCCGGGATCGACGTCCGGCCGTCGAGGTCGGCCTGGACGCCCCCGCACGAGTAGTGGGCGCCCGGCGCGATGGGTACAAGTTCGCAGCGGGGGTCGACGCTGGATTGAAGGCAA
Source organism: Acidimicrobiales bacterium (assembly GCA_035532375.1). Lineage (GTDB taxonomy): Bacteria > Actinomycetota > Acidimicrobiia > Acidimicrobiales > RAAP-2 > RAAP-2. The sequence continues at coordinate 1,005 of DATKRC010000039.1, forward strand.
AGCTCGAGGATGGTGGGAAACGCTGCTTCCAAGCACGACGCGTCGATCGCTCGCGCGTCGAGCCAGAGATGCTCTAACGGATCGACGGGCGAATGCATGCGCTCGTACATGGTGAAGGAGACCACGTCGCGCGGGGCCAGATCACCTCGTTCGTGATGTCCGCGCATGATCGACGCGCCGTGGGCATCGACGATCGTGGCGCCGGCGCCACGCAGGGCCTCGGTGAGAAGGTGGGATTGGCCGCGCTGTCCTGGGACGTAGAGCACGGTCGGGTGGAACTGGACGAACTCCACGTTCGTGAGAGCGGCACCGGCGCGAGCGGCGAGCGCGAGACCATCGCCAGTCACTTCGGCGGGATTGGTTGTCGACGAATAAGCCTGACCGAATCCGCCCGTCGCGACGACCACGGCCCGTGCACTGATTTCACCGATATCCAATGTCTGCCCGTCCTGGACGCGTCGACCGGCGACGAGGCCAACCGCGTTGCCGACTGCGTCGCGCAGGAGGTCGATGGCGACCGTGTGCTCCAACACCTCGACGTCGGCGAGCAGTACCGCGCCGCGCAGGGCGCGGTGGAGTTCGGCGCCGATGGCGTCGCCACCGGCGTGGACGATGCGCCGGTGCGAGTGGCCCCCTTCGAGGCCCGGGGGACCGTCGTCGAAACGCGCCCCCAGCTCGGCGAGGTACCGCACGACGCCGGGGGCGGCCGCCACTAACTGACGCACCGCCATCTCCTGCGCGAGACCAGCGGCGGCCACCAGGGTGTCCTCGACGTGCCAGTCGAGGGAGTCCCCGAGATCGGTCACGGCCGCAAGGCCACCCTGGGCGTGGAGAGTGGAGCCACCGCGGATCTCTCCCTTGCAGACCAGGATCACCCGATGACCCCGTCGCGAGGCGTCGAGGGCTGCGCTGAGACCCGCCGCGCCGGCGCCGATGATCACGACATCGCTGTCGCGATGCCAGGAGGGACTCACGGATGGCAAGTATCTGACGGTGGCTTCGCTCATTCGCCGACCGGCGATGACGTGCCGACCGTAATCATGGCTTCGACGGCGCGACGCGCACGATCGGCGACATCAAAGTCGACGACCACCTCGGTCGTGCCCTCTCGCAGGCACCGGAGCAGCACGTCACGGGTCGTCATCTTCATGTAGACACATTCGGCCTTGGCGTTCACGGGTTCCCACTTGACCGAGGGGTTCGCCCGACGCAGTTGGTGCAGCATCCCCGTTTCGGTGGCGACGAGGACCGAAGGGGCGCGTGTGGTCCGGGCCCGCTTGAGCATGCCACCCGTCGAGAGCACGTGAGTGCGCTCGGCGGGCAGGTCGCCAGTGCCGTTCAGCCACAGCGCGGGCGTGGCGCAGCCGCACTCGGGGTGGATGAAGAGCTCTGACTCGGGAGAGGCCAGTGCCTTTTCGCGAAGTGCGACGGGAGAGATACCGGCGTGGACGTGACACTCGCCCATCCAGATGTGCATGTTCTGGCGCTTGGTAGCCCGTTGGACGTGCGCGCCAAGAAATTGGTCGGGCAAGAAGAGCACTTCACGGTCCTCGGGGATGCCGGCGACGATCTCAACCGCGTTTGCCGATGTGCAGCACAGGTTCGACTCGGCCTTCACCTCGGCCGACGTGTTCACGTACGCGACCACGATCGCGCCGGGGTGCTCGCCCTTCCACGCGCGCAATTGATCGGCGTCGATGCTGTCGGCGAGCGAGCAGCCGGCTCGCGGCTCGGGAATCAGCACCGTCTTCTCGGGAGCCAGGATCTTGGCGGTCTCGGCCATGAAGTAGACGCCGGCGAAGACGATGGTGGTCGCCGGACTCGCCGCTGCCAATCGCGAGAGCGCGAGCGAGTCGCCGACGTGGTCGGCGACGTCTTGGATCTCAGGAAGCTGGTAGTTGTGGGCCAGGATCACCGCGTCGCGCTCAGCCGCCAGCCGGCGTACTTCGGCCGACCATTCTTCCTGGGAGGTGCGCTCACGCGTGGGTGCTGCGGTCGTCAACTATCACCTCGTCCAATGGTCGGCCCGGGTCCGCCCGGGTTTTAAGAAAGGAGATCTTCCCTAGTTTTCGCCTTATAGGCGAAAACATGCGCCTGAGGTTACTATGGGGCGTGTCGCCACGTCAAGAGCCAGAGATCATTGGGCGGACGCGCGCGGCTGAGCGAGGAGTGGTCAGTCGCTTCGAGCACGAGGTCGTGGCGGTCGTGCTCCAGGTCCGAGATCGCGCGCTCCATGTGCTCCTGTGGCGGAGGGCGCTCGAACCCTTCGCCGACGACTGGGCGTTGCCCGGTGGCGCGCTCGCCAGCACCGAAGGTCTCGGCTCCTCGATCGGCAGACATCTGGCTACGAAGGTCGATCTTACGGAAATTGGCTTTCTCGAGCAGCTAGAGACCCGCAGTGATGTTGACCGTGACCCCCGGGGCAGGGTAGTCGCTACCGCGTACATCGCGCTTGTGTCCACCGATGTAACCCCGAAGGTGCCCGAGGACACCGCGTGGCATCGCGTCGACGGGCTCCCCGCGACCGCCTTCGATCACGCGTCGATCATCCGCTCCGGACGCGACCGCGTCCGCGCGAAGCTCACTTACACCAACGTCGCCTTCGCGCTCGCACCAGGGACGTTTACGATCGCGGAGCTTCGGATCGTCTACGAGTCGTGCCTGGGCCACGCCGTCTCGTCCACCAACCTTCAGCGGGTATTACTGCGAAGAGCGATAATCGAGTCCACGTCGTCGGTCGTGTCGCCCTCATCATCTGGCGGTCGTCCGGCGACTCTGTACCGATTTCGCGATCGAACCCTGGAGGTGACCGACCCGTTCGCCGTGTTTCGTCCTCCAACGCCCGACGTTGACAACGAAAGCGAAGTATTCCGCTGACGCATGGAACAATTTGAAGTCGCGGCCGCTGTGGCTTTGACGATCGTGTGATCAGTGCGAGCGTATTGGAAACACTGCGGTGGGGCGAGCGCCACCTAAAATCACCGGACACTGAGTACGACCATCACCATTGCCGAATATGGAGGATGCTACTTAGCGTCTTCCGCTTGAAGCTCGCATCGCACCTGAAAAAAGAGACGATGCCATTCCTAAGGTTGCGTTGTCGTTTGTTGTTCTGGTCTCGTCGTGCTGCGAAGATATTGGTCCAAAATGGGCCCTATCGGTGAGTTCGGTCACGCGGACGCTGGGCGCTTGATTGGTCAACTCGATGCTTTCAGGCAGAGCAATCCTCAGAAGGTTGATTTTCAGTGCCTCTGACAAAATTCATTTCTCAATTATGTGAAGTGAGAAGGTTGACGTCGGGCCCTTGGCACGGAGCACGGCAGGGGCGCGCCCGTGAGTGGCATGCTTAGTGTATGAAAACCGACGTGAGAGCGCTTTTGGATGACTTGGTAGTCAAGGCGTTGGATTGCCAAGCGCCGACGAGGGCGCAGGCTTTGGATTTGCTGGCGACGGGGGACGACGATCTACTCGATGTTGTAGCCGCAGGTGGGCGGGTGCGGAGGCACTTCTTTGCCAATCGGGTCAAGTTAAACCTCATCATCAACATGAAGAGCGGGTTGTGTCCGGAAGACTGTTCCTACTGCTCGCAACGAAGCGGTTCAAAGGCAGACGTCCTCAAATACAACTGGATTGATCCTGCGGCGGCGGCCGGGACTGCCGACCAAGCGGTATCCGGTGGGGCGAAGCGGGTCTGTCTCGTGGCGAGTGGCCGTGGTCCCACCGATCGTGACATCGGGCGCATCGCCGAAACCGTGTTGGCCATCAAGGAACGTCATCCGGGAGTCGAAGTGTGCACGAGTCTTGGGCTCTTGACTGCCGAGCGAGCCCAACGACTGTTGGAAGCAGGCGTGTACGCGTATAACCACAATCTGAATACCAGCGAGGCGAACTACGGCGAGATCTGCTCGACCCACACCTTCAACGACCGCGTCGACACTATCGGGGTTGCCCGCGACGCCGGCCTCTCGCCGTGCTCGGGAGCGATCTTTGGCATGGATGAGAGCGATGAGGACATCGTCGACCTCGCTTTTGATCTTCGAAAGCTCGATCCGGACTCAGTACCTATCAATTTCCTTATCCCTTTCGAGGGCACGCCGATGGGTGGCACATGGCAGCTCACCCCTCAACGTTGCCTTCGCATCCTGGCCCTTTATCGATTCTTCTTTCCCGACGTTGAAGTTCGGATTGCTGGAGGGCGTGAGATACACCTACGAAGTCTTCAAACCCTCGGACTTCATTTGGCCAATTCCATTTTCTTAGGTGACTACTTGACCAGCGAGGGTCAGGCCGGTTTGGATGACCTTGAGCTGATCGCTGACGCTGGATTTGTCGTGGAGGGCCACGAGGAAGCTACGTTGCCGTCTGCCCGACTTGAACTAGTGACGCTGCGACGCAGAGGACCGGGTACCGAAGTTCCCGCCAACGCCTGATCGAGCTATCTCAATGAATCGCGCCGGGAAACCTGGAGATTATGACAAGTGTGATAGCTGGCGACACATTGATTGATCGATCAGCAGACTTTACATGGTCGCCGGTCGCTAGGAAGGTAGTCGGTATTGACTCGGCCATTCGTCTCAATTTTCTTACCCTCTTCGCACTGCTGGCTGTGGTGGTAAACGGCCGGATCTTCAAAGTTCGCCGTGTAGTAGTACTTGGCCACCCTTGCTTCCTTTCACCAATGTCAATTCGGATGTTACTTTGACCGCGTAGCAGGCTCTAGCAAATGGCTGAGGTTCCCCAGAGAAAGTAGACACCCAACAATCCGACTCGAGGGTCGGATGAAAGGATGTCACCATGGGAGCAACTCGAAGAAAGTTCACCCTGGAGTTCAGAACTGAAGCCGCGCACCGCGTCATCGACACCGGAAGAACGGTTCGAGACGTGGCGCGTGAGCTCTCGGTGCTCGAGAACTCCCTGAGCAAG
>DATKRC010000040.1:0-7804 GCA_035532375.1 Acidimicrobiales bacterium
ATGTCCCAAGATCCTGCCTTCACTCTCGGACTAACTGGACGCTCAGATCGCTGCGTCCCGAAGCGCCGAGATGCGGTCAGGGCCACATGCTTGAGTTGCCTGCCCCACTGCGGCACTCTCGGACTAAAGGTCAACCCAAAACTTGTAACTTGATTATTGGAGGCGCAACGCCGTCGTTTCATGATCAATTGCAAAGCGATTGACCTGAAAATTACCGCAAATTGTGCCGGTTTTGTCAACTAAATGTCCGCAGACGGCCAAAATGGATGAGCGATTCACGTCCGTACGGACTTCAATCGACGATGTGAGCAGTTGAACGCACATCAGGTGCCGTGCGCGACTAGGTCAGCGCGTACGCACCGTATTCCGAAGGGCAGGAACGGATGAATCGTAACGATGAACCCACCACAGTGAGGTTGATCGCGCCCGGAATCGATAGCTCGGTGAAGTCGGCACATTCTCGTCAGGTTCTAAGCGCACGTCCGTCCACGACCGGTGGTTCATAATGTGGATCCCGGGACCTTCCCACGTGAGCGCGCCGGCGCAGGTTCATCGATTTCTTCCACGCGCGTGGTCCGACCGATTCCAGTTCACTTTGGAGCTCGCGTCCATCGTCGTGGTGATCACGTACGTGACGATTCTCCTTACGGTCCGCCTTTCCCTTTCGATCGATTCGGTGCCGCTGCACAACGTGCTGGGATGCGTGGCTCTACTGGCGCCAGTCCTTCCAATCTTGACTCGTCGCAAGAACCACACGTCGCACCGAAAGACTGGGCTCCTAATGGGTCTCGGCATACTGCTCTTTGTCCTCGCGGAAGTTCTGCGGCTGCAGAGCCTTGCCGGCGTGAACCCGGTTTCGACCGAGACACCCTATGACGTCGTACTGCTCTTGTCCTACGTTGCGATCGCCCTCGCGATCGCTATCGTCATGCAACAGTCCTTCGGCGCCCGAGCCATCAGCTTGCGGCTCGACGGGCTCATCGCTGGCTTGGCACTTGCGGCGCTGGCGTCTACCTATTGGTTCCATCAATACATAGAGATTGGTGGCCGGCCGCTGATCGCCGAGATCAACATCTTCAATCCGATACTGGTGATCGTCCTCTTGATTCTGCTCGCCGCGGGACTCATGCCGAGTCGCTTCCGCCCCAACCGTTCGAACACTCTGCTCATCATCGGACTGCTGTCGATCGGTCTCGGTGACTTCATGGCACTCAACCGGGCTGCGACGATGTCGCACTTCGTGCACTCTTTGGTCATGTCGTCACGCCCTATTGGGATGGGTTGTCTGGCGATGGCGGCGTGGCCGCGCGACGACCGACGAGGCGAGTTACGAGAGAGACTCGATGTCCCCTGGGGTTTGAACCTCATTCCCGTGATCTTCGGAGCTCTGTCGATCGCCATACTGGCCAACGCGGTCCACCGAACGACATCCAGAGCGACGACGTTGATGGCGCTCGGGTCACTGGTCTTGGTCATCCTCCGAATGGTCCTGACCCAGAGTGAAGTGCGCCAACTCGGAAGTTCGCACTTCCTCGATGCACGAACCGACCACGTCACCGGCCTGTCCAATCGCCGGGACTTCTTAGAAGGTGGTGAGGCGAAGCTCATCGCACTTCAACCGGATGAACAACTCGCCGTATTACTGGTCGACCTCGACGGGTTCAAAGAGGTGAACGACTCGTTGGGTCACGCCCAGGGCGACGAGCTCTTGAAGATCATTGGCCAACGCTTCGCCAAGAAGATCGGTAAGCGAGGACCGATGGCTCGCACCGGAGGCGACGAATTCGCTTGTACTTTGACGATCGGGGCCGAATCGGACCCGATCACGATGGCCAATGAACTGACCAGAGCACTGGTGGACCCGGTGTCGCTCGACGGAACCAAGGTGCGCGTGAGCGCAAGCATCGGGGTCGCCATCTGGCCCCAGCACGGCACGACGCACGCTGAACTTGTTCGCAGCGCCGACGTCGCAATGTACGAGGCAAAGCACACCCGAAACGCAGTGCGCGTCTACAGCGATGGAATCGACAACAACACCAAGGAACGACTGGCCATTATCAGCGAACTGCGAACCGCGATCGACCGTCAACGTCTGACACTGCATTTCCAGCCGACGCGTCACGTGCTGACCGGCTCCGTGTACGGGGTGGAGGCGCTCGTGCGATGGGAGCATCCCACCCTCGGCCTTCTCCAACCAGACGACTTCATTCCGCTCGCCGAGAGAGCTGGTCTCATCATGCCGCTGACTCGCACGGTGCTCGACCTGGCAATCCGCGAACTCGATCGCCTTCATCGAAGCGGACACGCGCTTCAGATGAGTGTGAACATCTCGCAGTGGGACCTTCTGGATCCGCAGCTGCCCGGCTCGATCACTCGAATGCTGAAGTGGTTCAAGCTTCCCGCGGACCGATTGGTTCTCGAGATCACCGAGTCGGCCCTGATTCAAGATCCGGCTCTGGCGAAGAGGAGTCTTGAGAGTTTGCGATCGTTGGGAGTCAAGATCTCGATTGACGACTTCGGAGTCGGGTATTCATCGATGTCACAGCTTCTGGATCTGTCAGTTGACGAAGTCAAGATTGACAAGTCGTTCGTCTTGGCCCTCGAGACTGACAGCCGTGCCATCTCTCTCATACGTTCGATTATCGAGATGGCGCGCGCCCTAGGCCTCACCATCGTCGCCGAGGGCGTCGAGACTTCGAAGGCCTACGAAACGCTGAGCATTGTTGGGGCGGACGTCATCCAAGGAAACTTCATCGCCTATCCGCTCACCAGTGCTGAACTCGACGACTTCCTTCAAGGTGAGGTGGCTCAAAGCATGGTGACGCTCGCGGAACCCCCATCGGCGCTACAGCGCGAGGCTGGCGTCGAGGCCGTGTGATGGGTTCAACAAGGGCACCACACTTCGTCGGCACATGCATCAATATTCGAAATTGAATTACGCCCAGGAAAGAAAGCCCGACGTAATGCAGAGTCCGAACGCGTCGATTACCAGAAAGCCGACGATGAGCGTGATCACGATGGCGCGAGTCCAGCGACCACGAACGTGGTACGACGGAGACGGCATATACCAATTGGGCAGCAATGACGGCGGGCGCGAGTCGCCACCGCCCCAGGCAACGGCGTCGTCAGGAAGGGCGGTTATCGGATCTGCCGCCAGCGCGAGGGCGCACAACTCCTCGTCGGTGAAAGGCGCGTCGTCGACCGTTGCATCAACAGTTCCGTGGTTCACGTCCTGCACCTTTCATCCACTTTGAGCGTACGGCAGGATCAGTCGCACGCGACGCCGGTGCGTTACCACGAATCTTCGGCGTTCTCGATCAGGTACTTACCGTGTTGATCCTCAACCGAGCTTGAACGGCAGATTGGCCAGGTTGCCGAGTCCCCCACCGCTGTTGTTGCCTTGCTGGGGGATGTACGGACTCAAGGCGTGAGCGAGACCCGGCAGCGTCATGGTCTGTAAGTGAACCTTGCCCGGTCCGGTCAGCTTGGCCAGGAAGAGGGCCTCGGCCCCGAAGAACATGTTCTTGATGCCCTTCACCATCTGGATGTCAAGGTTGACTTTCGCCTCGAAGAGACCAATGTGGCCCGGGTGCACCATCATCGACTCACCGGCCCCGAGTTCGTACGTGACGATCTCACCGGACAGTTCGATCCAGGCGGTTCCCGCGCCAGCGATGCGCTGGAGAATGAAGCCGTTGCCCGAAAAGACGCCTACGCCGAGCTTCTGCTGGAAGCCGATGTTCAAGGTCACCCCGTCGGTGCTGGCCAGATAGCCGTGGCGAGACACCATGTATTCGTTCTCCGGATCGACCTTGATCGGCATGATCCGCCCGGGCAGCTTCGTGGCGAACGCGACCGTCGCGTCGTCGGTCGACGCCGTGTACTGCGACATAAAAATGGTGCCACCGGCGACCGCACGCTTCAAAACGCCCACGAAACCCGATCCGCCGGCTCCGGCGGTCTGGGTCGTCATCACCACCGAAGGCGACATCCACGAGAGCTCGCCACCTTCGGAGATCACTGACTGACCAGACTTAAGTAGCACTTCGAGCACCGGCAAGGTGTCGCCAATCACACGGTGGGCGATACCGGCGCCTTCAGCGTCAGCGAACGCGGGTGGGCCGCCATCAACTTCTTCAGTCATAGTGTTCCTTTCGATCTTGGTACCCTCATACTGGCATGAATATTCTTTTGTCGACGGGCCCGCACGACGTCGAACGTCTTAACAAATTCCCTCTCAACCTTTGGACGCCAAAAGTCATTCTCGGAGGCTCAGTTTCATCAGTTTGATTCCTTGATAATCCTTCTTGGTCAACGCGGGAGAATCGGACAACAGCCTCGTTCGCTTTGAGCAACTGGCGCGGCGCCGAGCGTGACACAATGTTGGTTCGAGCCGTCGGTGCCGCTAATCGAACGCCTCAAGGAGAGCACGCTCATGTCGCAGACTCAAGACGGACCGCTGCGAATCGGGATCCTTTGGCGTGGTGATCGGACCGTCGAGTCGCCGGCGCCGCGACCGGATCGACAGCTTGGTCCTCTGTTCGAAGCCTTCGCTAAACACGACGTCGTCACGGTGTTCATTCCGTACACCGACGATGCGGTCGATGCGGTCCGAGAGGAGATCCTCAGTTGCGACGGCGTGCTGGTGTGGGTGAATCCCATCCAGGACGGGGTCAATCGGACGACGCTTGACTCGTTACTGCGCGAAGTATCCGAACGCGGAGTATTCGTCTCGGCACACCCCGACGTCATCCTAAAACTGGGAACCAAAGAGGTGATCTTTCACACCCGCCAGCTCGGCTGGGGAAGCGACTGCGCGCTCTATAGTTCTCCGGCCGATCTCAAGAACCGATTCCCGTCTCGACTCGCAGAGCACGCCCGGCTCGTTCTCAAACAGGGGCGCGGCAACGGCGGTAATGGAGTGTGGAGTGTCGCGCTCGTCGAACAGGAATCGGCGACCGGCCCCGAGCCCATCGTCCGTGTCCAGGACGCGCAAGTGAGTGACGGTTCGTCCGAGACGATGACCCTCGCCGACTTCATGGAGCGCTGCGATGAATATTTCGAGTGGTCCGGCTGTCTCGTCGACCAGGAGTACCAGAAACGATTGGCGGACGGAATGCTTCGCTGTTATTTCAACCACGACGAGGTCGTTGGCTTTGCCCGCCAGTGGCCGAAAGGATTGTTGCCGTTCGAACAGGGAGAGTCGCCGCTTGAATCGCCGCGCTCGGTCATGGAAGGACCGGACGGTCCGACCTATCAAGCGCTTCGTAACAAGGTCGAACGTGAGTGGGTACCTCAGATGAAAACGATTCTGCACCTCACGCGTGACTCGCTTCCCGTCATCTGGGACGCTGACTTTCTCTATGGGGAGAAGGACCCCGCGGGGGCCGATACCTTCGTGCTGTGTGAAATCAACGTCAGTGCCGTGTGGCCCTTCCCGCCGATGGCGTCCGAGACCGTGGCGGCCGCCGCAGTGCTTCAAATCCAGGCCGCAAGGACGTCCCGGGCGAGGCGACATCCATCATCGACGCAAAATGGCCAGTGAGCGATATCGGGTCGGTTGAAACGAGTCCTCGAGGTCCTTCCTCGCTTTCATCAAGCGTTCTTCTCACGTGAGGCAATGAGTACGTAGGCGCGCTACATGCGACCAAAGGCGCGAAATAAGAGGACTATTGTGAGTTTCGGGCCCTCCCCGGAACTTAACCCGTCGCGGGACCACGACAAGTTGTATTAAAGGAGAACGCTTCGTGGAGCCGACCAACGATCAGGACCCGAACTACTACCACAAGGTAGTGGACTGCCAATGGGCCTGCCCGGCGCACACCAACGTTCCCGGCTACATCCGCATGATCGCCCAAGGGCAGTTCGACGACGCCTACATGTTGAACCGCGAATCCAACGTCTTTCCCGGGATCCTCGGACGGACCTGCGACCGACCCTGTGAGCCGGCCTGCCGGCGAGATCGCGTCGACGGCCAGCCCGTCGCCATCTGTCGACTCAAGCGAGTCGCCTCGGACTTGAAGGGTGACATTTCGGACCGTCTACCCGTCATTCCCTCTGAGAAGAACGGCAAGCGCATTGCGCTGATTGGTTCTGGACCGTCGTCGCTCACAGTCGCCAATGACCTCTTGCCCCTGGGCTATGAGGTCGTGTTGTTCGAGCAGTACGACAAGCCCGGCGGCTTGATGCGCACGAACATCCCGTCGTTCCGCCTGCCCGATCACGTGCTCGAATCAGAGACCCAGGTCATCCTCGACATGGGCGTCGACGTTCGCTACAACACGCCCATCACCAGCCTGCGCGCGCTACTCGCCGACGACTTCGACGCGGCCTTCGTCGGCGTCGGCGCGCCGCGCGGCAAAGAGCTCGACATCCCCGGGCGCTACGACGAGATCGAATCACACATTTTCATCGGCATCGATTGGCTGGAATCGGTGGCCTTCGGCCACACGACTTCGATCGGCTCGAACGTCCTCATCATCGGCGTCGGCAATACGGCCATGGACTGCTGTCGTTCGTCACGACGACTCGGCGGCACCGACATCAAGGTCATGGCGCGACGACCACGCGACTACTTCAAGGCCTCGCCCTGGGAGCTCGACGACGCCGAAGAAGAGGGCGTCGAGATCATCGTGAACCACGCGCCCAAGAGGTTCGTGCTGGAAGACGGGAAACTGGTCGGCATGGAGTTCGACGTCCTCGAATGGGACGCAGGAGCCAAACATTCGACGGTCTTGAAGTCGGTCATCATTCCCTGTGACGACGTGATCTTGGCCATCGGCCAAGAGAACGCCTTTCCGTGGATCGAACGAGACCTCGGCATGGAATTCGGCGAGTGGGACATGCCGCTCGTCGACGAAGTAACGATGCAATCGACGCTCTCGGGTGTCTTCTTCGGCGGCGACGCAGCCTGGGGACCCAAGAACATCATCTGGGCCGTGGCCCACGGGCACGAAGCCGCGATCTCGATTCACAATCTCTGCTCCGATGTCGATCTGAATGATCGACCGGCCTTGGGCATGAACCTGGTGAGCCAGAAGATGGGTATGAGTGAGTGGAGCTATCACAACGACTACAACCCGTCACCTCGCCAGAAGATGTCCCACGTCGAGTTGACCAAACGTTTCGAGTCATTGGACTTAGAAGTGGAACTGGGCTTCAGTGTCGATCAGACCGTGCGCGAAGTGCAGCGGTGCCTCAACTGTGACGTGGAGACGGCGTTCAACGCGCCAGCCTGCATCGAGTGCGATGCCTGCATCGACATCTGCCCGGTCCAGTGCCTGACCATCACCAGCAACGGCGACGAAGCCGACCTGCGCTCCCGTCTCTCGGCGCCAGCGCTGAACCTCGATCAAGACCTCTACGTGTCGGCACCGCTCCCCCAGACCGGACGGGTCATGGTGAAAGACGAGAACGTGTGCGTGCACTGCGGACTGTGCGCCGAAAGGTGCCCGACGGCCGCCTGGGACATGGAGCTCTTCGACCTCCAGATTCCGTATGCCGCAAGCACGAATTTCATCCAAATCGGCGCGATGTCGCCGAGCGGCGCGAGCAGGAGCTAGCCATGGCCATCGACGCAGCGCTGGATCAGCGAACGCAAGTGAACGACTTCGCCATCAAACTGGCGAATGTCAACGGCACCGGATCGGCCAGTGCCAACAGCCTTTTGATGCAGGCCATCTTTCGCATGGGCATTCCGGTCTCGGGCAAGAACCTCTTCCCGTCCAATATCCAGGGGCTACCCACGTGGTACGAGATCCGGGTCAACAAGACCGGTTACACCGCGCGCGCCCTCGACTACGAC
>DATKRC010000041.1:0-55569 GCA_035532375.1 Acidimicrobiales bacterium
CCCCTGCCCATTTTTCACCTTATTTCCTTCGGGCCGTTCAGGGCACGGCCAATCCAGTCGCGCTGGATTGGCCTTGGTGGGCCAGGAGGGATTTGAACCCCCGTAGGCGTAAGCCGTCTGGTTTACAGCCAGATCCCATTGGCCACTCGGGCACTGACCCGCAGGAATCCTAGTTGGGCGACCAGGACGACTTCCAACCGCCTCCGTCTACCATTTGCCCATGCCCACTTTCGACATCGTCTCTGAACTCGATCTCCAAGAAGTGCGCAACGCCGTCGACCAGGCCAACCGCGAGGCCGGCACGCGTTTCGACTTCAAGAACACGCACCCCGTCATCGAGTTCTCCGAAAAGGAGCTGCGCCTGTCAGCCTCGACCGAAGACCGCCTCCGCGCGCTGTACCAATTGCTCGAAGAGAAGCTCGTGAAGCGTTCGGTGTCTTTGAAGTCTCTCGATCCGGGCAAGATCGAAGAAGCCAGTCAAGGCAGCGCCCGCCAGAAGGTCGGATTAAAAGCCGGTATCAGTCAAGACGTCGGCAAACAGATCAACAAGATGGTCAAAGAGATGGGCGTGAAGAACCTCAGCTCGTCGATCCAGGGTGATCAGGTTCGCGTCACCGGTAAGCAGCGCGATGATCTGCAAAAGGCGATCGCCTTCTTCAAAGAGTCCGACCTCGCCGTACCGCTTCAGTTCACGAACTTCCGCGACTAAGCGCCGGCCGACTCCTCGGCACTCAGTTCCTCGTCGATCTCCTCGATGGTGTTGATTCGGAAAATCCGATTGAAGACGATGAGTTTCAACATCCAGAAGATCGCGAAGCTGGCCAGATTGGTGAACGTGACCAGACCGGTGTTGAGGATATGGCTCCACTTATGCGCGCGCACCTCGTGGCGCGCCCAGAGCGCGCCGAGTTCCGACATACCGATGCCCAAGAACGTCAACGTCCAGAACGGCACGATCTCGTGTCGGAACTTGCTCCTGCCGCGCTTGCCCCACGTCCAACGACGATTGAGCTGATAGGCCGGTACCGACGCCACCAGATTGCCCGCGAGAGTCGACCAGATGACGCTCGGGATGATCTTGAGTCCGTAGAAAAACGCGATCGCCGCGAACGACACGGTCGTCGAACTCGCCGAGACCAACGTGAATCGAATGATCTTTCGGCCCTCGTGGCTCCTGAGCCAGGCCCGCAGCGAGTGGAGACGAGTGAGCACTAGGAAGACCTTACTTTCGCCACTCTCGGTTGGGCCGCGATCGCGACGCCAAGGCGTTCGATGAGTTAATCAGTCCAGATCGGGTCGAGCGGATTCGGTTCTTGAATCGTTGACAACTCTTCAGCGACGAGTTCTTCGTCGATGACCTTCAACTTGTCGAAGTGGAATATTCGGTTGAACACGATCAGTTTCAGAACCCAGAAGATTGCGAAACACAACACGTTCGTGAATCCGACAAGCGCAGTGTTTGCGAGGTGGCTCCAGTGATGCGAGTGCACGACGGCGCGCGCCGAGAACGCACCGATCTGGCTGAAGGCGATGCCGGCGAAGGCCAACGACCAGTAAGGAACGATCTCTTTTCGAAAGGCACTCGGACCGCGCTTGCCCCAGGCCCAAAGGCGGTTGAGGTGATACGACGGCAAGGTCGCGATGACATTGCCGGCGAGTGTCGCCCAGATGACGCCCGGGATGATCTTGAATCCGTAGAAGACGACGATGCACGAGAACGAGACGCCGGTCGTGATCACTGAGCTCGCGGAGTAACGAATGAGCTTCTTACCCTGGTGGGTTTTGGACCACGCCACGAAAGAGTCAAATCGTCTGCGCATTGGGGACAGTCTAATTCGCCGCCCACCTCGGACCTATGGGGACGACGGGTCCAGATGCAACAATGGAATATGTCCGAAGCCCTTGCGTTGCTTGTCGATTTGCTAGATCTCGAACGAATCGAGGTCAATACTTTTCGCGGACGACACCCTGTCGAAGAACGCCAGCGCACCTTTGGAGGACAGGTGGCGGCCCAGTCCCTGATGGCGGCGGGGAGAACCGTCGAGGTTGGCAGCGTGCACTCACTTCACTCGTACTTCCTTCGACCGGGTGACCCGAGCATTCCGATCCTCTACGAAGTTGACCGGATCCGTGACGGCCGGAGCTTCACCACCCGCCGAGTCGTCGCGATCCAACATGGTCGCGCCATCTACAACATGCAGGCCAGCTTCCACACCGACGAAGTCAGTATCGAGCACCAGTTCGAGATGCCTGTGGTTCCTCGACCCGAGACGATCGCTCGACTCGACGAGCGGATCAAGGACGACGGCGGCAATGTTGACGAATGGTTCAAACGACAACACCCGATCGATCAGCGCTTCGTCGGGGAACTGCCGTGGAGTCCGACGCGCAGCAAAGAGCCCCACCAAAAGATCTGGATCAAGGCCGACGGCGAGTTGCCGGAAGATCCTTTGTTGCACGCGTGCGTGATCACCTACGCCAGTGACATGAGCCTCTTCGACTCGATCCTGGCGCCCCATTCAATCAGCTGGGACCTGGGTACGTTCATGGGCGCGAGTCTCGATCACTGCATGTGGTTCCATCGCCAAGTGCACGCTGACGAGTGGTTGCTCTACGACACCGACTCGCCGATCGCTCACGCCGGCCGAGGTCTCGCGCGCGGCTTCTTGTGGAATGAGGCCGGCGAGTTGATGACCTCGATGGTCCAAGAGGGTCTCACTCGCATCATCGATCCCACCAAAGTAAAGGAGCAGGCGTGAGTCTCAGTGATGACGTCGCGGCTTACAGCATGGCCACCTCGCAGTTCCTGCACGATGCAACCATCGTCAACGATGAAAACCTCGACCGCCACGTCGAAGGCGGTTGGAGCGCGCGCCAAGTGATTCACCACGTCGCCGATTCCGAAGCGCAGTCCTACGCACGACTTCGACGACTGCTCGCCGAACCCGCCGGGTCGGTCATCCAGGGTTACGACGAGGCGGCGTGGGCCGAGTGTTACGCACTCGGTTACCGGGATCTACCCGTCGCACACCCGCTCGAGGTTTTCAAAGCCGTGCGTCTGGCGTCGCTCGACGTCCTCGGACGACTACGAGAGTCTGATCTCGAGTGCTACGGCGAGCACACCGAATCCGGTCGCTACACGCTCGCCATGTGGCTCGAGGTCTATACCCAACATCCGCGCACGCACGCCGAGCAGTTGCTCGAAGCGGTGAACCGCTGAATCAGATACGCGCCGACATCGGCACGTACTTTCGCTCATCGTCACCGATGTAGAGCTGGCGCGGTCGCGCGATCTTCATGTCCTGAGCCAGCAACTCCTGGTAGTGCGCGAGCCACCCCGACGTGCGCGGAATCGCAAACAATACCGTGAGCATTTCAAGCGGGAAGCCCATCGCCTGATAGATCAGGCCGGAATAGAAGTCGACGTTGGGATAGAGGCGACGCGAGATGAAGTAGTCATCCGCGAGCGCGATCTCTTCGAGTTTCAACGCGATGTCGAGCAACGGATTCTTGCCGGTCACTTGGAAGACGTCGTCGGCGGTCTTCTTGATGATGGTCGAACGCGGATCGAAGTTCTTATAGACGCGGTGACCGAATCCTTCGAGCAACGCCTTACCCTGCTTCACCGTTTCGATGTAGGCCGGGATGTTGTCGATACTGCCGATCCTGGTGAGCATCTTGAGGACCGCCTCATTCGCACCACCGTGGCGCGGACCGTAGAGCGCCGCCGTCGCGGCAGCGGTCGCGGAATACGGGTCGCCGTGTGATGAACCTACGATGCGCATGGCGGTCGTCCCGCAGTTCTGTTCGTGGTCGGCGTGCAAGATGAACAAGACGTCGAGCGCGTGGGCCAGGACCGGGTCCGGCTCGTAACGGGGCTCGGCGACCTTCCACATCATCGAGAGGAAGTTCTCCGTGTACCCGAGACTGTTGTCCGGGTAGACGAAGGGCATGCCGACCGAGAATCGGTGGGCCGCGGCGGCCAGGGTCGGCATCTTCGCGATCAGGCGCACGACCTGGCGGTGCAAGATCTCCGGGTCATCCAGGATCTTTGCGTCCTTGTAATACGTCGAGAGGGCGGCGATGGCCGAGACGAGCATGCCCATCGGGTGCGCGTCGTAGTTGAAACCTTCGAGGAAGCGCTTGCGCACGTTCTCGTGGATGTACGTGTGGTGCGTGATCTCTTGTTCCCACTCGGCGGCCTGTGCTTCGTTCGGTAGTTCGCCGTAGTTGAGGAGGTAGGCCACTTCGATGTACGTCGAGTGTTCGGCCAGTTGTTCAATCGGGTAACCGCGATAGCGCAAGATCCCCAGGTCGCCGTCGATGAAGGTGATGGCCGACTCCGCAGCTGCCGTGTAAAGGAACCCGGGGTCATAGAACCAGACTCCCGGTACGGCCTTCGAGAATTCAGCGGCGGCGACTCCGCCGTGATCGATGGGGATATCTCGAGTCTCACCGGTACGGTTATCGGTCACGGTAATTGACTCAGACACAATTCCTCGATTCATATGGGGGCAGGTCCATCGTATGCCAACTCACCGGTAGGGCCCACATCTCAAGTGTGACCGGGGGGTGACATCACGACTCGAAAACTCTTGGAGCGCACGAGATTCGGCGACGCCTGAGCACCCGTAATTCTTATATCCAAGATGGCGCGTTCGCTCGGCACCACAGCAATGACTCTCCGCACGAAGGCGTAGGACTGCAGGGGCGCCAACACGACGTTGAACGTCTGGCGAACCGGCGACAGCGGTCCGTTGGACGGTGTCATCGATAGGTACATCGTGAGACTTTGCGTAACGAATCCAGTGTTGATGACCGAGACCCCTAAGTACATCTCGCCGACCGGCGGCAGTAGCAACTCTCCACCTTCGGACGGCAACGGCGCTGGCGTCACCCGAATGGCAGCAATGCCGATCCCACGCACAACCGCGAGCGACGACGACGCCGTCAGTGCTGTTACACCACTCTGGAGGAACAGCGTCGCGCTCGAGCTCGTCAAAGCGTCGAGGCGCACGGTTCCGGGTTCGTTACGTAAGTCAGTTCGGACCTTGTTCCACAACGACACGGTGTTGATGAGCGACTGCGCCGGATGAGCCGACGGCGCGCTACCGGGAGCCGACGGCGGCGTTGGCAACGACAAGCTACGGGCGATCGACGCGAAGAGCGACTCGTAATCGTCAATTCGGGTCTCCGTGAGATCGGCGAACACGTCGTTGATGTCGTGATCGAGCTTGGGTCGTCGTAGTAAATCCGCGGCCGTCGACCAGTACGCCAACTGTTGGTCGAGTTGGTTGAGTTGGGCGTCGAACACCGGTCGTGAGAGCGACGGCCCGCTCCCCAGCAGCGTCGCCAAACGTGAGTCGAAGTTGTTCTCCTGAGTGATCAACGCGTTCGCCAGCGCAGCGAAACTTCGATTCTCACTGCGCCGGGATGTGATTGAACCGTGCCCTGCACGCGATATATCCCTCGCGAAGACCAATACGACGAGGGTGACGACTAGGGCAATCGTTATAAACAGCGAATGTCGGCGACGTTGCGCGCGTGTACGGGCCACGAAGAAAGAACATACTCCGCAGGGATTTTCTTACTCGTCGTCGAAGATATCGAGTTCGAGGATCTCCGACGCACCATCGGGTAGCGCGTTCTCGTCATCGATCCCCCACGTGACCTCGTTCAGTGGCGTCGTCAGGCGATCGACCGTTGCGAGTTCGGGCAGGTCCTTCGCTCGTTGAGCGCCGCCGAAAGAACGCAGTCTCCTCGCCGCGGGAAGGAGACGTCCCTCGATCGAACCCAGCATTGTGTTGTAATCGCGCACCACGGTATCAAGTGATTTACCCATCTTCGCGACCGGTTCAGCGACCTTTCGAATTCGGTCGAACAGCTGACTCGCATTCTCGGCGATCTGTTCAGCGTTGACAGCGATCTGTTGTTGTTGCACGATGAAACCGACCGACCACAACAGCGACAGCAGATTCGTCGGCCCGACAATGACGACGCGCTCGGCCGCAGAAAAGGCGAGCAGTTCCGGATCGGCATCGAGCGCGGCGGACATCGCGAAGTCACTCGGGATGAAGCAGACGACGAATTCCGGCGCGGGTGAGACGGCCTCCCAGTAACTCTTCTCTCGAAGGGTCTTCACGTGGCTGCGCAGATCACGCGCGTGCTTTGACTGCAATTCACGTCGTAGGTCGCCGTCCTCCTCGTCCAGCGAGCGCTCGAACGCGTCGTAGGGAAACTTGGCGTCAACCGCCAGACGAATGCCGTTGGGCAGATTGACGACGCAGTCAGGTCGAAGGGAACGTCCTTCGTCGTTGGTCGCCGACACTTGTAGTTCGTAGTCGATTCCTTGGCGAAGCCTTGAGGCGTTCATCACGTTCGCGAGTTGGATCTCGCCCCACGCGCCACGTTGTGAACTGCGTCCGAGGAGTTGGTTCAGGCGGCGCGTCTCGTACTGCGTTTGTTGTTGGGCCTCGAGAAGCTCGGCCGCCTTGCTCTTGACGTCAGAGAGTGCCCCGGCGTTCAACGTATTGAAGTCGGCGAGATTCCTCTTGTACTCATCCAGCAAATCTTCGAGCGGCTTCAAGGTCGAGTCCAACTTGGATTCACGAAGTTTGTGCGTTGCTTCTTGCGATTGGTTGAATCGTTGGACAGTTTCGTCGAGTGCTTCAGTGGAGAGGACCTTGAAAGTTTGGCCCATCTGCGTCATCGCCGTCTCCTGCTCTACGCGTTGACGCTCCAGTCGCTCTCTCGCCTCCAACAGTTGGGAGTCTCGGACCTTTAGGTCGGCGGCGGCTCTCAAGGTGTCTTCTCGGAGTGCTTGCGATCGCTTCACCATGAATGCCCACGTGAGGGCGACACCCACCACGACACCGACGACTGCACTGATCACAGCAACCATGGGATCCCTTTCGTGCGGATGTTTCCACCATAGATACCGACTGTGACGCAGCGGTAGTCTTTGGCCATGAATCGGCTATTCGGAAACCGTTCGGAGCCGGAAGAAGAGGCGCCCTTAGTCGCCACGGCCGACGAAGAACTCCGTCCCCAAATCGTGCAAATCTTCGCTCTGGTGGGCGAAGCGATGGCCGGCGCGACCCACGCCCTCCTGTCCGGCGACCGTGAGCTCGCCAAGAGCGTGGTCGAAAAGGACATGGCGATCGACGAGTTGGTGAATTCAATCGTCAAACGGGCCGAATTGCAACTGGTGGAGAACGAGTCGCTGAACGTCGCCGACCGCCAGAGACTGTTGACGTTGCTACGCATTCTCCCTGAGGTCGAACGCAGTGGCGACCTGGCCGAGCACATCGCGCGGCGAGCAGCACGCGGACTTGGCGTTGAGATGTCTCCGCGCAGTCGAGGTCTCGTCGAGCGCATGGGTGAGGTCGCGTCAATGATCTGGCGCGAAGCGACCGACGTCATCATCGACGGCAAACTCGAGGCGGCCGGCGCCATCGAAGAGATCGACGACGAACTCGACGACCTGCATGTGTCACTCACGGCGGAACTGACGTCCGGATCGATGACGTTACCCGTGGCAGTGGAATTGGCACTGCTCGCGCGTTTCTACGAACGATTCGGTGATCACTGCGTCAACCTCGCGCGGCGCCAGGTCGGTCGCAACGGTCCCGACTAACGAAGCGCGAGTAGTTCCTCGGCGATTTGCACGGCGTTGAGCGCGGCGCCCTTTCGCAGATTGTCATTGCTGACGAAGAACGAAAGCCCGTTGGCGACCGTCTCGGCGCGACGGATCCGCCCGACGTAACAGGGATCCTTGCCCGCGGCGAGTCGCGGCATGGGGAGTTCAGAGAGCACGACACCAGTCGCGCCATTCAGAATCTCCGTCGCCTCTTCGGGCGAAAGCGGCCGATCGAAACTCGCGGTGATCGCGAGTGAATGACCGGTGAAAACCGGCACACGTACGCACGTCGCGTCAACGAGTAGTCCGGGGATCTCGAGGATCTTTCGACTCTCGTCGCGCAGTTTTTTCTCCTCACCGGTTTCGAGTGATCCGTCGTCGACGATCGCGCCGGCGAGTGGGATCACGTTGTGGGCGATCGTCGCGGGAAACTTGACTCCGGAGTCGAGCGGAGACGCTGAGCCGTCAAAGGTGAGGGCGCGCGCGTCGTTACCTTGGGTCTTTTCCAACTGACTCGCCAGTTCATCGACGCCCTCACGACCGGCCCCGCTCACGGCTTGATACGTGGCGACGGTGATCGATCGCAGACCGGCTGCGACGTGCAAGGGCTTCAACACGGGCATCGCGGCCATCGTGGTGCAATTGGGGTTCGCGACGATTCCCTTAGGGATATCGCGAAGGGCGTGGGCGTTCACTTCAGAAACCACCAACGGAACGAGCGGATCCATTCGCCACGCGGAAGAGTTGTCGATCACGATCACTCCGGCGGCAGCCATGCGCGGCGCCAACTCTTTGGAGGAGGTGGCGCCCGACGAGACCAGCGCGATGTCGATGCCGAAATACTCCGCCGTCGCGGCGTCTTCCACTTCGACTTCGACGCCATTCCATTCCAAGGTGGAACCGGCGGACCTCGACGAGGCGAAAAAACGAATCTCGTCAACCGGAAAGTCGCGCTCGCGAAGGATCTGGCGCATCGCGGTACCGACTTGGCCCGTAGCTCCCACGACGGCTATTCGCATGGGCGCAGTCTACGGTCCGTCATTTTCACGTCCTACGCGGCGTCGAGTCCGAACGCCGTGTGGAGGTGACGGACGGCCTCGGCCACTTTCTCAGCGCGCATAACGCACGAGATTCGAATCGAACTGGTTGAGATCATTTCGATGTTGATGCCGTTCTCCGACAGTGTCTCGAACATGAGCGCGGTGACGCCGGGATTCGACTTCATGCCCGCGCCGATGATCGACACCCGTCCAATGTTGTCGTCGCTCGTGACTTCGGTCGCACCGATCTCGTCCTTCACCATCTCGCACGTTTCGCGCGCGGTGACGAGGTCGGTCTTGGCGATGGTGAACGAGATGTCGGTGATGCCCTTCGCGCTCGTGTTCTGCACGATCATGTCGACGTTGATGCCCCGGTCCGCGAGTTGACGAAAGAGTTGCGCCGCCACACCCGGTCGGTCGGGCACTCCCCCGACGGTGATCTTCGCCTCCGACGTGTCATCGGTCACTGCCGATACGACGGCCTCTTCCATAGTGGGGTCCTCCTCCACAATCCAGGTTCCTGGTTCCCAGGTAAAACTCGAACGAACGTGCATCGGCACACCGTGTCGCCGGGCGAACTCGACGGATCGAAGCATCAAGACGCGTCCCCCAGTCGCCGCGATCTCCATCATCTCGTCGAACGACACCTTCGCGAGGCGCCGGGCCTTCATGACAACGCGGGGATCGGCGGAAAAGACACCGGTCACGTCGGTGTAGATCTCACAGACGTCGGCCTTGAGTGCCGCGGCGAGCGCGACGGCCGTTACGTCCGAGCCGCCGCGCCCGAGCGTGGTGATATCGCGATCAGTGGAAACCCCTTGAAATCCGGCCACGACCGGCACGAGTCCGGCGTCGAGCGCCTCGCGAATCCGGTCGGGTCGCATCTCGAGGATCTTGGCGCGGGTGTGATCCGTGTCAGTGATGATTCCGGCCTGCGAGCCAGTGAACGAGGCCGATTCGACGCCGCACGCACCCAGAGCCATCGAGACCAGCGCCATCGATATCCGCTCGCCGGCGGTGAGCAGCATGTCGAGTTCACGAGGTGGTCGGGTCGGCGAGACATCGTCGGCCAGGCGAATGAGGTCGTCGGTGAATTTTCCCATGGCCGAGACGACAACGACCACGTCGTCACCGGCCGCCCGAGTGCGGGCCACGTGATCGGCGACGGCTCTGATTCGATCGGCGTCGCCGACCGATGTGCCACCGAACTTCTGAACGATCAAAGCCATGCAATCAACGTTACTTGAGCAATTCGGAGCCCTTTAGGGAGCCGACTAATGTCGCAGCCATGGCAACTACGAAACGAGAACGTCAGAAGGCCGCGCGCCGACTCAAGATGGAGGCAATGCAAAAGCGCGCGAAGCGTCGTCGGAACACTCGTCGCGGCATCATCATCGCGATCGTCGCGGTGCTGGTCTTCGGCACCGGAGTGCTGCTTTTCGCGGGCAAGTCGCCGACCACCACCACGACTACAACTCCGACGACGACGGTTCCCGTCACGACGACGACCGTTGCCAAGCCCGTTACTTTTTCACCCGTCACTGACCCATCACCGGCCGGTGTCTGGGGCCAAGCGCCGACACTCAACGTCCCGCCCGGTGCCCCTCCGACCAAGGCAGAGTTCTCTAATTTGATCACGGGCACCGGGACCGCAGTGGCGCTTGGCGACAAATTCACGGCTCAGTACGTCCTCGCCGACTATGCGTCGCGAAAGGTCCTTCAGTCGTCGTGGACCACTCAGCCCTTCTCCGACACTCTCCTCCCGGGCAATTTGATCTCCGGCTGGGTGTACGGGATGGTGGGTATGAAGGTCGGTGGTCGACGTGAGTTGATCCTGCCGCCCGTCGACGCCTACGGCAGCACTCCGCCCTCAGGAATTCCGGCGAACGACACACTCGTATTTATCATCGACTTGTTAAAGGTGACCAAATGACCGACCACATCCCCAACCCTGACGGATCGAGCGAGAGGCGCCAGAAGTTCAGCGCCGCGCCGCCGATGATTATTGACACCGCGAAGAGCTACACGGCCACGATGGTGACATCGAAGGGCACGCTCGAAATCCTCCTCGATGCCATAGGCGCACCCACGACCGTCAACAGCTTCGTGTACCTCGCTCGGTGGCACTACTACGACGGCATCGTCTTTCACCGTGTGATCCCCGGCTTCGTCCTCCAAGGCGGTGACCCCACGGGCACGGGCACGGGTGGACCGGGCTACAAGTTCAACGACGAGTTGCCCAAGCCCGGTCGCTACGAACTTGGTTCGCTCGCCATGGCCAACGCCGGACCGCACACGAATGGTTCACAGTTCTTCGTCATCTCCGGCCCTGACGGTATGCGTCTGCCGCCGCTCTACGCGCTCTTCGGCAAGGTCGTCAAGGGCTTGGACGTCGTGGAAGCGATCGAGGCGATCGGGACATCGTCTGGAAAGCCCAAAGAGACCGTCGTCATCGAATCGGTGACGATCACCGAGGCTTAGAGCTCGACCACTTCGTGGCCCCGCGTCACGACGACATCACCAGCAACGACAGTCCACTGATCGCCATCATGATGGACGACGCCGGAAGCTCCAATCGTCACGAGTGTGACGTCATTTAACAGCGAGCGAGTTCGAAACATCTGATCGTCGCTCGATGGTTGACATAGTGCCGCACCGTTGCGATACCCAAGTCCGGTCGTCGGCGCGCCGCCGCGCGGGTCAATCATCACCTCGCCGAGGACCGACGCCACCTCGCCAATCGCAACCAGCTTCGAAGCGGCGTTGATGGCTTCGCCCAAGTCGGTGTCACGCCACACCGAACGCGCGTGCAACGCCGATCCGTCGCACAGAACCACAAGTTCGGCTCGCGCGAGTCGGTCCACGCAGTACCGATCATTGGCTTCGGCGCGTGCACCCACCATCAGCGCCTCGACGCGAGCATCGACGTCATCGAATGCCGCACCGGTCAGGAGCGCGGCTTCGGTGACTCCGATGAAGGCGGCAGCCGTGGGGACGATCACGACATCAGCCTGCGATCGCACATCCAGTAGTCCGTCGCGAAGCATCGATCGCAACGCGTCCAGTGATCCGAGCGCGAACGTCGAGGTCCCCATTCGTCGAGTCTGACATCTTGAACGAATCATGTTGACAAGTAACGTTCTCCCATGGGCTTCCAAAAAGTCGGTGTTCTCGGTTCGGGAATCATGGGTAGTGGCATCGCCGAGGTCGCAGCCGCGACCGGCGCCAGCGTGATCGTGCGTTCACGAAACCAAGCGACCGCAGATGCGATGCTCGCCACCATGGCTAAGTCGCTGGCCAAACAGGTGGAGAAGGGCAAGCGCACTACCGAGGGCGCCGACGCGATTCTCGCTCGAGTTTCGGCGACGACCAATTTGAACGACCTAGCCGACTGTGACTTCATCATCGAGTCGGTGATCGAAGATCTCGAGGTGAAACGGGGTGTATTTCGCGAACTCAACGATGTCGTGAATTCCGACGCGATCATCGCCACCAATACTTCGACGCTGTCAGTCATCGAGTTGGCAATGGAGATGGCGCGGCCCGAGCGAGTCTGCGGCCTGCACTTCTTCAATCCCGCGCCGGCGATGTCCCTCGTCGAGGTAGTTCGTCCAATCTCCGCTAGCGACGAGACCATGGCCGCCGTCACCGCATTCGTGATTGCGTGCGGCAAAGAGCCGGTCAACGTGAAGGACCAAGCCGGCTTCGTCGTCAACGCGCTTTTGTTTCCGTATCTCAATAACGCGGTGCGATTGCTCGAACAAGGTGTGGCGACCAAGGAGGGTATCGACATCGCCATGAAAGGCGGCTGCGGTTTCCCGATGGGACCCTTTGCGTTATTGGACCTGGTTGGACTCGACACCTCGGTCGCGATCCTGGACGCGTTGTTCGCCGAATTCGCCGAACCGAACTTCTCGCCGCGTCCACTCCTTCGACGAATGGTGTCGGCCGGTCAACTCGGGCGAAAATCGGGTTCCGGTTTCTACGACTACCGTCACTAACGAGATCGAAAAGGGAGAGATGACCCAACGTTCCAAACCGTGGGTGATGCGGACCTACTCGGGTCACTCCAGTGCGGTCGCGTCCAACGAGCTTTACCGCTCCAATCTCGCCAAGGGCCAGACCGGCCTTTCGATTGCCTTCGACTTGCCGACCCAAACCGGTTACGACCCCGACGACCCGGCGGCGGCCGGCGAGGTCGGCAAAGTCGGCGTGCCGATTGCCCACCTCGGTCATATGCGCCAACTCTTCGACGGCCTGCCCCTCGCCGAAATGAACACGTCGATGACCATCAACGCAACCGCCGCGTGGCTCTGGGGTCTCTATCTCGCACTGGCCGACGAAGAGGGCGTCGACCTCAACCAACTGCAGGGCACGACCCAGAACGACATCGTGAAGGAGTATCTGTCACGAGGCACTTACATCTTCGCGCCCGAACCATCGAAGCGACTCATCGTCGACATGATCGCCTACGGACACGATCATGTCGCCAAATGGAATCCGATTAACGTCTGCAGCTATCACCTGCAAGAAGCGGGCGCCACACCGGTCCAGGAGATCGCGTACTCCCTCGCGACCGCCATCGACGTATTGGACGCCGTGCGCGATTCGGGCAAGGTCGAGGCGTCCCAGATGCCACATGTCGTGGGACAGATCTCGTTCTTCGTGAACGCCGGTGTGCGTTTCATCGAAGAGATCGCCAAGATGCGCACCTTCACCGCGATGTGGGACGAGATCTGTCGCACTCGCTACGGCGTCCAAGACGCCTCCCTCCGCCGCTTCCGCTATGGCGTGCAGGTGAACTCGCTCGGTCTCACCGAGCAGCAGCCCGAGAACAATGTGCAGCGCATCGTCTTGGAGATGCTCGGGGTTACGCTGTCGGCCGACGCGCGAGCGCGCGCCTTGCAACTACCAACCTGGAACGAAGCGCTCGGACTCCCCCGACCCGCCGACCAACAGTGGAGCCTGCGGATGCAACAGGTGCTCGCCTACGAGAGCGACCTCCTCGAATACCCCGATATCTTCGCCGGCTCGTCGGTCATGGAAGCCAAGGTCCACGAACTGACCAACGGCGCCCAAGACGAACTGGACGACGTGCTGGCCCTCGGCGGCGCGTTCGCGGCCATCGACGAGTTGAAGAGCCGACTCGTCGCGAGTCAATCCGAGCGAGTCGAGCGCATCGAGTCCGGCGAGCAAGTGGTCGTCGGGGTCAACCGATTCACCGAGACCGCCGAGTCGCCACTCAACAGCGACGGTGCGATTGAGAGCATCATGACGGTCGACCCGGCGATCGAGCGTCAGTTGATCGACGATGTGGTGCGGTGGCGTTCGACGCGTGACGAAGGGGCGGTTGGCGCAGCCCTCGACGAACTCGCACGCGTGGCGAGGAGTGCAGATCCAGCCGACAACATCATGGTCCCCACGATTGCGCTCGCCAAGGCTGGCGGCACGACAGGCGAATGGGCGAATGCCCTACGCGATGTCTTCGGCGTGTATCGAGCCCCGACCGGCGTTCGAGCTGGCGTCGGAGATCGTGGTGATCTCTTCGCCAGGCTCGTCGAGCGCTCCAAGGCGCTGAAAGACCGGAGGGGTCGACCACCGAAGCTGCTCGTAGCCAAACCGGGACTCGACGGTCACTCCAATGGTGCAGAGCAAATTGCGGTCGCCGCGCGCGATGCCGGCTTCGAAGTCGTCTATCAAGGGATCCGCCTCTCGCCCGAAGAGATCGTGTCGGCCGCGCGTGACGAAGACGTCGACGTCATCGGCATATCCATCCTCTCGGGCTCTCACCTGACGCTGGTGCCGAGGATTCTCGAGTGCCTTCGCGCGAACGACCTCGATATCAAAGTCGTGGTCGGTGGCATCGTGCCGGCGGAGGACGCCATGTCCCTGCTCGATCTCGGCGTCGAGGCGGTCTACACGCCCAAGGACTTCTCTCTCGGCGCCATCATGAGTGATCTCTTGGGAATCGTCGAATCGCTCAGCTGAGTCGTGGTCGACGATCGGAAAACGGCGCGGCGTTGAACCAGCGTCCGGAGAATCGCCAGTTCGGTACCAGATCGACGAGGACCGGGGCTGTCTCGCTGCGCAGTATCTCTTCGGTCGCGGCGACCAGCGCCGCCAACTCATCTCCATCCAACACCGGTCTCGGCGTCAGACCGTAGTTCACAGCGGGACGTTCCCGTGCTTACGTTTCGGCAAGTCCTCGCGCTTTCCACGCAGCAGCTCGAGCGAACGACTGAGGATCCGTCGCGTATCGGCCGGGTCGATGACGTCGTCGATGAACCCGCGCTCCGCGGCGATGTACGGCGACGCGTACTGCTCCTCGTACTGTTCGATCAACTGCTTACGCAACGTGGCGGGATCATCAGAGTTGAGCAGGTCACGTCGGTGCACGATCTCGACGGCGCCGGCCGAACCCATGACCGCCAATTCCGCGGTCGGCCATGCGTACGCGAGGTCGGCGCCGATCGACTTGGAGTTCATGACCACGTAGGCGCCGCCGTAGGCCTTGCGCGTGACCACCGAGATCCTCGGCACGGTCGCCTCGCAGAACGCGTAGAGCAGCTTGGCGCCGTGGCGGATGATACCGCCGTACTCCTGGTCGGTGCCGGGCATGAAGCCGGGCACGTCGACGAAGGTGACGATGGGGATGTTGAACGCGTCGCACGTGCGTACGAAGCGCGCCGCCTTCTCACTCGAATCGATGTCGAGCACGCCGGCGAGCACGTTGGGCTGGTTTGAGACGATCCCGACGCTGTGCCCGTCGATGCGCGCGAAGCCGCACGTGATCTGCTGGGCGAACGTGGCGTGCACTTCCATGTAGTCGCCACCGTCGACGACCGAGGTGATGACCTTCTTCATGTCGTAGGGCAGATTCGGCGAGGCGGGCAGGATGTCACGCAGATCTTCACAGAGCCGGTTGGGGTCGTCACCGCTCAGTATTCGCGGCGCTTCTTCCATGTTGTTCGACGGCATGAACGAAAGGAGGTAGCGGACCTCGTCGAGCACGCTCTTCTCGTCGGGCATGACGAAATTCGCCACGCCCGATTTCGTTGCGTGCGTGAGAGCGCCGCCGAGCTCTTCTAGAGTGACGTCCTCGCCGGTGACGGTCTTCACGACGTCGGGACCGGTGATGAACATGTGACTGGTGTCCTTCACCATGAAGATGAAGTCCGTCAATGCCGGCGAGTAGACCCCACCGCCGGCACACGGTCCCAGGATCACCGACACCTGCGGCACGACACCGGAGGCGCGAGCGTTGCGCACGAAGATCCCGCCGTAGGCGTTCAGCGCGGCGACACCTTCTTGGATCCTCGCGCCGGCGCCGTCGTTCAGTCCGATGATCGGCAGGCCCATGGTCGTCGCCATGTCCATGATCTTTTGAATCTTCTCGCCGTGGGTTTCGCCCACGGCGCCGCCGAAGACCGTGAAGTCCTGGGAGAAGACACAGACCTTTCGACCGTCGATCTTGCCGTAGCCGGTGATGACCCCGTCGGTGTAAGGACGTGTGTCCTCGAGTCCCATGCCCGAAGCAACGTGACGATTCAACATGTCCAGTTCTTGGAAGGTGTCCTCGTCGAGCAGATATTCAATGCGCTCGCGCGCCGTCATCTTGCCCTTGGCCTGATGACGCTCGATGGCCCTCTCGCCGCCAGCCACCCGGGCTTCGGCGTTGCGAGCGGCGAGGTCAACCAGCCGATCCGCCATTGAATGTTCCATGGTGAGCAAGGCTACCCAAACAATCACGTGGACGTTCCGTGGAGTGCCAGCGACAGGTCGCAGGCATTTCGTTCAGTTCCAATCGGCATTAATACCGCCCGGTAGGACCTCGGGTGGACGTCAACGGCGACACGTCCTTCGGCGCCGGAGAAAGTCCACGAGGGAAAAGTCCAGAGGAACCTGGCAACCCGGGGGCCATCTGGCCCACAACTCCACCACAAGAGTCGCTCTTTCCCCCTGTCAGGTGTAACAATCGAGTGATGGACGCGCGCGCCGCATCCGACTGCACCAACGTGGACAAACGAGTAGAGGCGGCCGCGCCTCAACGTGACGGCCACGAGTGCCCAGTCGAGATGATGCGGGCGCGAAGAGAGAGCCGAATTGACGATTTCGTTCGCCAGGTCCCAGTGAGCGGTGCAGGATGAACCGGGACCTTCCTACGGAGCTGACACAATGACACTCACCGACCCGTTGACGAGTCTCGGCAATCGACGAATGCTGGAAAAGGACCTCGCCGTCTACGAAGGGCAGGTCGCTCGCTACGGAATGCGCAGTTGCCTCGCGCTCATTGACATCGACGACTTCAAGAAGTTCAACGAACGCTACGGCCGCGAGGCGGGTGATAAAGCCATCGTTGCCATCGCCGAACGACTCGCGAATCGCTCCCGATTGGGCGACTCTGTCTATCGCGTCGGAGATGACGAATTCATCTGCGTTCTACCGGAACAGTCACTGGAAACCGGGGCGCTCGCCGTGAATCGCATGCGCCGCAATATCGAGGAACTCGCCATTCCTCACGAAGACTCATCCAGCGGCTTTCTCACCGTGAGTGCTGGACTCGCTCTTTTGGACGCCGAGCACTTGAGGCCGGTGAACGAACTGTTGAAGGACGCCGAGGCCGCTCTGACTCGAGCCAGGAAGCAGTCCCTGTAAGACGTGACGACTCGCTCAGCGACCCTCTTGCACTAACTCGATAAGCGTTCCGAAGGAGCTTTTCGGATGCACGAAGGCCACGGTCGTTCCTCGTGATCCTGGCCGCGGCACCTCATCAATCACGCTCGCGCCACTCGCCTTCACGGCCTCCAGCGTCGCGGCACAACTATCGACCCGATAGGCAATGTGGTGCAGCCCTTCTCCGTTTTTCGCAAGATACTTCGCGACCGGTGAGTCGTCGCGCGTGGGCGTGAGAAGTTGAATGTAGGAATCGGCCACCTTGACAAGCGCTTCGTCGACGCCATCGGACTCCACCAATTCGCGATGGACGACGACGGCACCGAAGACGGACTCGTACCAGGCGATCGCTGCGTCGATGTCATTGACCGCAATGGCGACGTGGTCGATCTCGGTGAGTTGTGACGTCATGACGCTTCACGATCGTGTCGACGAAAGATCGTCAGACGTTCTTCGCCGACACGCGCGCGCATCTCGGGGTTGGTGACGCCGAGACCCTCCTTTGCGGCAGCACACAGGATCCCGATCTTGCCCTCGTGTTTGTTCTGGTGCAGTTCGTAAGCAGCTTCCCCGGTTTCTTCGAGCGAAAAGACGGCCGAGAGCGGCGGCACGACCTTGCCGTCAACGATCGTTTGGTTCGCCGCCCACGCCTCTCGGTAGTTCGAGAAGTGCGAACCTTTGATCGTCTTCAACTTCATCCAGAGGTGACGATTGTCGTACTCGATCATGTAGCCGCTGGTGGCGGCGCACGTGACGATGATGCCGCCTCGCTTCGCCACGAAGACGCTCGCGCCCATCGTCGAACGTCCGGGATGTTCGAACACGATGTCCGGATCCTCACCGACGAGCGCACGGATGTCCTTGCCTAGCCGTCGCCACTCGCTCTCGTCCTGGGTGTGCTCGTCCTTCCAGAATCGGTAGTCGTTCGCGCGTCGGTCGATCACGAATTCACAGCCCAACTCGTGCAACGTTTCGACCTTGGCCTCACTCGAGACGACCCCGACCGGTGTGCCACCGGAATTCAAGACGTGTTGCACCGCAAATGATCCGAGTCCACCCGAGGCGCCCCAAATGAGCACGACGTCCCCCTGGGTGACCGGTGCGCCATTGTGCGACACCAGCATCCGGTAAGCCGTTGAATTGCACAAGGCGTTGACCGCCGCTTCTTCCCACGTGAGATGGGTGGGCTTGGGCATCAGTTGGTTGGCCTTTACTACCGCGATGTCCGCCAGGCCGCCGAAGTTCGTCTCGAACCCCCAGATCCGTTGGCTACTCGAGAGCATCGAATCGTCGTGACTCGACGGATCCTGATCGTCGACGTAGTTGCAGTGCACGGTGACTTCGTCACCGACCTTCCAATTGCGCACGGCCGAACCGGCTCGCAGCACCACGCCCGCGGCGTCAGAGCCGATCACGTGGTAATCCAGCGCGTGGCGTTGGCCCCAGAACGACTCCTTGGCCAGGCGGTCGAGGAAACCGAAGGTGGGGAGAGGCTCGAAGATGCTCGTCCACACGGAATTGAAGTTGATGGATGACGCCATGACTGCGACGTAGACCTCGTCCGGTGCCAGCTCTGGGACCGGGACCTCGTCGACGTGAAGGCTGCGTCGGGGATCCTTGTCGCGACTCTGAATCCCGTCGAACATTGTCTGTTCATCACGGCGTACGAAGACCGCGCGGGTCATGGAGGGCATCTCGGTCGACGTCAACTCTTCGGCCGAAGCGCCAGCGCGCACCGCGTCGAGAATCCCACTCATCTGGGCGAGGTTAGTTGGCTCGATGGCACGACTGGTTCGAACGTGATGAATTCAGAGACGAAGGACGCTCTCGAGGTGCCCAGACGAAGTTCGAACAGCGGCGTCTAAAGTCGATATCGCTGCACGGGAATACACAAAGGAGTCTCATGTCACGAAGCGTCATTGTCGCCGGCACACGAACGGCCATCGGGAAACTTGCGGGTGCCTTCGCGTCACTCAGCGCCCAGGACTTGGGCGGCGCCGCGATCAAGGGTGTGCTCGATCGCACCGGCGTCGATCCCTCCAGCGTCGATCTCGTTTTGATGGGCCAGGTACTTCAGGCCGGGCAGGGTCAGATCACGGCGCGCCAGGCCGCAGTTAAAGGAGGCATACCGCTGACGGTCCATGCCACCACCGTGAATAAGGTCTGCCTCTCCGGGCTCCAGACCATCTACCTCGCCGATCTCATGATCCGGGCCGGTGAGGCCGACGTCATCATCGCCGGCGGCATGGAGTCGATGACGAATGCGCCATACCTGTTGCCGGGAGCCAGGTCCGGCTACCGCCTCGGCGATCAGAACGTCGTGGACTCGATGATGTTCGATGGCCTGACGTGCGCCTTCGATCAGTGCGCGATGGGACTGGCGACCGAGCGCTACAACGAAGGGCAGATCAGCCGCGCACGCCAAGACGAGTTCTCCGCGCGTAGCCACCAACTCGCCGCGGCGGCGACAAAGACCGGCAAGTTCGCCGACGAGATCGTCGAGGTCGCAGTACCGCAACGAAAGGGCGATCCGATCATGGTCTCGATCGACGAAGGTGTGCGCGGCGACACCACCATCGAGTCGCTCGACCAACTACGCGGCGCCTTCGAGAAGTCCGGCACGATCACCGCGGGGAACGCCTCGCAGATCTCCGACGGCGGCGCGGCGGTGCTCGTCATGTCCTGGGAGCGTTGCGAGCAGTTAGGACTCACACCACTCGGCGAACTCATTAGCTATGGCCAGGTCGCCGGTCCCGACACCTCACTACTCCTGCAACCCTCGCACGCGATACTCCAAGCCGCGAAGAAGGCCGACGTCGAGATCAGAGACATCGATATCTTCGAAATCAACGAGGCGTTCGCGGCGGTCGGCCTGGCGTCAGTGGACGACCTCGGGATCGACGAGGTCAAGGTGAACGTGAACGGCGGCGCCATCGCCCTCGGTCATCCAATCGGCATGTCGGGGACTCGCCTCGCGCTCACGGCGCTGAGCGAACTGCGTCGACGCGGCGGCGGCATGGCCGCGGTGGCGCTGTGCGGCGGCGGCGGTCAGGGCGACGCGGCGATCCTGCGCAGCCTCTAAACAGGGATGAAGCTCGCCACCACGTCGTAGCGTTCGAGTCCGACTTGTCGGTCCTCGGGCAGTGCCAATACGTAGGCGCCACCGAGTGGGTAGTGGTCCCCGCGCAACGATTTCGGCAACTCCTTGGCCAAGGTGAACATGACCTCGTGCACCGTGGGGTTGTGAGCGACGACCAACAGCGACGTCGTCACGGGATCGACGGCGGCGAGGTCGATCAACAGGTCCTCGGCGCTGACGTCGCGTCGCCCGTTGTAGATGAGCTCGCTGAACTCACTGCGCTCGACGAAGGCGGTACCGTGAAACGCTCGGCGAAATGTCTCGCGGGTTCGCGCCGCTGAACTCACGAGCGCGGTCGTCGGACCATATTTGCCAAGTTCGTTGGCGTCGCTCGCCCACGCGCGTAGTCGTTCACATTCCTCGCGCCCGCGCTTGTTCAACGTTCGCGCGAAGTCCGACTCTCCGGGTTTGGCCGGTGAGGACTTCGCGTGTCGAACGACCGTCAGATACCGCATCCGAGAATTCTGACCGAAAACCGTCACCGACACCACCTTCTTGGTCGTTTAGCGTTGTGGGGTGCACGCGTCCCTGACGTACTTCCAGGCCATCATCATGGGCCTCACGCAAGGCATCACCGAACTGTTTCCGGTCTCGAGCCTCGGTCACAGCGTCTTATTACCCGCGCTGCTCGGTTGGCATAATCTCGTCAACTCACAGTCGGCCTCGGAGTCATTCTTTCTGGCCTTCATCGTCGGACTCCACGTCGGTACGGCCCTCGGGCTGCTCATCTATTACCGCAAGACGTGGGTCGCGCTGTTTCGCGGTCTAGCTCGCCAGTTGGCGGCCGTGCCCAGCGCCGGTGTCTCGTCGCTGTGGCATCTCAATGAACTCGACACCGACCCGAACTACCGCTTGTTGTTCGTTCTCGCCGTGGCGACGGTGCCCGTCGGAATCGTAGGCCTCTTGTTTGAGCACGAATTTCGCGTGCTCTTCGCCAAGCCACTGGCGGCGTCCATCTTCCTCAGCATCAACGGCGTGATCTTGTTGGTCGGCGAACGCCTGCGACGCAACAGCGGTCGCCACGTCCAACACAAGAAGCTTGCAAGCCTTTCGACCAAGGGCGCCTTCGCCATCGGATGTTCACAGATCTTCGCCCTCTTCGCGGGAATCTCGCGAAGCGGCATCTCGATGGTGGCCGCACTGATGGACGGACTCGACCACGAAGATTCCGCGAACTTCGCCTTCTTACTGGCCACGCCCGTCATCCTCCTCGCCGGCGTCTTGAAGTTGCCCGATCTGATGGGACCACTGGGCGACGGCGTTCGTTATCAAACGCTGGTGGGTTCGCTCTGCGCGATGGTGACCGCCTTCATCTCGGTCAAGTTCCTGACCAAGTGGTTCACGACCAGAACCCTGACCCCCTTCGGCTTCTACAGTCTCGTCGCGGGAATCCTCTGCGTGATTCGTTTCGCTTAGTCCGTCAGCACTCGACGACCGTCGATGGCGCGCCCCAGGGTGAGGTCATCGGCGAACTCCAGATCCCCGCCGACCGGTAGTCCGCTCGCGGGCTGCGAAACGATCAATCCCGGCACCTGGAGCAGTCGACCGAGATACATCGCCGTCGCGTCACCTTCGACGTTGGAGTTGAAACAAAGGATCACTTCTTTCACCGGGCCCCGAAGTCGCAGGATCAACTCCTGGATTCGCAACCGGTCCGGCGTCACGCCCTCCAGCGGATTCAAGACGCCGTGCAGCACGTGATAGGTCCCGTGAAACGCGCCGGATCGCTCGACCGCCATCACGTCGGGTGGATTTTCGACGACACAGATCGTGGTTTGGTCCCGACGATCGTCGGCACAGATCGGGCACAGCCCGCCGGTCTCGGCGATGTTGCAACAACGTTCGCAGAACGAGAGCTTGGTCTTCATCTCTTCAATGGAGACGGCCAACCGAGCGACGTCCTCACTCGGTTGACGCATCAACCAGAACGCGATGCGCTGGGCCGACTTCGGTCCGACGCCAGGAAAGCGTCCGAGTTCATCGACTACGGCCTGCAGGGGCGGCGGGTAACTCACTGGATTTCCGTCGCTCCGGGAAACATCTCGGTGATCAAATGTTCGCCGGCCGAGTCGACCACGATGACTTTCTCATCCCGAGAGTACGTCTCCTCGGTATCAGCTTCCCGCGCACGAATTGGTCGCGGTGTTGCCGTAGGTGCCGCGGAATTCGCCAGCGACGGGTCAACGGCCCAGGTGATCTGCAAGGGAGATTTGAACTCGTGCTCCATCGCACTGCGAAGTCCTTGGGCAATCATCTCCGTGTTCTGACGCATCTCTTCGCTCGGGAGGACAATCGTGAGGTTCGTACCGTCGAGTGAACGCACGAATGCTGATTTGAGCAACAACTGGGCACCGCGCGACGTCCGCGGAATGACTTGTTCCACGAAGCGCGTGCGAACGTCGTCGAGGTCGAGGACGGTGCCAGCATTTTGCGCCGGCAACTCTGGCGCAACGATTTCAGCGATCGGTGCCGGCGCAGGTTCCTTCTCCGGAAATCGTGGCGTCACTGGCACCGCAGTACCAATCGGACGCAGTACCGCCGGGGGCGCGGGAACTGCCGGCTCCACGCGAACGCCATCACGTTCCAACTTCGTGACGCGTTGATCCAAAGCGTCGACGGTGTTGTCGAGTTCGGGCTTGATCAGGCGCACGAGCGCCACCTCGAGGATGACGATCTTTTCCGGCGCGCTCTTCATTTCTCGCATGGCTCGTCCAACGGTCTCGAGTACGCGCACTGTGCGCGGAAGCCCTAACTTCGCCCCCCACTCGGTGAGGCGTTCTCGGTCACTGTCGACAGCGTCTGCGACTTCCGGAGCGACCTGGAGCAAGAAGACCTGTCGTACTTCCGCCGCGAAATTCTCAGCGAGCTGTTCTGGGTCCCAGCCCTCTCTCGTCAACACCGCGAGCGATTTCAGCGCCGCTACCGCGTCAGCGTCCACCAACGCGCGAAAGAGTCCATCGAACTCCGGCTGAGTCTCGATGATCGAACCGGTGGCGATGAGTTGGTCCAGCGCACTCAACGCGTCGCGCGCCGAGCCGCGTCCAAGTCGCACTGCTGCCTCAATCGTTGCGTCGTCGGCGCTAAGTCCGGCGGCGTGCTCGACCTCGCGCAACAACGAACTCAGCGTCTCGCCGTTGAAAAGACGGAATTCAAGATGCTGCGTTCGCGAGCGAATCGTGGGCATCACCTTGTGCGGATCCGTGGTTGCGAGCACGAAGACGACGTGAGGCGGCGGTTCTTCCAGCGTCTTCAGCAACGCAGCGGAAGCGGCCTTAGAGAGCTGGTGGACCTCGTCGAAGATGTAGACCTTCCAGCTTCCGGGGGTTCCATGCCAGGCTCCGGCGGTGATGTCGCGGATGTCGTCGACACCGTTGTTGGAGGCGGCGTCGAGTTCGGTGACATCGAGCGAGGTTCCTTTGGTGATCGACACGCAACTCGCGCAAACGTTGCAGGCGTCGCCGTCAATCGGATTCTCGCAGTTGAGCGCCTTGGCGAGGATCCTCGCAGTGGTCGTTTTTCCCGTTCCTCGGGGACCAGAAAACAAGTACGCGTGAGAGACACGATCGTTTTTCACTGCCCCTTGAAGGGCGCGAACGACATGGTCTTGACCACGTAATTCCACGAAGCGACCGGGTCGAAATCGACGATAGAGCGACGTGACGCCGTCGATCGAAGTCGGAGTCGTCGACGCTTTTGTCATGCGCGCAGCCTAATTGGAGGGTGGTAGATGCCGAGATCCAAAGCAGTGGTCAGGCGATCCGTGGCACCCAACACGATTTGCTGAGAGCTGCTGGCTTCCACCCCTGACTCGGTTCACAAACGGTCGTCGCACGGGACCCGACCACTGCTCTGAACCTCGGCGTTGAAAAGGCTACCGGACGAGTCCTCGTGGCGACTCAGGTAGCCTTGCGAGCCGGTATTCATTTCCGAAAAGTGAATTCCGGTATGAGGAGGAGTGCGAGAGCGGCCGAATCGGCACGATTGGAAATCGTGTGAAGGGAAACCTTCCGTGGGTTCAAATCCCACCTCCTCCGCCAGGCCACCACCAGGGCCATTGACTGCCATGCTGACGGCGTCATGCGCAACGCCACCTGGCGATCGCACGTTGTGCGCCCGGGCTGGCCATGCATGCTCTGCACACGCCAGCTCGACATGGGACGTGTGACGCTCGACGCACGGGGTGACCTTGACGACCCCTCCTACATCACAGGGTCTTCGGGATTTCGCCCTTCGGGTCAAAACGTCGCCGTTCTGTCGATCAGCGTCTCTGCAGCACTACGGCGCAATACGTGAGTTTCAGCGTCGCTCCAGGGGGTGTGGGTG
The DNA here is from genome assembly GCA_035532375.1 of Acidimicrobiales bacterium. GTDB lineage: Bacteria > Actinomycetota > Acidimicrobiia > Acidimicrobiales > RAAP-2 > RAAP-2. Next base: position 24,815 of record DATKRC010000041.1, read on the forward strand.
ATCCTGGTCCGGCAGTACGTACTAAGCAGTCACGACCTTCAACACCTCGCGTACACCAGCAGAGATGGTTGTCTCTACGAAGTGTTCGAGCCCGTCGGAGACGAACGTCAAGATCTCACCGGGGTTCACGCGGCCGCCTCGTCAGCACGTTCCGCACCAGCATCCGTGCCTTGGCGCTGCAAGGTAGGACGGAAGCTCGACGATTTTCTCGTTCGAGTGCTTCGGGGACGTGCATAACCGTGCGCGTGCTTGCGATAAACGACTAAACGATCCATTGCGTTTTGCCCTTAAGGAATCAACCTCTTAATACGAGGCCAAACCTTCGAAAATGATTCGTCGTAGCTTCGGGCCGCAGGGTAGAAGATGCGTATGGTTGCGTCATAGTCAGCAGCCATCTCAAGAAGATTCTCGTGGATTCTAGTTTCGCGGTTGGCCACTCCCGTCTTGACCAATTCGAACTTGTGAGTGGCCAGTCGTGCGAGTTCACGGTCAAGAACATCGTCGCGCATCAACAACTCGGCCAAGTCGGCGAGGTCAGTAACCTTGACTCGTTGCGCGAGGGTTCTCATCTTCTCGGCCGCCATTTCGACTGGCGACATCGCTAGGATCGGGAAATTCTCGTAAAAAGGTACACCAACAAATTCAGTCATGGGCGGGTCGATCACCTCCTCGCGATATGAGATCTCGACTTGGACTTGGGTCTCTTGAAGTAGTGAACCGGTCACAAGTACCTGATCGAAGTCGAGACTTCGGCCGCTATCCGTGGCGGGCAGTTGCGGCGAGAAGCGGATGATGTCACCCGAACTTGCGTCACGAATCGCGTCAGCCACCTCTGTGGCCTCTAGTCGGTGCTTGGCTGGATTATGTCGGGTGGAATCGACGTCCTCGCTGAAGCGTTCAACCTGATGAACGTGGCGCAGCACGAATCCACCCTTGAAGACAAGCTGATTAGGAAATCTCTCCGTGAGCTGCGCCGCGATAGTCAGCAAAGCGAAGTCTCGGACTGCGTAGTCGTGACCACCGCCGACCTGCTCGATCAAGTCCGACAAGGCGAATGCGTCGCCCCAGAGACGCTTCGGGAAAACTTGACCCATTTAGTTCACCGACTCAAGTTGTATGCTCGCGTTAACGACCACCCGCCACGCGGTGTCGATTTTTCCGTTCGGCAGTCCGCCAGGGCGTAGTAATACTGGAGTCCGACTCTCCCCGAGCAAGTTGCGGAACGGTTCAGCCGCATCATGCCCGCAACACTTCTCGACGAGCAGCCCCAATCTCCGTGAAACAGCAGCCGAGTCGTATCGCCGCGCCGCTCTCGCGAGCTTGTTGATGAAGTTTGAGTCACGCTCTGCTGCCCCATGCAGTGCCTCGATGGCCATTGAGAATGGAACCCCGTAGCGCGGACTGGTCACCGCATCGAGCAGTGCTCGCTCAGGGAGAGCAAGGTGCGGGCCGCCCTTAACCCATCCCCAGATACGTGTTTCGCGTGTCTCTATGAAGATGGCGCGCTCCCCGCGAAAGGCGAACTCCTGTACCGACCGAGGTACAAGTGTGACGACTGAGAAGGAGTGCTGATTTGTAAGGTGGTGCACTTCAAGTGCCCGCCCACCGGTAATGAGGTATGGCCGTGGGGCGATTGCATCAATGAGATCGGCGATTCCAACTGTTATTCGTCCAGTGGCGTCAGGCAAAACAAGCAGGTCCTGTCGCACCGAAAGAGCCCGACCCGAGTGAACGAGTCGTTTGAGCGCATCTCGGACACGCTGGTCGCCAAGTCGCTCTTTCACTTCGCGTAGATCATTCGAAGGTACGACAATGCCCGGTCGACCGGAGAGATTCCCTGCTCGATGAAGTTCTACGAGAATACGGTCTTCCAATGTCATGTACATAGTATAGGCACCTTGTGGCGTTATTCGCCACACGATATGGACGAATTGTACAGCCGAAAACCCGAAAACCTCCTTATTTCACAGCGGTCTTGTGAGCTAAGTCGAGATTCTCTGCCTTGGGACCGGTCTGCGCAATACGCACGACCTGTTCGCGCACAAGGTTGAGCGTCTGGTGCTCGCGAGTCGAGTACGTGACGGACGACCGATGCGAAAGGCTCGAACTACTGCGGCCACCACCTCGACCAGACGATCGACTGGCGTAGCTGGGGTAACGCTGGGGTGGCGGCGGGGTGTAGGCGGGAGTCGATGAGTAGTAGTTGGTTGATTCTACGATTGGTCGCCGACATTGCGGACGTGGACACTCAGCCGGAGGAACGGTGACGCTGGTGTCAGTTGGTGCCTACGTCAAATTCCACCGGAAGGGCACTGGTCAATCGCGCCGGCATGAGGAGGCGGGCGGACCCGTCGTCGACGAATGCATTGAGCGAGCGCAGTTCCTCGATCGCACTGTTCAAATCGCTGAAGTCGACGGCGCTCGTCCAGTCCTGGCCAATGCGCATCGTCTTTACGTACACGCCGGGCTCATCGTTGCGAGAAAGACGACGCAAGCCACCGATGTAGTCGTCGCGGAACACCGTCGGGATGATGATCCGAGATTCACCGCCTCCTTCGAGTTCGGAGTTCATCATCAGGCGCGAGATACGCCCGTTGCCGTCGACAAACGGGTGCACCTCACTCACGACGTAGCCGCTCATGAGTGCCCGCTCCCAGGGTGAGTCCAAGGCGTCGATCCGAGCGAAGCCCTCCGTGAGAGTTCCCACGACCAACGCCGGATCGGCAAAATCGGTGCTCCCGGCTTGGTTCGGAATCGTCTTCCACTCACCTGGGGCGACCTCGGGTCGCGCTTCCATAATGCGCGCGTGGCGCCCGCGAAGCAGATCCAAGAACTCTTTGGTCGAAGTGGGGCGACGCGCCATCTCCGTGCGGTCATTGGTAATCGCGAAGGTGCTCGTGATGTCGTGCGCATCGGCGGGCCGGCCGCGCGGCTCCACGTTGTCATAGACAATGCCGAGGGCCTCGTCGATCGTGAACGTCGTGCCTTCGATGTAGTTGGAAAAGTACGCCTCAAAGAACGGAAGGGTCTCTCCACGATTCGCGGGGCGCGCCTGCGGCTGGGCGCGGCGCAGCGCGGCCGCTAGCGTGTCGAAGCGGCCGACACGTCGCGGGTCGAAGGGTCGGCCAGAGCCGCGAGCCGTGAGCACACGTGGCGCGTTGCCGACGGTCGTCGTGTTGAGCGCAACACCGACGAGTCGGTCGAAACGCGCAATGTTCTCATCGCTCACTCCGAGGACGGCCGCCAGCTCGTCCGCGCGCGCTCGCGTCTGACGCATTCGGTCGGCGCCTTCAACCTGAACCGTGATGTCAATCCAGGTCGCGAGTTCGTCGGTCGTCAAGCGGCGGCGTCCGAAACGTGGACTGGTGCGCGAAGGCACCGCGTTCTCTGCCATCCAACGAGCTTTCGAGGCGAGTGCCACCTCGCCCGGTATAGCGATGTCGTCCGCCTGGGGAGGCGCACCAGTGCGTGCAGCAATGGTGACGCCCGGGAGGTCGACGACGCGTTCGCGCCCCGGATAGGCGAGGTAGAGGATCCCTTCGACCGGGCCGGCCGAGGGTCCGGAACGATCGGTAATCACCGCTCGATCGAACAGCCGACCGGCGAGTTCATTCACATTGCGCCTGACGACGCGCTCGGGGGCTTCGCTCGTTGCGTCGGTATAGACTCCTCGAGCGAGCCGAACAAGTTCACCTGCCCCGACGCGGCGATTGATTGTGGCAGCCGGTAGCTCTCCACTGAGGATGATCTCACTATCCACGGTTTTCTTCTCCTCTGCGGAAGTTATACGTGTTTAGTGTATCAATTTTGGAAGAAGCCTGTGTTTAATAACGGAAATCCTGCAGAAGCCAAAAGCAAGGTACCGCGCCGAATTTGAACGGTTTGAGTCAGAAGCCTGACCTTAGATTCCAGATTCGTCGACACGGGAAAATGGTCCGCACGGCGCGATCTGCGTGATTTACGCGCGAATTCATCGCGTGGTCCACACTTCCACGCTGGGTCTACATAACCCGACAATGCAGATGAAATGTGTGGGCGAAGTGGCTCAAAGTGTGGAGCGCCTTGATCGGCCAGACGAGATTCGCGAAGTTCTATGGGCTAGGCAAGTTTCGTCAACACCCCACCAGCCAACGACGCCAGCCAGCCAATGGGTTTTCACGAAACTAGACCCCATCTGTTGACGAAAGTCCCGAGAGTCCGGACCCGACGTCGCGTCGTAGGTTCATCACAACTCGTGCACTCCATACGGGGTCAGAGGGAAGACACCACGTTTCGACCTACCGGCGCCCACCACGATCACTTGTGCCGTGGAGCATTCGGAAAGTCAGACTTGATTCGAGCATTCCTCGAGGTTCAGGAGAACCACAGGAATTCCTTAGCGTGGAATTAGTCAGTTGCTACGAACGACTTAAGGGACCCGGCACAGAATCGGGTATGAAAAGAAAGAACCTCGCCTCCTGGATATTTACCATGCTGATCTCCCTAGGCACGTTTGCCGGTGTCCTCACCGCCATGGGTACGCTCGACGTGCCCACGGCGAGCACGGTGACCGCCACCCCTCCTTCGCCGCCTGCGTCGCCCTCTTCGCTCGCGTCGAATACACCGGTTTCGCTCGCATCTCCACCCGCCGGCGGCGGTGACGACTCGTCGTTCGCGGCTGGTTCGTCCTCCGGTCCGGACAACTGACCATGCCAACTTCGACGAACCACGTGAAGCGACCGTCGCTCCCGGGTCGTGCGACGGCCATGCCCGCGGGGCCGCCTCGCGGTTCGGGACCGGCGCCAATGCCGCGCGTCGCCGACTGGTTCGCCTGGTTGGGCGGCCTCGGCCTCGGCACCAGCGCCGCGTTCGCACTCTCGCAAGATTCCTTGCACTCGGTGACGTCGATGGCGGGTTTCCTCGACGCCCTCGGACGACTGAGCGGCATGGTGGGCACCTACTTGCTGCTCGCGATGCTGTTGTTGATGGCGCGCATCCCCTGGCTCGAGCGCACAATCGGTCAGGATCGGCTCACTCGTTGGCACCGACGCATCGGTGCGTGGCCGGTCGCGCTCATCACGTTGCACGTGGTAACACTGCTATTCGGCTACGCCGCCGCCGCCAAGACGAACGTCGTGAAACAGGCCGTTACGTTCATCCAGCACTACCCCGACATGCTGATGGCCTTCGTCGGCTTCGGGTTGTTGCTCCTCGCAACGGCGTTCTCCATTCCTCAGATTCGACGCCAGCTGCGCTACGAGACCTGGTGGACCATCCACCTCGCGTTCTACCTCGCGGTGGCGCTCAGTTTCGCCCACCAGGTCCGTACCGGAGTCATCTTTCTCGGCCACCCGATGAGCGTCGCGGTGTGGACGAGGATCTTCGCCGCCGTTGCGAGCGTGCTGGTGCTCTCACGGATCGTTCGCCCGATCGTGGCGAATCTGCGCTTCCGCTTGCGCGTGACCTCGGTCGAAGAGGTCTCGCCGGGTGTGTTCGCGCTCGTAATGCGCGGCCGTCACCTCGAGCGCCTCAAAGTCTCGGGGGGCCAGTACTTCCAGTGGCGCTTTCTGGCTCCGGGGCTGCTGGTCCACAGTCACCCTTACTCGCTCTCGGCACTGCCCGCCCCGCCCTATCTGCGCATGACGGTGAAGTCCTTAGGCGACCAGTCCTCAGCACTCGCGCACCTGCGCCCCGGCACGCGCGTCTTCATCGAAGGTCCCTACGGCGTTTTCACCCGTCACCAAATCACAGCGCCGACCGTCACGCTTATCGGCGCCGGCGTAGGGGTGACACCACTGCGGGCCCTGCTTGAGGATCTCCCGGGGGACGTCGCGGTGACGGTGCTGCTGCGTGCGTCGACCCATGAGGATTTGGTGCACGCCGAGGAGGTCCGTACGCTCGTCGAGCAGCGCCAGGGAACCTTCCACACCATCCTCGGGCCACGTCAACGAGCCCGGCTCGATCGCACCACGTTGAACAAACTGGCCCCGCGCGTTCGCGACAGTGACGTCTACGTCTGTGGGCCCGCGGGTTTCACCGATGACGTCGCCAAAGCCGCCGCCAGTTTGGGGGTACCCACCAGCCGAATCCACCTAGAGGAGTTCTCGTTCTGATGACTACACGTCGCACCCCCATGGTCGTCCTCGGCACCCTCGTTGGACTCGTCGCGATTGGCAGCTTCCGCACAAGCCCGGCAGCACTTTCCATGACGACGACCGCTCCCGCTCCAACGTCGGCCACGGCGACGTCGCGCAACGCGTCCGCGTCCGCCAATCACTCGACGACGACCCCGTCGGCGACGGCCAACTCCAGCACAACCGCCGCCCCTTCGGCGGTACGCAGCCAGACCGGATCGACAGTCAACTACAACTACGGCACGCTCGCGGTCTCGGTGACCATCCAGGGCAAGACCATCACCAACATCTCGGTGCCGTCACTCAACGACGGTGGCAATTCGTACTCCCAGAGCCTCGATTCGATGTCGATCCCCATCCTCACGAGGGAGGCGATGGCCGCCCAGAGCGCGAATATTCAGAGCGTCTCAGGTGCGAGCTACACCAGTGCCGGCTTCATCCAGTCATTGCAGAGTGCGTTGACGGCGTTGGGGATTTGAGATGACCACCTCGAACCTCGACCCAACCACCTGGACGATGCGCCCACTGCGCTGCGCTGCGACAGCTTGGTGAACTTGTCGCCTACCTTCACTCCCCTGGCGTCATCTTGCGTTGCTCGTCGTGTGATGCCGTGCTCTTGCGTGTAATGCAGAATCGCAAACGAGTATGGCTTGACATGCGCGCCATCTCGCTACTCCAATTGGCGTTACCCGACGATGACACTTCACCGTGACCAGGCCCAGAAAACCCAGAAGACATCGTAATGCCGCTGTAGCCGCAGTTGTGAGAAGTGGTCACTGAGAAGCTCGAGAGGGTACTCGGCGTCGTTCTGAGTGGGTAAAAGGGCTGGTCACTCGTTGTATTCGGCTTTTGTAATCTACTTTGCGAAGCCGTACGTCCCAGAGTTGTGAAAAAGTTGTGCGCACCACGGAAACCGCCCCTTAGGCTTGGCTTTGGCATCACCAATGAAGTTGTCGTAATTGTCATTCCAGACCCCGATGATGAGGCAGGACGATCTTCGGGAAGGACAGTCATGTCCAGATCTGCACGACCTTCGAATCACTCTTCTTCCATAGGGAAGCGCAACCGGTCACGTCACCCTCGTGGCGCCCGGGAGGCCGCTCGAACCTTGCGGCTGTCCTTCGGCACCATGGCGGTGACCGGCGTGGCGTTTCTCGCCCTTGCGGCCTTCGGCACCCAATCCGCTGTCGCCGCCACCGCAACCGTCAACCTGGGAACCGCATCGAATTTCGCGGTCTTGGCGGGCAGCACCATCACCAACACTGGTCCAACGGTGGTGAGCGGTGACATCGGACTTTCGCCAGGCACGGCGATCTCCGGATTTCCGCCGGGATCGCAAAGCTCGGGTACGACCGATGTCGCCAACGGCGTATCGCTGGGTGCTCAGAACGACCTCATCACCGCCTCCAATGACGCCGCCAACCGATCGCCGTTCGTCACGGTTTCGGGCGACTTAGGTGGAACAACATTGGTTGCGGGCGTCTACCGCTCCACTTCCTCCATGGGTCTCACCGGTACGGTCACGCTAAACGGCGCAGGAAATCCGGACTCCGTCTTCATCTTTGAAGCGGGTTCGACGCTGACGACCGCGTCGACGAGCACGGTTCTGCTTGAGAACGGTGCGCAGGCCTGCAACGTGTTTTGGCAAGTCGGCAGTTCCGCCACGCTAGGAACCACGACGAACTTCGCCGGATCAATCCTTGCTACCACGTCAATCACTCTCAACACCGGCGCGACGGTGAACGGCCGGGTCCTCGCGATCGGCGGCGCCGTCACCATGGACGACAACACGATCACGGTACCGACCTGTCTCTTGTCCACCTCGACCACGACGTCCACCGTGGCCACGACCTCCACCACAGCAGTGCCTAGGACGTCAACCACGGTGCACACCACCACGTCGACAACGGGTGGCGCTTCCGGCACCGCGACGACAACCTTCCCCTTGCCTCGCGGCGCACCGTCAACGGGCGCCGGGGGGACTGCTCGATCCGGTTCTTCGCCCCTTGTGCCTATCGGACTGATTGCATTGGGACTCGCCGGTGTGGCTGGTGCGCTGATGGTTCGCGTGCGCCGTACGTAACAGCGCCATATCCAACGCTTGACTGCTTCACTCTTTTGGAGAATGACCACGAAGGTGTCGGCGCCGTGCATTCGCAGCTTCAATCCCCTACAAAGTAGGTTCAAGGCGTGAGTGCAGGTCGCCTCACACGACCATTACTTTCGTAGAAGATCCAGCCGCTGGCAGGGGGTAGCTGTTCGTGCAGAACGACGAGTCGACAGTCCCGGATATCGGTGACTTCTTCTACAGTTCGCCGGATCTCCTCTCGGTGTTCGGAGAAGACGGCGAACTGGTCCTGGTGAACCCGGCCTGGCACGACATGTTGGGCTGGGACCTAGAAGACATGCGAGGCGTTCCATTCTGGGTTTTCATTCACCCCGACGACGTACAGGCGACCGAGGACGAGTTCCGAATCGTGATCCGCGGACCGGACGAAACCCGACGCGGATTCGTCAATCGCCAGCGCTGCCGTGACGGCACGTACCGCAGTATTTCGTGGAGTTCTCTACGCAAGGACGGATGGATCTGCGCGACCGGTCAGGACGTCACGGACCGCCAAGAGATACAGAAGCGACTGAACAAAAGTACGGCGATCACGGAAGCGATGTTTGATGCGGCCGCCGACTCCATCATCATCATCGACCGAGACCTCATCATCGTGGAGTCGAGTCCCGAAACCGAACAGATTTACGGCTTCCCGGGAAGGAGTCGATTAGGACGCACGGGTCTCGACATCGTCGACCCGATCGAGCGTCCCGCCGTCGAGGCGGCTCTGCGCAGGACCTTCGAGGTTGATGACGTGACGACGATCAGATTTCGAGCCCGACACGCCGACGGTCACGAAATCACGCTTGAGTCGCGCGGTCGCGCGTTGCGTACTTCAGACGGTCCGTCCGCTCGCGCCGTCTTCATCACGCGCGACGTCACAGAGGCAGCCCAGACCGAAGCGGACTTGAGCGAGAACCTCACCAAGATGCGCGCGATCATCGACACCGCGGTGGACGCCATCTCGGTCATCGACCGCGACGGCATCATTCGCGAAGTGAGTCCGGCCAGCGAGTTGATGTACGGCATCCCTGATGAACATCGACGTGGCCACGCCGTGATCGACTTTGTGCACTACAACGACCAAGCCGTGGTGACGGCCGCGATTCGCCGCACCTTCATGGAAGGCGAGGCCTCAACCGCTCGTTTTCGCGTACGCCACAGCGACGGTCACTGGGTCACTGTCGAGTCGAGGGGTCGTGCACTCGATAACCATGGTGAACCGCCGGTGAGTGCGGTGTTCATCACCCGCGACATCTCTGAGTCCGTCGCGTTGGAACACGCATTAGAGATCGCCCGGTCAGAGGCCGAGCGCCACTACGCGGCCAAGAGCGAGTTCATGTCGCGCATGAGTCACGAACTGAGGACACCACTCAACTCGGTGATCGGCTTCTCGCAGTTGCTCCAGATGGAGTCGAGTGACCCCGATGTCTTGCGAATGCTCGGTCACATCAACAACTCCGGTCAGCATCTCTTGAACCTGATCAATGAGATCCTCGACATTTCAAGGATCGAATCGGGACGCGTCATCGTGACGCTTCGGGCGGTGTCGCTCGACGACATGGTTCGAGACTGCGTAGGGATCATCACCCTCCAGGCAAACCAACGCGACATCCATTTGGAAGTGGGAGCGATCACGGATGCGCTCGTGCGCGCCGACCAACAGCGACTGCGTCAGGTGGTTCTGAACCTTCTCTCCAACGCCATCAAGTACAACCGCCCGGGCGGCCGGGTGATCGTGAGCACAGAAGTCGTGGGCGACATGGTTCGGATCTCGGTCAGCGACACCGGACTCGGCATTCGACCCGAAATGGTGGAACGCCTCTTCATCCCCTTCGATCGATTGAACGTCGAGGCCACGGGAGTCGAAGGCACGGGTCTGGGGCTTGCCTTGTCCAAGAACCTGACCGAGGCGATGGGCGGCACGTTGAGCTTCGACAGCACGCCCGGCAAAGGCTCGATCTTCACCATCGAGCTTCCGATTTTCAAAGGTTCTTGAACCTCCCACGGAGACCCGTCAACCCCATCGACCCCGACCTCGTCCTGCACCGCGTAGCAGCAGGACGTTGACTCTTCGATGCGAGTTTCGAATCCGGCGTCGCTCAGGTAAATAGGTCGAAGCCCAGCAAGTCGATAACCGAGTTGATGACATCGTCGGCGCCGTTGGCAATGAGGCGGGCCCGGTCATCGTTGCCCGAAAGCACCCCGACGCAGTAACCGGCGCCAGCACGCAGTCCGGCGACGATATCCGAGGCGGTGTCACCGACCACCATCATCGAACTCGCTGCCGTGATGCGCGACTTCAGGGCGCACCACCACAACATGTCGGGAGCGGGGCGACCGCGTCCCGCGTCGGCTGGCGATACGCGAAGTTCGAAGAGGTCGCCCCACCCGAGCACGTCAATGAGCGTTTCACGCGTGGCCGGTGAAAAGCCTGTCGTGAGAGCGACTTGTAGTCCAGCGTCGCGCAAAGTCTCGACGGTGGATCGAGCTCCCGGTATCTCCGTCACGCCCAGTTCTCGGGCCGTCTCGATGAAGTTTCGCTCGAACGCGTCGTTAGCGAGCTCCGCACGTTCGGCGAAAAGAGCCGCGAAGACCTCGATCTTCGACTGACCCATAGTTTCCACGACATACGCCTCGGCCGATTCGGCCTGCGCACCGGTGACCTCGAGGTCTTCGATAGTGCGGCGAAAGGCTTCGAGCACGAATCCGTTGTCGAGCACGGTGGTGCCGGCCATGTCAAAACAGATCAGTTCAACGTTGTTCATTGGAAACTCTCCTCCGCGATGGCCGGAGCCAGGGTCATCCCCCGTCCTCCGGCGCCGGTTACGGCAACCACTCCGCGAGCGACCTGCTTGCGGAAATAGATCTCGGTGGGCGTTGGATCTACCAGTTGGTGATAGACGCCGCTCCAGCGCCGTTCGATCCGAGGCATCGCGGGACCAATCACCAGTCGGGCGGCCGCTTCGATGATCTCCATCGGCCGGTCCAACGTCTCGAAAAGACCCGGCGTTTCGGGTTCGTGCGTGTCACCGATCGTGAGGCCCCCGTGCAGTCGTTGTTGGCACAAGAGTTGTATCGCGAAGTCCGCCGCGGGCTGTGGCTGATCATCCAAGACGTCGCGCGCGATCTCGGCGAAACCCGGGTAGTAGCGAAAGGCGTCGCCGTTGGCGACCGACGTCGTCAACGTCTCTGCCATCGGCTCCGTTTCGGCCATATAGAGACGGACCTTGCGCAGCGGATCGTCCTCGAAGAGCTCGGCGCCGAATCCACTCAACGTCGCGCCGAGACAGAGGACCACGTGATCACCGCCGTAGTGAACGCCTCGATGGTCGATGGCGGCGTGATCAACCACGCCGACGAGTTCGTGTCCGGGAAGGTACTCGTAGCGACCGCTGCTCTCCATATACGTGCGCAGAGCACCGAGCGCCACGCGTGACTCGACTGCCGCGTCGAGCGCGCAGTACAGTGCGCCGATGAATTCGCCTTGAACGGCGGGATTGCGTTCCACGACCTCTTGGGGGGTGAGCAGTTCAAACTGACGAGCCTCGGCGTCGTCGCGCGCCATGGCACGCCGAGCGACTTCAAGCTCGGGTTCGCTGTTGACGAGCGTCAGTGAACCGTTCGCGCGAAATCCGACCTCGGGCACGCCGAGCGCCACCTCCTGCCACAGATCGCGAGCTCGAAGCGCCAGAGCCAGTTCACGTCCGACGGCTCGACCACTCACCCAGACGAGTCCGAAGTTGCGCACGGTCGCGCCACTTGGTGCGAGGTCCCGCTCTAGATGCACCACGCTTGCCCCTCGCGCCAACGCGAACAATGCATGCATCGTGCCGAACACTCCACCCCCGACGACCACGACGCGCTGACCTCGCAGCGTCGCGTCAATATCGTTCAGCATCGTCGCGAAGTTAGGTCGGGGACGTTTCGCAACCGTGATGGATTAGTGTCAACGGCACAATACTTTCGAAGCACTAGTCGACGCGACGCTCTAGAAAGAAGGCCCGCAATAATTCCGCCGACTCGTCGGCCATCACGCCGTAGGTGAGCGACGCTTCATGCAACAGTCGAGGATCGCTCAGGACGTTGTAGCGAGATCCGACCGCGCCCGCCTTCTCGTCGAGAGCGCCGATCACGACTCGGCGCACACGTGCGTTCAACAGAGCCCCGGCGCACATCACGCACGGCTCCAACGTGACGTAGGCCGTCACCTCGTCCATACGCCACGAGGGCCGCGAGAACGCGGCGTCACGAAGAGCCACGATCTCGGCGTGGGCCGTAGGGTCCTGATCGAGTTCGCGCCGGTTCTCCCCTACGCCGATCACGACGTCGTTTTCAACGAGCACGCACCCAACGGGAACGTCCCCGTGTCCGGCGGCGACGATCGCGAGGTCGAGCGCCGCACGCATGAAGAGTTCGTCATTGGCCGTATCATCCACGACCACGAACTTACGAGATGCATTCCGTCGAGAACACAGAAAGTAACCGAGAACGACCGAAGTAGACTCCTCGACGGAGGGGTGCGAGAGCGGCCGAATCGGGCAGTCTCGAAAACTGCTGTGTCTCCGGGCACCGTGGGTTCAAATCCCACCTCCTCCGCCGGTTGGAAACGGGTGACATTAGTCACCCGTTTTCTTCTCTGTTAAACCGATTCGAACGTCGCAGTACGCTGGCTTCGTGCGGCGTGAGCCGCCGAAACAGGAGAATGCCATGGTCTCGTCAATCGAAACATCAGTGGGTACCGAGCGCAAGGTCGTCACCGAATTGCCAGGCCCGAAGTCACGCGCCCTGCACGAGCGCCGACAAGCGGTCGTGAGCGCCGGATTGACCCAGGGGTTTCCTATCTACATTGATCGGGCCCAGGGCGCGATCCTCGTCGATGTCGATGGCAACCAAGTCCTGGACCTCGGCTCGGGTATCGCGGTCACCGCCATCGGTCACGCCGTACCAGAACTGGTCAACGCGGTGAGCGCACAAGTCGCCGCCTTCACGCACACCTGTTTCATGGTGAATCCCTATGCCAATTACATCGAAGTGTGCGAAGAACTCGCCGCTCTCACGCCCGGATCGCACGCCAAGACCTCGGCGCTGTTCAACTCCGGCGCCGAAGCGATCGAGAACGCCGTGAAGATCGCCCGCCTGGCGACCGGTCGCCAGGCGATCATCGTCTTCGACCACGCCTATCACGGTCGCACCAACTTGACCATGGCTCTGACGGCGAAGAACATGCCCTACAAGGACCGCTTCGGCCCATTCGCCCCGGAGATCTACCGAGTGCCTATGAGTTATCCGTTCCACGACGGATTGAGCGGCGCCGAAGCGGCCGCAGTCGCAATCAAGATGATCGAGACCCAGGTCGGTGCGAAGAACGTCGCCGGACTCCTCATAGAACCGATCCAGGGCGAAGGCGGCTTCGTCGTGCCGGCCGACGGTTTCTTGCCGGCGCTCTCGAGGTGGACCAGCGCCAACGGCGTCGTCTTCATCGCCGACGAGATTCAAAGCGGCTTCTGTCGCACGGGCGACTGGTTCGCGGTCGACCACGAGAACGTGGTCCCCGACATCGTCGCCACCGCCAAGGGATTGGCCGGCGGCATGCCGCTCGCCGGCGTGACCGGTCGCACCGAACTGATGAATGCCGTGCACGAAGGCGGACTCGGTGGCACCTACGGCGGCAACCCCGTGGCCTGCGCCGCGGCGTTGGCCACGATTAAGACCCTGCGCGACCGAAACCTGGTGCAACGCGCTCGCGAGATCGGGGACACTCTCTTCGCCAATCTTCGTTCCCTTGCTCAAGACGTCGCCATCATCGGCGAGGTGCGCGGACGAGGCGCGATGGTCGCGATGGAGTTCGTCCAGCCCGGCACGAAGGAACCGAACGCCGCGGCCGTCAAGGCCATCATCAGCTACTGCAACCAGAACGGCGTCATCGCGATCTCGTGTGGCACGTACGGCAACGTCGTGCGGCTGCTGCCGCCCCTGGTGATCACCGACACCCAACTTGCTGACGGACTCGACGTCCTCGGCGCCGCGGTTCGCGCCGCGAGCTAAGCCACACAGCTCTGCGTCGACTGCGTCCCGCGAGCTGGCGTTGAGGCGATGTCGTGCTCGACCATCGCGGCCGGAATCGCGTAAGCGGTCTCACTCTGGGTGAGTGACTTGGAGAACACGACGCCGGCCACGTCACCACGAACCATGACGGGGCTACCCGAATTGCCCGGTTCGATGTTGGAATAGACGACCAGCACCGTTCGTTGGAATGTCTGCTTGTCGTAAATGTCGCGCGACTCTGCGGTGATCTGACCGTTGATGATCGACGGACTTATCGTTCGCGGCCCGTCGAGTGGAAAACCGATCACTTCGGCAGGCGCGCTGGTAGGGGGTGCCGACGTGACGAAATTCAATGGCGCACCGTTCGTCGCCGTCACAACGCGCAGTATCGCGATGTCGTTCACCGGATCGAACAACGCCACTTGCGCCGTCGTGCCCCCGACCGTCACGCTGGTCGCGCCGGCGACCACGTGAGCGTTCGTAACCACGAGGTTCGCCGAGATGAAGAATCCGGTTCCTTGATGAATGTCCGCGCATCCCATCGCGAGAACCTTGAGGACCTCGCTTGGCGAGCGAGGTGAGATCGTGTTCTTCCCGAGCTTGGGAGCCGGCCCTGTCGAGGGCCCACTCGGCGCGACGATGCTCGCAAACACACTCGGGAAATTCACGTTATGAAGAATGGTCTGTAACCGCGCCTCGGCCGAAGGAACAGTTGGGAGGGCCTGGTCGAGTGCCTTGATGATTCGCGACCCTTGAATCCCACTGGCACCGGTGCTCCACGACGTCGCGACCAACAGGGCTGCGACGAGCCAGCAAGTAATCAAGGCACCGGCGACTCCGACGACGACGCCTGCGACGGAGTCGACGAGGCCCAACTTCACCATTTTGACGGTCCGGCGAATGGACCTACCGACGAGATGACCGAGGAAGTGACAGACGAACACGGCGGTCACGACGATCGCCAACGCGAGTATCGGACGCCACGATGAGTGAGTGATGTCTGTGGACAGTGATGGCGCTATCTCGATGCCCAGGTAGAAACCTAGGAAAATGCCCACCCAGCCCAAGATCTGTCGGATAGCTCCTTGGAACCAGCCCTGAATCGCGGCCACGATGGCGATGGCGAGGATGAGTACGTCAACCCAGTTCATGAAGTCCAAGTTAGACCTCACCTTCGTTGGAGGCGATTCAGAGTCGAAGCTCACTTCAGTATCATCAACACAGCGACAACGGTCGTCATGATCTCAAGGAAACAATGGTTCGAGTACCAGCCTACGTACGTTCACTGGTACGGATCGCGGCGGTGTGCACGGTTGCGAGCGTGGTCTTGGCGTCGTGCGCCACCACCAAAGCCGTGAAGGTGATCACTCGCGTGACCGGGCTTCCGGCGATCAGCATCTCGGTGCCGCTCTCCATCGTGGCGTGCACCACGAACAACTCCTGCGTGACCTTAGGGACGTCCAACCTCGACGTGAGCCCGACGTCGGTCGGCGAGTACCGGACAGCCAATGGTCGCTGGACGGCGATCACCGTGCCGAGCGCCGACGCCTCGACGTACGTCCAAGCCGCGTCGTGCTGGAACAATGGATGTCTCTTCGTCGGTTCGCAGTCGAACGGCGATCTGGTGTGGCGCTACGACGCCACGTCACAGTCGTTCAGCACCGAGGTCGGACCGGCCGGTGCGTCAGGCATCGAAGTGGTGAGTTGTTACGCGTCGATGACATGCGCCGTCCTCGACCACGCGAAGAGCGGACCGCGATTCCTCACTACCGATGACGGAGGTGCGACGTGGTCGGCGCCAGTGAGTTTCGGCGTGCCGCCCCAAGATACGGTGACCTCACTGTCGTGTCCTTCGACGTTGGACTGCATCGCGAGCTTCCTCAATGTCGCCAATGGCATCGAGGTCTACGTGACCAGTGACGGCGGTGCGACGTGGAACCCGCGGACCGGCTTTTCAACGGTTACGTGGTCGGCCTTCACGTCGTTGAACTGCATTGGCAAGAAATGCCTGGGGTTGGCCAATCTCCACACCGGATGGCGCATCGAACGTACCGACAATTTCGGACGCTCGTGGAAAAAAGTGGCGTCGCTACCGAGTTCCATTCTGGACCTCGCGTGCACGTCGCTCGAACGCTGCGTCGTAGGCGGTATGACGAGCTCGCTCGCCTCGACTCCGTGGCTGGCCACGGTGATTTCGGGCACCGTCAAGACAGCGAAACTCACGTACGTGCCGTCGCCCATCGCCGACGTAGCGTGCGGGTCGAAGGTCTGCGCCGCGATTGGCGTGACGACCGTGATGACGTTGCGGCCATAGCCCGCAAGTGTGTCTAGACCAGGGATCGGATTCGATAGTCGGGCTCGTTGACCTCTCGCGTTGTTTCTATGCGAGGCTGGTCGTGTGAGTTCGACCACTGGTACCGTTCCATCCGGTTGGTATCCCGATCCATCGGGCGCCCGCCAGTGGCGCGTCTGGACAGGTTCGGAATGGTCCACGATGACGCGCCCGTACGGTGACGTGGCCGCGCGAAGCATCGCAGGAGATCTGCCGCTCATCCAAGCGCTGCACCGATTGGTGCGATACGGCGTGGCCGGAGATTTCGCCGGTATCAGTATCCTCGTCAGCGTGCTCGCCCATTGGCCGGGAACGGCGCACCCGGTCTCGCAGTGGTTCGCCCTCGCCGCGACCAACGTCGCGGTTGCGCTCCTTTTGATCGGCACGGCCGGCTTCGCCTTTGCCGCCCGAGAACTCGAAGGTCATTGGACTGCCTGGGCTTTCATTCCTGGAGTCAACCTCTTCGCCGTCAACGCCGTCGTCACGAAACGACTCGGCGGCCAGCCACTTCGCCGCGTCGGCGCCGAAGTCATCTTGATGGTGCTGTTCGTCGTCGAGTTCCACGCCGAAGCGTGGCTGTGCGTGGCGCCGGTAATCGTGGCGGTCGGTCAGTCGCAGTGGATCGCCACCTTCATCGAGCAGATCGTGAACTCGTCCTCACCGTCTTCGCCGGCAGCATCCTGACGTGACGCGACGACCACCGAACCAAGGGAGTTGACCCGATGTACGAATGGAGCGACGAGCAACAAGCGATCATCGACGTCCTACGACGGTTCGTCGACGAGGAGATCCGTCCGCAACTCGATGAGCTCGAGCACAACGGGATGCCGCCCTACGCGATCCTTCGAAAGATGTATGACGTCTTCGGACTCAACGAGATGGCGAAGGAGAGTTTCCGCCGTCAACTCGATCGAAAGATCGCCGGTGACGAGCCCTCGCGAGAGGGTCGCGGTTCGGAGTCCGCAGCGCAACTCATCTCTACCATCGAACTATGCCGAGTGAGCCCGGGACTGCTCACCTCTCTCGGCGTGTCCACTGGCCTCGCCGCGGGCACGATCAACAAGCTCGGTACGCCGGCGCAGATGGAGCGCTGGGCATTGGATTTGATGACCCTTGACAAGATCGGAGCCTGGGCGATCACCGAACCGGACTCGGGCAGTGACGCCCTCGGCGGTATGCGCACGAGCGCCAAGCGCGACGGCGAGGGCTACATCCTCAACGGCCAGAAGACCTGGATCACCAACGGACCCTACGCCGACACCATCGTGCTGTACGCCAAGCTCGACGACGGCAGCGGCGAAGAGATGCGAAGCCGCAAGGTTCTCACGTTCGTGCTGGACACGGGAATGCAAGGACTGGTCCAGGCCGCGCCGATGCGCAAGATGGGACAGCACGGCTCACCGACCGGCGAGATCTTCTTGAGCGACGTCCGCGTCGGCAAGGACCGCCTCCTCGGCGAGAGTGAAGACCCGGTCGGTGGAGGTCGCCAGAGCGCGAGGGACAATTTCGTGGCCGAGCGCGCCGGCGTCGCTGCGATGTCACTCGGCATCATCGAGGAGTGCCTGAAACTCTCGATTGATTACGCGAAGCACCGCCGTCTCTGGGGCACGGCCATTGCCGACTACCAGCTCATCCAACTCAAACTCGCGCAAATGGAAGTCGCGCGGGTCAATGTACGCAATATGGTGTTCTCCCACATCGAGCGCTCGTCGCACGGAGCCCTACCTACGTTCGCCGAAGCCTCGGCGATGAAGCTCTATTCGGCCCAGGCCGCGTGCCAAGTAGCCGACGACGCCATCCAGATCTTTGGGGGTAACGGCTACATCGCGGAATATCGCGTCGAGCAACTCAGCCGCGACGCGCGTGTCCTACGCATCTACGCCGGCACCGACGAAATGCAAGTCATCGCCATCGCCAAGGACCTCGTGCGCGATTAGTTCGTCTCGGTACTAAGTGCGTTCCGAAGTCGATCGGCCACACCGATCCACCCCTTGTATTTCTGCATCTCTTCGGGGGCGGTGTCGAGATTCAATAGCAACGTCGGGCCAAACTCCTCGTGGGCGTCGCACAGCTGCTGGGCCGAGGCCACGTAATTGCGGATCGTGAAGACGACTGTGTCGGACTCGGGGAGTCGGCGCAACGTCTGTCGTTCAACGCGAAAGAACCACTGGGCCAGATCGCCGTGAGGGCTCTGGCGGGCACCGGTGGGTTGATGCAGGATCGACGAGTCGATCAATGTCCAGTTCAGTCGCCAAAACGACCGCTCCGGTTTCAGTCGCTCGAAGAACGAGTTGGTCGGTCGGCTCAGTTCGACATCGTAGATCGGCACAGGACCATGGATGTCATCAAGCGTTGTACCGAGTTTGGACGCGAGATTCCAACGCGATGGAAAGCACACACACGCCGCCTGCAATCGCCAAGCGTCGGAGCGAACGAGCACACAGAGGTCCTCTTGCACCAATCGCGACGCAGACACGATCGGGTGCTCGTCGTTGCGTGGTTCTGTTGCAACCTCTGGATGATGTTCGTTGAGAGAGCGGATCACTTCGGCGAGCAACTCACGACTCCCTTCGTCACCCTCGGGGTTCGTCGCCACGACGACGTCGTACGAAGTGTTGAGGAGTTGACGTTTCTGCTCCAATTCGTCGTCGCGACGATCATCGACTTCCAACCATCGATCGAGGTCGAGTGGCCGAAGACCCATAGCCATGCGCCAACCCTTGGGCTCCAACGGAACATACGGGAAGTCGCTCACGTTCGGCCCCGCGCTCGCAATACGAACCAGTAAATACAGAACACGATCACGGGCACGGCAATGACGATGACGCGCGCCTCGGGAAGGACCACGCCCCGATGGACGCTCACTGTGGTCGTCGTAGTGTTGAGAGCCTCCATGATTCGATTCAACTGCTCTCTCCTTGTGACCCCCAGTGGACTCGGCTCGCTACGGGCGAGCGAGTCCGATTACGACGGCGACTTCTTCTCCCGCTCGGCCATCAAGGCTTCCAGGTATTCGATGATGTTCGAAATCGCCAGGTCCTGGGCGAGGAGATGTTTTTGAATCTCTTCGGACTCCTTCAACACGGCTTCGGCGTCTTTATATGTTTCCTCAGCACGCTTGTCGGCGGCGCGGGCCTGAATATTCTGACCCACGATGATTATGGGTAGCAGTACGAGTTGGAGAAACGAACTCGAAAGCCACACAATGATGTAGTACGTACCTTGCTTGATGGCGTCGGGCAGGGCGAGGAGCGCGATGATTGTGAAGATGTAGGCCATCCACATGGTCCCCACGACGAGGGTGATGCGAAGTCCAAATCTCGCATTCAAACGGATGATCGGATTCGGATGATCCAGACGACGCAGGTCGCGGCTCTTGACGGGACCCTCTAATTTCCTCTCTTCGATACGAGGGCGTCGTACGTACTCGTAAATACTCGCCATACCGGAATTCTCACACGTTTAAATGCCCGATTGCGCAATGAATCTCAACCAACCAAGTCGGGCGACGTTTCCATGCCTTGATTCCATACGGAACGCGCGATGATCTTGGTGGTGTCGGCGCGGTAGCTGTATTTGTTCGCAATGTCGCGAATCTCCTCGAGCAGACCTTCGGTCAACGTCGTCGGGTCAAGTCCCAGCCCGACGAAACGTTCGCGACTGACGTTGAGTTCGTTCTCCAACGCCTCCTTGCGAGGGTTCGGCAGGAGCGCGATCTTGACGCCCGTCTCCTTGGCGATAAGTTCGGCGAGTTCGATGATTCGGTGGGTCTCGGTCACTTGATTGAAGACGCTCACTTGTTCGCCGCTCGCTGGCGGATTCTCGAGCGCGATCTGTATGCAACGGACCGTGTCGCGGATGTGGATGAAGGCGCGGGTCTGTCCGCCGGTGCCGTGCACGGTCAACGGGTGACCGATGGCGGCCTGCATCAGGAACCGGTTCAAGACCGTGCCGTAGTCACCGTCGTAGTCGAAACGATTGATCAAACGTTCGTCGAGAATCGTCTGCGGCGTTTGCGTCCCCCACACGATTCCTTGGTGCAGGTCAGTGATTCGAACTTGGTCGTTCTTCGCGTAAAAGGTGAAGAGCAGTTGGTCGAGCGTCTTGGTCATGTGATACACCGAGCCGGGATTGGCTGGGTGAAGGATCTCGCGCTCGATCTCGCCGTCCGGGGTGGGTACCTTGACCGTCAGGTAGCCCTCGGGAATCGGAGCCGAACCGGACCAACCGTACCCGTAGACACCCATGGTGCCCAAGTGCACCAGGGCGATGTCGAGACCACTCTCCACGATCGCCACGAGGACATTGTGCGTTCCGCGCACGTTGTTATCGACGGTGTAGCGCTTGGCCGCGGAGTTGCGCATGGAGTACGGTGCCGCTCGCTGCTCTCCGAAGTGGACGACCGCGTCGGGTCGTTCGTCACGCAAGAGCTCGAGGAATCGCTCGTACTCTTCGGCGAGATCCAAGTGCACGAAGCCGATCTCCTTGCCCGTCAGTTCCTTCCAGGTACGGATGCGCTCACCCATCGGGCGAATCGGGGTGAGGGACTCGACTTCGAGTTCGAGGTCGATTTCGCGACGGCTGAGGTTGTCCACGACGATGACGTCGTGGCCCTTGTCAGAAAGGTGCAACGACGTGGGCCAACCACAGAATCCGTCACCGCCAAGTACCAAAACCTTCATGAAATCTCCTCATTCGATGCCGACGCGGCGGCTGCTGTACCGTATCGAAGCCCCGTTTCGAGGGAATCTTTACCTTCCAACCTTAACAGCGGCCCAAATATCGCCCGGAGTCCGAGACCGACACGGCGTCCGCGTCGACCGCGAGGGCCCTAGGCGTCGTCACTGACACCGAGGGTCGATTCGACGAAGTTCTGCAATCGGCGATCCGGGATGAACCACGTCACGCCCACCACGATAAATATGGCAATCGAGAGCCGCCGGGAGACAAAGGCGATCGGAATCGCGGCTATGTAGGACCCGAAGGAGAGTTTCGCCTTCCAATCGCGCCCGAGGGCGTTCTTGAGTCGCAAGTCCGAACCGTGAGACCAGTGCTGCTCTCACGACGTCGGACATGGTGTCTCCTCTCGGTGGCGGCTAGTGACGGGTGACGATTGGCTTGGACGACGGTCCTAGCCGCAAGCCCGGTGCGGGCGCGCAATACCTCGTCAACGTGCCGGCCAAGGCGTTCACGAAGGTCAACTGACTTTGGGACGGCACGACGATCGTGACGGGTGCCCCGTAACTCGTCACCGTCTCGTTCGAGTGCACAATGGCGAACGTGCCGTTTTGCCTCGCAGACGTCACGAAACTTATTCGCGAGATCCGGCCTACGGCATTGATATCGAACGTCATCGATAGCGCGCCGAGCGGACCTTGCGTCGTGGGACTGACCAACCACGCAGGAAGCCCCGTCGTAGTTCGACTGACGATGCTCGACGTGTCGGATTTACTCGTCGTCACCGTGTACTGATGCATCGAGACTCCGTCAACATTGACCGTGCCATCGTCCTTCAAGACGGCTCCGTTGCGCGTCAACAACGCCAGCCCCGCGAGCGGGCTGCCGGTCGACCCCAGAGCGGACGGCCGATTCGAGGCTTTGAAAGGTAGAGAAATCCATGGCGTCGGGAAACTTGCGCCCACAGTCCCCGTCAACTTGAGGTACATGATGCGACCCGAGTACACCATCGACTCCGTGCCCAATTGGGCCAACGCACCGTCGTAGATGAGTGTGGCCGAACAGGCGTCCGTCCGCAGATCGCATGTCCCGGTTCCTTTCGCGGTGCCCATCTGACCCTCTACGTCTATGGACTCAGAGATCGCTATGTCGGCGGTGTTGTGCGCGAGCGTTGTAACGAGTGCACTTCGAACGGTGGACTGTGCTTCTGCGGACGAAGTTCCAGAGAGGCGAAGTCCGATAGCGATCGCAACGACCACGACCACGATCGCGATACCAATCGTGGCCACTCTCTTCGATGGACCTGTAGTGGCTGCAATCGTGCCACTCTCAGACGATGACACTTCCCCCGGTTGATCCGATTCGTCGGCCATGGCCAACTCTCTTTTGTTGATCTATAGGAGAGAGTACCGCCGTTGTTGAGGTACTGGGCCGGACCGACCCGCGTCCCGTGGCGCAGGCCAGTTGGTGCGGCTGGAGGGATTTGAACCCCCGACACTCGGTTCCGAAGACCGATGCTCTATCCGCTGAGCTACAGCCGCGACGGAATACAGACCGAATTTGACACCTCGAATCGCGAGACGCACAAACCCGAAGGTCCATCGTAGCGCCGGCGCTATCGCGGAGCTCATTTCTGACCTGCGCTCGATCACGTACGAGGCAACGCAACGACAAACTCTTCGTGAAATGACCATTTCGGCGTGTTCGATGGAGTGATACGAACGCTTTACGCGATGACGCTCGCGCAGTGCCAACACTTGGTCGCCGCTTCTGGCACGTCAGCCGAGAGACACTCAGGACATGTCTTCACTGGCGGCGGCGGGGTTGGAGAGCCGAAGACCACGGTTCCCCGGCGCGCCATGTACGAGCGATACGGCACGACGAGCACGAAGTAGACGACCGCCATGAAAATGACGAAGTAAACGATGGCCGAGATGAACGCGCCGAGAGCGACGAACTGTCCGTGGATCGTCCAACCGACACCTGGGCTTTTCGAGGAACCTCCCGCGAGCGAGTCGATCAACGGAGTGATGATATTGGTGGTGAATGACGTGATCAATGTGCTGAAGGCGAGGGCGACGACCAAACCCACCGCAATGACAATCAGTTCGCCCCTCATGAGGAAGTTCTTAAATCCCTTGAGCATTTTGGCCTCCTATCCGTCGACTGTCACGACCATAGCCAAAATCATGCGTTGGCACATTTACGTTCGAATGATAAAACCATGCGGCGTCAACCAGTTACGGCCAGGCGACAGCTTTGCAGATCTTTTAGAGCTCAAATGTCCGATTGAAAGAGACAGAATAATCGCTCGTTCGCAACGAGCAACTGTCTCTTCGTTCTGCGAAACGAAACGTAACTAGAGAGCCCACCAATGGATGGAGGGATATTCAAATGGGTCGTCACTATCGCCGCACGTAACCGGACTTCATTGTTTTCCGACGAATAATCCAATGACGGTACCATCAGGCAATGAGCCAGACTTTCACCACCATTATCGAACCATTCAGGATTCACTCGGTCGAACCGTTGCGAATGAGCACGGCGGAGGAGCGTTACAGCGCAATTGAACATGCTGGTTTCAACTTGTTCAACCTTCATGCCGATGATGTTCTGATCGACTTGCTCACGGACTCTGGTACTGGAGCAATGTCTCGCGACCAATGGGCGGCCATCCAACATGGCGACGAGAGTTACGCAGGTTCGCCGTCATGGTTTCGGTTTGAGACCGCCGTGAAGGAATTGTTTCCGTTTCGTCACGTCATTCCAACTCATCAGGGCCGGGCCGCCGAGCGAATTCTGTTCTCGGTCGTTGGTGGTTCGGGAAAGTTGGTACCCAACAACACGCACTTCGATACGACGCGGGCAAATGTCGAATTCTCTGGCGCCGAGGCGCGAGATCTGCCGATTCCTGAGGGCCGCGACCCGGCAAAGATTCACCCCTTCAAAGGGAACATGGATCTCGGTGGGCTCGAGAAACTTCTCCAGGAGAGCGCGGTCACCATCCCTGTGGTCTTTTTGACCATCACGAATAACTCGGGTGGCGGACAGCCCGTCTCGTTGGCCAACATCCGTGGCGTGAGTGATATCTGTCGAAAGTACGGCGTCCCGTTCTTCTTGGACGCGTGCCGCTTTGCCGAAAACGCCTGGTTCATCCATGAACGCGAAGAGGGTCAATCACAACGCGACATAAGCGACATTGTCCGAGAGATTGCATCGTTGGCCGATGGCATGACGATGAGCGCGAAGAAGGATCCGTTTGGCAATATCGGTGGTTGGCTGGCCCTAAACGATGACGATCTCGCCGAAAAGTGTCGCAACATCTTGATATTGACCGAAGGATTTCCGACCTATGGCGGATTGACTGGGCGAGACCTTGAAGCATTGGCTCAGGGCCTGAAGGAAGCAGTGCATCCCGACTACTTGCGTTACAGGATTCGCTCCACCGCGTATTTGGGCGACGCGCTCGACGCGGCCGGGGTTCCCGTCGTGAAGCCCATTGGGGGACATGCGGTCTACATAGATGCCAAGGCGTTGCTCGGTCACATTGCTCCATTGCAGTATCCGGGCCAATCGCTCGCAGTGGCCCTCTACCGAGCGGGTGGTATTCGAAGTTGCGAAATTGGCACAGTGATGTTCGGCCGTCAACCTGACGGCACAGAAACGCCGGCCGCGATGGAGTTAGTGCGACTGGCGATTCCGCGGCGAACCTATACCCAGAGCCATATTGATTACGTGATCGAGGTCGTCACATCGGTCGCCAAAGATGCTGCTTCCTTGCCCGGGTACCGAATGGTCCAAGAGCCGCAAAACTTGCGGCATTTCACCGCCAGATTCGAACCAATCGCGTAGCGTCGCATTTGAGACCGAAACAAGTCCAACGGCGATCGATGTCCAGGGCCATCGACCGCCACGTTTGTCAAACATTGAATAGATTCCGACGTGACCCCCTACGAACCGGTGTAACCGCCAGTTGCGAGACCGATGATGCTCGCGTCATACGCGGCGTGCGCCAGGGCGATGTTCGCATATGTCGAACTGGCTGCTCCATAAAATTGGCGTTCGTCCGACCTCGGGTAGCGGGCGCCTACGCGTTTTGGTCAGGCTTCGGTTCGGACCTCGGTGAGGTAGCAATTGTCGGATCGATTATGACCGTAGTGCGTCGTCAAAATTGTGGGGTTCATGGCTGCTGGCACTTCGGACGACACGAGTACGAGATGAACGGCATCAAGCACAAACTCTGTCCCGAGTACCACCCCGGCATCGACGCGAGTCATCAATTCACGGCCGACGAGTTCCAACACCATCACGATTCAAAAAGACCAAAGGCCCAAGTAGACGAGAGGCGCACCGATTGAGTCATTTGGATTCTTCAAAGGTGCCATTGTGTATTCTTCGACCGAAGAGTACGCTTAGCACTATCACTCCAGAACCCCGGTGAATTCTCTCTACCGAGGAGTTACGCTGTGAGTAAATCGTTCCCCAACGCTGGGTCGTCCAAAGCCGACATCGTTGACTTCGCCATTCAACAAAAGTGGGACCACTTTGCCATGGCGGACGATGCGATCGGCCCTGAATCTCAACCTTCACAACTATCCGTGGAGTCGCGTGAGTCAACCAACGTTGCACCGACATTGGAGGCATTGTGATTGTTATCGGTTTGATTCTTCTCCTCATTGGGTTCATCACGGGCATTTCAATTGTGTGGACAATCGGAATGATTCTGCTCGTGGTTGGATTGGTGGTTTGGGTCCTCGGATCCATGGGCCACGCCGTTCGAGGTCGAAGGCACTACTACTGAGGTGTCGAGACGGATCGACAGTGAGGATTTGTTCGCGCGACTCGCCACCCAACCTGCTCCCTGGTCGGCCAGCGCGCTCCAGCGAAACGAAGCACCAAAGTCCGGAAGGGGGTCCCAACGATGTACATCGGCGGCGGAATGGTCGTACTCATCCTCATCATCGTTCTTGTCGTCTTCATGCTGAGGCGATGAAGAGGGAGATAACCGAATAGCGATTCGTTCTGTCTGCGACTCGCCTGAGACTGAGGTTGTGAGTGGCGCGCGGGCTGGCAGTCCATCCGGACACCATCCCGCCAGACTCACGATGGCTTGCGGCCTCTTCTCAACGACAAGGCCGTCGACACGGAGTCTGAGTACCGGGTGACGGAGTCGAGTTGCTCCATCTCCTCGTCGGTCAGCGCGAAGTCAAAGACTTGTGCATTGCTCTGTATCCGTTCCTTCCGTTTCGACTTTGGAATGACGATAAAGCTGCGCTGAAGGCTCCATCGAATCAGGACCTGCGCCGCAGACTTGCCGTGCGCCTCGGCGATCGAGACCGGGACCGGGTCTTCGAGGTTCTTCCCGCGCGTGAGAGGGCTGTAGGCCTCGACCGCTACGCCGAGGGCCTCGCAGGATTCGGCGAGGTCCTTTGAGTAGTGATACGGCGACATATGGATCTGATTCACGGCGGGAGGGATGTCTGCGGCCTGGAGCGTCTTGTTGATGTCATCGAACTTGTAGTTGCTGACGCCGATCGATCTCGCCAGCCCTTGCTTGGCGATTGACTCCATCTTCTGCCAGGTCGAGAGGAGCAATCCTGGGGGTGGGAAGTGCACGAGGTACAAATCGACGTAGTCGAGACCCAGTCGTCCAAGGCTCCTCTGGAACGCCCTTTCTGCCCAGAGGGCTTCAAAGGGAAAGAGTTTGGTCGTGACCCAGATCTCTTCTCGTGGGACGCCGCTCGTACGGATCGCCTCACCGACGCCACGCTCGTTCCGATAGAACCGTGCGGTGTCGATGTGTCGGATGCCGGCCTCGAGCGCCCAGTGGACGGCCTCCTGCACCGGTTTGCCCTCGGGGATCTGCCAGACGCCAAGGCCGAGCACCGGGATCGAGCATCCATCCGAAAGTGACCTCCGAGAGCCGATGTCCAGAGGCGTCACATCATCGCCGTGCGGGCCTTGCGCATTGCTCCCGTCTGTCACAGCATCGACGTTACGCCGCCCAACCGGCCGCCGTAGCTGGACGGACGTTCCTAATGTCCCTATCACCGATCACCAGGAATCTCGGTGTGGCCGAGTGGCTTCGATGTGGCGTTTCGTGCGGCGCAGGATTCGAACCGTGGGTGCGGTGTTTCAAGAGGCTTTGACTAAGAACCCAAGGTCATCTAGTGCGGCTGGAGGGATTCGAACCCCCGACCCTCGGTTCCGTAGACTGTTCCGGCGCATTCGTACACGTGTCCTGATGTCTTAATTCCAGGTCATAAGTGGTATCTCGTCCGCCGTTGTTCTCCGCAGTTCTCCCCTGATTGAAAGTTTCATTCCCATTCCATTCCCAAAAAGTTGAACAACCATTGAGCGATCGTTCGGAAAACTCCGGTTGTCAATTACCCGGATCGATTTCTCGAAGTCGGAGGACGGCCGCTCGAAGAGGAGCCAAGCGCTCGGTAACGACGGCTTCGACAACCGCAAAATCGGTGTCGTGGTAGTGGTGGACGAGAACGTCGCGCATTCGGGCAATTTCATTCCACGCGATGGTTGGTTCAAGTTCGAGCAAAGCGGGATCAAGATGCTTGACTGCTTCACCGATCTCCATCAATCGCACACGACAGGCGTCGTAGATCAGACCTTGTTGTAGTCCATCGATCGCGAGATACTCATCGATGGCGTTAATGGCGTCGAGGATGTCATCGAGCCACTCCTCGTCGTGACGAGTCACAAAGAAGAGGCCTCAGCGAAAACGTCGTCCCTCACAAAATGGCGGAGCCCTTGCGGCGTGCAGACGTCGACCTTGACCCCTAGTTCATCTTCGAAATCGCAGCCCAGGGCCAGAATCTCGAGTGGATGAGCGTCTTCGTCGAAGTCGACGAGAAAGTCCACGTCACTCTGCGGCGAGTCGTCGCCTCGCACCACGCTGCCAAACACCCGAACGTTCCTCGCATGGTGCTTCGCCGAAAGCGCCAGAAGGGCATCACGGTGCGCTTCGACCAATTTACCTAACGGCGACGTAGCTCGAAACACCCTTTCCATAACCGAAGTCTACTTGTGAACACCCTATTTTCAATGGTCCGCTCAACCGACTTCGTGCGACGAGCGAGCGGACCGAGGTTGCTCCTCCGGTTGAGAATGCGTCCGACTCTTTGGGGCCAGTGAACGTCTCAGGGCGCAACGACTCCCCAAAGCACTCACCGCTTTTTACTATCGTGTCTCGCTCCACCGCTATTGACGAGTCCTCAATGTCACTCACCCGAACTCGTCTCGAACGCCCGATGTGAACTGACGGCAGGTCACCCGAGTTCAAGAGGTCGTACATTTTGGATCGGCTGATGGCGAGGGCGCGACCGGCTTCGGGCACCGTGAGGAGCAACTTTGGAATGGGATCGTCTCGATGACATACCAATTCATCGCTGATGATCATTGTGTAAGCCTCATTGACTGGTGTGGATGAGTTCATTGAGATTTCGCGTTTCCTTGTGCGACGGTAACACCGGATTGATGTTCACCATTGACTCTTGCGATGAATCGATCCTCTTGACCAGTGTCGCGTGGCCACAGGACTCGACGAGCGACGAAGAAAGTCATGGCCTTCATGCGTCACCGTCCGCCACCGGAGTGTCAGGGGTGGCGGACCTGCGCGCTTCGAGCGAAAGTTGGTGTAGGAACTCAGCGATCGTGGCCGTGCGCGGATCGTCGTAACCTCGACCGTCATAACTGAATGAACCTTCGACTGGATCGTCGGAGTGGGGTGATCTCATATAGGCCGCGCGGGCGTCGCGCAGATCCTGAAACCAAGTGGAGTAGTGGCGAGACTTGGTGATCAGTTGACCTCGGAATCCAAAGGCGTGCGCGTGCCCACGGGTGTTCAATTTCACGAGCAATGGATCCTGGGCGAGATCCCAGGCGACTAGCGCGAGTTGTTGGAGGTGCGAAGGTGCGTTGACTTTGAGAATCTCGCTTCGAGAGTTGAATCGCCGAGCGAAGTCCAGCGAGCCGTCAGCTGACTTTGTTGCGTATTTGGCGAGGTAGGCCGCGATGCGGAGATCATCGCGATTGAGCGTTGACGCGTCGGCCAGATGGAACTGCCGTCCCCACGACACGGTCCCACGAGGACCGACGATCGAGAAGTCCTTCACGACGCTCTCAATGATGCTGGCGAGGAGTTCGGTCGTTAGTTCTGGCGGCGGAGGGTTGAACGATTCGCCGGGTCCGTCCAAGCGCAGGACGACGTGAAAGTGCGCCAGTCCACGACGTTGAAATTCGGCCACCTTGAGGTAGTTGAGTCGGACGTGTTGCGAGAGCACTTCAAAGGCGGCGTCGAGGGCGATGGCCAGGCGACGTCGAATCTGTTCGAAGGTCCTATTCCACAGACGTGAGGACTCGGCGTTCCAGAGCACCGCGCCGGCGTAGCTGTAGCAGAAGTCACAAAGGGGACTTCCGATCTCCGGGTCGGTGTCGTCGTGGCGACGCGAACACGCGAGGGAGCGGCCGTGCTTGCAAAAACGTAACGGTCCGAGTTGACACGAACCGTCGCTTTTGCGCGCGTGCACCGTGCCGAACGAAGGGGCCGTGAGGGTAAGAAACAGTCGCGGGTGATCACTGATGGAGGCCGGCACACCCTTGCCCCCGATGAGACCGGTTGAGACCACGATCCAGGCGTCGGCCTTGTAGAGGTAGGAACACGAGGGACAGAGCAGGGCGCGGCGGTCCTTGCAGGCGACCAGCAGGGGACGCTCGTTGACCTCGCCGGTGGCGACGTTGACGAACTCCCCGCGCAGCCGGATGGGGTGCGAACACCCTCCGGCTTGTCGTATGTCCTTCACTAGTTCATGGGTCGACTTTCGGTGGGTCATGGCAGCTCCTCTCGGAGAGGAAAATAAATTGCTCCTCTACTTACTTCCCCCTCCGAAACGCCAAAATCGAACAAGAGTCTCATGACAATTTCAATTTCGGTACACCGCGGACACCAGTGGACAACCCTGGACACATTTGCGAAGTACCAACCTGTTCTGTGATGCATCTAGCGCGTAACTCTTTTGTCTATTGAGCATCTCCACAACGTCCGTGAATTGGCTCCGTTGGACGCCAATTCATCCCAACAATTTTGAGAAATTGTGACGCCGATCTAATCCAATTCGACGGACACCATTAATTGGATGCTTTGGTGCGCCAATTGGATGCTTTGGTGCGCCGGATTCCAGCGAGCGTGTCACCACCGATGACATGTCAAATTGAGTGGTTATTCACGATCTGCAGGCTGGGCCTCTTGGCGCTGCGCGCCAGCGGCCCAGCAGAGGGGAGTCATTGGTCGGTCAACACCTCAAACCACGTGCTTGTGCGTAGTGAGGTAGGCCACTGGTTCAGCAAACCACTATTGCGGTTCAGGTCTCGACCGAGCCATCGTGGTGGCTTCTCAGCGCACCGGCCCGAGACCAGCGGCCCCCGCAACGTGAGTCAACCTCCCCAGCAGCCCCCTTTCAAA
>DATKRC010000042.1:0-19628 GCA_035532375.1 Acidimicrobiales bacterium
CACCGTGCCGATGAAGATGTGGTGCTCTTGGGTCACGAGGGCCACGTGTCGTCGCAGCATCGGCAGCGGCATGCTCGCGAGGGCCACGTCGCCGACCATCACCGAACCGCTCCGAGGTGCGTCAATTCCGGCGAGCAGTCGTCCGATCGTCGACTTGCCGGCGCCCGAGGGTCCGACGATGGCGAGGCGTTCACCGGGTCGGATCGTCAGTGACACTCCGTTCAGCACGTCGAAACCTGGTCGGTAGGCGTAGCGCACGTCGTTCATGATGATGGTCTCGTTGCTCGGCTCTATGCCTTCGGTCGGTCGATCGTCGCGCACGACCGACACGCCGACGAGGCGCGCCAGTGAGGTCTGGCCGACTTGGAGCTCGTCGAGCCACGAGACAATTCGGTCGATCGGGTCGTTGATCTGTACGACGTAGAGGGTGACCGTCGTGGCGGCCCCGATCGTGATGTCGTGGTGCAGTGCCAGCCATCCGCTCCAGGCGAGCGTGGTGGCGACGGCGAGCGCGAAGGCGCTTTCCACGGTGGGGAACCAGACCATGCGCATCAACAGGGTGTACATCTCGGAGTAGAAGGACTCGCGGATGTTGCCCTCGATGCGCTGTCCTTGGCGATGACCTAGTCGGTGGGCGTCGACGGTGCGCGCGCCCTCGGCGGTTTCAGAGACCGATCCCGACATGGTCGCGTAGCTCATGCGCTCGCGGCGGTACCCGGGGGTGGCGTAGTGCAGGTAGTAGCGCGTCGAGAAGAAAAGGATCGGCAACGACACCAGGCTGGCGACCGTCGCCAAGGGACTGACGATCGCCATGGCGATGAGCGTCAGCACGGCTTGGACAATGGCGACCAACCATTCGGGCATGGCGAAGCGAACGGTGCGCGAGAGCGCTTCGATGTCGTTGGTCGTGCGACTGAGCAGATCGCCGGTGCCGGCGCGCTCGACCTCGACCAACGGCAGAGCCAGCACGCTCTCGAGGAACTCCTCGCGAAGCTGCGCGAAGACCGTCTCACCCAACAAGTAGCTGCGACGTCGCGCGAGGAATGACAGGCCGGCATACAGGATCGACGAGACGAAAAGTATCCCTACGTAGACGGTGATGCGATGGGACGTCAACTGATGGTCGGCGGCGAAGTTGGTGATCTCGCCGATGATGTAGGCGGGGATCAAGGCTATCAAGGCGGCCAACGCGTAGAGCGAGAGCATCCGCACCAACTGGACGCGGTGATGACGAATCAGCCGTTTCGCGTAGGTGCGCACGGTGAAGGTATCGGCGACGGGGAGTTGGCTCATCAGGCGTCTTCTCGTAATACGATCTGGCGATAGGTCGACGACGTGGCGACGAGGACCTCATGGGTCCCGTGTTCGATGGCGCGACCGTCCACGAGGACGTAGACCACGTCCATCTTCTCCAGCAACAACGGGCTCGTCGTCGCCACAAGCGTCGTGTGGTCGCCGCGGACCTCGCGTAGTCGCTGGGCGATCCGTCCCTCGGTGTGCGTGTCGACCGCCGAGGTCGGTTCGACGAGGATGAGCACTTCGGCGTTGGTGAGTATCGCGCGCGCCAGACTGAGGCGTTGGCGTTGTCCGCCGGAGAAACTCCGACCGCGCTCTTCGACGAGGGTGTCGAGACCGTCTTCCAGCGCGTCAAGGATGTCGAGCGAGCTGGTGGCTTCGAGCGCCGGCATGATGTTGCCGTCGGATATGTCGCCGTGGGGGACAAGTTCGTAGCGAAGCTCTCCAGAGAAGAGTCGCGGTTCAATCTCGCTCACGACGATGTTGCGTCGCGTGTCGAGCACCGAGAAGAGATCCAAGGACGTGTCGTTGATCGTGACGCCCGCGACGTCGGGCACGAATCGTCCGAGACGGTCGGCCAGCAAAGACGCTTCGGCCGGTGTTTCGGTGACGAAGGCGACGAGTTGGCCGCGTCGAACGGATACGCCACTCACGCGGTCGTCGATTCGATCGACCGTGGCCGGCCAGATCAGAGGCGACGCCGGCTCGGCCACGAGGGGTTCGATGTTCAAGATGCGCAGGACTCGACCGGCGCCGACGTAGGCGCGGGTCGTGGCGATGACGTATTCGATCGCCGTGCGAAGCGGCGTCGTCAAGAACGTGGCGTAACCGAAGAAGGCGACGAGTTGGCCCGGCGCCAAGGTCCCGTGCATGACGTCTTGGGCACCTAAGTACGTGACGATGCCCGTCAGGATCGCGGGCAAGAGGACCTGGCCCGATTCGAGTCCGGCCTGGGGCGTGGCGATGCGATTGCCAGCCAAGCGAACCGTATTGCTTTGTCGCCTGTAGTTATTGAGAAAGACTTCCTCGCCGCCGACCCCGCGCAGAATGCGTAGCCCGGCGACGGTGTCCGAACCGAGGGCCGCCAAGCGTCCGGCCGCTTCTCGTTGGGCGGCTTGGGACGCGTGCAACGGCTTCATGAGTGGCGTCGTCAACGATGCCAACACCGGCACGCCGATGAGGACGATGAGGCCGAGTTCGACCGAAGACGACAACAAGATGAACGAGACGACGACCCACGCGGCGACGGCGCCCATGAACCGCGCCAAGACGTCGTAGGCGCCACCGATGCGCATGGCGTCTGAGGCGACCGTGTTGACGACGTCGCCCGAGGGTATCTCGTCGGTGACTGCGGTCCCGGTCTTGGCGACGTGATGTCCGATGACCTGGACCGTCTTGTAAGAGGCGCTCATCCAGTTGGTGACGGCCAATTGATGTCGAAGCGAACCACAGAGTGCTTGGAAGAGTCCGAGCGCCATGACGACACCGACCCACAAGAACAGTTCGCCAGTGTTCTTGTGGATCACGCCGTGGTCGATCGCGGCTCCGACGGCCGCCCAGATCAGTGCCTGGCTCACCATCCAGCCAATGCCGAAGATGGCGTTCAAGGTCAGCGTGATCTTTTGCTGTGCGGCGATCCAGATCAGAAAGCGAAGTGGCGAACGCGTGTCGGGTGTGCCGGGGTCCGCGGTGGGCAGTTCCCGGTATGGCAGGTGTAACACGGCTCGACTTTCGAATAGGTGGTTGGATGATGAGTCGACCTATAAGCGGGGTTCTGTCCACCTTCCTTGCGAAAGGCTGGGCGGCCATCCATCTCAGCGATCTACCTCGGGAGTGCCTTGTTTCCAAGACATGCGGGCCACGCGCTCCCACGTTTGATCTTGCTCCGGGTGGGGTTTACCAAGCCACTGTGATCACTCACAATGCTGGTGCGCTCTTACCGCACCGTTTCACCCTTACCTGTACTCGGTTGCCCGAGCCATCGGCGGTCTTCTCTCTGTGGCACTGTCCTGCACGTCACCGCGACTCACATTTCGTGAGCACCTTGCCCTGTGGAGCCCCGACTTTCCTCACCGCCTGTTGCCACGCGGTGCGGCCACCCAGTCGACTCACCATCCACGTCAATTCTGACACACGCGTGACAGACCTTCAAGAGGCGTAACCATGTTGCTCCCTCGGCAAACTGCGTTGGTGCAAGGCAAATAGTCAAACGCACCAACGAAGTTCTAGACCGAGGTATCTCCTACACGCGCACCTTGGTGCGGGTTTTGGTTGACGTTTCATAGGGTTGAGCCTTGTCATCAAGTTGCTGATGCTTCGGACTTACCTCCCCTTCACGTCCAGTAACGGAGCTTGTCCCCGCCAGGCCTTGTCGGGCCAGGTTGATGGCCGCGTTGAGGTCGCGGTCGACCTTGTGCCCGCAGAGATCACAGGCGTAGGTGCGCGTCGCGAGGGGCAGCTTGGCTTTCACTGTCCCGCATGACGCGCATGTTTTCGATGAGGGGTAGAAGCGGTCGACGTTCATCAGCGTCGATCCGTACCACTTGGTCTTGTACTCCAGTTGCCGCGTGAATTCACCCCAGCTGGCGTCACTGATGTGCTTGGCGAGGGCGCGGTTCTTCAGCATGCCGGCGATATTGAGGTCTTCAACCACGATGACGTCGTAGTTCTTCGCGAGCATGGACGTAGTCCCGTGGATCAGGTTCTTGCGTGAGTTGGCGACGTGCGCGTGGACCTTCTGGACCCGGCGATTGGCTTTCTTCCACCGATTCGACGGGGTGACGCCCTTGCGAGGTCCCTGGCGACGGCTCGCGATGCGCTGGGTGTGGGCCAGCTGTCTCTCGGTCGTGACGAAATTTCGGGGGTTCTCGACGTGCAGAACCTGTTCGCCCTCCGGCGTGGCGCCGGTGTAGAGCGTGCTGAGTCCCACGTCGATGCCAATGACGCGATCGCGTGTTCTGGTAGCGGGGATCGCGCGCTGGACCTCAACGGTGAAGGAGATGAAGTGCCTGGTGCCGCTCGTCGAGACGGTCGCGGCCATGATTCGACCCGTACCGCGCTCCAGGTGACGAAAGAGCTTGCGAGTCGACTCGTAGGTCTTGACCTCGCCGATGCGCGACAATCGCACGTGGTGGGAATCGGTCAGTCGCACGAGGTGGGTCATGAAACTCACCGACGTCGTCCCCCCGCGTCGCTTGAACGTGGGGTACTCCGAACGCCCAGCATGGAAGTTGGTGAAGGCCTTGGACAGATTCAGACAGGCGTAGTTGTAAGTTGAGGCACCGTTTTCATTCCACCACGGCGCCAGTTCATCACGGCGTTCGTACCAGAGCTTTTGAAGATCCAGGTGGCAAGTCCGCAGATAGTCGCCCTTCGCGACCTCTTCGCCCGCAACTTCCCTCGCTCGGTTCTCATCCCGGTTGGCCTTGACCAGCCCGAGAAGTGCGTTGTAAGCGAAGCGCGTGCCGCCCATGTGACTGCGCAGGAAGTTGGCCTGCTCAGGAGTGGGATCGATCGCGAAGCGGTAGGCCTGGGAGACAGTGGTCATTGCCGAGGAACTGCGCTTGGATTCGGTCGTCACCGGCTTCAGCATCGGCGCTCGGTGTGACATCGGTCCCACACCATCACCAACGCAGTTTGCCGGGCGTTCTGCCAGGTATCCTCGCCACGTGGATGAAGAAGTGAGTGCGACCGACGAGGTCTTCGAAGTCGGCGCCTTCTATCAACTGCTCACCGCGCGACTGGAGTCGGCTTTCGGTCGGCGTCACCCGCACTGGGTGCGTGGCGAGATCGCCAAGGTCTACGAGAAGGGGCACGTCTACGTCGACCTCGTGGACGCCGGCTCGACGTCAACGGACACCAAGCGGCCCGTGTTGAACGCCCACTGTTGGGCCACGCCGTGGGCGCCCCTCAAGAAGAAGCTCGCCGCCGAGGGCGTGACGCTTTCGGCGGGAATGATCGTCAATTTCTATGGGTACGTCGATGTCTACGCCCCCCAAGGAAAGATCGGCTTCACCATCGTCCAGATCGACGTGCAGGGATTGCTAGGCGACGTGGCGCGACGCAGAGCCGAATTACTGGCGCGACTCAGCGCCGAAGGACTGTTGGACGCCAACAAAAGGGTCGACGTCTCGCCGGTGCCGCTCCGCGTCGGATTGGTCGCGAGCCTCGGTACCGAGGGCTACAGCGACTTCACGGGCCAACTTCTCAACTCCGGCTACGCATTTGAAATCGTGCTGGTCAAGAGCGCGGTGCAGGGCGAAGCAGCGCCGGCACAGATCGTCGCGGCGATCGAAATACTCGACCAGCATGGCGTCGACATCATCTGTGTGGTTCGGGGTGGCGGATCCAAGGGTGACCTCGCCGCGTTCGACGACGAGCGTGTGGCGCGCGCCATCGCGGCGTCCTCGACGGCGATCTTCACGGGCATCGGTCATACCGGTGACGAATCGGTCGCTGACCTCGCCGCACACACGCGCGCGATAACACCTACCAAATTGGGCGAGGAGATTGCGGCGATTGTCGAAGACTGGCACGTTCGTCACGTACGGGCACCGGCGCAGCGAGTCCTGGACGCGACGACAGCGATCGTGGACGAAGCCACCGAATACGTCGCCGAACGCCGTCGCACGATGATCTTCGCCGTGCGCGACCGACTCCGCGCCGAACAGCGCCACCTCGCGAGCACGCGAGCGAGTCTGTTGACGCACAGTCGCCATCTCCTCGCGTCGAGCGCACAGTCGCTGGCGAGCCATCGGGCGCTGCTCAGTGCCTACGACCCGAAGCGACGTCTGGCTCAAGGTTGGTCCATCGCGACGAACCGAGACGGCAAGGTTGTGAAATCGCTCGATAACGTCACGGTCGGTGACGTCGTGTCGGTACTCGTAAGCGACGGGTCGTTTGAATCTACTGTGAATGCAAAGACTGGAGTGGCACCATGAGTACTATCGGCGACTGGAACGAAGCGGCCCTGGAACTCGACGGCATCGTTGCGTCCTTCGACGAGGGCGAGGTCTCTGTGGACGATCTCTTTGTGAAGCTCGAACGCGCGACCGCGATCATCGAGACCCTGGAGGCGCGACTCGTCGCGACTAAAGCCAGGGTGGACGAGTTGGCGCCGCGACTGGCGCGGGTCCTTGAAAGCGAATGACCGAGCGCTTCTATTTCCGCCAATTGCTGAGCGGCTTGGATTATGCGATCGACGATCCGGTCGCCCAGCAGATGGTCAACTTCGCCTATGCCTTCGGAGATCGTGAAACGGGCGAGGTCGCACTCGTGGACCCGGCTTACCGACCCGCAGAACTGATCGAACTCGTCGAGGCCGATGACATGCGAGTGAGCGCGGTGTTCGCGACGCACTATCACGCCGACCACGTGGGGGGAAACCTTGGGGGCCGGACAGAGATCCCGGGTATCGTCGAACTCTTAGAGAGAATCGATGTACCGGTACACGTACAGGCCGACGAAGTGGAGTGGGTCACCAAGCGCACGGGTGTGGGCGAGGACTCACTCGTCGCCCACGACGCTGGCGATGTCGTCAGCGTCGGCCACTTCGAGGTCTCGTTGATACATACACCGGGACACACTCCGGGCAGCCAGTGCCTGCTGGTGAACGGGAACTTGATCAGTGGTGACACCTTGTTCCTCGACGGCTGTGGACGTACCGACCTTCCGGGATCAGACCCTGAAGAGATGTACCGCACGTTGACACAGCGACTTTCGAGTATCTCCGACGACACCGTGCTCTTTCCCGGTCACCTGTACTCGGCCGATCCGAGCGCGCCGATGGGCGACGTGCGACAACACAACCGGGCACTGGTACCAGCGAGCGCCGAACAGTGGCTCGCGATGTTCGCGCGCTGATCGTGTTGAAGGATTCGAATCACGTCGTAATCGTTGGTGCGGGATTCGCGGGATGGCGACTCACCGAGGCGCTACGGCGCGAGGGCTACGAAGGTGCGATCACGCTGTTGGGTGAAGAGACGTACGCGCCCTACGACCGACCGCCT
This sequence comes from Acidimicrobiales bacterium, assembly GCA_035532375.1. Taxonomy (GTDB): domain Bacteria; phylum Actinomycetota; class Acidimicrobiia; order Acidimicrobiales; family RAAP-2; genus RAAP-2. Next base: position 7,305 of record DATKRC010000042.1, read on the forward strand.
CTCTCGAAGCAGGTACTCGCCGGCAGGTGGGAAGTCGAACGAGCAACTCTCGCAACCCCCGAACGCATCGAAGAAACGCGCGCGCAACTTCGTCTCGGCGCGCGCGCGGTTTCGCTCGACACGGAAGTGAACACCGTGGAGCTCGAGGACGGTCGCGTGATTGAAGGGTCCCACATCGTCATTGCGACCGGCACACGAGCCCGTCGTCTTTCGTTGAGTGCCGGCGACGACGTACTGATGTTGCGCCACCGCGACGACGAACTTCGGATGCGACTCGCACTGGAAGAACTCGATCCGGGCAGCGTGATCGCGGTGATCGGCGGCGGGTTCATCGGAGCAGAGGTGGCCACTCAGTTGATGAGTCGTGGTTTCGTGCCCATCGTGCTCGAAGCTGCTGTTCGACCGCTCATCTCCGTCCTCGGACCTGACGTCTCTTCGTGGCTCGAGCGTTTGCCGTCCGACGTTGGCATTGAGTTGCGCAATGACCAACGAATCAGTGATGTCGTACGCGAGGGCGACGAATTCGTCGTGCACTTCGACGATGCGAACGAGCTTCGCGCCGCAGCGGTCGTGGTCGGTGTCGGGGCATTGCCGAATATTGAATGGTTGGAGGGATCCGGTATCGCGCTCGACAGCGGCGTGGTGGTTGATGAACATCTCTTGGCTCGTGAACGCATCGCCGCCATTGGCGACGTCGCTCGTTTCAGATGGCCCAACATCATGGGGGAGGAACTGATCCGCATCGAACACTGGGAGGTGGCCAACGTCCACGCAAATTCCTTGGCCCACTTCTGGGTGACGGGCGAAGGTACTCGCACCTTGATGGTGCCCTATTTCTGGTCAGATCAATACGGGAAGAAGTTGCAGACGCTCGGTCACGCACACCCGGACGACGATGTTGTTCACGTCATCGGCTCTGCGGATGAGGGGAAATGGCTCGCGCTCTTTTCTCGTGACGGCGTCGTGACCGGCATCGTCGCGCTTTCTCAGCCGCGAGCCCTCATGCTGTCCAAGCATCTACTGGACTCGCCCTCAACGCTCGCTGGCGCTCTCCGTGACACACCGTGGGCTGGTTAGAACTCGACCGCACTCAATTCCGGAATCGTCTTTTCGACCCGAGCGACGACGTCAGCCCAGTGCGCGCGACTCCGTCGACGTTCGTCCTCAGCAATTGCCGGTGCCACGACGAGCTTCGGATCCCAGAGCGCTTCGACGTCCTCGAGGCTCATGGCGTCGTGGGCGACCAGGGCCATCAATCCGGCTCCTCTGGTGGTCGCCTCGCGTTCGGTGGAAACTGCCACGCGCCGACCCGTGAAATCAGCGAGACGCTGCACAAAGAAATCATTGGCACTCATGCCACCGTCCACACGAAGCTCCTCAAGGGTCACACCGGTCGCCTCGCGGGCCGCGTCCACCAGATCGGCGCCGCGCTGCGCGATACCTTCGAGTACCGCCCGCACCATGTGCGCCTTGGTCGATCCACGCGTGAGCCCGAAAAAGCCACCACGCGCGCCGAAGTCCCATTGCGGGGTCCCAAGCCCCGAGAGGGCCGGAACGAACGTCACCCCTTCTGTTGACGGCACCGACTCGGCGAGTAATGCAGTCTCTTCGGCGCTGTTAATCAACTTGAGGTCGTCACGCAGCCATTCGATGCACGCGCCAGCGGAGAGCACGATTCCCTCGATGCCCCACACGAGTTCGTGGCCCCGACTTCGCACCACCACCGGAAAGCACCCGGAGCTGAATCGAGTCATTCGCTCGGGCCCTTCGCGACCGCGAACCATGTCGAGCATCGCTCCCGTGCCGAACGTGATCTTCGCGCCTCTGGTGACGCACGAATGACCAAACAGCGACGCCGATTGGTCACCGACGAGCGCGCAAATCATCGGTGCACCGGGTAGCGCCGTGGCCCGACCGACACTGTCCATGGTGTCGACGATGGTCGGCATCATCAACGGGTCGAGTTCGAGCAACGACAGGGCCCGTCGGTCCCACTCCTCGACGTCCAGCGCGACGAGTCCACTAACCCCGGCGTTGGAGCGATCGCTCACGTGGAGAGCACCCTCGCTCAGATTCCACGCCAACCACGTCTCGATCGTGGCGAAACGAAGTTCGCTCGAAGGTCGACCTGAATGTTGCACCAGCCAACGCGCCTTGGTCGCCGACTGATTGGGGGCCAGGTGCAGTCCCTCGGCTTGCAAGACCAGGCAATCGATGACGGTGCGAAGATCTTGCCATCCGATTGCGGGGCCGACCGGAGTACCTGTCTCGGGATCGAAGACGATCGTGGTCGCGCGTTGATTCGTGATGCCGACGACGTCCGCCCCGCCAGCTTCGTTCAACGTCCGCGTACTCAACTCGAGGGCGAGTCGCGCGATCTCTGTGGCGTCAAGTTCCACTTCGCCCGGAACGGACGTCGTGAGGTTGAGGCGTTGGCTGTGGGTGTTTGTGACGCGGCCCTGCGTGTCGACGATCGCCGTTCGAATCGACGTGGTGCCGACGTCAATGGCGAGGGCTCTCACCACGGCTCAGCGCCCAGCCCGAGTACGCCGGGATTCATGATGTCGAAGGGATCGAGCACGCGTTTGAGATCCCCCAAAACCTCCAATGCACCTCCGAGCGCTTGGGCCATAAATCGGGCGCGGTTGTGACCGACACCGTGATGGTGACTGAGCGCACCGCCGCACGACAGCACCTCCTTGGTGACACATTCCCACGCTTGACGATAGAAACCGGTCACGTCCTCGGGTCGTGCTGCGAAGGTGAAGTAGAGACACGCGCCATCGAGGTAGGCGTGTGACTGGTGCACCGAGGCGACCGTGATGTCTGGCAACTGTTCCAAGGCGTCGATGACTGACCGATGCATCGCGGGCAACGACGCCCACATTCCGGCGATCTCGATCGTGTCGACCACGTAACCGCGCTCCCATAACGGCGCCAGCGCGGAGACGTCGTTGCGATGTTCGAGCCACGTGGCGACGATCGCGGGATCGAGCTGAGCTGCCGCGGCGCACTCGCCAGCGACGACGTTCATGGTCGCCTCGACCATGAACGGGTCGCCTTCATCGAGTACCACCAGTGCGCACGTTTCTACGCCGAAGTTCCGCCGGGATTCGGTTTCGTCGTATAGACGGAGCACGGCCGGTCGTGCGTCGCGCTGCATGATGCGACGACAGGCGTCCAGACCAACCTCGAAGGTCGCGAAGCCGTAAGCCGCGCGACGCTCGCTCTTCGGCGTCGGATGCATTACCAGCGTCGCTCTCGTGATGACGCCAAGCGTTCCCTCGGAACCGATGAACAACTGCAGCAGGTCCGGCCCCACGGCTTCTCGCGGTGCGCGCCCACCGAGTTCGATCACCTCGCCGCTAGCGAGCACGACGCTCAGCCCGCGCACGATGTCTTCGATCTTGCCGTAGCGGTTGGAGTACTGCCCGGCTCCCCGGCAGGCAATCCAGCCACCGACGGTGGCCAATTCGAACGACTGCGGGAAGTGTCCCACGGTCCAGCCGTGCGCATTGACGAAGCGCTCCAGGTCGGGGCCGAATACTCCGGCTTCGACGCTGACCGTGCCGGAGATTGCATCGATGTCCACGACGCGGTCGAGCCCGGTCAGATCGAGGGCGATGGCGCCCTTTGGCGCCACGGCCCCGCCGACGACGCTGGAGCGCCCGCCTTGGGGTGTGACGGCGACGCGGTGCTTGGAGGCGATCCGCAGGACGTGGCTCACCTCATTCATCGACCGGGGTCGCACCACCACGCCGGGCCACCTGGGGACGGTGCCCTTCGCGACCTCGGGAATGGTGAGCGGCCACCAGTCACGACCGTGGTCCGCTCGAGCCACGGCATCAGTGTCGAAGGCGACGCCCGCGTTCTTTAGGTCCTCCAAGAGGGCCGTCGACGCGAGTGAGGGAGTCTCTTCGATCGGCGCCGTCGGATACTCGTTCGGCATCGTCGTTCGGGTCACGGTTGCACTCTACAAAGGCAGCCCGGCGGCGCTGAATACGCGTTGCACCAGCGACCCGTACGCGTCGAGTTCGCGTCGCACGTCGTTCGCGTCCCAGCCCAGTTCGTCGGCGACCAGTGCCGCCACGCGCGATGCACCCGCCAACGTGGCGCGGGCGTCGAGGAGATCGGCTCGCGTGCGCCGGGTCAAGAGATCGATCAATGATGTCGTCATCTCGAAGCGCGCCGAATAGACGAACTCGGCCGCAACGTAGGGCTGGCCCTCGATGGGACGCTCGGCGAGACGTTCGTCGTGCGCGATCAAATCGAGGATGACGCGAGCGTCCTCACCGAAGCGTTCGTAGAGGTGGACCTCGACGTCGGACGTCGGTCGCCACGGTCCAACGCCATGGAACCGAAGGTTCTTCGTTCGAACCGACTTCAGACCGGTTACGTAGGGTCGCAACGCGTCGACGGTGTCTTCGGCCATCTGGCGATAGGTCGTCCATTTGCCCCCGGTGATGTGCACCACGCCGTCACCGGTGTCGGTGACTTGGTGGCGGCGCGAGAGGTCGGCGGTGCGTTCCTTGATGACTTTTCCTTCGACCGGTGCGAGGAGCGGTCGAAGCCCCGCCCAGAGGCCGGTGACGTCGGCCGTCGTGAGATCCGACGTCGTCGACGCGTTGACCGCGCTCAACAAGTACTCGACGTCGTCGGGCGTGCAGTGTGGTTCATCGAAGTCCCCGTCGTAGGCGGTATCCGTCGTGCCGATATACGTGAAGTCCGCCCCTTCGAAGGGCACGACGAAGATGCTTCGACGCTCGCCGGGAACGCTCAACACCGCCGCCACATCGGCCGGTAGTCGCTCGCTGCTCACGCTGAGGTGCACGCCCTTGGCCGGGATGATCCGGTGCGACGCGGTGTGCTCGGCGATGGTGAAGACGTCATCGGCCCACACGCCGGTGGCGTTCACGACAGAACTTGTATTGATGGTGAACTCTCGGTTCGTTCGATGATCGCGGGCGGTCACCGCCTTCGCCCGTCCGGTGTCGTCGTGGACAATGTCGACGCAGCGCACGTACGTGGCGACGTCGGCCCCGAAGTCCAGTGCGGCGGTCTTGGCAATCGCCAGGGCCACACGCGCGTCATCGCCTCGGGCGTCAAAGTAGAGGAATCCGGCGACGAGTCGATCGGTCTTGAGCGTCGGGAGGTGGGCCAGTGCCTGGTCACGGGTGATTTTGCGGTGACGCCGACCAATCCGCCAGCCTCCGCTCAACTCGTAGATCCGAAGCGCGGTCGAATAGCCCTTCACGAGCGCCTTCGAGGCGACGCCGTTACGTCCGAAGAGCGGCACGAGAAAGGGGAGTGGTCGCACGAGGAACGGCGCGTTCTCGAGGAGGCGCTGTCGTTCGCGCAGATTCTCATAGACCAGTCGAAACTCTCGTTGTTGCAGGTAGCGGAGACCACCGTGGACCATCTTGGAGGACTTGGAACTCGTACCGGACGCGATGTCGCCGCTGTCGATGAGTGCGACGCGCAGGCCGCGAGACGCCGCGTCGAGCGCCACGCCCGCTCCCGTCATGCCGGCGCCGACCACGACGAGGTCGTAGGTCGTGCGGGCCATCGATTCGAGCGCGCGCTCGCGTTGGAAGGGGGCCACGGGACAATCGTTACACAGCACCGCGAGTACCTTGGAAGACATGGACTTTCAACTTTCGGACGAACTGATGGCGCTGCAACAAAGTGTGCGACGGCTCGCGCAGGAAAAGATCAAGCCTCGCGCTCGGGCGATCGACACGACAGGCGAGTATCCCCAGGACCTCTTCGAGGAGTTCCGCAAGGCCGACCTCCTTGGTCTGTGCATACCCGAGGAGTACGGCGGGTCGGGTGCGGGGATCATGGGCCTGGCGATCACCATCGAAGAGGTCACCAAGTACTCCAACGTGCTCGGTCTGATGTTGCTGCTCACCCGGCTGCCGACCGGACCGATCATGATCGCTGGTACCGAAGAGCAGAAACAGCGCTACCTGCCAGGGATTGCCAAGGGAACACAACGTGCGGCGTTCTGCCTCTCCGAACCGGGCGCCGGATCCGACGTCGCGGGTATGGTGTCGCACGCCGCCGCAGACGGTGACGGCGGTTACGTGTTGAACGGCACCAAGTGCTGGATCTCGGGCGGAATGCAGGCCGACTGGCTCGTCGTGTTCGCCAAGACCGGCGACCCGGCGTCGCGTCATCACTCGGAGATCGGTGCCTTCATCGTCGAGGTCGACACTCCCGGCGTGACCCGACCGCGAGTGGACAAAAAAATGGGCGTCAAGGGAATCGATACGACCGAAATCGTCTTCACCGACGTGCAGGTGCCGGCCGGTCAAGTCATTGGAGGCGGCTTCGCGCTCGTCATGCAGTCGCTCAACGCCATGCGACCAATAGTGGCGGCGCGGGGACTCGGCCTGGCCGAAGGCGCCCTCATGTACGCGACCGAATACGTGAAGAGTCGCGCGGCGTTCGGCTCGACGATCGCCGAGTTCCAGGGCATCCAATGGGAGATCGCCAAGTGCGCGACCGAAATTGAAGCGGCGCGGCTCCTCACCTACCGTGGTGCGTGGTTGGCTGACCAGGGCTGCTTCACTAAGGAGTACGTGCCGATGCTCTCGATGTGTAAGTACTACGCCTCCGAAGTCGCCGTGAGGGCTTCAGGTCTCGCGGTGCAGTTGCTAGGCGCCGCGGGCTACATGGAGGAACATCCGACCGAGATGTTCTATCGCGACGCACGTCAACTCACCATCGTGGAAGGTACGAGCCAGATCCAGTTGGGACTCATCGCCAAGGGTGTGCTCGGACACGATCTGTGGTGGGACTAACGAATTCGTAGAACGCCCGAACCTACACTGACAAAGGTGAGCGGCCCCCTCGACGGATTGAAGGTCATCGAATTGGCGGGGATCGGCCCTGGTCCCTACGCCTGCATGTTGTTAGCCGACCTCGGCGCCGACGTTCTTCGCATCGAAAGAGGCGATATCGACGCGGATGACGAACCCACGTGGGAGGTCCTCAATCGTTCGCGTCCCTCGGTTGCCGTCGATCTCAAAAATCCTGCTGGTCGCGACCTGGTGCTCGAGCTCTGCGAACAAGCCGACGTGCTGATCGAGGGCTTTCGACCGGGCGTGACCGAGCGCTTGGGACTGGGACCCGCCGACGTCGCTGAACGAAACCCACGCCTGGTCTACGGACGCATGACCGGTTATGGACAGGAAGGACCGAATGCGCAGCGCGCCGGTCACGACATCAACTACATCGCCGTATCGGGCGCACTGTGGCCGATGGGGCGAAAGGACGAAGCTCCGGTGCCGCCGCTCAATCTCGTGGGTGACTTCGGCGGGGGATCGATGTTCTTGATTCTCGGAGTACTTGCGGCCGTGATCTCGGCGCGAACAACGGGCGAAGGACAGGTCGTCGACGCGGCCATGGTGGACGGATCAGCGTCGTTGATGGCTCTCAGCCACTCGCTCATGAACGCCGGTTTCTGGCACGAGGAGCGTGGGGCAAATCTGCTCGACACCGGCGCTCCGTTCTATGAGGTGTACGAGACGAAGGACAATCAATACGTCGCCGTAGGGGCAATCGAGGTCCAGTTCTACGAAGCATTGCTGCACGGTCTCGGTTTTTCTTCCGTTGGGCTTCCGGCGCAGTTCGACCGCGATTCGTGGCCAGAGACTAAAGAACTCTTCGCGGCGACGTTTCGAGAGAAGACGCGCGACGAATGGACGGAGATCTTCTGTGACGTCGACGCCTGCGTGACACCAGTGCTGTCACCACGCGAAGCTGCGCACCACCCCTACAACACGCAGCGAGGCGTGTTCTTCGTCGACGGCGAGATTCAACCGCAGCCGGCACCGCGCTTTTCCAAGACCCCTGGGGTTATCGGTCAAAGTCCGACGAAGGCCGGGGCGGGGACCCGCGCGGGCCTACGCAACTGGGGAATCGACCTCAATCGCCAAGAAGCCTTGCGCGCCGAAGGCGCCTTCGGTTAGATGTTGACGACGGGGCAGGTCAGGGTGCGGGTGATCCCCGGGACCTTCTGAATGGCTCCGACGATGAACTTACCTAGGTCATCCACGCTTCCGGCCTCGCAGCGCACAATCACGTCGTAGGGGCCGGTGACCTCGAAGGACTCCAGTACGCCGGGCACGGCTCGCGTCGCCAAGACGACCGCTTCGCTCGAGCCGATTTCGGACTGAATCAAGATGTACGCCTGAACTCCCATGGAGGACCTTTCGTTTCAAGTCCCTCCATATTGCCCGATTCTCCGGGACTGGCGCTAATCGTCGCGGAACCTTTTGCCGATGTGCCACTGGAAGCAGTAGTCGCAGCGATAGCTATTCAGGTCGGCGCCGCTGAGTGTCCAGGCCAACTGCGCTGCCTCTTTCGCCTCGCTCTCGGTGCGGTACGGATTCTTGGGCAGTCCGTCGCGGTTGAAATGCGACGCAACTCGGCCGAGCGGCTTCGTCACCGGTTTGGCGGCGCGTCGTCGCTTCATGGAACCCGAGATTACTAAGGTTTCAAGCGTGACTTCACGCGTCGAGACCGAACTGGTGGTGACCTCGTCGACCCAAGTGGACGACGAGGATCACGAACGGTTCACCCACATCGTGTTGGAGGGCTATACACCGAAGGACGGTGAGTTCGTCGCCTTGGACAACTCGGTTGTCGGCGCCATGATCAACGCCACGCCGGTGATGGCGCTCTGCGGCAAGGTCTGGGTGCCGGGCCGCGATCCCCATAAGTTCCCGATCTGTCCGACGTGTAAGGAGATCGCCGAGTCGCTCGGTTGGTCATTGCCTTCGAATTAGGGCGGCGGGTTCTCGGCTTCCCGTAGGCTCATCAACCGTGGCGCGCGCACTCGTACTCCGACACCATCTCGAAGACAGCGCAGGACTGATTGGTGAAGCCTTCGAATCGCGTGGCTACGAGATCGATTTACGCATGATGAATGCGAGCACTGCCTCGCCTTCACTCGATGGTTCCGACGTCTTCGTGATCCTCGGTTCGTACAGCGCGGTGTATGACAAGGAAGTCGAGCAGGCGTGGTTCGGGCGCGAGCTCGAACTCATCGCCGACGCGCAGCGCCGCGATCTTCCGATCCTCGGAATCTGTTTCGGAGCTCAGGCTCTGTGTCTCTTCCACGGCGGCGTCGTCGAACGCTCCAACGAACCGGAAGTTGGATGGTACGAAGTCGAGGCCCGTAACGGATCTGGCATCGCGAGTGGACCGTGGTTCCAATACCATTTCGACCACTGCGTGCTGCCGGAAAGTGCGCAACTCTGGGCAACCACGCCGCGCGCGGTGCAGGCCTTTAGCGTCGGGCGCAACGTCGGCGTGCAGTTCCACCCCGAGATCGATGACGTGCAACTGCGAGCTTGGTTCGCCAGCAGCGACGAAGGAGCGCGCGAACTCGGCATTGACGTCGATGGGCTCATCGAACAAACGAGACTCGAGACGCCGGCGGCGCGAGGACGCGCCGTGGACCTGGTCGACCTCTTCCTCGCGCATATCGAGCAATAGCGGAACCTCGCCGTCCGTTCGATTCAATTCGAAATTATTCATTCGTCCTAGGCTCTGGTGGTGAGTAGCGAGATCGCGGAGGAGCCGTTGAGCCCGGTGCGGCTTGAACGTCCGGCGACCGGAGGTGCGGTGGGGCACCTCGAAGACGGACGAGTCGTGTTCGTGCGTCACGGTCTGCCCGGCGAATTGGTGCTCGTCGAAGTCACCGAATCCACTTCGAAGTTTTCGCGGGGCGACGCCGTCGAGATAATCGAGCCGAGTGAGGATCGCGTGGTCGCGCCCTGTCGGTACGCCCACCCCGGAGGATGCGGTGGCTGTGACTTGCAACACGCGTCGCGTGCTGGTCAGCAGTCGTGGAAAGGCGCGCTCGTCGCCGAACATTTGCGGAGGATCGCGGGAATCGAACGCGATATTGCGGTGATTGAGCCCGCGAGCGAACCCGAAGGATCGCGGACACGACTTCGCTGCGCCGTCGACGACGGCGGCCGACTGGCGTTGCGGGCAGCACGCTCGCACGAGTTAGTCGACCTGGACGCATGCTGGATCTCCGATTGGCGCTTCGCGCCAGCATTCGCCGCGTCGTGGCACGGCGCCGAAGAAGTCGAGTTGCGCGCTATCGGTGAAGGCGATCCGTTCGCCGTCGTGCGTCGCCTGACGCCGCGCGGCACCATGCACGAACTATGTTCGCTACGCGGCGAGCCGCTCGGACCGTCAACGCAGTCGCGTGTCAATGTCCGTGGCCATGTCTTTTCGGTGGGACCCCGTTCGTTCTGGCAGTCCCATCGCGACGCGCCGGCACAGTTGCTCGACACCGTCCTCGAATTGGCGGACGCGAGGACCGATGATCACGTCACTGACCTCTTCAGCGGTGTGGGCCTTTTCGCCGTGCCGTTGGCGAAGGTCGTAGGTCCGGGGGGCCGCGTGACCGCGGTCGAGTCCTCGCCGTACGCCGTGCGTGACGCTCGGCAAAACGCCGAAGGACTTCGGAATCTAAAGGTTCGGGAGTGGTCGGTGACGCCCCGATCGGTCAACGACTCGGTCAGCGAAGGTGACGTGGTCGTGCTCGATCCGCCGAGGGCCGGGCTCGCCAAAGGGGTAGCCGACACTTTGGTGCGTCGCCGACCTCGTCGCGTGATCTACGTCTCGTGTGACGCCGCGACGCTCGCCCGCGACCTCAAGATTCTGATCGCCGGGGGATTCGAGCTTCGCGACCTTCGCGTGTTTGACCTGTTCCCGATGACCGAACATGTGGAACTTGTGGCAAGCCTTGACTTGAGCCTCTAGAGGGTACAAAGTTCTCTTGAGGGCGAGAACGGCCTCGCCATCGCGAGGGGGTTGAGAATGCCATTCAAGTTGGACCACCACCACCGAATTACCGCTCAAAAACTCTTCAGTCACCCGTTGTGCCACAACATCCAATGGCATGACGTCTGCTCCTTGCTGGGACGTTTCGGCGAGGTCTACGAGACGCATCGGGGAAACTGGGCGGTGAGCATCGATGGTGAGACCACGTCGTTTGGCTCGACTCGTTCACGCGACCTCACCGAAGAACAAGTCGTGAAGGTCCGCCACTTCCTTCGTTCTTTCGGCGTGACGGAGGAGCTCTTGAAAGCGGCCTAGCGACGCGTTTACTACCGTGTGGGCCATGCCCTCATCGCTGCTCGTGCTCGTGCCTCCGTCGGAGGCGAAGACGCCGGGCGGCACCAAGAGGACCAGCGTCGGCCCTTTCGACGACGCTCTTCAAGGCGACCGCCGACGAGTCGTCGCGGCGCTCATCGCGGCCCTTGATGAGGCGACGACCCGGCGTCAGGAGATCATGTTGAACGCGCGCGGGCCGTTGTTGGAGCGCGCCCTTGAGGCCACGCGACAGCTGTCCGGCGAAAACGTGCCGCGACTGGCCGCGTGGCAGCGTTACAGCGGGGTGGTGTGGTCGCACCTCGCACCGGTCTCGCTCGCGCCCACCATGCGTCGACGGATCATTATCCCTTCTAGTCTGTACGGGCTCACCACGGCTGAGGAACGTATTGCTGATTTTCGGTTGAAGATGAACGTCGGCGTCGCCCCGCTGGGCACGATGTCCACGTTCTGGCGACCGAGGGTGACGCCGACGTTGATCGCGCACGCGAAGCGGTCGACGATCGTGAACCTCTTACCCCTGGAACACGAAGCCGCACTCGACATGGACGAGGTGAGGAACACCCGGCGCGTCGTAGACATTCAGTTCATCGACGGTGTCGGCGGCACGACCGTTGGCCACGACGCCAAAGCGGTGAAGGGAGTGCTGGCGCGCACGCTCTTGGTCGAGGGCCCTGGCGCACTGGCGAACTTCGGATGGCAGGGCTGGCGTTCGGTCCCATTCGAGGACGGTTTTCAGATCGTCTCTCCGGCCCAACGCTCCCTCGAAGGGTGGGTCACCAAGCGGAAAAAGGTTTAATTTCAGCAGTCTGAGAAAATACTTGGGGACTGACATACTTCACGCACCCGAATCGTCCTCAGTTTCAATGGTGGGCTGCCCTTTGACCTCCGAAACGATATTGATGGTTGCCTTTAGTTGTGCTGCTGTGGCCACATATCCGGTCGCGGTCTCCGCTACTCCAGAGGCGCTGGTCGTTTGAGTTTGTGCGCGCCAAAGTTCCGTGAGCATGCGACGGTTATCCGCGCGCTCATCTTTGTCGGCCTGCTTGTCCCTTTCGTTGTCCACGACTCGCCAAACAAACCCTGCCAACGACAAGACCGCAACAATCGACAATGCGAGGGGCCAACCGGATTCCAGATTGGACCAGCCAAAGCCATGCTGTGCGCGCCACAGTCCGATCA
>DATKRC010000043.1:0-3729 GCA_035532375.1 Acidimicrobiales bacterium
GGTTTCCTGCGGGTCGGAGTGCTTAATAAGAGGCTCGCAGACCAAGGTCTGCTCGCCGGTTACGTAGTGCGCCGAAACGCCGCGATGAGCCGCGCGTATCGATTCGTCACGACCTCGTTGCGTCTCCGCTGCCGTCCCACTCGCTGATCGCGGTTTCTAGTTTGCGTCGGAACTTCAGCCCCCACCATGACGTCAGCCACCACCCGTGAAGCGTCGTCGCGCGACTGGTCGCCACCGCCAAGTTCCGGCTCGTTCCCTATCGGTCCGTGACCATGTCGTATCGCGCAGCAAGTCCCTGACGACCTCGTCCACACCACGTTTCCCTCGGGCTTCCCCACCGGGTGCCGCCTGGTTTCATTGCACGTGGCATTGTCCCATCGAAGGATGGTTTCGCCGCGACGTCGTTTCGAGTACATGACGCTTCTTGCCACCCCCCGTGACCGGTTGCCATCTTCTCCAACCAGGGTGTAGCCGGATCCTATGAACCGACGAGAGCTCCGCCACCTGGCCGTGCTGTGCACCTCAAATGCGCCCGCTATGCGCCCGTGTACGGTACACATTCGATACGGCCGCGCTGCGTAGTCGAGGCGAAGCCGAGACGACTTCCGACAACGTTTTGCCGCGAAAGCATGTGGGCAAATAAGGGGGAGGAAGGACGGGGACCATTTTGGAAGACCGAGCGCGGCGCATCAGCAGTCGTGCCAACAAATTCACGAAAACTTTTATCGTCACTGACGTGCGAAAGATTTCCGGCTGTTGCCGCATGGTGTGAGGTATGAAACCTCCCCTTCGTGAACGCGCCCATCGTGTGTCAACGCGCAATGACCTGATGTTCAAACTCACTCGCTCATCGGCGTCAGCGCCGAAGCGCGAGGCGGCCGTGCAACGCGCCGGGGCATTCGGTGACGCGGTGAAGAACGTCACTCGTCGCGGCGACTGCGTGACGTTGCTCAGCGTGCGCGACGATCACGATATGTCGTCCTACGTCATCACACCGGGCCAAGGTTCTAACTCGCACGTCGTCACTTCGCTCTGCTCGACGTTGGGGGCCAAAGCCACCCAGGTTGAGTCGGCCGATGGCGCTTCATCGACCTAGACGAGGGATTGGTCAGGAAGTTCAGGCGGGCGTCAGGTTCACCTGCGACCAGGTCTGACCACCGTCAGAGGTCGCCAACAGCGAGCCAACCTCCATGCACGACGACTTGCCTGACGGGCATGCGCCGTTCTGCACCGTGGCCCAGGCCGAGGAGCCACTGAGGGCACTCACCTCACTTACTGAGCCTTCTTGATACAGACCGACGCTGTTGGTCGGCTTCAACCCGCCACCATCGGTGTAGCGGAAGAGGCGCGGCCTGCCACTCGACGTGCCAATCCACACCACGTTCGATGAAATGGCCGAGACATCCGAGCCAATCAATCCGGGGTACGAGGTGCTGGCTTTGAGGTTCCAGGTTGCCCCTTGGTCGTCCGATAGATAGACGACGAGCCCGAAGGTGGACCCGGCATTCGACGAGGGCGTCACCGCAACCAGAACGACGTCGCCGTTGCTCAGAGCACCGGGTACCGTGAGGGCTGCGCCGTCAGCGATCACCGTCTGAGGGATCGACACCTTCGACCATGATGAGCCGGCGTCGGTGCTCTTGTAGAGAAGGTTGGACTGAGGACCTCCGACAAGCCAGAGCTTCCCGTTCGAGGAGGTCACCGTCCCTCCCGAAGGCGCGGCGTCATACGTCCAGGTCCGTCCACCATCGGATGTGGCGTACCACTCGCCGGCGGAGAAGTTTGATGACGTGACGTCGGTCACCAGCATCCCCACCACGGTCCCATTTTCGGTCACCAGTCGCACCCCACCTGCATTGCCAGATCCCGCTGGCAAGGTCGCGGTGGTCCACGTCGCACCGTTATCGCTGGAGTATTGCACCCACGGAGCAAAGTCCTTCCACCCGGCGAGCACGATCGAACTGCCACCCGCCGCCACATCACCAATCGTATTGACCGGGACTGGAGTGCTGACTAGAGCGAACGAGGCACCGCCGTTGGATGTGATCTCCAATCCCTTGGTGGTGAGAGCCCACCCAGACCCATTGGACGAGACTTCGTCTCGCGGTGGGGTCGGAAATGAGTTGCTCGAACTAGCCATGAGGGTAACTGCAAACCTCGAGGTAGGCCCGTTGGGCGATCCGCGCAGGCCAACGACTGCGACCAAAACAGCGGCGACGACCAGGAGGCTGGCAGCACCAACGAGAACCGGCGTGCGCGGAACCCAGGTCGCCCAGGTCCGTACGTCAGCGCTCTGGCGCATCGAGGTGTTGGCCCGAAGTCGAGCCTCGACAGCAGTCACGGGCGTGGCCGAGCGCTCGACTGTGGAGCGCAGTTCGTGGGAAAGGTCAAGGTTGTTCATCTAATATCTCCATTCAGTTCTCGGCGCAATTTGGCCAACCCTCGGTGCGTATTCCGGCGAAGTTGCACAGTTGTTCCGACGTAGTTGAACACTCGTCGTGATGCTGTGCTGGTGAGTGCTCTTCCCTAGCTCACCTCCTCTCGAGTCATCGTAGAGCGAATCATTTGTCCGCCGCTGCCACTTGCTTTTTGGCACGAGGCGTGGCGTCGTTTCGACGCCGAGAATTGCCGGCGAGCTCGATGCGATGGGACCGCTCGAGCAACCGGTCGAGGATCGCGTCGGCGATAGTTGGATCACCGAGTCCTTCGTGCCAGTGGCTGATGGGGAGTTGCGACGTGGCAATCACTGAACGTCCGCGACGGTCTTCGACGACTTCAAGAAGATCGGCGGCCTGGTCGTCGGAGTGGGGGCGAAGCAACAGATCGTCCAGGATCAGCACGTCGACGCGCGCCAAGCTCGCCATCATCTTGGCCAAGCGTCCGTCCGCGCGTGCGACGCTCAGATCATCGAGAAGTCGCGGCACGCGCACGTAGAGCGCGGTCGCGCCGTCGCGAATGGCGTGGTTCGCAATGGCGCAGGCGAGAAAGGTCTTGCCGACACCGGTCGGACCCACGATCATTACTTGGTGGTGGTTGCTCACCCACGCAGAGTTCACTAGTGAGTGCAACGTGACCTTGTCGAGCCCGCGGGTCGTGGAGAAGTCGAGGTCTTCGACGACCGCGCCGCTGCGCAGTTTGGCGGCCTTCAAGATTCGTTCCAGTCGACGATTCTGTCGCTGGAGGAGTTCGCGTTCGACGAGTAGACCAAGGCGGTCCTCGAAGGACAACTCGTGGTAGTCGGGGTGCTCTCGTTGTTCAAGCAGTCCCGACGCCATGGCGGGTAGTCGAAGAGATTTGAGTCCCTCGATGGTGGAATGGGTGAGCATAATTCTCCTAGTGGTAGTAGTTCGGACCGCGGATATTGCTGTGCACGGGGTGGGCCCGAGTGGACCCCGTCGCGAGTGGTCGTTGGTCGAGTCCGTGTTTCAACATCGACGTGACTGACGAGTAGGAGAACGAGCGCAGCGCGAGCGCTCTGGCGCACGCGGCTTCGAGTCGCTCGGGTCCGTATTTCTTGGCGAGACTCATGACCCCCAGCGCCGAGCGGAACCCCTGTTCGGGGTGGGGCCGGCTGAGGAGCAACTCATCAATGAACGCACCCGTCGACGGCCCGTTCTTCTCGGCCCAGGCCACGATGCGTCCGGGCGTCCATTCGAGGTAGCGACGGTGCGAATCGGGCATGTGCGCAGCTTCGGTCGAGTGGCGTCCCTTGTCGTAACGGCGCAGGTG
>DATKRC010000044.1:0-4187 GCA_035532375.1 Acidimicrobiales bacterium
AATTCGAGCGGTCGCTGCGATCACTCGACGTCAAGAGGAGTAGCCATGGCACTAGAGAGCGGGGCCGCGGCGCCCGATTTCACCCTGTTCGCGGGACCCGGCGAAAAGGTCACCCTGTCAGAGATCGACGGTCCGGCGGTCTTGATCTTCTACCCGGCTGACTGGAGTCCCGTGTGCGGTGATGAACTCACGGTGTTCACGGCGGCCAACAAACTCTTTCAAGCTCGCGGGGCCCAGTTACTCGGTATCTCGGTGGACGGTCTTTGGAGCCATCAAGCTTTCCGGACCGAGCGCAGATTGGACTTCCCCCTCCTCGCGGACTTCCACCCCAAAGGCGAGGTCGCCTAGGCGTACGGGGTCTATCGCCCCAACGACGGCATCTGCGAGCGAGCACTTTTTGTGATCGATCGCGATCGCCACGTCGCCTGGAGCGAGGTCTCGCCCATTGGCGTGAGTCCGGGGGCCGACGGGGCGTTACGGGCGGTCGAGGCGCTTTCGTGAGCGAGGTCGCTCGACTCTCTGTCCCGGTGGGGCCCGAGGACCATTCGAGGGGACGCGAGGACGCGCCGTTGACCCTCGTGGAGTACGGGGACTATCAGTGTCCGTACTGTGGCCAGGCGTATCCAATCGTGGAAAAGTTACTTGGTACCTTTAGCGACTCCCTGCGACTCGTGTTCCGTAATCTTCCCCTGGCCGACGTGCACCCCCACGCCGAAGCGGCCGCAGAAATGGCCGAGGCCCTGGGGTTACAGGGCAAATTCTGGGCGATGCACGACGTGCTGTTCGAGAACCAACGAGACCTGAGCGACGCCGCGCTGCTGCGCTACAGCGAAGGCGTGGGCGCTGACGTCGTCCGAGTAGCGAAGGATCTGGCCGAGGGAAAACCACGCCACCGTGTCGAAGCGGACCTGGAAAGCGCCATTCGGAGTGGCGCTAACGGCACGCCGACGTTTTTTGTGAACGGCGTGCGTTACGACGGCTCATGGCAGTACGAGGCGTTCGCCGAATTTCTTGAAGCGGCCCAGGCCCATTGATTCCATCGGTCCCGTACGGGACCCGCGCGAACGGCGTTACTTGGAGCAAGTGACGGGGATCGAACCCGCATGGCAAGCTTGGAAGGGTGGACGACGCAACAATAGCGTCGGAGTAACAACCCTGATTAAGTGACACTTCCATTGGATTCTCTTGCGCGTCTAAATCCTTTGGGCACTCCACGGGCACTAATTCAACTCAGCCAATCCGACATGTGCCGCGTGGGATCTCGTCCGAGAGCCGATACCAATGGGGACTGATGTCGCTCTAGCTGTCACCTTGTCGACTAATTCAGCAGTAGTCCCGGCCGCTCACGGAGGAATCGCTCCGCTTCCTCGCTCACCAGTTGGACGACTTCCGCAGCTGGCCGTATAACTTCAACGAAGCGGGCGGACTGTCCAATGTAGAGTGGCGGCCCTGGCGTAACGCCGTCGCGGTGCTGACGGAGATCCGCCTCGTGCTCGGCCCATTCGTCGGTAAAGGCGTCACGCCGGACACGCGCCCCGATGGCCGTCGGCCACGGTAGTCCCGACGCGATGTCGTAGGCACGGGTGAACACTGTGTCCCCACCATCGCTCGCCAGAATCGCCGCCTTATAGTCGTCGTCAACCTCGATAGCTTCGGGCGTCGCGAGGAAGGCGGTGCCGAGCCAGGCGCCGTCCGCACCAGCAAGCAGAGCGGCTGCGAGTGCGCGCCCGCTGGACATGCCTCCTGCGGCCAGCAGGGCCACTTTCGGATATCTCTCGGCAATCCCGACGAGGAGTGGAAGTAGGCCCATCGTTCCCGTGTGCCCTCCAGCTTCCGTACCTTGCGCGACAAGGACGTCGGCGCCCGCCTCAACCGCGAGGTCAGCGTCATCGAACCCCTGAACCTGACAAATGATCCGCAGGCCGGCGTCCTTAACTCGGCGGGCCCACTCGCCCGGATCAGAGAACGACAACGCGATGGCGGCGGGGCGTGCGTCGAGCGCAGCCTGGAACTGACTCTCGGCGAAGGACAGGAATGGCGTGATAAACCCGATGGCGAACGGACGATCAGTCCGATCTCGCACGCGCGCAACCTCCGCGCGCACCCACTCCGCCTCACCGCTCACGTGGATCCCCCCAAACGAGCCCATGCCACCCGCAGCGGAGACGGCGGCGGCCAGCGTCCCGCCACTGTGCATCACCATTGGAGCGCACATGACCGGGTGTTGGAGGCCGAACATTTCGGTGAAACGAGTGCGAATCATCTCCCAATGTTATAAGGGCGAAGCGCACGGGGCTGAGCCGAACGTCAATCACTCGTAATCACAGTCAGGCAACGACAGTGCCTCTTGCACCGTGATCCACGCTAGTAACCACAAAAGTCTTTGGCAATCCTGAGCAAACATCCATGGACGTGAAGCCAATGATTTCAAACAAAATTGAAGGACAACGCGCAACGACAAAGGAACAACATGGCGTGCAAAAGATTCGAGCCTGAGAACCCACCGAACGCGCATGCTCTCCTAGAAACCCACAACAATCCGCACGATGGAACACGACTGGCACCTGCATTGAGTCACGTCGTCCAGTCGTCGAAGGCGAACTAGGAGTGAGCATCGCCAAGATCACGCAGATCAGGTGGTGGATCTAGTGAAAGAGAGCATCTGCGACCTCGACCAGCTCCCGTTCGTCCCGGCACCGCCTAGTGGTTCCTAAGGGTCCTGGAACAACAAGGGAATTCGGTCAACACGGTGTTTTCGATCGAGAAAGATTGAGGTCATAGATCTTCGCCGCCACGAACTCGCATCCGACATCGACGATGCCTTTCAAACATTTAGTCGAGCGGAAATTACTAACGGGACGTTGCTCGAGTTCGTTCGCTCCGGGAAATGACGAGAGACAAAGTTGGTGCGGTTTCAAGGTTGTGGTTCAGTCTTGTGGTTCCGGGTAGGTGACTCGACCGTTAGCGACGTGCGGCTCCGGCCCCCAAGCACCGAGTCGGTGCTCGATCACCTTTCCAACACTCATGATGTGATGCACAGCCCAGTCGCGCGCGACGAGGGTGTTGGCGATGAGCGAGCGGTGACACCTCCACGGAAGCGCCTCGGAGCACATGAACGCGACGGGTAGCGTTTGCGCCACGCTGGCCAATTGGACAATCCCCGCTTGGTAAGCGTCGCCGAGGGTGTAATCGGCGTAATTCCTAAAACTAGCGTTGCGCCACGCCGCGTTAGTTGCCGGGTCGACGTCGTAATCTCGATTTCGTCGACCACCCAGATCACTTGCGTGTTGGTAGGTGATGGCGTCATCCGCTAAGTACGTGCTCATCGTCTCGCGTCCGAACTGCGGACATCGGCGAGAGCCGGGAAAAGAGCGCACGTCGACGAGCGAGTTAATCGCGTGCTCGTGCAGCAAAGCGAGAAACTCTTCAGTCGAGCGAGTGGAGTGACCAATAGTCCAGATCTCTCTAACGTTTGACACTTTGCTCTCCACAACATTCTGAGTTTCGGTCGTGTTCATGTAGAAATGTTCGCCCGTCGGTTGGCTTCGTACGCGTGGACCGTAATCGAAATGATGGGATCTGGTTTACGCGGCGCTTTGACAAAATACAAACCTTCCTAATACCGGGTTTCGCTAGAACGAAGCGTCCCTATCGATGTGCCCTTACGACATTACAAGTGGGTCTCAGGATTCCCAGCGTCACCGGTACGATTGCTCGATGAGCGACTTTGATGGACTATGCAACACGAGTCGAAGTTTCTTCGCTCGTGATGTACTCGAAGTCGCTCCAGCCCTTCTCGGCTGCGTGCTCCAACGCACCGATGCCGGAACCACCATTTCGATTCGGATCACCGAGGTCGAAGCGTACGCTGGCGAACGTGATCCCGGGGCGCACTCTTATCGGGGCATGACCAACCGGAACAAGACCCTGTTCGGTCCACCTGGTCACCTCTACTGCTATTTCACGTACGGTTTGCATCACGCGATCAACATCGTCGTGGGGCAGTTGGGCCAGCCGTACGCGTGTCTGATTCGAGCGGGGGACGTCATCGAAGGCGCAGAGCACGCGCGGATTCGCCGAGAACAGAAACCACGGAAGGTTCCCCTTCTCGAGCACGGATTGGCCCGGGGTCCGGGGTGCGTTGCTCAAAGCTTCGGCGCGAACCTCACCAACGATGGTGACGACCT
>DATKRC010000045.1:0-23489 GCA_035532375.1 Acidimicrobiales bacterium
AGTAGAGTTTGCATTGAAAAGGTGTCCTTCTTTTTGGTTGATTTGGTTGTTCGAAGACTCCAATTCTACCTGATAGGGACACCTTTTTCGCGTATGGTCAGACCCTCAACTCGCCACCCCGGCGGTGGATGCAGGCTTAAGTTCCGTTTCGCTCGGTTAATTCTAATGCCGACGGCGTTTTCGCTGATCTCCAACTCGAGGGCAATCTCGCGATATGTCAACTCCTCCCAGTACACCAACCTCAAAAGCTCTTGATCGTTTGGCTTCAAGTGACCAAAAGCGTGCGACAGAGCTTCGATGTCTAGTTCGTCCGAATCAAAGCCGTCAAAGGCACCCACCCTTTCCATTGCGAGGCGAACGTGAAGTCGATCTCGACGGTCACGCGATCGCCGACTATTGGAGAGCACTCGATAGGCAATGCCGTACAGCCAGGGCAACTCCCGATCAGGATCGGGGCGATCGTCCCAACGCCGCCACGCAATCAGGAACGTCTCGTCCACCACTTCCTGGCAACTCGAATGGTCGTTAAGCCGCCTCAGCGTGTAGCGCAGCAGTGCGGTCTTATGGGTCACGACGAGGAGGGTGAACGCGGTCCACCGCTCCTCGTCGATCATCAGTTCAACCCCCGTGCCGGAACCGCAATGGAACCTTCAACCTATGAAAGGTACACGGACTGCAGCCGGTCGTTCCACGCAGTGCCAATCCACGAGACATTCGAGCCAGGCGACGTGGCGCCGGGATAGATCGTTCCCGAGCCATTCGTCCCATCGGTCATCGTGACGGCGCACGTACCAACTTTGTAGGAGGACACAACGTTGGCAAATGAGTAGGCAGAGAGATTGATCCAGATGGATGGTGTTGTCAGAATCAATTCGTTGCCACCGTAGCTAATGTCCTGAAACAACTGCAATCCCGTCGAGCAACTGGTCGCTGGCGTTACGGCCATCGACGAGAGTTGCGGTTGTGAAGATGCCCAGCTCTGGTAGCCGCTCTGGTTCGTGAAGCAATTGGTACCAGTTGAACTCACCGCGCACACCGTCGCGCTCCCCCAACCTTGGGTCAGATCAATCGTTTCCCCGTTGTACGATGCCAGCACGTCCGTAGAAGAAGATGTCGCAGCGGACGCCACTCCCGCGCCGCTCAACACACTCAGCAACGCCGCACACGACGTAAGCGCCACGACCGTTTTCATGCGTCCAACTCTGTTCATCACTGTCCTTTCCAAAACAATAGATAATGCCTCGTCGATTTAGTTTCCAGTTCCGCAAAATACTTTCGTAGAATTCCGAGTTCTTGAATCGGATCACTCTATTCCCACACTTGCTGGAAAGACCTCATTTGAAATCATTCCGTGACACCGGAAACAAATGCGGTTGAAGGTCCTGTGAAACTCCCCGGCACTTCAGTTCGGTGACCTTCTTGGAGGAGATTTGGTGAATAATCGGTATGAAATCAACAAGTTCATCGAATTGAGCAACGAACTAAGAGTGAGAGATCCCGTTGATCAGCGAAATTTGGGTGTATTGGTTCGCGCTGGAACCTTGAGGCATGAACTCACGAAAGAACTGGGCCGAACTCAAACTCGGACAGTCCCCGTCTCTCTTCATCTCGCTGACTCCACGGCTTTCAATGTTGGGCGGATATTGGCCGACATCGATATCGAACTACGACGTGCGGGCTCGTACTTAACCACCGGTTCGCTCCGACCTCTACGAAGCAGTGGTCTCGTCGAGGTCTCTTCCGCTGAACAGGCGTCCTCCATTGACGTCACTCTTCTGGCGTCCCAGATCCTCTCCAACCTTCTCACGTCACGGCCCTTCGACTTTCTCTTAACTCTTTCGTGGCTTTGGGAACATCGTCTCAGCAGAACTCGCGCTCGCGTCGCTCGAGATGGGACTGACCACTTGCAGATCTTGAATCAAGTTGCCCGGAGTTCATCAGAATGCCTTGCCAAGAACGAGCCGGTGATGACCACGTTGAACATCGAAACGGACGGCTCAACAAGATTTGAATTTCTGTCTCCTGACATGCCTTCCGCGTGAGAACGATGCACAGAGTGAAAGGTTTCCTCCATTGGTGGACACAAACCCAATGGGAAAGAGAACTGGGTTCGCTTTGTTCAACAGATGGGGATCGGGTGACCGGACTCGTCCTACTAAGGAGAGAGTATGAAGCTTACGCTTGACTCTGCGAAATTCTTGAGTTCCAAAGAGCAGGCTCATCTTGCCAAGACTCTCGGCTGGGCTCCACCAGAAGTCTCCAACAAATTAACGGGGATCTTGAAGGCGGCCTTCTCTGATTACACCGAGATGCTCCTCGGCTCACCTCTCCCGAGCAGAGCTGACGAGATTAGGGAGAAACGCCTTCTGCATCTCCTCCGTCACTATGCGAAGGCGGGAGAACTTCTCACAGAAATCCAGATATGCGCGATGTTTCAGCTCAATGAGAGTGAGGCGAGACGACTCTTGCGCGGTGTTCGAAGTCGCTTCAGATCAGAACTCGACGACCGCGTTGCAACTTCCGTAGTAGCCCTCTTGCAGTCTGCCAAGAAACAGAACGACGGCAACTTCCGAGTGCAGCTCACATCCGACAACTTGCTTGATGCGCTGAAAATGGCCGTTACAGTGAACGCTCCACAACTTGATCAGATTATTAGGGTCAGGGGCGCTGCGGGCCTTTACGATATTCCACCCGATACTTACGGAGAGTTGTGCAAAGAATTCAATGCAACACCGGTTCCGTAAACCCTGATGATTCTCGCCACTCTTCAGGCACAAGCCCTCGACGCTTTTCAAGCACTGACTCTCTTCGTGGCATTCGTCACTGTCTTGTTTGGAGTTCGCTACTCCAGCATCGCCAGCGCTGGGTACGCGGATCTCCCCGGACGGGAGAAGCCGGAAGCCCGCAAGATTGAACAGGCAAAGAGACATTCCATCTTCTGGGCTCAATGTGTTCCGCTGGTCTGTCTTACCGCCATGCCAATATACGTGTTCCTGCCCCTCGCGTTCAGAATC
Source organism: Acidimicrobiales bacterium (assembly GCA_035532375.1). GTDB lineage: Bacteria > Actinomycetota > Acidimicrobiia > Acidimicrobiales > RAAP-2 > RAAP-2. Next base: position 3,015 of record DATKRC010000045.1, read on the forward strand.
GTAAGCCACGGCCTATTTCGATGGTGGGGCTTCGATGTCGTCACCCAGTCGTTTGTTCTCCTCACTGCGTATCTACTGCTTTTCTTCTCCTGGACGGTGGTCCTTGGGGTAAGAGTTGCTGCCAGGGCCTACGAGCACTAGCCGGAGTCAGGCATGGATTTACTTACCGAGATCAAGAAGGTGCCGTCGGAGAGGAGAGTCGCAGATGTCTCAAGGACCCTCGCCTGCAAGAACAGTCAAGAGACAACCACTTCTACGAGGTAGCCACGTGTCGCAATGCGAGCCTCTTCCCGGAATAGAACTCGCCAACCCTATCCTCACTACAATTATGGAATTACAAGTGGCCTACGAATTGGGCATGGTCAGACTGGTCAAGTCTCATTCACGATCGTTTGCTGATCGGGACCAGCACAAACTTCGCTCTGGTAGTACTGTCACGACTTATCCCAGGGCGGGGGTGAACGCATGAACGCAGATTCGGCCGGCACGTTCAGTGAGCCGATGGCGCGGTTCCCATACGTTCGTGCGGCGCCAATTGAAGGAGGTCCGCTCAAGCGCCTCCGCCGTCTGGTGGGCCAGATCCTGAATAAGCCAGAGTCTGAAGAGCGGCGTGAGGAAGTTCAGGCGATACATGCGCACCTCCAAGTTGAACCAGACGGTGTTGGGATCTCTCTGTCGGGTGGCGGCATCCGGGCCGCGTCATTCGGCCTTGGTGCGTTGCAGGGTCTCGGACGGCACGGCCTTCTCTACGGACCGAAAAAGGCCAAGTACCTCACCGCCGTCTCGGGCGGCTCCTACATCGCGACGGCGTTCGCCATGATTTCGAAGGACTACTTCTCGTCTCGACGGCTGCTGCCCGAGTACGAGCCGTTCGCACACGGCAGCCCCGAGGAGCAGCACCTTCGCGACCACACGCAGTACCTCACGCACGGTCGCTTCGGCGTGGCCGCAGTGATCTGGCGCCTGTTCATCGGGATCGTCTTCAACCTCTCGATGTTCATCGTGGGCCTCTCTTTTCTCGGGATGCCCCTGGGCTACCTCTACCGCCGGATCTGGCCCTCACTGCAGGCCGGTTGTCCCACCAACTGTCCAAGCCACGCGCGCTTCGCCATTTCGGGCGGTCTCGTACGTGGCGTCCTCACGGCGGTCGCGATCGCTTTGGTGCTGGGGATCGCGTGGTTGGTCCGCACCTACAAGCGCGAGTGGACGCGCAACCTCATGGGACTGGCCTCGGGATTCTTCCTGGTCGGGGCCGGGGTCGTGGCGCTGCTTTTCATCGGGTTCCCGACCGTCATTCACCTGGCGCGGCCCGTCATCATCCGCACGGTCCCGGGCACCGCGCGCGACACCAAGGTCGCCACCAGCGTCGTAGGCCTTGCCGGACTCTTCGGGGTCGTGCTCGCGTGGATCACCACGGCTCGGAGGGTGCTCACCTCACAGAGTCCCGTCACGTCCGGAGTGGTGGGTCGATTGCGCACCTTCGTCGCCAAACATAAGATCCTGCTCGTCAACATCGTGGCCACGATCGCTGGACCGATCCTCGTCCTCGTCATCCTCTTCTACTTGACTTACTGGGCGTCGGCCTACTCCCCGTTCAGCAACGGCGTCGGTCACGCCATCTTCTGGAGTTGGCTCGTCGCGTTGGGCCTCTTCGTCGCGCTCTGGTTGCGCGCCGACGTGACGGCGTGGTCGCTCTTCCCCTTCTACCGCCGACGGCTCTCGGCGTCGTTCATCCTCGAGCGGGACCCAGCCAATCAAGATGGTCCACCCTCGGCCTCGCGGGTCCAGGGGGTTGACGCCAGCGAACGCGACTACGCGACGCCTTACCTGCTGTCGGCGTTCCAGTCGGACCAGATTCCCGAGGTCATCATCTGTGCCGCCGCCAACGTCAGCGGCTACGGCGCTACGCCAACCGGCAGCAACGTCACGAGCTTCACCTTCAGCTCCGAGCAGATCGGGGGACCGCTCGTTCAGGCCGTTCCCACTGCGGCCTACGAGCAGGCGCTCATGCCGAGGGCGGCCTGGCGGTTTTGGCGGCGTTGGAAGTTCTGGAAGATCACGCCCTCCGAACCCCAGGCCCGGTTCGTGACCTTTCCCTCGGTGATGGCAATCTCGGGGGCAGCGTTCTCGCCCTCGATGGGCAAGATGACCAGGGGGCCGTTCAGGCTCTTCATCGCGCTGCTCAATCTGCGCCTGGGTGTCTGGGTTCCCAATCCGCGGTACCTGGATCACTTCAAGAACCGCTCCGCTCACCCGCTCCTGCCCCGCCCGCAGTACTTCGTGCGAGAGTTGCTGGGCATCAACCACATCAACGCCCCGTTCCTCTACGTCACCGACGGAGGCCACTACGACAACCTGGGACTAGTGGAACTCCTGCGTCGGCGGTGCAAGCAGATCTGGTGCATAGACGCCTCGGGCGACCAGATCGATTCCTTCGACACGCTGGGTGGCGCGTTGCGCCAGGCCGAATCGGAACTCCAGGTGCACGTTGACATTCACCCGTTTCGAGATATGGCCCCGTCCACCACGAAGCCCGGTCCTGATGGCGTGCGCTACGTCAAGGCCCCCTACTGCAAGGGGGTCATTCACTACTCCGGTTCCAGCGACGACACGACAGGCGAGTTCATCGGCACGCTCTACTACGTCAAACTGGGCGTTCCGAATAATGCGCCGTGGAGCATCAAGTCTTTCGCAGCAGCGAATCCATCCTTCCCCTGCGATCCGACGCTCGACCAACTCTTTGACGCCGACCGATTCGAGGCGTATCGCGAACTCGGGGCCTTCGCAGTCGAAGAGGCGATGACGAAGATCTGGGAGTAGGTGTCTGAACCAACCCTGGGCACTCCTCGAATGAAAGGAGGACGCGTACTGAACACATGGTGTTTCTGATGGCAAGTTCATTGCTCTTCTTGGTAGCAGGCGCCCACGGGCACTTAGGTTTTCCAGGTCAAGGAGTCAACTGATGACGACACCCCGACACATCTCTTTTCCCATCCACCTGCCATCACTCATGCCGCTCGTTGCCACTGAATCTCCAGCCATTCTTGCCCTACTCCTCAACCTCCTACCTCTCACTCAACTCTCATTCTCCCGGCTTCAGTTCCCCCCTGCCCTTCGTTGACCCACTTTCAATGGCCTTTCGTTCGCTTCACAAGGTTGGCTCACACGTCTGTCTTGATTTAATCAACAAACCCTTCATTTGAGGGTTACCCTAAGCCATCATTTCGTCTTCGAGGCTGTCCACTTTCCAGTTGCTCGTGACCTTGAGCACGATCGAATGCTTGATAAATTCCAACAACTTAGTAACACCATCTCGAAGTTTTACTTCCGGTACACAACCACCTGCGAGGGACGAAGCGACTGGAGCCTGGTCCAGCATGCTCGCTCCATCTTGCTGTAATGCGAGCCAGAGCGAGCGTGGTTTTCGTTAGCGATTATCCGAACGATCTTGGACTTCCCATCTGAACTCCCTGATAGCCCAGGGCTTGCTGCCGAGAATCACAGGAACTCCAACGTGGCGCGACGTGACGGCATACTTGTTACGTGACGAGTACTGAGTTGACATGCGCCTGGTGCGGAGCAGCATTTCAGCGGCCCAACGCCAAGGGACCCGCCCCTTCGTACTGTTCACGTAGCCACCGGCAACGTGCCCATGAAGGTCGGCAACTGGCTCGGATGGCTGGCGTCGCCAAAGTGATCGAGATGGCCCAACTGCCTTCGGCCATCTCAAACATGAACAGGACCGTCGAAGGGCTTCGGCTCGCAGGCAACTCCCGAATGGTCGATCTGGTCACGGAGACTTCACGCTCATTGGATTCCAGCGGTGCGTTTGCTTTTTTGCGTACCCCTGAATTTCAAGACATATTCAAGAACATCGCTGCAAATGCGTTAAGCCCGGTTGTGAGGGACGCTCTAAAAGGTATGTCGGTCATCAAGGTGGCGCCGGACATCTTTGACCTCACAAATCCAAAGATTGCAGAAATGTTTGATCAAGCTATAGGCGACCAGTTCAGTGCCATCTTGAAAGCGAATTCATCGACTGTCGCAAGCCAGATAACCGAGCCTGCACGTCAGCACAACATCCTGGCTGCCGTAGGTGCCTTTCAATCAGCAGCCATAGTGAAGAATCTGGTGCCAGCGGGAGAGTGGATCAAGGCATACGGAGCCTCAAGCACGGCAAATTCGATTCTTGCCGAATCAGTTTCAGGACTCCCCTCTCTTGCATCAGAGATTGCTCGCTCGGTAGCCGCGCTGTCCAAGGCTCCCCGGCCCATGAGCAAGTGGCTCGAAAGTGTCGATCTTGGTATCGATGCTTGGAGCACCTTGGTGAGTGTCATGCCGCCGCAGCCTTCTCCCCGCCAACTGGGAAGTCTGTCCTATGTGGGAACTGGATCTCTGGCGATCGCAGAGGCTGGGCTCATACTTGCTGAGACAGGTTTTGAAGTCGAGGAGTCGGATCCTGACCGTTACGTTCTGCTGAGGGAGCGCTTCCGTGCCAACTTGAGGGAGTTGGGAACTGACTTGGTCCTTCGGTTGGATGGTGCGTGGGAGCGAGTCGGTCGCCCCGGCCCCGACGCCGCGTCTCAGGCGGCGCACTCGCTAGTGGAGTTCATCGATTGGACTCTTCGGTTGGCCGCGCCAGACGACGACGCCCTAGGCTGGCATAGAGATAACCAGCGCCCAAGTGATGAACTAAGTCAAAGCGGAAGCGCTACTCGAGCCCTTAGAGCCCGTTACCTCATGAGGGATCGCGTTGACGAAGCTGACTCAGCTGAGGTGTATATACGAAGCCTTAATGGCCTAATGAAGAGTCTTCAGAAGAGGAAGCACGCCAAAGGCGATATGGAGCGTCAGGCCGTCGAAAGGCTCATCCCGGGAGTTGAGGCGATACTTCTGTTCATATTGCCGTAGATCCTCCTGGTATCTGCAGCTCAGTTGAGCGTCACGTGTGGCTATGGGCTGTGATCGAAGATGGCCAGTCGTGTCACTTGGAGGCGGGGTTCTGTGTTTCTGGAGAACCCCTCCGCCTAGTCCCACAATTGACCTAGGAATGGCAAGAAGCCATCCACCATCGAACACATGTTCGCGTCCATACTGGAGATCTCGGAACCACGATTGCTGAATCAGCTTGAAGGAGACAGCCATGCCTGCCAACCAACGCCACGTCGTCCCCAACCCCAAAGGCGGCTGGGACGTAGAAGCGCCGAACTCGGAACGTGCGAGTTCCCACCACGCCACCCAGGCCGAGGCGATTGTTCGTGCCCGCCAGATCGTACACAACTCAGGTGGTGGCGAAATGGTCATCCACGGCCGAGATGGTCGAATCCGTGACTCGGACACGATTGCCCCTGGTCACGATCCCTTCCCGCCGAGAGACAAGGACTAGGGGCTGCGATTGTCTCGAACTTTCTGACCTTGGTCCCTACCCCACTTCTTCAAACAACCTGACCTCAGGGATCAAGTGCGTTTAGAAATCAACTGCGTCGGAGGTCCGACGTGAACCTGCACGCTGTACCATTTCATTTGCATTACTGATAAGCGAATCAATCCGACGAGTGTCAGCGTTTCCGTCAGCAAATATTTTGAACTGACACGGTTCCGAGTGAACGCGCATGAACCAAAAGCCCTGCAAATTTGGACTTCATGAACTCGTGCGAATGCGTCTGAACCCAACGGAGTGGCATGGCATGCACGGGGTCAGGGGTTGTCACATTGTGGAAAGCATCGAAATTGCAGTCCACCGGTAGAAAGTCGTCTGTACGTTCCAACCGTCGATCGGCGTCTCAAGAGGAAGATGCGAGTCCCATCTTCCTCAGACACACCAGGCCGTCGCCGGGAACGGACCATCGCCCTCTACAAATTCGAAATTGGGGCAATTAGGTTTCGAATCCGGACGACTACTGCGACCCCGTCGCCGCTCAATTCAAGGGACGTCGGCCCGTATCGGTGAATCGCGTCGAGTGAAGTCAGAGAAGTTCGGACAGGATCGGCTCTTGACACCAGACGGCTTGGGGATCGTAGGGCGTCGTGCCGAGCGCCAAAGTCCGTAATCGTTAGGATTCCCGATGCAGCGATCACCACAAGTTCCTCATACTTAATGGCGTCGACAGCGACTGTGGTTTGCGGCGTGACGGGATCGATCGCGAGGACGGCGGTCGTCAAATGTCTACGCGTCATGATGTTGATGTCACGTGTTGGCCCGCCGATCAGCCGTGCCATTGTACCTACGTCACCAGAAAAGTTGAACGGCTGCATCGTTTCTAAAATGTGCTCGACTCCGTCGACGCCAAGGACCAGACCGGCGCCTTCAATGACCACGATGATGCGGTCGACACCCTCGAATTCGGAGAATGGGCCGTCATGGGTTATATCGGCAATACTGACCCGCCACGAGAAGTCCGACAAAGAGGCGCCTTCCGGTGCACTAGCTACTTCGGCGGTCGTACCACCACCATTTTTCCATGGGGTGCTCCTGCGATTTTTGTGGCTCAGGACGTTGGTCATCGGTTTCAGATTCCGGCTCGGCTCGGCGATAAATGAAAGGTGCTCACAAGAGGCGCGCCGGGGCGGTAAGCCAGGTGCAGATAGCTGGGAGCATCGATAACAGCCAAGTCGGCCCGACGGCCAGGAGACAGCACCCCGATGTCATCTCGACGCAACGCAGCCGACCCTCCAGCGGTGGCCGCCCAGAGGGCTTCAGCGGTAGTCATCCCCATCTCCCGGACGGCCAGGGCAATCATTAGCGGCATGGAAGAAGTAGCGCACGTTCCCGGGTTGAAGTCGGTGGCAAGAGCGATGGTGACACCCGCATCGATCATACGGCGGGCGTTGGGATAAGGCGAACGAGTCGACCACTCGACGCCGGGCAGCAGAGTGGCCACCGTGGTCCCGCCAGCAAGGGCATCGATGTCGACCGCGGTCAGCCAGGTGCAGTGGTCAACGCTGGCGGCCCCCAGTTCGACGGCCAAGCGAACTCCAGGGCCGTGCGCTAGCTGATTGCCGTGGACCCGCAGCCCGAGTCCGGCCGCAGCGCCAGCGGTCAAGACTTCTCGAGCCTCGTCACCGTCGAAGGCGTGGGGGCTGGCTGGCTCGCAAAACACGTCGATCCATCGTGCAAAGGGGGCGCAGGCAGCAAGCATGGCGCCGGTGACTAGACGGATGTAGTCGTCCCTGGCCATTCCGGCGGGGACAACGTGAGCACCGAGGAAAGTGCTCTCGGTAGTGAACTCGCCGGCGAGGCGTAAAGCGAGCTCCTCGCCGGCGACGCTCAGCCCGTAGCCACTCTTGATCTCCACGGTGGTAGTGCCCTGGGCCCGGAGTTCCGCAATCCGATCGGCAAGCAGGGTTCGCAGTGTCGTCTCGGAGGCGGCGGCGGTAGCGGCGACGGTGGTGGTGATTCCGCCGCCGTCGTACGGTGTCCCAGACATCCGCGCTGCGAACTCGTTCGCCCGATCCCCAGCGAAAACGAGGTGGGTGTGCGAGTCGACAAAGCCGGGGATTACGACCCGGCCCGCGACATCGACACACTCGTCTGCAGCGGGTGCCTCCGCGGCCGAGCCCAGCCAGGCCAACATGCCATCACTGTCGACGACGAGAGCAGCGTTGCGCAATATCCCCAACGAAGAACCGTCGCCCACGGTCGGGTCATTTGTGACCAACTCCCCGATTCCGGTGACCAACACAGAGGCAACCTCGCGAGTTGGTCTCAGGGTTAGCGCCATAAAGATTCGATGGAAGACTGAAGAAGACCCCCGACGTCGCCGAGCACGTGGCGGCCGCCTTCGACGACAGTCCTGCCGTCAACGATCACGGTGTCGACATCGGCGGCACTCGCAGACATGACTATCTGCGCGGTAGAGGAGCCGGCGGTTCTAGGCGAGTCCATCCTGACGGCCACCAGGTCGGCCCGGGCCCCCACTTTTAGCTCGCCAGCGTCGGCCCAGCCGATGCTTCGTTGGCCATTTACGGTAAGGGCCTTGACTAGTTGGGACAGTTTGATTCGTCCCCGCTCACCGCTAGCAAGTCGTTCGTCCATCTCAAGCGCACGGGCCTCTTCAAGCAAGTCGGTAACTGCGTGTTGGTCGGAGCCCAGGCACAGAGGGACGCCAGCATCAAGTAGTCGTCGGGCTGGACCAATGCCGTCGGCCAGGTCCCGTTCAGTGGTGGGACAAAAGCACACTCTGGTACCGGATGCGCCAAGCAATGAGATATCGTCGCCGGTCAGATGGGTGGCGTGGACCGCAGTGGTATTCGGCCCGAGTGCCCCCGCCGCGTGAAGAAGGGCTGTAGGACTGACGCCGTAGTAGGACAGGCAGGCGCCATTCTCCGATGGTTGCTCCGACAGATGGACGTGCAGTGGCCGACCTCTGGCAGCGTCGACCACGATCGGGATATCCTCCACCGCCACCGCCCTGACGGAGTGAATTGCGGCACCGACACGGACCGACCCTGGTCCACTCGGGGACGGGTCAAACGTGTCAGCCAGGAGGGTGAAGCGCCGAAACCATCCAGCAACGTCTCCGTCGCTGAAGCGTTGTTGCACCGGATCGAGCGGGAGGTGACCACCTGGACCAAGCCCCCCGGCCAGGTAGCACGTGTCGAGCAGGGTCAACCGGATCCCTGCAGCACTGGCGGCCTCGACTAGTACCTGGCCCATGGAGTTGGGCTCGTATGGCACACCACCCGGACCATGGTGAAGGTAGTGGAACTCGCCCACCGCTGTCACCCCCGCCAGAGCCATCTCGGCGTAAGTCGCAGTAGCCAACGCCCGATAGGTTTCAAGATCAAGTCGGGCAGCTAGGGCGTACATGCCTTCTCTCCAGGTCCAGAATGACCCTCCCTCTCCGTGGGTCCGCCCACGGAGAGCCCGATGGAATGCGTGGCTGTGAGCGTTGGCGAACCCCGGTAGCACCACCCCGAGAAGTTCGACAATCGGCTCCCCGAGTGACTCGGCCGAATCGGTGCGGTCGCCGACTGTGATCGAGGTGAATCGCCCGGCCTCTGCCACTAGCGTCACGTCCTCGGCCAAGCCGTCAGGTAACCAGGCTTGGGCGGCATGCCAAGTTGTCGTGGTCACAGGCGATCAGGGCCGGCAAGGTCGGCGATCACCTTGGACAAGGCGTCGACCCCGGCCAGGCAGTCGGCCCGTTCGGCGTGCTCGGCTGGGGAATGCGACACCCCGGTCGGGTTACGGACGAAGAGCATGGCGGTGGGTATCCCAGCTGCGGCCAGGATACCGGCGTCGTGCCCAGCCCCGGTGGCCAGCATCGGCACCCCGCCCAGCACGCTGACCAAACGGTCCCGCAGGTCAGGGTCGAACGCCGTGGAGTTGGTCCAAGACTCCTCACTCACCCCGCCGCTAGCGGTCGCCACCTCGGCCACCACGGCTCGGACCCCGGACTCATCGGGCCCTCGTGCGTCCAGCCAGGCAGTGACACGTGAGGGGATGGCATTGACCGCATTAGGCGCCACCGTCACCTTGCCGATCGTGGCCACGCAGCTATGTTCGTGGGCCGCGTGGCGGGCCGTGGTAATGACCTCAGCCAGGGCCAACATGGGGTCCCTCCGGTCGTCCAGACGTGTAGTCCCAGCGTGGTTGGCCTCCCCTTCGAGGTCCAGGCGCCACCGGCCGTGGGGCCAGATGGACGAGGCCACCGCCACCGCCTGCTCGGCGTCGACCAGCCCCCGGCCCTGCTCGACGTGCAGTTCCACGAAGGCCCCGATCCGGCGCAGAGCCTCGGGATCGGGACCTAAATGGTCCGTCCGACGGCCAGCCCTGGCCAGGGCCTCGGCCATCGACACGCCGTCGCCGTCGATCAGGGACAGGGCACGGGTGGCGTCTAGAACTCCAGTGAGCAGGCGGGACCCACTGCAGGCGACGCCGAATCGGGCCCCCTCCTCGTCGATGAAGTTGACCACCGCGACCGGTCGGTCGGGGACGAAACCCGCCGCCCGTAGGGTGTCGACGGCGGCAAAGGCAGAGATGACCCCGAGCGGGCCGTCGAAGGCGCCGCCGTCGGGCACCGAGTCCAGGTGGGAGCCAACCACCACCCCCGCTCGGCCAGCTTCGGCCGCCGCGTCGGGGTCACCCCACCAGGCCCACTGATTGCCAACTCGGTCCTCCACGAGGTCAAGGCCCCGGGCCGCTGCCTCTCCGGTGAACCACTCCCGCAGAATGGCATCCTCCTCGGTCCAGGCGTAGCGGCGGTAGCCGCCGGAACCGGGGTGGCGGCCCACCTGCTCTAGGGTCGCCCACATCGAGTCGAAACTCATGGGATCAGCCCTCGGCCATCGGGACGCGCACGCCGCGCTCGCGCGCGACATCGTCGGCCAGGTCGTAACCGGCGTCCACGTGCCGGATCACGCCCATGCCCGGGTCGTTACGCAACACCCGCGCGAGTTTCTGGGCCGCGAGCGGTGTGCCGTCGGCGACGCACACCTGTCCCGCGTGGATGGAGCGCCCGATCCCGACGCCACCACCGTGGTGGATCGAGACCCAGGTCGCGCCCGAGGACGTGTTGAGCATCGCGTTCAGCAAAGGCCAGTCCGCAATGGCGTCCGAACCGTCGAGCATCGACTCGGTCTCGCGGTAGGGCGACGCCACTGAGCCGCTGTCGAGATGGTCACGTCCGATGACCAGCGGTGCCGACACCTCGCCCGAGGCCACGAGATCGTTGAAGGCCAGTCCGGCCTTGTCGCGCTCGCCGTAACCCAGCCAGCAGATCCGGGCCGGCAGTCCCTCGAAGGCGACCTTGTCGCGGGCCTTGGTGATCCAGCGATGCAGTCCCTCGTTGTCGGGGAAGAGATCGAGCACGGCCTGGTCGGTGCGCGCGATGTCCTTGGGGTCGCCCGAGAGCGCGGCCCAGCGAAACGGTCCCTTGCCCTCACAGAAGAGCGGGCGGATGTAGGCGGGCACGAAGCCCGGGAACTCAAAGGCCCGACCGTAGCCACCCAATTTCGCTTCGCCGCGGATGGAGTTGCCGTAGTCGAAGACCTCGGCCCCCTCGTCCATGAAGCCCACCATGGCCTCGACCTGCTTGGCCATTGACTGACGAGCGCGGTCGGTGAACTCCTCGGGCTTCTTGTCCGCGTAGTCGTGCCAGTCGTTGAGGTCGATGCCCTCGGGCAAGTAACTGAGCGGATCGTGCGCCGAAGTCTGGTCGGTCACGATGTCGACCTCTACCCCGCGGGCCAGCAGCTCGGCAAAGATCGTGGCGGCGTTTCCGAGCAGTCCCACGCTGAGCGCGACGCGATCGCGCCTGGCGGCGAGCACCCGCGCGACAGCATCGTCGAGGTCGCTCGTCCATTCATCCAGGTAGCGGTGCTCGACCCGGCGTTGCAGGCGAGACGGATCAACGTCGACGCAGAGGCACACGCCGTCGTTCATCGTCACCGCGAGCGGCTGGGCGCCGCCCATGCCGCCGGCTCCCCCGGTCAGGGTGAGCGTCCCGGCGAGCGAGCCGCCGAAGCGCTTCTTCGCCACGGCCGCGAAAGTCTCGTAGGTTCCTTGAAGGATTCCCTGGGTGCCGATGTAGATCCACGAACCCGCGGTCATCTGGCCGTACATCGTGAGCCCCAGTGCCTCGAGGCGCCGGAACTCGGGCCAGTTGGCCCAGTCGGGCACCAGGTTCGAGTTCGCGATCAGTACCCGCGGCGCCCACTCGTGGGTCTGGAAGACCCCCACGGGCCGGCCCGACTGGACCAGCATCGTCTCGTCGCCCTTCAGGGTCTTGAGCGTGCGCACCAGCGCATCGAAGCTGCGCCAGTCGCGCGCCGCGCGCCCGGTGCCGCCGTAGACGACGAGGTCGTCGGGTCGTTCGGCCACTTCGGGGTCGAGGTTGTTCTGCAGCATGCGCAACGCGCCCTCTTGCTGCCAGCCGAGCGTCGAGAGCGTCGTACCTCGCGCCGCACGTACCGATCGTGCTCCGTCCATGGGATTGCCTCCCTTTGCGTTCATCTTTGCCACGGTTTTGTAGAAACTCTCTATCCGAATTGCCCGGACAGCGTCGGCAGGGTTATTCTTCAACCCCACCGACGGTCAGCGGACGTGTTCAGGCCGTCGCCTCCAACGATGCGATTTCTTCCTTCGCGAGGCGCCCCTGCTTGCCGTACTTCGCGCTGACGTAGTACGCCACGGCGGCGAAGATGAAGCCGATGATCCAGGCGATGTCCGCCCCACCCATTCGCTTGGCCACCCAGCCCTCGTACAGCAGGCTGTTGACGAAGGGGAGCTCGACGAGCAACGTGACGACGAAGATTCCGACCGCCGTCCAGTTGACCAATCCCCATCGACCGTTCACCATGAAGAACTGCTTCACGTCGTAGCGGCCGTGGTGGATCAGGTAGAAGTCGGTGAGGTTAATCGCCGTCCACGGAATCAACAGGTAGAGCAAGAAGACGATGAAGTTCGTCAGGTTCACCGAGAAGTTCGCGCTCAGGTTCACCGCGACAATGGTCGCCACCACCGCCATGACCGAGGTGGAGATCATCCGGCCCTTGGCGCCCTGGGAACTCTCACCGGACGGCGAGATGCTCGTGAAGAACGTAAGGAATGCTCCGTAGAGGTTCTCCATGTTGATCGACACCACGCCGCCCGCGATGATCAAGAGGAACAACCACTTCATCGACGGGAAGAGACTGGCCAGGTACGCCGGGGCGTCCGCGGACATCGCGTTGAACGCGGTCAGCGAGGCGAGCGCCCCCGCGATCATGACGAACGACGCACCGACGGCCGAGCCGATGTAGGTGTACCAGAAGGTCTTCATCGGCGGTGTATTCTCCGGCAAGTACCGTGAATAGTCCGAGACGTACGGTGCCCAGGTCAACTGCCACGACACGATGATCGAGATGACCAGTAACACCGTGCCGTAGCTCACCGAGCCCTTGGGCAGGTGCGTCGGCATGTGACCGAGCAGGTGGATAATCATCGCGAGGAAGATGCCCAGCGAGAGCACCGCCATCACCCGGTTGTAGGCGTGGATCCAGTTATGTCCGAACCACGTCCCCACGAGCACGATGACGTTCGTGATGATGATTCCCTCATTGGTCGTCACGTGCAGCAGGTTCGAGAGGGCCTGACCCCCGAGGTAACTGCTGAGGACGAAGAACCCCAGGTACATGATGATGACGATGATCAACGGCAGTGACGTCCCGTACATGCCAAACTGCGCGCGGCTCTGAATCATCTGTGGGACACCGAGCCGCGGTCCCTGCGCCGAGTGGGTCGCCATGTACAGTCCGCCGATGAAGTTGCCGATGAGGATCGACAGAATCGCCCACGTCAGGTTCAGTCCCAGCACGACGGCCAGCGCACCGGTCGCGAGCGTCGTGATCTGCACGTTGCCCGCAAACCACAGCGTCAGGAGCCGGTAGGGCTTCCCGAAGCGATGCTCCGGCGGGATGTAGTCGATGCCGTGTTGCTCGACGTCGAGCGCCCTCCGTTTGGCCGAGATTTCCTTGCCGTTATTGTTCATTCCCCCTGCTCTCCCCCCCCGCGACTGCTCGCGAAGACTGTTGACACTCGGTGGCGCTGTGTGTTCACAACGCCCCCACCGTTCGCAGCTCGGCGACTTCGCCGACCGAGAGGCCGAGCACGTCCGCCAGGACGTCATCGGTGTCGTGACCCAACGCTGGACTGGCCTTACAGGCCTGCGGCGCCTGGGATGAGAATCGTACGGGCTGACCGACGAACGGCACCGCTCCGAGAACCGGATGGTGCAGCGTGGATACCGCGCCGCGCGCGACCAGCTGCTCACTCGACATCGCCTCGCCGAAATCGACGATCGCCGACGAAGGCACCCCGAGCTCGCGGGCTCGATCCACGACGTCGCGCACCGTGCGCGCCATCGTCCACGTCTCGATTGCGTGACGCACGTCCGCCTCGTGCTGGATCCTCGAATCGTCACTGGCGAACCGCGGGTCGTTCACCATGTCGATTCGCTCGATCATGGAGGCCACGCGAGCGAAGACGTCGTCGTTGGCCGCCGCGATGACGACGTGGCCGTCACGGGCCTGATAGGTCCCAAAGGGCGTGCTCATCGGGTGGCGGTTGCCGACGCGACGAGGCGAGATACCCGACGCGGCCAGCTGGCTCTGTGCGGTCACCTCGAGCGACACCAGGCACTCCAACATCGAGACGTCGAGGTAGTCGCCCCGGCCCGTTCGTTCGACGCTACGCAGCGCCGTCGCGATCGCGAACGCGGCGTACAGGCCCGCGACCAGGTCGCCGATTGATTCTCCAACCTTCATGGGTTCACCGTCGGGGTCGCCGGTCAGACTCATCAGCCCCGACGCCGCTTGAATGACGAGATCGTAGGCCGGCAACTGCGACATCGGGCCGCTCTGTCCGAATCCCGAGATACTGGCGTAGACCAGCCGTGGGTTGCGCGCCATCACGGCCTCGTGACCGATACCGAGCCGGTCGGCGACGCCGGGACGGAAGTTCTCGATGACGACGTCGGCGCGTTGGGCGAGGTCGAGCAGCACCGCTTGGGCTTCGCTGCGCTTCAGGTTGAGCGTCACGCTCTTCTTGCCCCGATTCAAGATGGAGAAATAGACGCTCTCGCCGTCGCGGAACGGTCCCAGGTTGCGCGCGTCGTCGCCCGTGTGCGGCGACTCGATCTTGATGACCTCGGCGCCCAGGTCGGCGAGCATCGCGGTGCAGAAGGGACCTGCCAGCACGCGGGTGAGATCTAGCACGCGCACCCCGGCCAGTGGACCCGTCGGCGCACCGCCCGCGACGCTGCCAGTCACGCCGCCACCTCGGACGTCGTGTCGAAGGTCCCCGCGAGCACCCCGGCGATGGTGAGCAGCTGGATCTGGGACGTGCCCTCGAAGATCCGCAGGATGCGTGAGTCGCGATAGAGGCGTTCGATCTCGGACTCGCGCATGAATCCCGCCCCGCCGTGGATCTGCACGGCCATGTCGACGATCTGGAAACAGTGCTCCGTGGCCGTCCACTTGGTGATCGAGCCCGCCCTGCGCAGGTCCGCCCCGTTGTCCTTCTCCGCGGCGGCCCACGACGCGGTCACCCGAGCGGCCTCTAGGCGCGCGTCCATCTCGCCCAGCATCAGCTGGATGGCCTGGAAATCGCGAAGCGGCGTATCGAACTGGCGACGACTCGTCGCGAACGCCATCGCGAGCTGCAGCGCCCGGGCCGCGATGCCATTCGCCATCGCGGCGACATCGATGCGTGCACGGTTGAGCGCCGACAGGGCCAATTTCCCACCCGTTCCGATCGCGCCGATCACGTCAGCGGCGCCCACCGCAACGTCGTCGAAGTAGACGCTGTACGTACCCGCGGACCGGATGCCACACTTATCCTGCGGTGACGAGAACGAGAGTCCGGGACTCCCCCGATGAACGAGAAATCCACTGATGCCACGGAAGCCGGCTGCGGGGTCGGACTTGGCGAACACGACGAGCAGGTCGGCCTCGGCCCCGTTACTAATGTAGGTCTTCTCACCGCGCAGGACCCAGCCGTCGCCGTCGCGTCGCGCGGACGTCGTCATCGAGGCGATGTCCGAACCGGCGCCCGGCTCGGTGAGTGCGAACGCGGCGAGAAGTGACCCCGACGCCAGCGCGGGAAGGTATCGTACGCGTTGATCGGCGGTGGCCGACAGGGTCAGCACCTCGAGCGCGAGGAGGTGCGCGGTGTAGATCGACGCGAGGGCGGCGTCGGCCGCGGCGATCTCCTCGATCGCGAGCAACTGGGTCATCGTGTCCAGACCCAATCCCCCATCCTCGACGGGGACCGTGATACCCATCGCGTCCAACGCGCCGAGGCGCCGTACCAGTTCCAGGGGGAAGACGCCACTCTCATCGCGATCGCGTGCCCCCGGCGCAACTTCGCGACGGGCAAAGTCACGGATGACGTCGCGAATCGACCGCTGCGTATCAGTCAGCTCGAACGGCACCTCACCACCCCCAATTCCCCATCGCCAGCAGTGCAGCCCAGGGACTGAGGGTCATGATATCCATCGCCCCTCGACTGTTCTCGGCCGATTCTCACCGCGTGAGAATCGGGAGGATGACGTCCCAGCCGACGAAGTTCCTCGAACGGCACGGCGAGGACTACGCGTTCGCGAGTAGTTCGCTGAGCTCGAGGGACGTCTTGGCCAGGGCGTTGGCCGCCGTTCGGACCCACTCGTCGGTACAGCGCTCGTGAGGACCGGCCACTCCGACCGAACAGACGAAGCTGCGGTGCACGAAAACCGGAACTCCGACCGCCACGACGCCGGGCAGGTATTCGCCCCGAGACACCGCGACCCGACGTTGTCGGATCAGCGCGAGACTGTCGAGCAGTCTCGGTACGTTCGGTGTGGTCACGGTGTAGCTCGGAAGACCACTATCGATGACGGCGTCGATCAGTGATAGTGGCGCGAAGGCCAACAGCACTCGGTGTTCGGCTCCTGCGTGCAGTTTCATCGGCTGGCCGATCGGAAGACGAGGCCCCTCCCCGAACTGCGACTGGACCTCGTGCACACAGAATGCGCTGAGCCCCGAACGCACCAACAGATTGGAAGTTTCGCCCGTCTCTTTGGACAACGTCTCGAGCGCTGGACGGGCGGAGGTATTCAACACTTCGTTGTTCAACCGGATGGTTGCGACGTTGGCGAAGGTGCGACTCACGCGGTACTCGTTGTCGCGCTCGGTGATCAAGCCGATCTCCTTGAGCGTGCGAACGAGCCGATAGACGGTGCTTTGCGGGATTTCGAGCTCCGAGGCGATTGTGGCCACGTTCGTGGAGCCGCTCTCGGCGATCGCCCGAAAGACGCGAAGCCCACGCACCAAGACGCCGTCGTTGGCCAACGCCGAGATCGCCTCGTATCCGTCGGGTCCGGACGATCCACCTCTCATGGCTCGACTCTAGACCGCGCTCGGCGTGGGCGCTCAGACGGTCACGCGCCTGTTTGGCACTTTCAACCTGTTCGAACAGCAGAGAGCGCAGTGGTCAATCGTCCATCGCACGAAACGGGGCTTCGCGCTCGTCGAATGGTCATGTGGCGCGGTGCGCCACCACCCAGATGATTCTCGATCAAGCCGGCAATCTCCTACGAACCGGTCGCCAGGTGCGCAGTGATCTCGTGTACCTGAATCGGCTGGGTTTCCCGGGGACCCCAGGAAACCCAGGACCGGGTTGACGCCGCCCACCACGCGATGTGGACAAATCCTGGGAAAGGCACCCGCAGGGGGCCAACCGATTCATGAGTCACGCACCACGCAGCAGACGACGTCAACTCTGCCGCAGCCAGCCCCAGGCCAGCCGGCACAAGACTTACAGCCGATTCAGTGGTATCCGCTGGTCGAGGTAACCGTGAACAGCTGCGGGGACGGCCCCGGTGGGCAGCGGTACTCGACCGATTCAATTGAACAAAACGCCGCAGGACACAATGACAAGAGTCAGGCATACTCAGTCACACGGAGGACTGGGTGAACGTCATGGTCGAAGATCATCAATCGGTAATCCCAGCACAACCTCAGCACAACAATGGTGACGAATCGTCGTGAATTGTGGGGTATAACTGGGAATCCTACAGACCCGCGAAATCGACCACGTACACCTGAAATCTCTTCTCCGAGGAGAGAGTGGTCAGGAACTTTGAAAGGCTCCCCATTACCACCTCCACTGTCGAAGTCTGGCTTTGGGGAACGCTTTCGTTCATTTCTTCCTCGCATTGCTTGGCACTCTTGACGACGTATCGGGAATCGTTACTCCTCCCTTACATGCCCCGACTTCAAGAAAGTTGTCCCAACAAGGTCGGGTCAAGACTGATCTAAATCCAAGGCTCATCGGATATCCACGGGCTGTAGCGCACGCCAGCAACGTGCGAGTAAACGCCCACGTTCAATTCACACAGTGCAGACGGTGCACGGAGCGATATAGGTTCTCATCGTGAGCGAATACATGAAAAGAATCATGAATGAAATGAACGAGAAATTCGGTCCCCCTCCTGAGTCATGGACCTACGGAGATGGAATCGACTGGTCGAGCCCACTTCTTGAAACAATTATGGATGTCGAACTGCCCTTCTGGCTGATGATGCCTGAAGGTGAAGTCACTGTCAACTGGTCGGGGATTGAATTTGACATCACGGTCAATCAATTGCGAATGGAATGCTTCCTCGATTTCTTCACTGATTCTCGTCAAACAATGATCTTCCAAGGTCCACTCAATCCCAATCTCATAATGCATCCTGATCGCCTTGCCAAGAATTCAGCAGAACAAGGACATCCCGTGGTGGTTCGACCATGCAAGACGGTCTTGGGTCTAAAGGCCTTTGCTCATACAGACGCGTTCCGCGAATTGACGGACACCGACAGACCCGGAGTAGCCCGCGAGCATGGGACCTATTGGGCGTCCCTCTGCGAAGCACACATTCCAATTGTTAACGAACTTATCCAGCGATACCGCTTCAGAACCTACGATCACTTCCCGTACGAAGTAAGCGCCTGGGACGTGCCCGTCTGGTACCTAAAACAGAGTGAACGACAAGAGAGGGCTCTCCTCATTACCTACAAAGGGTGGGATATGCGACCAGTGATCGTCGAGGATGGTGATTCGCCCGGCGGCGACCCTAAACTCACTCAATTTGAATGGACCAGTCCTTCCGAAATTGAGTCTGTATCAAGCGAGGATGCATCACCAGGAGAATTCGATTTACTCGACGCCCGCTCCCTCATGGAACGCGGCGACTACACCGGAGCCGTCAGACGAACGGTGACTGCAATCGAAGCCCTTGTCGCGGGGAGGCTGCTCGCCGAACTTCAAGAGACCAATTCGCTAGAAGATGCTGAACAGAAGCTTAAAAAGACGGCCAACAACTTCCCGCGCCGGCTCAGCCAATGGCAGAGTCTCTCAAACACGAAACTGCCGGAGCCTCTGAAAGCCTCATTCTTCGAAACTCGAAGAATGAGGCACGAAATCGTGCATCGAGGTCGTCGCCTTACCATTGCAGAACGTGGTCGCGCGCAGCGCGCCGTAGACACTGGCCGTTGGCTATACAACCGGGTTGAAGCGCGTCCGGACCGCGTGGACGTAAGGGAGAAGGGGACTCTCAAGTCCGCTGGTCGTGTGACTATCGACGTACGATTTCCTGCCACCATTGGACCCCAAGGCATAACACTTGGTCCGCTGGGCAGCTGATCGACAATAGTGCTGATTGATCCAACCACTCCGATGCCGTACCAACGCTCGCACAAAAAAACTCACACACCAGAAAGACCGGCAAGACAGAACCGACTTGGCTGGACACATTTTCGTCCAATTACTGGGCGAGATGGACCACAAAGACGCAAACAGCGAGTTGCATAGTTCTTTTAATCCCAAGGTGCCGGGATCGAGACCCGGGCGGCCCACGAAATAGAATTTTTGCAGTCCCTGACTGCGTTTTCGCCATACTGGACAAGGGTTTTGGCGCATCCGGTTCGATTGTGCCACTGCCGGTAATTACCGGCTTTTCAGGGCTCGAGCCGAGGTTTTGTGTGCGCATCGTGTGCGCGGGTCTAATCCTCGATGAGTTCACGATCGGAATCTACCCGGTCAGCGTGACATCTGGCGGGCCTGCTGATGAAGATGATCGCCACCCGCGCGGGGTCCTCAACGGTTCACGGTGACAGCCCTCCAAGATCGGAGACGTCGATGATCGCCACCCACTCGCAGAACGAACGCGAGGTCGACCGCCGCAGACCACTTCGAAACCGTGCTCGCCGCGCCGCCGCTACTGAGCCTGGGGGCCGCCGCGTCGCCTGCGGATTCGGCCGGGCCTGAATAAGTGGTTGATTGCGCCGGTCGAGACGTTGCGGACCGTACTGATGGCACCATCCCACTGAGCCCAAGGAGCATCGCATGAATTTTCACAACCCACACGACCTGGCGTTCACCGTCGGACTCAGTCCCAGCGAGTTGTTGCCGTCGACGATGTTGCTGATGCAGAAGATCATCGACGGCGTCATAATATCGCCAAATCCTGAGTACGGGTCGACCACGATGGATCTCACCAACGAACTGACACCCACCGACGCCGAGAGCCTTTGGTGTCTCTGCCGTCAGTTCGATAGGTTCCGGATGCGAAGACTCGACCCCGACCGGTGCACCACGGAAGAAGTGAGAGAAGCCGTACTCGACGCGATCTACGAGATGGCGGACTGTGTTCAGGAGAAGTATCTGGAGCAGTTCAAGGTTAAGTCCCAACAAGTGGTGTAAGAGTTCGTGGGCGTCGACGTTCGCCGTGCCAACCTCTTCGTCGTGAACTCTATGCCGCGGTGAGATCGATGGCAACCTCCTTGACGAGTGTGGCGTTGATCGCTGGTCTCGGATCCTCGAGCGACAGTTCTATGATGGCGGGTTGACTGAGTGATTCGATGGTCACGTAGCGCCTCGAGACGGCCCACTCGTCGTTTTGCTCAGCCAGCAGTGCGCCGACGAGGCGGATGACCGCTTGGCGGTTGGGGAAGATCCCGACCACGTCGGTGCGC
>DATKRC010000046.1:0-25287 GCA_035532375.1 Acidimicrobiales bacterium
CTCTTCCTTCTTGGACTTCTGTCGCCACGTCTGAACCCACGCAAAGAAGAATCGCTGGGCACCGGTGAGACCATCGATCACCGGTGATTCCTTCCCTTTGAGAGAGATCAGATACGCCTTCCAGGCGATCGCGAGGCCGCCGAGGTCCCCGATGTTCTCGCCCACGGTCAGTGCGCCGTTCACGTGCAGTCCCGGAGTCAACGCCGGCGAAAGCACGTCGTACTGGTCGATCAACGCCTTGGTGCGTTCTTCGAACGCGGTGCGGTCCGAAGGCTCCCACCAGTCAGTCAGTCGCCCGGTACCGTCGAACTTCGAGCCTTGGTCATCGAATCCATGCCCGATTTCGTGGCCGATGACCGCGCCGATTCCTCCATAGTTTGCGGCCTCGTCGCGCTGGGCGTCAAAGAACGGAGGTTGAAGGATCGAGGCCGGGAAGACGACCTCGTTGAAGCCGGGGTTGTAGTAGGCATTGACCATTTGAGGCGTCATGAACCACTCATCGCGATCGACGGGCTGACCGATCTTGGCGAGGTTTCGATTGAACTCGAACTCACTGGCCGCGCGAACGTTCGCCAAGAGTTCGTTGGCGTCAACGCGCAACGTCGAGTAGTCGCGCCAGCGCACCGGATAGCCAATCTTTGGTGTGAACGCGTCCAACTTCTCGAGGGCGCGGCGCCGCGTCGCTTCACCCATCCATTCCAGATCGGTGATGCTTCGTCGGTAGGCCTCCACGAGATTGGCGACCAATTCGTCCATTCGGACCTTCACCTCGGGTGGATAGTGCCGTTCCACGTAGATTTTGCCGACTGCTTCGCCCATCGCGCCTTCGACGAGAGCGACCGCTCGCTTCCAACGCGGACGGATTGCCTCGGCACCGGTGAGGGTGCGACCGTAGAAGTCAAAGTGCTCGTCCACGAACGCTTTGGAGAGGTACGGCGCGTCACCGGCCACGATCTGCCACGTCAGCCAGTCCTTCCAGGCTTCGAGGTTCTCCTCAGTGAGGAGTCCGCCGAGCGCCTCGGTGAAACTGGGTTGGCGCAAGACGACTTCGTTGAGGGAACCGACTGGCGCCTCGAGACCATTGCGCCATTGTTCGAGCGACGCCGAACCGAAGAGTTCAGTCGCATCGTCCCACGATCGCAAGTTGTAAGTCTTTTCGCTGTCGCGTGAATCGACGTTGTTCCAGTGACCGGCGGCCAGCTTCGTCTCGAGTTCGAAGATTCGTCGCGAACGCGCTTCGGCGTCACTCACTCCGGCCAACTCGAGCATCCTTTGCACGTGAGCGACGAAGGCGTCACGAATCGATGCGAAGTGATCTTCTCGGTAGTAGCTCTCGTCGGGCAGCGAAAGCCCGCCCTGCTCGAAGAACGTGACGTAACGATCGGGATCTCCCGGGTCGTTTTCAACGAAGACCGCGTAAAAGCCTCCGCCACCGCGTCGCTGAAGTCGGCCGATGAATGTCAACAGTTCGTTAATCGAGCTCACTTGGCGGACCTGGGCCAGGCGATCGACAAGGGGCGTGCTTCCGAGTGCGTCGATTCGCTCTTCGTCGAGAAAGCTCGAGTAGAGGTCGCCGACCTTTCGGGCTTCGCTGCCTTCGGGTGCCGTGCGAACCTCGTCGAGAATCGCGCGGATCGCCAGTTCGGCGCCGTCGTTGAGTATGTCGAAGGTGCCGTAGCGAGCTTTGTCCTCGGGCATGGCGGTTCTTTCGATCCACCCACTGTTCAAATATTGATAGAGATCATCCTGCGGCCGGATGGTCGTAGAGAAATCACTCGGGTCGAATCCGGCAGATAAGGGTTGGGTCGTCACCCGAGAAATCCTAATGGGGTCGATAGTGCGAATTTCTAAGAGAATTATCTAAAGGCAACCGTGAACGTCACCGTCGAATAATTCAGCCCCACTTGACTATGTGCTTCGCTGACGCTGCACCTTGCGTTGTCGGAGTTACCTACTTCGTACAATCGCCATTACCGGTCTGCAAACAAAGAGACGATTCACTCTGCGACCCGTGATTTCTTCGAGAATGCCTTTTTCGACAAGTATGGAGATCGCTTGATTCGCCGTTTCAAAGGTGAGCCCCGATATTGAGCTGGCGATCGAAACATTCAGGATCGGATATCCAATGAGCGACTCCGCAATAGTCAGTACCGATCTTCGAACTTTCTCGGTACGCAACAATGACAACGTCTGTTCTTTGAATCGTTCAAGATCGTTAATCGTCGAAACGCCCTTTTCGGCCTGAGCGAGAACGCCTTCGGCAAAAAAGCGCGTCCACGTATCGAAGTCACCTGTGCGTGTGACACGCAGCAGTCCATCGACGTACTCGTCTCTCCGAACTTCAAACCACGCGGAGAGGTTCAGAACTGGATATGCGAGGCTCCCATCCTCGGCCAGTTGAAGTTGGCCGATAAGCCTGCCCAATCTTCCGTTTCCGTTGGCGTAAGGGTGCAAGGTCTCAAACTGATAGTGACCAAGTGCCATTTTGATGACGATCGGGATGTCGTGCTTGGCGTTGATCCACTTCTCCCAATCATCGAATCCTTCGTTGAGGAGCGCGCCGTTGGGCGGCGGTATGAAGCGGGCTTCCTGCACCGGACGGTTCTTCGGACCTATGTAGACCTGGCGTTGTCGGAGATCTCCAGAGTCGTAGGTCTGATCAGTGGTCCCCATGACTATGACACTCTGCAATTCACCGATGAGCCGCCGAGCAATGGGTAGTTCGTTGATCCTCTCCATCGCAAGTTCTGTTGCTCGCACGACATTCTGGATCTCTCGTTGTTCCGTTGTGAGATTTCGATCTTCAAGAAAGTCAGACTCGAGCACGTCATCAAATTCGGCGAAAGTTCCTTCAAGGGCCGACGTGCTCGCCGCCTCTTTACGGATGATGGGTCGCACTAAGAGGCCCGGATTCGAAAGGTGTGCGACGGCTTGGTCCAGACGGACAATCGCCATACCCGCCTTTGACGCCAGGTTCAGTGTTGCCATCGAAAGTGCAAAATCAACGCCGAGTGGGTTTGGAACATACGCCCAATAAGGGAGCGTTAACTCGGTGCCACCGAATTCGGGAACGAGAATTGGAACTAGTCGTCCAATTGGAGATTCCTTCAGTGCATCGATATCGATCATTCAAGTTTAGGCGCAAAATCTGAATTACATCGATATCGATTCAGAAAAAGTGACTCGGAATCCCACTAATTCCAATTCTCCCCATTTATCTGAATAACTTTAGACGAGATTGATAAACGCCTCACCCAATAATCGCGGCTACGACCCTGGAATTCCGTCGTCGTCGTAACCCACAGCAACCAGTGCCAGACCGTTAGCGGGCGCGGGAGAAGGCAAATGATCGCGGCTGAGGCTTTCGAAACGCTCCAAAATCGTCGATTCGGGCCACTTCCCCTGACCGATGGCGACGAGCACCGACGTGAGGCATCGCACCATGTTGTGACAGAAGGATTCGGCTCGAATTGTGAACTTGAAGGTCGGCGAGCGATCGGGCGTGAGAGCCCAGACGTCGGCGAGGTGTTCCCACCGTGCATCAATGACCCGGCGGAGCAGCGGCTCGCCCGCCTCGGAGTTGGTGGGTCGACGACAGAACGCGCGAAAGTCGTGCAAGCCGAGAATTTCGGCGCTGACGCGGTTCATCGCGTCGAGGTCCAACGGACCCTGCACCGACCAGGACCAGAGGTCGGTAAGGCCCAGCGCCGGCGGCGAGGTCTCGAGTACGAGGTAGCGATACTCGCGCCATGTCGCTGAGTAGCGCGCGTGAAAACTCTGATAGACCGGACGAGCGGCGAGCACTTTGATCCGACCACGCAGCTGTTGATTCAACGATCGCATCAAACGATCCGCATCGTTTCCGCGCTGTTCTGAAAAAAGCGTGGCCGGTAGGTCGACGTGGACGACTTGGGCGAAGGCATGGACTCCGGCGTCAGTGCGACCGGCACCGACGATCATCGGTTCTTCGATCTGCAACGTGGCGGCCAGTGTGTCGCGCAAGACCCCGACCACGGTCGTGAACTCAGGTTGAAAGGCGAAACCGGAAAACGCGTTGCCGTCGTAGGCGATATCCAGACGCCAACGTTGGACGCCTAGGGATGGATCAGACGAACTCAATGCGCGCCATCGGGGCGTTGTCACCTTGGCGCGGCCCGAGTTTCAAGATCCGCGTGTAACCACCGGGGCGATCGGTGTAACGAGGAGCGATCTCGGTGAACAACTTGTGCGTCATGTCCTTGTCGCGAATGAATGCGACGACACGTCGATTGGCGTGGACCGAACCCTCGGGCGAGTTCTTCGCGGCGGTTACAACCTTCTCGACGATCGGTCGCAGCGCCTTGGCCTTGGCCTCGGTCGTCACGATCGACTCGGCCGCGATCATCGAAGCGACGAGGTTGCCCATCATCGCCTTCTGGTGAGCGGAGTCGCCACCGAACCGCTTGCCCTTGGTAGGAGTGCCGCGCATGATTAGTCCTCGACTCGAAGCGAGAGACCGCGCTCTTCGAGACGGTCGTTGACGTCCTTCAGCGACGTAGCGCCGAAGTTGGTGATCGACGTGAGGTCACGCTCGGTCGCGTTGACCAATTGCGCGATGGTGTTGATGCCGGCGCGCTTGAGGCAGTTGCGCGAGCGCTCGGTGAGTCCGAGCTCTTCGATGCGGATGTCGAGTTCGCTGGCGGCGGCTTGGGCCGTGCCGACGTCGCCCAACTCCAGGGCCGGCGCTTCGTCGTCGAAGTTGCCGATCAGTTCCACGAGCGATCCCAAGGTCTTGCCAGCCGACGCGAGGGCCTCGCGGGGGCTGATCGAACCGTCGGTCTCAATTTCGATGACCAGACGGTCGAAGTCCTTGGACTGCTCGACACGCACGGGCTCGATCTCGAAGCTGACGCGACGAACCGGGGTGAAGATGGCGTCAAGGGGAATGACACCGATGGTCGAGGAGCCTTTGTTGCCCTCGGCACCGACGTAGCCCTTCCCGCGCTCAACCGTGAGCTCGAAGGTCAACGCGCTCTTGGCGTTGGTCAAGTACGCCAGGTGAAGATCGCCGTTCAAGATCTCGACGTCAGCCGTCGTCGATAGGTCCGACGCCGTGACGGGACCCTCGCCGCGCTTGTCGAGACGCAGCGTGACCGGCTCGTCGCTGTGCACCTGCAACAGCAAGTCCTTTAAGTTCAAGCAGATGTCCTGGACGTCTTCTTTCACGCCTTCGATGACACCGAACTCGTGCAGCACGGCGTCGAACTTGACGCGTGTCGCGGCAGCACCGGGAATCGACGAGAGCAGCGTACGGCGCAGCGAGTTGCCGAGCGTGTGGCCGAAACCGGGGTCGAGCGGACCGATGCCGAAGGACTGACGGTTGTTTACCTCGTCGCCGAGGGCTTCGATGATGGGGCGCTGGATGATCAACATGGGGACTCCTCTAAGTCTGTGAAAGGTTCGGTTACTTGGAATACAGCTCGACGATGAGCTGCTCCTTGATCGACTCGTCGATCTGTTCGCGTTGCGGGACGATGCGCACGGTGACGCTGAATCCGCCATCGCCGACCTCGAGCCAGCCGGGAACGCTGCGGTCCAGTACGTCGAGGTTGCGCTTGACGTTGAAGTTTTCGCGAGTGACGTTCTTGAGGGCGATCACTTCACCGGGGCGAACGCGGTACGACGGGATGTTGACGCGCTTGCCGTCGATGGTCACGTGGCCGTGACGAACGAACTGGCGGGCCTGGGCGCGTGACGCTCCCCAGCCGGCGCGGTACGCGATGTTGTCGAGGCGCAGCTCTAAGAACTGCAGCAGGTTCGTGCCGGTCATGCCGGGGCGACGGTTGGCCTCTTCGTAAAGGTTGCGGAACTGCTTTTCCAGGATCCCGTAGATACGACGGGCCTTCTGCTTCTCGCGCAGCTGGGTCAGGTACTCCGAACCCTGGCGTTGGCGGTCGCGACCGTGCATGCCCGGCGGGAAGGCGCGCATCTGGCGGTCCGAGTTCTCGGCCACGGGGCACTTCATGGTGAAGCAGCGCTCGCCCTTCAAGTACAACTTGGTGCGCTCACGCCGACAGAGTCGACAGACGGGTCCGGTATAACGAGCCATGACTAACCCCTACGACGCTTCTTGGGGCGACACCCGTTGTGCGGAAGTGGCGTCACGTCCTTGATGGCGACGACTTCGATGCCGGCCGCGGCGATCGAGCGAATAGCGGTCTCACGACCGGATCCCGGTCCGCGAACCAACACGTCGACCTTCTTCACACCGTGTTCCATCGCGGCGCGCGCGCACTTCTCGGCGGCGAGCTGCGCGGCGTACGGCGTGGACTTACGTGAACCCTTGAAGCCGACCTGGCCGGAACTGGCCCAGGAGAGCACGTTGCCCTCGGGGTCCGAGATCGACACGATCGTGTTGTTGAACGAACTCTTTATATGCGCGACGCCAAAGGCGACGTTCTTACGTTCCTTCTTGCGACCCTTGCGAACCGTATTCGGCTTAGCCATTACTTCGTTACCTTCTTCTTACCGGCGACGGTGCGCTTCGGTCCCTTGCGAGTGCGGGCATTGGTGCGGGTGCGCTGTCCGCGCACGGGCAGACCCTTGCGGTGACGGATCCCCTGCAGGCAGTTGATCTCCATCTTGCGCTTGATGTCCTGGGCGACGTCACGTCGAAGGTCACCTTCGACGGTCACGTTCTGGTCGATGTAGGCGCGAAGCTTGTTGACGTCGGCTTCGCTTAAATCCTTCACGCGGGTGGACTCGTCCACGCCGGTCGCGGCGCAGACCTGTTGGGCGATGGTCGGACCAACGCCAAAGATGTAGGTGAGCGCGATCACGGTGCGCTTGTCGCGGGGGATGTCCACACCAGCAATACGGGCCATGTTCTTCTCCTAGCCCTGGCGCTGCTTGTGACGAGGCTGTTCACAGATCACACGGACGACGCCGGACCTGCGAATAACCTTGCACTTCTCACACATGGGCTTGACGCTTGCGCGAACCTTCATAATTCTCTTTCTCGATCTTCTTGAACTGGAGCTATTTGTAGCGGTAGGTGATGCGACCGCGGGTCATGTCATAGGGAGTGATCTCTACCTGGACCTTGTCGCCCGGAAGGATACGGATACGGTGCATACGCATCTTTCCTGAGCTGTGCGCGAGGACGGTGTACCCGTTCTCTAATTCGACGCGAAACATGGCGTTTGGTAGAGGCTCGACGACGGTCCCCTCAACGGTAAACGCGTCTTCCTTTGGCTTGCTCAGGTTCTTTCTCCTTGTGACGGCACGGCGAGACGTGAAAGAACAAATACTCCTTCACGGATAGACCTCAAGGCACGCCAAGAGGTCGGCTGACAATTCTACCAAAATTTCGGCAAAACGCAAAAGTTGGTAGTGGCCTAGTTTGAATTCACAATTTTCTGGGCCGTGCCAGTGTTGTTAATTCTACAGGCTTGTACGCTTTTAGGTGCCGGACGAGAGCCACTCGGAAAGGCTAGGAGATGACACTCAATTTAGAGCCCATTGGGCTGCCGAACGTGGCCCCGTCGTCAGGGCAATACAAGGCAGGGCACCTACTTGTTGGCGCCGGATTTGCAGCAACCCTCCACTTCAAGTTGAAGGCTCACCCGCTTGTCTCTCTTATAGGCGGCTGCTTCGCCGGTTGGGTCCACAAAGAAATGGATGCACCTGTTTCTCAGGTGATCGCTGGGGTCGCGGCAGTAATTTAGTCCGGTCCCGATTTCCCCCTAATTGCTTCAACACTCGCGTTGACGCGGGGTCTTACACGGGTGTAATTTAAGGGCGGACGATTGGTGTAGCGGACAGCACGACGTGGCTGCTACCCCGTAGGCATCGGTTCGAATCCCATATCGTCTGCATCACCAAGAAGCGGTGCCCACTCAACTGGGCACCGCTTCTTAGTGTGTAATCGAACTTACCGACAACGTGGCTGCTACCAAGAAATACGTTACATGGATGTAGATCGGGTGTCAACAATAGTCCTGACGTAAGGCCTAACGTCACCCCAACAATTCGGCAATTTCGTGAGTTGACCAAATGTGATCGGCCAATCCTGCGGCCATAGCCGGTGAACGCTTCGTGAAAGTTCCGTCAGCATTCTTGACTCGCAAAGTCTGGTGGGCACGAGCGAAGTTGTAATAGAGGAAGTTCAGACTGACAGCGTCCGCGTGGAACTCAATCTTCTTCGAGAAGCCGTTCGTCAGACGTGTGAAACGTCGCATGCCCATTCGCATGGTGAGGTTGTTCCGCTCCACGTAGGACGTTGAGACACGGCTCATGTCAGGGTTGCCAGCGATCACGCGAACGTCTATGCCCGTGCACACGTCAGGGTTGTACTTGCGCTCTGGGTTCGACTGCCCAACGGGGCGACCATAAATCTTGTGCAGCATGGCGAAGTCAATGTTGTCGGCCCACAGTCCGTCAACAACGGTCAAGTAATTGCGTAGTCCGTCAGTCGTCAACTGAATCCGGGTGTCGTGCAAACGGCCCTTGAGATCGGACAGGAACACCCAAGCGTCTGAAATCGTGCGCTCGCCTACGAGCCAAGTGGGGACCAACTTCGTGTCGGCGTCAATCGCGGTCCACGTCCACACGTCACCAAAGCCGTATTCTCCTGCTCTGTCAGCCGGAACGTTCTTTTCCTTTGAGTAGCAGAATGACCAGATTTCGTCACATTCGATGACCTTGCAGGGCAGGTTTACAAACACGTTTGCTTGGAAATCAGAGGCGGCTTTTCCGACGTTTTCCAGCAGGTCACTGATTGTTTGACGGGCAACGCCAGTCGTGCGAGAAATGGCTCGCATTGACATTCCCTCACAAAGAAGTCCAATGACTTCGGCCCTCTTTGCTGTGGTCAGTTTGTTCATACTAGCCACTTTACTTAGAGGGTGTTACATCCTCTTCGTTCTGAGCGACTTCACCCCTGACCACTGTCGCCAAATAGTCCGGATCGTCTTCGAGTGGTTCGGTTGCCGCCCCCAGCCCCTTGTTTATTAGACGCATATAACTGTTCTGGTGGTGAACGTGAGACTCAACAATGAGTCCTCGGTCGGCGGCGACCACCACAACTGCGCGTTTGAGACTTGCCCCAATTCCCTGGTTTTGCCTTTGGCGCTTAACTCCTAGCGACAACACGAAACAACTTGGCACATCAGTGACCTCAAACACGGCCACACCGACTACATCAGGACCGTCGTGAGCAACAAGTATTTCGATTAATGAATCGTCTAAGTGAAAAGGCGCTCTCCGAATTAACTTCTGCGGTTGAAGATGCCATTTCGGCTTGTGATTCGAACAATGGAATTTGCGGACTTGATCCTTGTCATTCTCTTCGTAATAACGGATGGGTACGGGAAGAATCCCGTACCCATCCATCTAAAAATCGTTATTACTTTGGAGAAGGTCTGTAGGCGGAACTTACCGAAACAGGCTTCGCTTTTGCACTAAGTCGGGCAACCTGCTCGCGATAGGCCGGAGAACTATTGCCAACTTTTGCTTTGAACTTCTTATCTGTCTTCTTCATAAGCCACCTATCCCTTTCTCGAAGCCCTTGCGGTTTTTGCGATCTCTAGACGCCTAGCGGCAGTCAAATTTTCAGCTCTTTTGAGCCCACCAGCGCGACCTCTAGCCACGGCTTCAGGACTCTTTTCGGGGCGCCGTTCTGCCTGTCCGGTTGCTTCCTGAACAACGCTCCACGCGCGTTGTGAGGCGTCACCCTTGCGGGGATTCCTGTCCGTGCCCACTGTCCTCGTCCTTGGTCTCAACATCGCTCACACCCGTAATTGCTAGCCGACACTAGTGCTTGACACTCGACGCAATTTGGTGTAACTGGGTGTACCCCAAGTATACAGAGGTATTTGCAAATTACTAGAGGGGGCGCTAGTACAAATGTCCTGGGCCCAGTATGAAACTTCAGCCTTACTTTAATTATTTTTGGGTTGCCTTTGAAACTAGGCCACTACCAAAAAGTTTGCCGAATTTCGCCCCAACGTGACGTTCTGGTCCATCCATCATAGTGGTCAAGGATTGGACCCGACACTGGCCCATCGTGCCCGGTGCGACACGCTCGCAACCGCCGCGTTGCGAAGTGGAGTGAGACCGCGATAAACGTCCCTATCGGTCCGACCTGGGTCGCGAAGAACGACTTCATCGACAGGTTTTGTTCGCATTTTTCCTCATCTGTGGGAAGATTTGGCAAATGGCGTTCCATAAGATCAACGATCCGGAGCGTCTCCACGCGTTGATCGATGCAATGCTCCTGATCGAGACGGACGCCGACCTTGACGGTTTGCTCTCTCGGATCATCGAGACGGCGAGTCGACTGGTTGGGGCGCGCTACGGTGCGCTCGGCGTGATCGCTAGAGACGGCATCACACTCTCGCGTTTCATCACCTACGGACTGGACCTCGAACAACGCGCCGCCATCGGACCAGAGCCCCAAGGCCGAGGACTGCTGGGCGAGATCATTCGTCGTCGCACAACCCTTCGCATCGACGATCTGTCCGGACACATCATGTCCTCGGGCTTCCCCGCGAATCACCCGCCCATGCACCGTTTCCTCGGCGTGCCGGTCATAACGGGTGACGGTCACATATTCGGCAACCTCTATCTCACCGATCCCGTCGACGGCGAAGCGTTCAGCGAAGAGGACGAGCAACTCACCGAAGCATTTGGGCACGCTACGGGGTTGGTGATCGACCAACAACTTCTGCGATCGAATGTGCGAGCGCTGACGTTGGCCGAAGAGCGCGAACGATTGGCGCGCGACCTTCACGATACGGTCATCCAGCGTCTCTTCGGAGCGGGACTCGCGTTACGTAACTCCCTGCCAGCAATCGCCGAGGACGACGTGCGCGAGCGAATCGAAGACGTCCTCGACGAACTCGACATGACCATTCAAGAGATTCGCACCACCATCTTCGAGATAGACCAAGACCACTTCTTCGGACAGTCGCTCGAAGATCGTGTGACCACGCTCTCACTCGAGATCGCCTCTGGACTCGGCGTAAGTGCGAAGGTGAAGGTCGCTGCGAACATCGACGCGAACGTCGGTCCTCGGTGCACGCAGAACTGTTTGCAGGCCCTACGCGAGATCCTCTCCAACGTCGTGCGACATTCGAGCGCGACCGAGGTCGACATTGAGCTCGACATCGACGATGCACTCATCGAAGTCATCGTGCGCGACAACGGCGTGGGGTTCACTCCGAACGTCGGGTCCGGGGGTGGCGTGCGCAATCTCAGCGCCCGGGCGCGCGAACTCGGAGGCAACTGCTCGATTGACTCAAGGATCGGTGGCGGCACGACGGTGCGCTGGACCGCGAATCGGTCGTTCTGAGTTGATCGACCTCTTGTTAGTCGACGACCACGAGATCGTGCGTCGAGGACTCCGCGAACTGTTCAACGCCGAAGACGATGTTCGCGTCGTCGCGGAGGCTGGCACCTTCGAAGCGGCACTCGCCGTCGATCTCACTGGGCTCGACGTCGCGGTACTCGACGTGCGGCTCCCGGACGGAAGCGGCGTCGACCTCTGTCGACAGTTGCGAGCGATACGGCCCGAACTCGGATGTCTGATGCTGACCTCATTCTCGGACAATCACGCGCTCGATGCGTCGTACCTAGCGGGCGCGCGGGGCTACGTCCTCAAGAGCGTCCTCGGCGACGATTTGATCAACTCGATCAGACGAGTGGCCGACGGTGAGATGCTGCTCACCAGCGAAGAAATGGCGAGCGCCAAAGAACGACTCCATCGACAGATCACCGATGACATCCGACTCGAGAGATTGAGTCCGCAAGAACGTCGCATACTGGATCTCTTGAGTGAGGGTCTCAGCAACCGCGAGATCGCTGTCACCATGTTTCTCGCTGAGAAGACGGTGAAGAACTACGTCTCGAGCTTGCTCGCCAAACTGGGCTTCACGCGTCGGACCGAAGCCGCGCTCTACGCGCAACGCCGTCGAAATCAGGCACGGTTGCTCGATTAGGCGGCGGTGAAGACTTCGGGACCGTCGTCGGTGATCGCGATGGTGTGTTCGAAGTGGGCCGAGAGTTGGCCGTCTTGGGTCATCACACTCCAGCCGTCATCGAGCATGTAGGTCTCGTAACTGCCGATGTTCACCATCGGCTCGATCGCGAAGACCATGCCTTCTTTCAGTGTCGGCCCCGGAGTTCCCGGCCAGTAGTTCGGCACCTGGGGATCCTCGTGCATCTCGGTCCCAATTGCGTGACCCACGTACTCACGAACGACGGAGTAGCCAGCAGCCTCGGCCACCTTCTGGACGGCGCGGCCGACCTCGTTGAGTCGATTGCCCTTCTTCAACTGATCGATGCCGGCCCACAGCGAGCGTTCGGTCACGTCGATCAGTCGCTGCGCTTCGTCACTGATCTCGCCGACGCCCGCGGTGTAGGCAGCGTCACCGTGGTAGCCCTCGATGATCGCGCCACAGTCCACTGAGAGGATGTCGCCTTCGCGAAGCACATATGGCCCGGGGATGCCGTGCACGATCATGTCGTTGGGACTGGTGCAGATCACGGCCGGGAAGCCGTGGTAGTTGAGAAAGTTCGAACGCGCCCCGCGCTTGGCGAGCACGTCGGCCGCTATCTCATTGAGCTGCGCGGTCGTCACGCCCGGTCGAATCGCCGCGCGCGTTGCTGCGTGCATCTCGGCCACCACCTTGCCGGCCTTGCGCATCTTGTTCAGTTCATCGGCTGAGCGTCTCATGCGAGACCTCTTTCGTGGACCACCTTCATGATCTCGTTGGTCACGTCCTCGGGGCTCTGGTCGCCGTCGACGGTGACCAGCAGTTGGCGCGACGCGTAGAACGAGAGCAACGGTTCGGTGTCGCGCTCGTAGTTCTCCAGCCGAGTGCGAATCGCTTCGGGGTAGTCGTCGGTGCGCTGGATCACGTCGCCGCCGCAGTTCGAACACGTGCCGGAGATCGCTTCGATATCCGTGTCCTTATACGTCGTGCCGCACTCCTGACAGACCCGTCGCGACGAGAGGCGCTGGGTGACCAATTCGATCGGCACGTCCAGGTTGATGCAGAGCTTGATGCCGTCGGCGCCGAGCATGGCTTCGAGCGCCTCGGCCTGACCGATGGTGCGCGGAAATCCGTCGAGCAGGACTCCGCGTTGGGCGTCGGGCTGCTTGAAGCGTTCTTCGACCAATTGATTGACGATCTCGTCCGAGACGAGCTCACCGGCTTCCAAGATCGACGCGACCTTCTTGCCCAGTTCGTTCTCGACCTTCACGGCGTTTCGCAACGTGTCGCCCGTCGAGACGTGCGGGATGCCGTACTTCTCGGAGAGCACCGTCGATTGAGTACCCTTGCCGGCGCCCTGTTTCCCCAGGACGATCAGATTTAGACGTGGCGACATGATCAGCGCTTCAAGAAGCCTTCGTAGTTACGCATCATGAGCTGGCTGTCGATCTGGCGCATCGTCTCCAAGGCGACACCCACGGCGATCAGCAAGGTCGTGCCGTAGTACGGAAAGCGGTTGATATTCCACAGGGCCATGAGGATACTCGGCACGACCGCCACCGAGGCCAAGAAGAACGCCCCCACGACCGTGATGCGCGAGAGCATCTTGGCGAAGTAGCGCTCGGTCGGCATGCCCGGTCGGATACCCGGCACGAAACCACCCTGCTGGCGCAGCATTTCGGCCTGTTGGTGGGGCTCGAAGGCGATGTAGACGTAGAAGAAGGTGAAGGCCACGATCAAGACGAAGTCCGAGAAGATATAGAAGAAACTCGTCGGATGGAGTGACGAGTTGACGAAGTTGGTGAAACTGGCCCACGGCACGATGTTGCTCAAAAGGATCGGGATGTAGAGGACCGAGGAGGCGAAGATGATCGGGATCACGCCCGATTGGTTGACCTTGAGCGGTATATACGTCGAGTTGCCGCCCATCTCTTTTCGTCCCACGACACGTCGGGCGAAGGTGACCGGTATTCGACGCTGGCCGTTGTCCATGAAGACGATGAGGACCAACAGGGCGATAGAGGTCAACAGGAGCACCACGAACTTGACCGGACCGCCCTCGTCGAGGACCGCGTGGCCGCCTGACGGGATACCCGCCACGACGTTGGCGAAGATGAGCAAGCTCATGCCCTGACCGATGCCGCGCTGGGTGATGAGTTCGGCCAGCCACATGACGAAGGCCGTGCCGGCGGTCATGATCGCCACCATGAACAGACCCATCCAGATGGTGAACCTGGGGATGAGGTCGATGTTGAATCCGAGCAGCGCCTGGTCGTGACCGTGGAAGGCATAGATGAGACCGGTCGACTGCAGCAATGCCAGACCGATGGTCAGATACCGCGTCGTCTGGGTGATCTTCTTTTGCCCGACGGCGCCCTGGTCGCGCCATTGGGTCAACTTGGGGATGACGGTGGTGAGGAGCTGGATCACGATGGAACTCGTGATGTAGGGCATGACACCAAGTCCGAAGACCGCGAGTCGGGTCAGAGCGCCACCGGAGAAGAGGTTCAAGAAGCCGAGCACGCCGCTGGCACCGGCCTTGGCTTGAAGAAGTCGGACTTGACTCCAGCTGACCCCGGGAATCGGGATGTTGGCACCGGCCTGATACAGGCAGATGACGCCAATCGTGAACAAGACTTTGTTGCGCAGGTCCGGTACGCGAAAGATATTCCCGAGGCGACGAAGCACTGTCGGACCTTAGCGGTTCTGGTGTTGGTTGCCCGATGCTGGTGGACGAACAGCGAAGGGCAGCGCCACTTCACTCGTCGTGCCGCCCGCGGCTTCGATGGCGGCCTTGGCCGACGCCGAGAATCGGTGAGCCGATACGTTCAACTTCGTCTTCAGTTCACCTCGGCCGAGGACCTTCACGAAGTCCTTCTTCCGAGCGAGTCCGCGCTCGACCAGGACATCGAGGGTGATGTCAGTGACACCGAGGCCCGCGAGGGCGTCGATGTTGACGGGCGTGTACTCGACGCGGAACGGGTTGGTGAAGCCCTTCAGCTTGGGGATGCGCTGTAAGAGCGGCAACTGGCCACCCTCGAAACCGGCCGGAATCTGACGACGGGCCTTTTGCCCCTTGGTGCCCCGGCCGGCAGTCTTGCCGCCGCGACCACCGATGCCACGACCGACGATCTTCTTGCGCTTGATCGAGCCTTCGGGTGATTTGAGATCGTGCAACTTCATTCGTTGACCTCTTCTACTTTCACGAGGTGCGGCACTCGAGCGATCATCCCGTGGATCTCGGGTCGATCAGGCAGCACGTTGGATTGGCCAATGCCCCGTAGTCCCAGCGCGCGCAAGGTGCCGCGGTGCTTGGGCTTGGTGGCGATGCCGGAGCGAATTTGGGTGACTTTCAACGCCATCTCAGCCCTCCGTCACTTTGAACAGGTCGCCATCGCGCTGACGTTCGCGGTAGGCACGAAGTGTCCCGCTGGGGATGACGTGATCGGCTGGCTTGTCACGCGAGGAGGCGATCTCCTCCGGTCGACGCAGTTGCTTGAGGCCTTCGATCGTCGCGTGGGCCACGTTGATGCCGTTGGACGATCCCAGTGACTTGGCGATGATGTCCTTCACGCCCGCCATCTCGAGAATCGCGCGCGCGGCTCCGCCGGCGATGACGCCGGTACCGGGCGCGGCGGGCTTCATCAACACTCGCCCGGCGCCCGAGGCGCCGAGGACTGGATAGACGATCGTCGTGCCGGCGAGGGGTACGTCGAAGAGGTTCTTGCGAGCCTCTTCGATCCCCTTTTGTACCGCGAGACCCGCCTCTTTGGCCTTGCCGTAGCCGAGACCGACGCGGCCCTTGCCGTCACCGATCACCATGAGTGCCGTGAAGGAGAAACGACGTCCACCCTTCACGACCTTCGAGACGCGGTTCACCTTGATGGTGCGCTCTTCGAACTGTTCGAGATCGGCCATTAAAACTCCAGTCCGGCGGCGCGAAGCGTGTCGGCGAACGCCGCGACCCGGCCGTGATAATCGAATCCTCCGCGGTCGAAGACGACCGCGGTGATGTTGGCCTCTTTGGCGCGCGAAGCTAACAATTCGGCGACGGCCTTGGCTCCGGCGACGTTGCCGCCGGTGCTCTTCTTGAGGTCGGCTTCGACCGACGAAGCCGCAGCCAGTGTGCGGCCCGTGACGTCATCGATGATCTGGGCCGAGATGTGCTTGTTGGTACGCGAGACGGCGACGCGCGGACGCTCCGGGGTACCCGAGAGACGGCGCCGGATGCGCGCGTGACGGCGCTTGCGTAGTTCCAGTGTGCTTCGTGCCATTACTTTGCAGCCTTTCCAGCCTTGCGCACTACTCGTTCTCCGAGGTAGCGAACGCCCTTGCCCTTGTAGGGCTCGGGCTTACGGATCTTGCGGATGGACGCGGCCACCTGGCCGACGACCTCTTTGTCCGCGCCCTTCACGATGACGCGCGTGGGCAGCGGCACCTCGAAGGTGATGCCCTCGGGTGCGTTGAACTTTACCGGGTGCGAAAAGCCCAGGGCCAAATCGAGCACGCCCGGTCCCCCGTTGGCGGCGCGGTAACCGACGCCGATGATCTCGAGTTCCTTGGACCAGCCGTCGGTGACGCCGACCACCATGTTGGAGATCAACGTGCGCGTCAGACCGTGCAGGGAGCGGTACTGGGTCTCGTCGTTCAGACGTGACACGTTCAGTACGTCGCCCTCTTGAGTGATCGTGATGCCGTCGGGAATGACCCGGCTCATGGTGCCGTTCGGTCCCTTCACCGTGGCCACGCCGTCGGCGACGGTGACGGTGACCGAGGCGGGCACGGTGATGGGGTTAGAGCCGATACGTGACATCAGCGGACCTCCGAAAAGTTGCGCGTACTACCAGACATAGCAGAGCACCTCGCCGCCGAGCTTGGCCTTGCGGGCTTCGCGGTCGGTCATCAGGCCGTGGCTGGTCGAGACGACGGCCACGCCGACGCCGCCCAAGACCTTGGGCATCTGGTCCGACTTCTTGTAGATGCGAAGTCCGGGCTTGGAGACGCGCTTGATCCCAATGATCGTCTTCTTGCGGTCTTCGGAGTACTTGAGCGCGATCTCGAGTTGGTTGCCGGGCTTGCCGTCGACCTTGGAGACGGTGAAGCCGGCGATGAAGCCTTCTCGCTCCAAGACCTTGGCTAAGTTCTCCTTCAGTTTCGAACTGGGCATCTTCACGGTGTCGAACATCGCAGAGTTCGCGTTACGAATCCGCGTGAGCATGTCGGCGATGGGGTCGGTCATTGTCATGATCTACCTACCAACTCGCCTTGGTCACGCCGGGGATCTCGCCGGCGTGCACCATCTGACGCAAGCAGATACGGCACAGGCCGAACTTGCGATACACCGAGCGCGGTCGACCACAACGTTCGCAACGCGTGTAGGCACGCGTCGAGAACTTCGGGGTCTTTCGCTGCTTGATTCGAAGAGCTTTCTTCGCCATATTTACTTGTTCTCCTGCTTGAAGGGGAAGCCGTACGCGCGCAAGAATGCATGGCCCTGCTCGTCGTTCGCGGCCGTGGTGACGATCGTGATGTCGAAACCACGCGGCGCGTCGATCTTGTCGTAGTCGACCTCGGGGAAGATCAACTGGTCATTGATGCCAAAGGTGTAGTTGCCGTGTCCGTCGAAGGACTTCGGCGACAGACCACGGAAGTCGCGGATGCGCGGGATCGCGAGACTCAGCAATCGGTCGAAGAACTCCCAGGCGCGGTCCCCTCGCAAGGTCACCTTGACGCCGATGGGCTGCTCCTCGCGAAGCTTGAAGCTGGCGATCGACTTCTTGGCGCGCGTCACGACCGGCTTTTGACCGGTGATGAGCTCTAAGTCGCGTTGGGCTCCTTCGAGCAAGGACGCCTGTTGCGTGGCGCGACCGACCCCGGAGTTGAGGACGATCTTCGTGAGGCGCGGAACCTGCATGATGTTCTCTAGTCCGAGCTCTTCTTTGAGCGACTGACGGATCTCTTCGTCGAATCGCACCTTGAGACGCGGGCGGGTGGTCGTGGTCACAGCACCTCCCCACACTTGCGACAGACGCGTGACTTCACGCCATCAACGATGTTGTAAGCGACCTTGGCCGGTCCCTTGTGGTTGTCACACCAGAGCGCGACGTTGCTCGCGTCGAGCGGCATCAACTTGTCGATGATGCCGGCCTGCATGGTCGAGCCGGCCTGCTTGGTGTGGCGCTTGGCGAGGTTGAGTCCGTCGAGGATCACCTTGTTGGACGTGGGCATCGCCTCTTCGACGTTGGCTCGCTCGCCGCGGAACTTCCCGGACAACACGAACACTTCGTCCCCTTTACGGATCTTCATTACAACACCTCCGGAGCCAGCGAAATGATGCGCATGAACTTCTTGTCACGCAGTTCGCGACCCACGGGTCCGAAGATGCGTGTGCCGCGCGGCTGCAGCTGGTCGTTGATCAGCACCGCGGCGTTCTCGTCAAACTTGATGTAGGAACCGTCGGGACGACGCTTCTCCTTGGACGTGCGAACGACGACGCAGCGAACCACGTCACCCTTCTTCACGGCGGCGCCGGGGATCGCTTCTTTCACGGTGGCGATGAAGACGTCACCGATCGAGGCGTAGCGACGACGCGATCCACCGAGCACGCGGATGCAAAGGACTTCCTTCGCTCCCGAGTTGTCGGCGACCTTGAGTCGACTCTCTTGTTGGATCATCGAGCACGCTCCACTACTTCGGTGAGACGCCAGCGCTTGAGCTTCGAGAGAGGACGGGTCTCTTGGACCCGGACCTTGTCGCCGATCTTGGCTTCGTTCTTCTCGTCGTGGACGTAGAGCTTCTTGGTGCGCTGGACGATCTTGCCGTAGCGGGGGTGCGGGACACGCTCATTGACGGCCACGACCAGGGTCGAGTTCATCTTGTCCGAGACGACGATGCCCTCACGGACCTTGCGGGGGTTCACCCTGTTTGTTTCGTTCGAGTCAGACATGACTACTCACCTTCTCCTAGCGCCTCGGCGGCAGCTATCTCGCGCTCGCGCGCAAACGTCGTGAGGCGCGCGATGTCGCGACGCACCTCGTTGAGACGCGCCGAGTTGTCGAGCTGACCGGTCGCCAACTGAAAGCGCATGTTGAAGAGCTCGCGACGCGACTCGGCGAGTCGTTCGAGCAGTTCGCGGTCGCCCAACAGGCGCATCTCGGCGATTCGTTCACGGGTCTTGGCCATCAGATGCTCACTTCCGGGGTCCCGTGGGTACCGGGACGAACGACGAACTTGGCCTTGATCGGCAACTTCTGGATGGCGCGTTCCATGGCGGCGCGCGCCAACGCCTCGTCGACGCCACCGAGCTCGAACATGATGCGCCCCGGTTTCACCACGGCGACCCAGTGCTCGGGGTTGCCCTTACCTGAACCCATGCGGGTCTCGGCCGGCTTCTGCGTGACGGGCTTATCGGGGAAGACGCGGATCCAGACCTTGCCACCACGCTTCACGTGACGGGTCATCGCGATACGGGCCGCTTCGATCTGGCGAGCGGTGATCCAACCACGCTCTAGGGCCTGGATACCGAAGTCGCCGAAACTGAGCTCGACGCCGCCCTTGGCGTTGCCGGCGCGACGTCCGCGCTGCTGCTTGCGGTGCTTTACCTTGCGGGGCATCAACATGATTACTCGACATCCTTCCTGAAGTGCGGGGTGTCGTTGTGCTCTTGGGCGGTGCGACGCTCGATCTCTTCTTCGACGCTCAACTGCGCCTCGACCTCGGGGGTCACGGCGAGCAGGTCGACGGCCTCGGGGTCAGTGTCAGAGATGATCTCTTCGACGACGTCATCGACGACCGGCTCGGCCTCGACGCGACGGCGTCCGCCACCGGCACGGACAACACCCTTAGGTGCCGACGCGCTCGATCCGACGGGCACCGCATCGCCGGCGGCCATCGCGGCCTCGCGCACGATCTTCTCGTCGTTCGTCAATTGGTACGGCAGGATGTCGCCTTTGTAGATCCAGACCTTGACACCGATGCGCCCGGTCGAGGTACGGGCCTCGCGGAATCCGTAGTCGATGTCCGCGCGAAGTGTGTGCAGTGGCACTCGGCCTTCGCGGTAGGACTCGCGACGTGACATTTCTGCACCTCCGAGACGTCCCGACGCCTGGATCTTGACACCCATGGCGCCGGCCTTCTGCACGGTCTGGATGCCGCGCTTCATGGCGCGGCGAAAGGCCACACGACGAAGCAACTGGTCACAGATCCCCTGGGCGATGAGTGCGGCGTCCAGTTCGGGCTGCTTGATCTCTTGGATGTTGAGCGAGATCTTGTTCTTCTGACCGGTGATCTTCTCCAAGTCCTTCTTCAGGCGCTCGGCCTCGGCACCGCGTCGACCGATGACGATGCCCGGACGAGCCGTGTGGATGTCCACGCGGATGCGGTCCGAGTTGCGCTCGATCTCGATGCGGCTCACGGCGGCGCTCTCGAGCTGCTTAGTCAGGTAGTCGCGGATCTTCCAGTCCTCGACGACGAGTTCCTTGTAGCCGCGCTCCTTGAACCAACGCGACTTCCAGTCCGTCGTGATCCCGAGTCGGAAACCGTAGGGGTTTACCTTCTGACCCATTACTTCGTCTCCTCAGTCGTGTCGTTCGAATCTGTGTCGTCGCCTGGTTTATCCGTGTCGTCAACCAGGTCCTCGACCGGCGTGTCGACGGTGTCGAACTCCATGACGTCGGTCTCGTCGGCGACCTCGTCGTTCCAGGCCTCGGCATTGGCGTCGGCCTCGATCGCTTCGTTCTCGGCGGCTTCGGCAGCCGCGGTCTCGCGCTTGTTGAGACTCGCCTGCTGGTCGGCGCGACGACGCGACGACGCGACTCGTCGGGTGCGCGACACCGCGGCCTGAGCGCTACGCGCGTTGCGCAACGTCTCGAGACGCTCGTCATCGAGTCGCGACACGATGATCGTGATGTGACAGGAACGCTTGCGGATCTTGCCGGCGCGTCCGCGCGCGCGAGGGGTGAAGCGCTTCATCGTGATGCCCTCGTCGGCGTAGGCGGCCGAGACGAACAGTTCGTCGGCCTGCATCGCGTCGTTGGTGACGGCGTTGGCGACGGCCGAGGCGAGCACCTTGGCGATCACGTCAGCGGCCTCGCGATTGGTGCCGGTCAGGATCTCTTGCGCGGTGGTGACGTCCTCGCCACGGATGAGGTTCAACACGACGCGAGCCTTGCTCGCGGACATGTGGTAGCCGCGCAGCGTGGCGCGGGTGCCGGGACGTTCGTTCAACTTGGGACCGGTCATTAGCGCTTACCCGTCTTTTCCTGGCCGGCGTGGAATCGGAAGGTGCGCGTCGGCGCGAACTCACCCAGCTTGTGACCGACCATGGATTCGTTCACGAAGACCGGGACGTGACGACGTCCGTCGTGGACGGCGAAGGTGTGCCCGACCATGTCGGGGATCACCGTCGAACGACGGCTCCAGGTCTTGATGACCTTCTTCTCGTTGGCCGCGTTCATCGCGTCGACCTTCTTCAAGAGGTGGGCATCGATGAACGGACCCTTTTTGAGACTTCGTGACATTCTCTACCTACCTCCGCGCGCCGCGTCCACGGCGACGACGAATAATTAACTTGTCCGATGCCTTCGGCAAGCGCGTACGACCTTCGGGTTGACCCCATGGCGAGACGGGATGACGTCCACCGGACGTCTTGCCTTCGCCACCACCGAGTGGGTGGTCGACCGGGTTCATGGCCACACCGCGGGTCTGGGGGCGGATGCCCTTCCAGCGATTACGTCCCGCCTTACCGATCGAGGTGAGTTCGTGTTCGGAGTTGCCGACGATGCCGAGCGTGGCGCGACAGTCGATGGGCACACGGCGCATCTCGGTGGACGGCAGACGAAGGGTGGCGTAGGCGCCTTCTTTGGCGACGATCTGGACACCCATGCCGGCACTGCGCGCCATCTTGCCGCCGCCGCCGGGACGAAGCTCGACGTTGTGCACGGTGGAGCCGGTCGGGATGAATCGCATCGGCAACGAGTTACCGGTGCGGATGTCGGCCTTGGGACCGGATTCGACCATGTCGTCGACCTTGAGTCCGTTCGGCGCGAGGATGTAGCGCTTCTCGCCGTCCACGTAGTGCAACAGCGCGATGCGACAGGTCCGGTTCGGGTCGTATTCAATGGCCGCGACGCGCGCCGGGACGGCGTCCTTGTTGCGTTTGAAGTCGATGATGCGGTACTGCTGCTTGTGACCACCACCGCGGTGACGCGAGGTCTTGCGACCGTAGTTGTTACGACCACCGGTCTTGGGCTTGGAATCCAGCAGCGACTTCTCGGGCAGGGTCTTGGTGATGTCGGCGAAGTCCGAGACCGTCTGGAAGCGGCGACCGGGGCTCGTTGGTTTGCGTTGACGTAGCGCCATGGCAGTCCTTAGTTCTCGAAGAGGTTGATCGTGTCACCGGCTCGCAGGGTGACGATGGCCCGCTTCGTGCCGGGGCGCATGCCCACGACACCGGTGCGACGATTGCGCGTCGACTTACCCTTGCGGTTGAGAGTGTTGACGTTGGTGACCTTGACGTTGAAGGTCCGCTCGACGGCGTTGCGCACGTCGACCTTGGTCGAACGCGGATCGACGACGAAGACGTAGGTGCCCTTATCCATCATGGCGTAGGTCTTCTCCGAGACGACCGGGCGGATCAGGACGCTCATGGCATCGCGCATCAGCTGTTCTCCTTTAAGGTCGGCAACGTCTCGTCGGTGAAGAGGATCCAGTCGCAGTCGAGGACGTCATAGGCGTTGACCTCGCCGGCGTCGATCGTCTTTACGTTCGTCAGGTTCCGGAACGAGCGCAGTGCCGTCGCGTCGTCA
Source organism: Acidimicrobiales bacterium (assembly GCA_035532375.1). Classification (GTDB taxonomy): domain Bacteria; phylum Actinomycetota; class Acidimicrobiia; order Acidimicrobiales; family RAAP-2; genus RAAP-2. Next base: position 22,781 of record DATKRC010000046.1, read on the forward strand.
CTGCCTAAGACCACCAGGATCTTGCCGTCGAGACCGAGGGACTCCAAGGCGGTGATGGCGTCTTTCGTCCTGGGTGTCTCCCACGTGGTGAAACTGTCGACGATCGCGACGCGCTCTAGGGCCGCGCGGTCCGAGAGAGCCGAATTGAGAGCGAGACGAATCATCTTCTTGGGCGTCTTCTGGTCGTACTTGCGCGGCTTGGGCCCCAGGGCGATACCACCACCCGGGTACTGCGGCGCGCGGATGGTTCCCTGACGAGCGCCACCGGTGCCCTTTTGGTTGAACGGCTTCCTGCCACCACCGCGAACCTCTTTGCGGGTCTTGGTCGACTGCGTGCCCGAACGCTTGGCGGCGAGCTGCGCTTTGATCACCTGGTGAAGTACGGCCATGTTGGCCTCGATGCCGAAGATCGTCGGCTCGAGCGCGACCTTGCCGAGTTCGGTGCCGTCAAGGGACCTGCGCGTCACTGAACGCTTGGCCGGCTCGGGTCGTTCCTTCTTGATCGGACCACGAAGGGTAAAGACGTCGGTCATCGCGTGCCTCCGGCCTTCATCGGGTTCTTCACCGACGTACGCAGCACCACGGTGCCGCCGCGCGGGCCGGGGACCGCACCCTTGACGAGCACCAAGTGGCGCTCGATGTCGACGGAGATCACCTCGAGATTCGTCGTCGTGACCTGTCCGCCACCCATGCGACCGGCCATCTTGGTTCCTTTGAAGACTCGCCCGGGTGTGGCGCAGGCGCCGATCGAACCGGGAGCGCGGTGGTGCTTGTGGTTACCGTGCGCGCCGCCTTGACCCGAGAAGTTGTGGCGCTTCATGCTACCGGCGAATCCCTTGCCCTTGGCGACGGCCGTGGCGTCGATCATCTCGCCCTTTTCGAAGGCGTCGGCGAGGATCTCCTGGCCGACTTCGTAACCGGAGACGTCATCGAGGCGCAACTCGACGAGTTTCTTGCCGGGCGTGACGCCGGCCTTTTCGAAGTGGCCGAGTTCGGGTTTGGAAAGTGTGGAAAGGCGACGGGTTCCCCACGTCACCTGGACGGCTGAGTAGCCCTCTTTCTCAGGTGTCTTCACCTGGACGATGCGAGCGGGGCTGACGCGAACCACCGTCACCGGGATGGCCCGGTTCTGGGCGTCCCAGACCTGGGTCATGCCCACCTTCTCGCCGACGATCGCTTTGGTCGCCACGTGTGCCTCTTCTCTTCCTCTGCGCGTCGGTTGCCGACACACAGACGCTCCGCCGGGTAACTAAACCCGAACGGAGCGCTCGACTGGTTTGGTTCAGCGTTCCCCAAAGGGCAACTGAACACTTCTTTTTTCCTCCCCGAACCGCTTTGTGGGGGCTATTAACCGTACACCATCGAGGCCCGAGCGCGCAAAGGCGCGCGGGCTCAACGGAATCAGACTTGGCGGATCTTGATCTCGATGTCGACGCCCGCCGGGAGGTCGAGTCGCTGGAGCGAGTCGACGGTCTTGGCGGTGTGGTCCACGATGTCCAAAAGACGCTTGTGCACGCGCATTTCGAAGTGCTCGCGACTGTCTTTATGCTTGTGGGGTCCACGAACGACCGTGTAGCGGTGCTTCTCGGTGGGCAGTGGCACGGGACCCTGCACCCTCGCGTTCGTACGCTCGACCGTCTGGACGATCTTCGCGGTGGACTGGTCCAAGACGCCGTGGTCGAAGGCCTTCAGCCGGATGCGAATCATTTGTCGGTTGTCGGCCATGACCTAGCTACTTCAGGATCTTGACGACGCGACCGGAACCGACCGTTCGGCCACCCTCGCGGATGGAGAAGGTGAGGCCCTCGTCCATGGCGATCGGCTTACCCAAGGTCACGGTCATCTCGGTGTTGTCCCCGGGCATGACCATCTCGGTGCCCGAGGGCAACTCAATAGTGCCGGTGACGTCAGTCGTGCGGAAATAGAACTGCGGACGGTAGTTGGCGAAGAACGGCTTGTGACGGCCGCCCTCTTCCTTGGTCAAAACGTAGACCGAAGCCTCGAAGTTGGTGTGGGGCGTGATGGTTCCGGGCTTGCACAGCACCTGGCCGCGCTCGACCTCTTCCTTCTTCGTTCCTCGCAAGAGTGCGCCGAGGTTGTCGCCGGCCTGACCCTGGTCGAGGAGCTTGCGGAACATCTCGATGCCCGTCACGACGGTCTTGGTCGTCGGGCGTAGCCCCACGATCTCGACTTCGTCGCCGACCTTCACGACGCCCTGCTCGACCTTGCCGGTGACGACGGTGCCACGGCCGGTAATGGACATGACGTCTTCGATCGACATGAGGAACGGCTTCTCGGTCGCGCGTACGGGCTCGGGGATCCACGTGTCCACGGCGTCCATCAGTTCCATGACCTGGTCGCCAGCGGCTTCGTCGCCCTCGAGGGCCTTCAGGGCCGAGACACGCACGATTGGGGTGTCGTCGCCAGGGAAGCCGTAGCTGGTGAGGAGCTCACGGATCTCCATCTCGACGAGCTCGAGGAGCTCTTCGTCGTCGACCTGGTCGACC
>DATKRC010000047.1:0-67260 GCA_035532375.1 Acidimicrobiales bacterium
GGCTGATCATCAGCCGTGCGATTTCAGGTGTCCAGATTCGGTAGTTGTCCCATCGGCCAGCGAGAGGAAGTCCTCGTCTTCCTGGGCGGTGTGGAATTGCAAGATCGCGTGGAGTTCATACAGGATGCCCCGAAGTTCGACAATGTCCGCATCATCGACACCGTCGGCGTCGATGTCTTCGAGCAATTGGCCCAGTCTGCGGATCTGGTGCTTGATCTCGACGTGGGCCCTGCCCATCGTGGCAGCGAGGTTCTGCTGGCCCGTTATGCGGCCTAGCTCTGGATAAAGTTCGCGCTCTTCAGCTTCTTCATGGGGGAGGACCTCGGTGAAAAGGACCTGGTATTCGTGGACGACCTCGGCGAGGGCCGATCGAGCGTCAAGCGTGCCGAGTTGGTCGGCCACCCTTCGTAGCTCCGCTATGTCCATTCGAATCGACACATGCTCCTCCCAGAATCGCTTTGTAATCGCAGCGTCTTCGACGCTCAATCGGAGGAGACCGGGTGTGACGCGAAGGGCCCTAAGCGCATTGAGGATCGCTATGACGTCAATCACTTCTTGGAGTACCGCGCCGTCTACGGTGGGAAGCAGGCCGGCGGCCGCAGCACACATTGCCAATAGCGACATCCCCATACCTGCAATGACGCTTTGGCGCGCAATACGCACCGTACGGTGCGCCAGGGCGATTGCCTCACCGAGCCGCTCGATCGTATCAACCGTCAGAACGACGTCGGCCGCCTCCGTCGCGGCTGATGTGCCTCTCGTGCCGATCGCGACGCCGACGTCGGCCAGGGCGAGTGCCGGCGCGTCGTTGATGCCGTCCCCGATCATGATGGTTGGCGCGGATGCCGACTCGATGCGAACAATCTCGAGCTTCTCGGAAGGTGTGCGCTCGGCGAGAACGTCGTCCACCCCAATGACGGCACCGACGGTCTCAGCGACTTCGACGCGATCTCCAGAGACCATGACGATTCGCGAGACGCCATAGCGGCGCAGGGCGCGAATCGTTCGCGGTGCTTCAAACCTCAACGGATCCTCGAAGACGAGTACGCCGGTGGGTTCGCCGTTCAAAGAAACGACTACCGTGAGCGACCCGTCCAGACGAGCGCGGCGCAGTGCGGACTTGGCCCACGACGGCGTCGCGAGTATGCCGGTCGATGCCGCGTGTCCGACTGAGACCCGACGATCAGCCACGGTTCCTGAGATTCCTTCACCGAGGACCTCTGTGACGTCGTGAGGGACGATGAGGGTCAGTCCTTTCTCAAGCGCCGCCCGGACGATTGCGCTGGCGAGCACGTGGGGTGAAAATTGATCCAGGGATGCGGCAGCGCTGAGAATCACGTCGGGGTCGACGTCATCGGCAGTCACGATCTCGACCAACTTCGGATCACCCCGAGTCAAGGTGCCGGTCTTGTCCATGAGCACAGTGGTGCATTGAGCCAGGCGTTCGAGAACCGCGCCGCCCTTGATCACGATGCCCCGCCGTGCCGCTCTGGAAAGGCCCGAAACGAATGCCGCGGGAGCGGCGAGTATCAGTGGGCACGGTGTCGCCACGACAAGAAGGGCGACCGCGCGGTCCGCTCCCCCCAGGGTCCATGCGAGCGCGGCTCCGATCAGCGTAAGGCCTAGGAAGCCGAGGGCGTAGCGATCGGCCAGCCTGACGAATGGAGGTTGGGAGGACTCGGCGTCACGAACCAGGCGCACGATGCTCGAGTAGGTGCTTTCGGCGCTGGTCGTGGTCGCGCGCATGTCGAAGGGCGCGCCAGCATTGAGCGAGCCGCTGCGGAGGTCCTCGCCGCGCACCTTTTCGATGGGCAGCGACTCACCGGTCAGAGCCGACTCGTCCAACGTCGCCGAGTCCGACGCAATCATCCCATCCACCGGTACAATTTCGCCGGTCGCGACCATGAGCAAGTCACCGGCCACCACGTCAACCAAATCGACGGTTGTCAGTTGATCCTCACGGTAAAGATGAGCATCATGGGGAGCTCGTTCGAGAAGGGCTCGCAGGTCGCGTCGAGCCTGGCCGGCCGCCCACATCTCGATGGTGCCGCCACTGGAGAGCATTACGCTGACCACGGCTGCGGCGAGGAATTCACGCACTGAAAGTGCACCGATCAGAGCCAGCAAGGCGATGATGTCCACTCCCAATTGGCCGCGACGAAGGCTGCGTGCGGTTGATATCAGGGAGAAGACGATGCCGACGGCGGCGGAAGCAATCCAGCCAACATTGCCCGGCTCCGATCGAGACGCGAAGTGCAGGATCGCACCCACAATGAGGCCCGACGTTGCCAATGTCAGGCTCAGGTACGGAACGAGGCGTCCCCTCGCGTTTTTCACCTTGTCGGCGCGTTTCGCGACATATATCCATTCTCCCGCGTACGGAACGTGACACGGTAGGGCCCAATGTCCTTTTGGAGAGTGGCCGTAGAAATACCATGAGACCTGTTCAGGGCATCTGTAGTCCGCGCGTTGGCGTTATCGGCTGATACGAGCCAAAGCGCGTACGCGTGGAGCAAACTGCGCTTGGGCCCTCCGTCGAATCCCGACAAGATCGGCGCGTCCCATTCTCGAGTCCCCGCGCGACCTCAACTTCTTGCCGGTGCGGCAGTGACGTCGTCGTGCACGCCGTGGCGACTCGTGATTCTTTGTGTCACGATCAAGAGCGCCATCGCGACAATGCCGATGCCAAAGGTTGCGACCAGTACCTCAGTCGGTAGTCGCAGCGCGAAGAACCTTCGAACTGTGTCAATGGGGAACAATAGGACGAAGCCGGCGGCGACTGCTCCAATCAGCAGCGACCGGCGCCAGGTCAGCGGTAACGCAACCAGCGCGAGCACGGTCAGGCTGAGCAAGAGGGTTACAAGCGTTGCGGCCGTGCGCTGCTCGACGAGCGGAAGGTGATGGGATCGAGCCAGTGCGAACGTTGCGAAGACGGACGCCGCCACTATGAAGCCGGCTGGGATTGCGAAGCGGAGGACCCGATTGACGAATCCGGGCGTATAACGGCGCAGATTCGGTGCGAGGGCGAGGAAGAACGCGGGTATGCCAATGGTCAACGAATCGATGATCGTGAGATGTCGCGGGAGGAATGGAAATGGCCAAAGAAAGAAACTGACGGTCAAGGCGAGGATCGTCGCCCACGCCGTCTTCGCGATGAAGATGTTTGCCACTCGCTCGATGTTGGCGGTAACTCTCCGTCCTGCCGCCACGACGTCTGGCATCGTTGAGAAATTTCCGTCGAGTAGGACTATTCGGGCGACCGCCTTCGTGGCCGGAGCCCCTGAGCCCATGGCGACGCCTATGTCGGCCAGCTTGAGTGCCAACGCGTCGTTGACGCCGTCGCCCGTCATCGCTACGGTGTGGCCCCGGGATTGCAGCGCCCGGACCATGGCCTGCTTCTGACGTGGTGTCACGCGACCAAAGATCGAACTCTTTTCAACGATTCTCCCGAGTTCAATCTCGTCGTCGGATAGGTCGCGAGCGTCCACAGGTTGACCCACAGCGGTCATACCAACGCTCGAAGCGACAGCGGCGACGGTGAGTGGGTTGTCACCCGAGATCACCTTCGTGGCAACGCCTTGTCGTGCAAAGTAGGCGAGCGTCTCAGCGGCATCGTGCCGGACCCGTTCGGCGAAGAGTACGAGTGCGGCAACGTGTAAATCGGGTGGCAGAGTCGCGCCCTCAAGACGTGCATCACTGTGAGCCAGTACAAGAACCCGCTGTCCAGTCGCTGCCAACTCATTTACCCGCTGGAGTGTCGATTCGTCACCCCCAAGTAGCACCATTTCCGGCGCCCCGAGCACCCAAGTGCCATGACCGCCGAAGCTCGCCGCGCTCCACTTTCGCGAAGACGAAAACGAGACGGAGCCATCACGAGTCCATCCGTCGACAAGCGGGAACGCGAGACCAATAGCTTCGAGAGTTGCGTTCGCGTCGTCGTCGTGCGAGAGCGCCCCGAGCGCTGCCTCGACAACCGATCGCTCTTCGAACAGTTCGATCCGATCGAAGACAATGGTCCCGTCGGTGAGTGTCCCCGTCTTGTCAAAACACACGACATCGACTCGAGCGAGCGCTTCGATTGCGGAGAGTTCCTGAACCAGCACATTGCGGCGCGCCAGTGATACGGCAGCCAGCGCGAATGCGATGCTCGTCAGGAGGATGAGTCCTTGAGGCACCATACCTACCAGTCCGGCGACGGTACCACTGACGGCGTCACGCACGCTCTCCCTTTCGTGGAGTTGACTAACGAGCAGGATTGCCCCGACGGGGAAGATCGCCCAGGTTACGTATCGAAGTATCCGGTTAATGCCATCGATGAGCTCGGACCTTGCCGGTGTGAAGCGCCGCGCCTCGTTTGTCAACCGGCGCGCGTAGGCGTCTGCGCCTACGGCGGTGGCTTGGTAGCGGCCGGCTCCCGCGACGACGAAGCTGCCAGAGAGCACACTCGCTCCAATGCTCTTGTCGACCGGTTCCGCCTCTCCTGTGAGCAGGGATTCGTCTACTTGAAGACCACTGGTCGATCGAACGACCCCGTCGGCCGCAATCTGATCACCCGAGCGAAGGCACACCAGATCGTCGAGGACGATTCCCTCGATCGCGACTTTCTCCTCCGCGCCGTCGCGTATGACGGTGGCCCAAGGGCTGTTTAGTACTGCGAGGTGATCAAGGGTGTATTTCGCTCGTAGTTCTTGAATGATCCCGATGATGGCATTGACGATGAGGACAACACCGAAGAGTGCGTCGCGCAGTTGTCCTACGGTGACGATGGCCACGAAGAGCGTGCCCAGAATGAAGTTGAATCTGGTGAGAATGTTGGCTCGAAGAATCTCGCCGACCGTTCGGCTCGTTCGCTCTCCGCCGAGATTGTTCTGCCCCTTCGTCAAGCGAGCTGTCACTTGGTCGGCGCTGAGCCCGCAGGGTTTTGTCGGCGTTACGAATGTGGTGTCGACGACCTCGCCTGATGGTTCGTGGGCGCGACCGTCCATCACGTCTCCGAGAAGGCGAAGGTCGTGGACATTCGCTGAAGCGGCGAGCGATCCACTTCACCAACTTCAGTCATAAGTGAACCTCCTAGTGGCGAAACGGGCGGTCGTGACTTCTCGGTGTTCCGGAAGACTTCTTCATCGTTACGCTCCGAATCGATATTCCGCATTTCAACAAGCTTTCGATCTCAGTCGTCCAACTGCTCGAAACTACTCCGCCTTCCATGCCATAACGATCTGAAGTTTTCTTCTAATAGATGGGACCTTTTGCCCTAGTCGATTTTCGGATTCGGGTGCATGCTTTGGTAGTTGGCGAGGAGATGCAGTGGGTGAACCTAATCTTGAAGCGGTGACGGAGAGGTTTGTGGTGGTTGGAGTCGACGGCTCAGAATCATCCCTACACGCCGTTGACTGGGCTTCTGACGAGGCTCGGTATCGTGGCGCCGAATTGCGAGTGGTGCACGTGCGCCTTTTGGAACAACGAGTAATGGAGAATGCGCTGGTCGCGAACGAAGTTCGCCGTGAATCCGCAATTGTCCGGACCGCCGTAGAGAGGGCGCAACTGCGCTCACGCGAGGTCGTCGTAAATGCGCTCACGGTTGATCCACCAACCGCAGAATCGTTGATTCAAGCGAGCATCGGTGCCGAGTTGCTCGTAGTTGGTTCAAGGGGTCTCAATCGCATGGAGGAGATACTCCTTGGTTCGGTGAGCCGAGAATGCGTCGTTGGTGCGCATTGCTCCGTGCTTGTTGTTAGAAATCAATGGCCGTAGACTATTCGACGATTTTGACCATCGGCGTCGTAATCAGAGCCGTATGACGCTCTTGGACCTTGCCCGAGTTCCCTCATAGATCCTCGGCGCCAACGGTGTCGAGATCGCCCTCGGTTCGACATCGAACAAAGAGACGACTGGAAGGTAGGTTCCGAGGTCGTCGTTTCGTATGAAGTCGAACGTGTTGAGACACGTGAACTGAGTCCGCCCGATCCATCTACATGGGGTGTGGTGGATCTCTTGTGGGCAGAACTACCGCAGACCAAAAGTTTATGGGGCTACAATCCCTATATAATGATTGTGACCAGCGAAAACGTACGTCCTTCCAGTAATTACACAATCTTCGAGGGCACGATCTCGGGGATGCACATCAAATAGGTCGCGGCGATCGTCGGGCTCCAATAGTCATGCATGAATCGAGAAAATAGTAAGCGGTTTCAAGGGATCAATGCATCACTCGGTGAAACGACAGGCGTGAAATTCGCGAAGATCGCTAAGACGTGCGTCCAGGTAAACACGATGTCGAGATTTTTTGGTTTGATATGTCACAAACCGGACGATAACTTCGATATTGCGCCTCCGATCCGTTGGACATTCGGGGCGCTTCACTTTAGGCGAGGAGAGTCGTTATGCGAAGGGCCATATTTTCGTTTGTGTTGGTGGGGGCGCTGTTCACCGCAATAGCCACCGGAGTGAGCGACGTGGGGGCGAGTACGACGAATTCGTCGGCCCAACTTGTCTACTCCACTTCTAGCGAGTCGCTGCAGAACTTGGGCACCGTCAATCTCGCTGGCGTCGCACCCACGACACCCACGGCGGTGGCCTCGGGATTCTCCTCGGGCTCGAACCACCCGCTTCCGGTCGACTCCGAGAATCGACCGACCACCAATTCCACAAAGACCGTCGTGGTGACGCCCGCTTCGCGCACGTCGATCAATTCCAGCGCGACCGCCAGTCTTCCGGGTTTCGATGGCATCACTGGTAACGAGCAGGCGGCGGCCAACGGTGGCGGCGACCTCGAACCACCGGACCAGGGCACCTGCGCCGGTCCTGACGCCAGCGGCAACCCCGTCGTCGTGGAGATCATCAACAACGCGCTGACGGTCTCCACCCCCTCCGGCACTTCGCTTCTGAACGTGACACCGACCTACGCGCTGTTCAACCAGCCGTCGACCGCGTTCCTGTCGGACCCGCGCTGTGCCTACGACGCGACGACGCAACGCTGGTTCTTCACAGAGTTCGTGGTCGGAACGGCTTCGGCGACGCCAAAGAAGGACTTCGTGCCCAGTACACAGTTCGTCGCGGTGAGTGAAACCTCTGATCCGCTCGGCAACTACCAAGTGTTCGGCATCGACACCACGGACCTGTCCAATCCCGTGGGCGACTGCCCATGCTTCGGCGACTACGACATGATCGGCTTCGACGCTAACGGTCTGTACATCACCACCAATGAGTTTTCGACCGGCAGCACAGCGCCCTACTTCAACGGAACGGTGATGTACGCCATCTCCAAGCAAAGCTTGGCGGCCGCCGCAGACGGATCGAAGTTCCCTTCGGTCACTCGTTACGCGATCACCGGCGACGCATTCGGCTTGAGCGGTGGCAGTCAGCCGTACCACGTCTCGCCGGCCTCGACGCCGGCCGGAGCGCGCTACGCGCCGAATACGGAGTACTTCGTCGAATCGAATTCGAGCGCATATTCCGACAACCACCTCATCGTCTACGCGTTGACGAATACGAACTCGCTCGCAACCCGTGGCACGCCGTTGCTCCAGGCGACCGACATCACCAGTGAGGCGTACTCGTTCCCGCCGAACGCCACCCAGAAGCAAGGCCCGTTGCCGTTGGGCAATCAGATTGGGACTGACTTAGGGGCACCGTTCTTCAACACCAAGACGCCCCAGGGCCTCCAGACTGACTTCAACGCGGTCCAAGAGGTGACGTACACGGCGGGCACTCTCTATGGAGAACTCGATACGGCGGCGGGCAGTGGGAATAAGGCCACCTCGGCGGCCGCGTGGTTCGAGATCACACCGTCGACCAACAGCAGTGGCGTCAGTGCGCAGATTGCGGGCCAGGGGTACGTGGCGACGAGTCAGAACATCTTGTACCCAGACATTGTGGTCGGACCCACCGGCAATGGCTACATGGTGTTTGCGTTGAGCGGCCCAACCGAATTCCCGAGCGCCGCGTTCACGACATTCGCGAGTTCCGGTCCAACCGGATCGGTGAACATCGAGGCAGCGGGCAGCGGTCCCGAGGACGGATTCACGTGTTACATCACTGGGTACGGGGGCTGTCGTTGGGGTGACTACTCCGGTGGCGCGGTGTGGAACGGTACGGCCTATTTGATGACCGAATACATCCCGCCAAACAGCGGTGCGACGCAGCGTGACTTTTTCACAAACTGGGGCACCTTCGTATGGAGCGGTCCAGCCACTTGAGTTAACGGCACAGTCGCCGGATGCTCTGCCAACACGGCAGAGCATCCGGGGACTGTGTGCATGCAAGCCTCGTTGTGTAAAGGTCGCGTAAAGACGGTAGGAACTTGCGCGATCGAGTACATCCACCAGCGTCACTGAAGCGGAGCTCGATCGCGATATCGCGCTACTTAGCGCTGCCAATCGCGTGAATGTTCAATAGCACCGTCAAGTCGCCGGTGACGTCTCCAACAGGTCATTTTGGCATCACTTTTGCTCAACTTCTCAACCACTTTCGCGCAAGAGCACCGCAATACTCAGCGCAAAAAGCTGAGCACGAGGTTGCGCACTACTTGTGGCTGTGAACCAACCGATCGAAAAGGTCGGCGATGACGATACCCTTTTAGAGAACTCCATCAGGTGATTCACCGTCACTAAACCCGTGCAGCGATTCGCATCATCGAATCGCTGGAATCAAGTCTTCAACAACTAACGACCGAATGACGCAGCGCGTCAGCGTAAATGGCCAGATGAAAAGGCGAAAGAAGCGGCCTACCCTTGGCGTTCGCGAAGAATTCGATATTCGCCAACGCCAGAAGGTGGAATTGTGGAGTCGAGCAAACGACATTCATATTTTGTACTTCCTCTTTTCACGACGGCCATTAAACACATTGTGCGTCGCAGGGCAGTGACGCTTCGCGACGAAGGCGGCTTCACGCTAATCGAATTGCTCATCGTCGTCATCATCATGCCGCTCGTCGTTGGCGCAATGGGACTCGGGCTGATCACCATCCTTCAAATGCAGACCAGTGTCACGAGTTCGACTGGCAACACCGCGGACGCGCAAATTACTGCTTCTGTATTTGTCAAAGACGTGCAGAGTGCGAGCGATATCACCGCAATGCCGACACCGATTATTTGTAACGCCCCCGGAGAGACTACGGACACTCAGTTGTTAGGGCTCCAGTGGGACAATGGCCAAGGCAGCAATGGCGAAGACAGCGTCTCGTACGTCTCCGTGCCAGTCACGGTTGGCTCCACCACGACGTATTCGCTTGTCCGTCAGCGCTGCACGTCAGGAAATTATTCCGCGCCTAGTTCAACAACTGTCTCCAATAACTTTCCGGCAGGAACTATTGCCGACGTCGCGCCTACCCTCACCCCAACGTGCACAACATTCCCTCAGAGTTGCGATCCGAAGCACGTATGGCTTAGAGCGGACCTCGTCAAGTCCGTGATGATCAAATTTGTGGAGGGCGACAATGTTGGCTCTTCCACCGTTCCCTTCACCTATTTTCTGCAAGCAACTCCGAGAATCTGGACGTCGTCCTTCAGTGACGCTTCGTCTGGTGGTCCACCGTACGCTCCTCTTATTCTTCTCGGGGGAACGTCGTCGACCGATCCACCAACGGGGTGCGTGTCCGGCTCGGCAATGACGGTCAAAGAGGGCTCAGTCTCCATTAATGTTGCGGGCGGTAGTGGCAACGGAGGAGTCGCCATCGCCTCGAACTGTCCCGACTCCGTCAACGTTTCGAGCAATGGCACGCTGTCGGTCGGTCCGGTCATGACAGAGAATGATTCGGGGAGTGCGTCAATTCAGGCGACGAACAACTCGACGCTCGTAGCGGGCACCGAGTCGACGCCGAGCTTCAAAATTTATGATCCCTATGCAGACCTGATGGCGCCGATCAGCCCGACATCGCCCGGAGCCTGCAGCCCGGACCCGAGCACCGGGATCTATTACTGCACGCCAGGTTTCTACACTGGGACACAGAGCTTTCCGAACGGCAGCCAAGTCGTTTTCGTGGGCGGCGGCAACTACGAATTCCAAAACGGATTGGCCCTTCCCGGTGGCACCGCTCCATCGGCGATCTTTGCCACGGGCAGCTACATCTTCGACGGGACCAACGCGCTCACGATGGGGACCAGCGGCATGACTATCAGTGGGAACAACGTCCTGTTCTACATCACCGGTCAAAACGCCACCTTCGCCAACAACTCCAATATCAACTTGACACCGGAGGACGGCAACCAAGGGGTCACCATCTGGGACGCGAGTCTGGGCGGTACCTTGACCTTGGCGAACAACAGCACATCCACCGTTGATACCAATTCGTACGGCGGAATCTACGCACCCTATGCCACGGTCTCGACCACCCAAAACGGCACCGTGACATGCGCATTTATCGTTACCAATTCGGCCTCCTTCGTGAACAACACGGTCATCAACATCACCTCCCCATGATGAAGACAGCGCGCGCCAAGATTAGGGCTCGACGAGTCCACGACCATGAGCTAGGACGTTCGCGCGATGCGGGCGACACCCTGATCGAAGTGCTCTTGGCCGTGATCGTGCTGTCGCTGTGCGGTCTTGCCCTGATCACGGCGTTCGGCACGGCAATCTCGTCGTCAGCGACGTATCGCAAGCTGGCCTCGGTGGATACCGTCATGCGTACCGCCGAAGAGTCCGCCGTCGCACAGATTCAACAGCAAGCCAAGCCGCTTTATATTCCTTGCGGGACGGCCGCTCAGTACACGCTGGAATTCTCCGGCCTGCTCCCTTACCCTGCTCTACCAGCGGTGTCGTCCACCTCGCCGGGTTACGGAAACACGGACGCCGTTAGTTCACGACTGGGTGCCCCTGTCGGTTTCACCGTGGCGTTCGCGAACCCAACGTCTGCCAACAATATTCAATACTGGGATACCGCAAATCATCAATTCGTAACTTCTTCTCTTGATTGCGTCTCATCCCAGAACGGGCCGGAACTCATCACCATCACGGTCACACAGTTAAAGCCGTTTTTGAGCGATACCAGTAGCTTCATCGTGGATGACCGGGGCGCTCCATCAACTCAGGGTGCATTATCGGCGAGTCCGTCCGTCATCGGCGCCGGCGCCAAATCGGTGCCCGTGGCGGTAACCGGTCCAGGTTTGAACGATAACGGGTCAAAACTCGCCGTGTCAGTTGGGTGCATGGGCGTGACAGTCGGCACGACAACGTTCAACGCCCCTTCTACAGTCAGTTTCCTTCTCTCGGTCGCCAATTCGGCACCCCCGAGCGACAATTGCCCCGTGACCGTAACGAACGGCGACGGGACAACGTTGACTGACTATGTCATCGACATCAAACCGGCGCCGACGGTTACTGCAGCAACGTCGCTCGCTCTGGGAACGACCGGCAACGTTACGGTGACGGGCACGGGATTCATACTCGGATCCAGCCTCGCGGCCACCTTCGGTCCCGCTACGGGAGACTGTCCGAGCATTCAAGTCAACCAGACGCTCTTTGTGAGCCCAACGTCACTGTCGCTCAACGTAACAGTTCCGGTTTCCTTGAGCGCGACCTCGTGCGATATCGACGTCGTCAACGGGGACTATGGGCGCACCGTCGGATCCGGGGTGTTTACCCCGACCTCGACGGAGACGCCTACGGTGGCCATCACGTCGCCGACGAACGGCGACTACACCAATCAAACGTCGCCGACGTTCACGGGAACCGCCACGTCCACCGATGGGGCCACGATCACCGTAAAAATCTATAGTGGCGCCACCGCGACCGGTTCCCCCGTGCAGACCTTCACGACCACCCAAACGTCGGGGACATGGTCCAGTCCCCCGACGTCGGCGCTCCCAGGTGGCGCTCGGTACACCGCTGTCGCCTCCCAGAACAACTCCGCAGGAAACCCCGGAACGTCGACGCCCATCACGTTTGTCATCGACACCACCAAGCCCGTGGTCATGATCGCTGCGCCGTTCACCGATCAGAACTCGAGCACCGGCGTGTTCTACGGCAACAGTTCCTTGACGCCTATCACGGGCACAGGCGGAACTCTCGCGGCGTCCCCGTCAACGGGCCAAAGCGCCGATCTGGCACCGGTGACGGTGACGATCTACAAAGGCGCCACCACGGGAGGAACCGTCGTCGGGACCTTTGGCGCGACCGTCTTGAGCGGCGGATCGTGGTCATTGTCGGGTACGTCGCTTAGTTCCGCGCAGGAATATACGGCGCAGGCGACACAACAAGACGGGGCTGGCAACGTGGGCACCTCGAACGCGGTGAGCTTTGTCATCGACACCGTCGCGCCGGTTGTGAGCAACGTCCAAGTAACTAAGGGGAGCGGACGTAAGTTCACCGTGACCTTCAATGGCGGAACCAATGCGTATACGGCAACAACGAGTTCCGATCAAAACACCGCCACCGTCTACGTCTGCACGAAGACGCAATACAACAGTGGTGGTAATTCGTGCGTCTCAAATCCCACGTACACCGACACGGCGAGCCTTACCTCAGGTTCCTTGTTCTCGTATACTTCAACGCCCATCACCGCCGGCACCTACTACTTCACGGTGGTGCAGTCTGACAATGCGGGGAACAGTTCCATACCGGTGTCGTACTCCTCGTCGGTGACCGTCTAATGCAACCATTGAATTTTCGCCGACGCAACGTACTAGCGACCAATGCGGACATTCCACGAACCGGTTCGTCACTTCTCGCAAAGTGGTGGCATTCGGATCCTCGACGAAGCTCGAACAAAGACGAGGTCGGCGCATCGCTGCTCCTGGCCCTCATTTTCCTCACGGTCATAAGCGTTACCGTCGCGAGTTTGCTCGGCTTGATTGGCGGTGGCCTCACGGACAGTATTCATTTCAAGCAAGCGCGAACCACCGAATCGGCGGCAAATAGTACGGCGGAGCTCTCAATGCAGTATGTCCGTTACAACTTTGAGGCCAATACGGTCAACTCTCCCGATCCGCAGGCTTGCACAACCTCTGTTCCGACGCTGTTGGGCCTTTCAATGGAGACCTACTGCCGAACTCAGTGGGATTCAACTTCGGGAAGTCGGACCGTCATCGTTTCGGTATGCGAGGGTGGTGTGGACCCTCTGACGTGCGAGGATCAGCCGCTGTTGCAGGCGGTCGTATATTTCAACGACAACTCCGTGAGCAGCAAGAACAACTGCACGCCCGTATCGACCCCTACGACGTCGACGACGTGCGGATCAGGTCTCAGTGTCGTGAGCTGGGTGATTGACGCGACACCGCCGAGGGTTACGGGCGTTACGAACGTCATCCCTCCCACTTTCAATATCACCTGCGCTTCGGGTGCCAGTCCACTTGTCATCACGGGTACTGGATTCTTGTACACGAACGGATTCCTACCAAAAGTCAGTTTTAATGACCCAGGCGCTTATACGTCGGCGTCCGCCTCGTCCCTTTCGGTATTGAATGATTCCACGATTGATGCCTGTAGCCCGGTAAATGCTGGAGCCGCAAAGGCTTCCCTGGTAACGGTGACTACGCCTTCGGGAACCAGCGCGTACAATTCCGGATCAATCAACGGTTTTACTTACTGATTGTCGACCCCGATGACCGGACGGATAAGTCCGATTGAGTCGTAGAGATATGACGCCGTCGGACGGAGCTGACTGTGAGCAGTTCTAACATTGATTCCTGTGGCGCAGTCCGAACGTATTCATTGGCCGGGGCGCCGAGTCACCGCGCATCGGGACGATTTGTGATTCGAGACGAGAATGATGATTTGTTCGTCGAGAGAAGCGGCGTCCGGGACTCTTCATTCGCGAAGGAGTTTCTACGCTGAACATTGTCACGCTCTGCACCGGCAACGTCGCGCGTTCGGTGATGCTCGGCTACATGTTGACGTCGTTAGCTGAAGGCTTCGGCGAAGAATGGAAGATTAGAACCGCTGGCACGCATGTGGTGGAAGGTTCGGCGATGAGTGGTCGTACGCGCGACGCACTTATGAAGATTGAGGGACTCGGCGATCATCGTTACGGCGCGCACCGCAGTCACCAGCTCGACATCACGGACGCCGAATGGGCGCACGTTATCTTGGCGGCCGAAGTTGACAACGTGAACTTTGTACGTCTCAACTTTGCGCCCTATGGCGACAAGGTCGTCCAACTCGCTCACTTCGTGCGCTTCGCTCCGACGGTGGGAAGCTTTGACGCAATGCTGCGGGTGGCAGTTACCCACGAGCCGACCAAAGATAGCGACATCGACGACCCTGCCGGTGGTGACCAGGCTACGTACGATCGGTGCGCGCGACAATTGTGGGAACTCGCTCAATCCTTCGCACAGCTGTTGGAAGGCGAATCGGTCGATTAATCCTCGTGGACGGTTCGAAGTCCACCCCACGCCAGCGTGGCGCTTCGTTGTGCGAGGCGTTCGGCGGTTCCCGCGGCGGGGGTGGGCCAACCCTTGGACTCTTGTTGTTCGAGCCACACGATTGCCGCGCCTTCAGCGATGCCGACGACGCCGCCGGCCAGTTGACGTCGATGATCTTCGCTCATCGAGACGTCGAAGAATGGGTCCATAAAGGAAATGAGTCCAAGTTCCAAGGCGCGAAGTTCCTTGGCGGTATCACCTTCATGGGAGTGGATGAAGAGAATACGAAAGGCGTCAGTCTCGCTCACGACCATCTCGAAATAGACCCGAAAGGCTACTTCGATCTTCTCGCGCCCCGTCTCGGCCGCGTTCACCGCGATCTTGAGCGACGCCAGCAACGTCTCGGCCAACTGCGCGACGATCTCTCGGTAGAGGTCGGTCTTGGAGTCGAAGTATTGGTACAGGATCGGCTTGGTAAAACCCGCCTCACGCGCAATGTCGTCCATCGTGGTTGATTGGAATCCGCGTTCTGCGAAGAGCGACTTGGCGACGTTCAACAACTGTTCTCGTCGTTCGGCGTGTCGAGGTCGGTCCTCTTGGATCACCATATAAAGAGGTTAGTTGGCCCTACTTGACGCCAAAAGATTCCAAGAGGTGGCTCAAGCGAGCCGGAAGTGACGCCACGTTGAAGTGTTCCCTGGCGATCGAGAGGTTGAGCGCGAGCAGCTCGTAGTCTGGTTCGTCGAGAAATGACCTAATTGCAGCCGTTTCGCCCAACTCGAAGAATCGGAATCCGTAGTCGATGATTTCGCACGCGACGGGATACGGGTACAGCGCCAGTGGACGTCGGTGCGTCACCGATTCGAGGACCGGATTACCGAAGCCCTCCCATGTCGAGGGCATCACCACGAGGTCGCTCGCCGCGTAGGCATCGTGGATGTCGACACCGTCGGGCAGTCCTCGTCGGACTTCGACGTTGGACGACTGAATCAGTTCTTCGAGCGCCGATTCGTAGCCGTCCTCTGCTGGCCCGAGTAACCAGAACATCGCGTCTAACCCTTCGCACATCGTAAGTGCACCTCCGACGTTCTTGCGGGGCAGCGCGCGTGACGGCATCACGACCAGCGTGCGTGTTCCGACATCGAGTGCCCGTCGGGTCAGGTCCCGGTTTCCTCGCGGCGGTTCGCAGTCAAAGGAGTTCATGATGGTCACAGCTTCGATGCCGCGTTCGGCGAGTTCACGTCGCGAGAGTCCGCTGATCGTCACGTGATGCCATAAGGGATTCGTGCGCGGAGCTTCTAGGTGTTTGAGATGAGGACGTTGCCACGGGAGATCATGGTGGTGAAAAACCGCACGTCGTCCGTCTAAGACCTGATACAGCGCGTCGCGAGCGTCAAGGTTGAGTGGCAGCGAGACCAGATTTTCAACGATCACCACGTCAGCCTCGCCCAACGCATGGTCCAACTCGCCCACCGAGTTCGGCGTTCCGGCGTTGATCGCCAGGCTGGGCAAGAGCACGTCGGCCTCACCTTCGCCGGCGACGGTTCGAACGCGGTGGCCGAGCGCTTCCAGCGCCGAGATCCACTTGGCCGATTCGATTGCTACGCCGTCGGTGCCACCGAGGCGAAAACTGACGACGATAATTCGAGCCATGAAAATAAAGGCTATGTAGTTCTACGTGAGGGATTCATGACAAGCGGGTAAACCACGAGCCTTCCCACTCACGTGGAGCCTCGAGTTGGTCGCGACCCAAGGCTTCGGACCGGACTGGTAGAGTAATCGCCAGCGACGTCGACCCCGACTGTCTCGGACGCGCGGAGGATTCACTTCTCGGCGACGTGGGCTTCGGGAAGGCACACGCCAAAAGGCTCCGGTACGCAGCGTCCACCACGGAAAGTCACCGATCGCGAGGTCGACAAATTCCGGTTAGATGGATGACCTAACGTAATGTGTCTATTCGGTGCGCAGGCCGCTGGTCGGTGCCCTTTTTCGGAGGATTGTTGGTGGCCAAACGAGCACTTATTACTGGTATCACCGGTCAGGACGGCTCGTACCTGGCGGAATTACTCCTCGACAAGGGCTACGAGGTTATTGGACTGATCCGCCGCAGTTCGACGCTCACGATCGAGCGGATAAGCCACATCCAGGACGAGATCACGCTCGTCTCCGGTGACCTCGTTGATGAAGTATCGCTGATCAACGTGCTGCGCGATTACCGACCGGCCGAGGTCTACAACCTGGCCGCCCAGAGTTTTGTCCAGACCTCGTGGACCCAGCCGGTGTTGACCGGCGAGATCACCGCGCTTGGTGTCACCAGGATGCTTGACGCGATCCGCATCGTGGATCCAGAGATCCGTTTCTACCAGGCGAGTTCTTCTGAGATGTTCGGACGGGTTCGTACCGTGCCGCAGGACGAGAGCACCGCGTTCTACCCGCGCAGTCCCTACGGCGTCGCCAAGATGTACGGACACTGGATCACGGTGAATTACCGCGAGAGCTACAACCTGCACGCGTCATCGGGGATCTTGTTCAACCACGAATCACCGCGTCGCGGACTCGAGTTCGTCACGCGAAAGGTCACGCATGGCGCGGCGCGAATAAAGGCCGGACTCGACAGTTCGCTGCACCTCGGCAATTTGGACGCGCACCGCGACTGGGGCTACGCCGCGGACTACGTGCGAGCGATGTGGGCCATGCTGCAACGCGAGACGCCTGATGATTTCGTCGTGGCGACCGGTCAGACGCATTCAGTGCGCGAACTTTGCGAGGTAGCCTTCACCGCCGCGGGACTCAACTACGAAGACCACGTCGTGGTCGATCCAAAGTTCATCCGACCGGCCGAAGTCGACCTCCTGGTCGGCGACGCCACCAAAGCGCGCGAACAGTTGGGTTGGAAGTGCGAAGTCGACTTCTACGGCCTGATTGAGATGATGGTGGCCGCGGACATTGACGCTCTGGCTCGCTAGTCGTGAGCGCCATCGAAGGTTCGTCGGTCCGACTTCGCGACGCCGTCTCGATAACAAGTGGCTTTGCGCTCTTGAGTGGCGTTGATTTGGAGTTGACGACGTCCTCGCTCACCGTCTTGGTCGGCGCTAACGGGGCGGGAAAGACGAGCCTCTTGCGCTTGCTCGCCGGCTTGATCGGACTTAGCGCGGGGGAGGGTTCGGTCCTCGGTCTCGATCTCGCCACCGTCGATCGGCGTCAACTTCGTCGGCGTGTCGGATGGCTTGGTCACGAGGGCTCGTTTTACGACGATCTGAGCGTCGAGGAGAACTTGACCTTCGCTTCCAGAGCTCTCGGGCGACCGCTCGAGGAACTGACGAACGTGTTGGAACGCGTTGAATTGAGCGGCCGTCGTGACACTGCGGCGAAGCAACTTTCGGCCGGTCAGCGACGTCGGCTCGGTCTGGCGTGGTTGTTGCTTCGTCGCCCCGAGCTGTGGTTGCTCGACGAGCCCTACGCGTCGCTCGATGACGAGGGTCGTACGTTCTTCGACGGGTTGCTAGGTGACGTCGTCGCGCGCGGCGCCACGGTGGTGGTGAGCGCTCACGACCCACTTCGCAGTGCGCGGCTACGTCCGCGAACGCTTCTGATGGTCGGCGGTCGGATCGTCAGTGAATCGTGATTCGTGTCGCGCTTCTCGTCGCCGGCAAGGACCTACGGATTGAGCGACGGAGCCGGATCTTGCTCTGGCAGGTCGTTCCTTTCGGCGTGATGGCGCTACTCCTCAGCGGTCTGGCGCTCGGGCCAAACCACGTCGGCCACTCGTCGGCGGCGCCGGGACTGTTCTATCTGGTCATCGTGCTGGTGGCGCTGCTGATGATCAATCGCTCTCACGCGATCGAGTCCAAGGACGGAACCCGGGCATCCGTGGCAACGCTGGGTTTGGACCCCGCGGGGGTGTTCTTGGGCAAGGCGGCCGCCCTCGCCGTCGAGCTCTGGCTTACGGCGATCGTCCTGCTGGCGGGCAGTGTGGTGGTCCTCCATACCGCTCTCCACGGCACCCTGGTGGCGACACCGAGCATCCTGGTCATCGTGGGTGCGATCGCGGGCGCGGGAACGCTCTATGGGGCTCTCACGAGTGGCGGGAACGCTGCCGCGACGCTACTCCCGGTCCTCAGCCTGCCGGCCTTCGCGCCGCTGCTCATCGCCGGCGAGCGTTCCTTCAACTCGGCCCTGCACGGGGGAGCCTTTTTGGAGTGGTGGGTCATCTCGGTCGTAGCCTTGGCTGTATATATGGTCCTCGGAATTCTGCTTTACGGTGTTCTCGAGGAATCGTGATGAAAGAGCTAAGCCAACGACTATTGGGACCGGCGACGATCGTCACGATCGCCCTCACCATTTGGCTGGGCATCTGGATCACTCCGCCGGACAAATTCCAGGGCAACCTCGCTCGCATGCTCTACATCCACCCGGCGATCGCCACCGTGGCCCTGTACCTCTCCTTTGGCACCGCCGCGGTCGCCAGCGCGCTGTATCTATGGCGACGAACGCGCTCGATCGTCATGGACCGCGTGGCGCACTCCGCGATGGAGGTGAGCCTGGTCTTCATTGTCCTCACGCTCATCACCGGTTCGATCTGGGGTCGACCGGCCTGGGGCGTGTGGTGGGCCTGGGACGCGCGACTGACTTCAACGGCGATCCTCGGTGTCCTCGCACTGGGTTACTTGGCGCTTCGACGCGCCAACGACGATTTTGAACTTCGCGCCCGACGAAGCGCGGTCTTCGCGATCATCGCGGCGATCAACGTGCCCCTTGACCACTTCTCGGTGCAGTGGTGGCACACGTTGCATCAAGGTGCGACGTTGCTCGGACCGAATCGTGAGTTCAAAGTGCACGGCAGCATGCTCTGGACGTTGCTGCTCAGTTTCGTCGCCTTCTCACTCGCCTACGCGTGGCTGCTTCGCGCGCGCTACCGACTCGAAGTGCGGCGCGAACGCTCGAGCACCGAGACGCTCCAAGTGGTCCTCGAGCGACGACGGGCCGAAGGCGTCCACTGATGGACTACGTCACCGCCGGTTATTCCTTTGCCTTTGGGGGGCTGGCGCTCTACGCGCTGTCGATCTGGTGGCGAGGGCGAAACCTTGACTGAGACGAACCTCGATCTCACCCCGGTCGCTCCACCTACGTCTAAGAGCTCCAGTCGACGTCGAACGATCGGCGTACTGGTCGTGCTGGTGGTCGCGGTCCTGGCGTTACTCAGCCAGGGCCTCTTGCATTCGTTGAACTACTTCGACACCGTCGATCAGGTCTTCGCCAGTCGAGCCAAGATCGGCACCACGGCGATTCGACTCGAAGGTGTCGTCAAGCCCCATACGATCACCCGTACATCGAACGGCGCGTCGTTTTGGATGACCGGCACCGGAACCCACGAGGTCTACGTCATCAGTCGAGGCACGCCACCGCAGCTCTTCCAAGCCGACGTCCCCGTCGTCGTCGAGGGCCACTTCACGACCAGTCACTCGACGACGTTCGACGGCACACAGATACTGGTGAAACACACCGCGACGTACATCGCCCAGCACCCGCGACGGGTGAAGGCGCCCAACGGCAGCGTGCGATGACCCTGACGTGGCTCGGGCGCGCCGCGCTTTACGTCGCCTTCCTCGCCACCGTGGGCGGCATCATCCACCAAGTGGTCACCCTTCGGGCGAACCGGCGGTCGCGGTCCCTGCAGTGGGCTCTGGTCTCGCTCGCCGGGATCGTCGGTGCGGTCGCGGTGATGCAGTTCGCCCTTATCACGCACAACTTCTCGTTGGCCTACGTGTCGGAGAACAACGCGACTTTCACGCCACTGCTGTATTCGATCACCGGCATGTGGTCGGCCCTGGAGGGATCGCTCCTGCTCTGGTCGCTTCTACTTGGTGCGATCATCGTTGTGGTATTTCTTTACTACCGTCGTCGGTCAGACGACCAGGTCGTGTCCTGGGCCAGCGTCGTCCTCTTTGGCGTAAGCGCGTTCTTCTTGGGTCTGATGTGCGGACCGGCCGACCCGTTCATTCACAACGCCGCCAAAGTGTTGCAAGGGGCCGGACCGAATGCTCTGTTACAGGACAATCCACTCGTCGCGATCCACCCACCGCTGCTCTACATGGGATTCGTCGGCTTCACCGTGCCCTTCGCCTTCGCGATCGCGATGTTGATCACCGGACGAGTGCACGACCGCTGGCCCTTGGAGCAGCGTCGCTGGACTGTGCTCGCCTGGGGCGTGTTGTCGGTAGGAATCATCTTGGGTGCGTGGTGGAGCTATCAGGTGCTCGGCTGGGGAGGTTTTTGGGGGTGGGACCCGGTTGAGAACGCCGCGTTGTTGCCCTGGCTCACAGCGACCGCGTACGTGCACTCGGTCATCGTCCAAGACCGACGCGGACTCTTTCGCGTGTGGAACTTGTCGTTGGCCATTGCCACGTTCTCGCTCACGATTCTCGGCACGTTCTTCACTCGCTCGGGCGTGCTGCAGAGCGTGCACGCATTCTCCTCGAGCACGCTCGGCCCGCTGCTGATCGGCTTCTTCTTCGTCACGGTCGCCCTCGGCGCCGGACTGCTCGCCTGGCGAGGGGACCGACTCCGCTCACCCGTGGGCGTGGATCACGCGCTCTCCAAAGAGGGAATGTTCGTCGCCAACAACGTGCTCTTCGTCGGCTTCGCCGTCGTCGTGCTGCTGGGCACCGTCTTCCCCTTGCTCTACGAAGCCGTCAACGGGGGACAGGTGACGGTCGGCACACCGTACTTCGCCACCGTCGCAGTGCCAATGAGCATCGTGTTGCTCGTACTCATGTCGCTCGCGCCGTTGGTGGGCTGGCGCACGTTGGACGCCAAGGTGTTGTGGTCGCGACTCCGCGTCAGCGCCTGGACGTCGCTGATCGTCGTCGTCGCCTTGATCCTCGACGGTGTTCGACACCCCATGGTGTTGTTGGCGTATTTTCTCGCCGTGACCGCGGCGGGAGCCGCGATTCGAACGTTGCGCGGTGCGTTCGTCGCCACCATTCGTCGTCACCAGCGCTGGTACCACGCGCTTCGCGGTCCGAGTGTCGGCGGAATGGTCACGCACCTCGGCGTCGTCGTGATGGCACTGGCGATCGTCACCTCGACCTCGTACACCACGAGAAACGAAGTGACGCTCGCGACCGGCCAGAGCACCGTCGTCTCGGGCCAGTACGTCACGTTCCACGGTTTTCGCACGGTGAAGGATTCGCTCGAGACCGCGACGCAACTGCGCGTGGATGTCAACCACCACGCGCTACTGCCCGCCATCACGACCTACGACGGGCGAGGCGCCCAGCCCGTCGGCACGCCGGCCATCGACTCCAGCCTGGCCCGTGACGTCTACCTGACCTTCGACGCCGTCGGGGGCAATGGCGCCGCCTCGGGTGCTCAGGTCCAAGGCGGCCTGCCGGCCGGATCGGTCGTCCTCGGCGTCACGGTCGAGCCGCTCCTCGCGTGGCTATGGATCGGCGGGCTGCTGCTCGGCGTCGGCTCGGCGCTGTCGTTCTTCCGTCGACGTCTCGGCGACGAGGTGGACGCGTGAAACGCACCGTGACCATGATTTCGGTAGCCGTACTGGCGATCGTGATCGCCTTTTCTGCGTTTCTGGGTACTCGCCACCCCGTGAGCGGAGCCACCGATGCGCCCAGTCCGCTGCTCGGCAAGGTCGCGCCGACGCTGCGCGGAACCGAGTTGGGTGGGGGCACGTTCTCGTTGAAGAATGAACGCGGCAAGATCGTGATCGTCAACTTCTGGGCGTCGTGGTGCGAACCGTGCATCCAGGAGGCACCGGAGCTCTCGACTTACGCCTGGAGCGTCCGGAACGACGGTGTCGTCATGGTTGGCGTGGTCTTCAATGACACGGTCTCATCGGCGACGGCCTTCGCCGCACACTACGGCTCGCTCTATCCCTCGATCATCGACCCCGGCGGCAACATCGCCCTCGGTTATGGCGTCACCTCACCGCCCACCACGTTCGTGATCGATCGCCAAGGTCGCGTGTCGGCGACGCTGCTGGGTGCGACCACGGCCAAGCAGCTCGCTGCCGTCGTCGCGAGGGTCTCGTCATGAAGGTCCTTAGATCTTTTCGACTATGGTGCTTGGCTTTTCTATGCGTCCTGGCCGTCGCCCTGCTCGAAGCGCCGAGTACCGCCTCGATGCAGGGTCGCGTCGCGCACTTGGAATCGTTGGTGAAGTGTCCGGCGTGCGATGACTTGTCGGTCGCCCAGAGCAACGCCACGTCCTCAATCGCCGTACGCCACGACATCATTCGCCGGGTGGACCAAGGTCAGTCGGACAACAAGATCTTGACGTCTTTAGAAGCGACCTACGGCACTTCGATCCTTCTCAGCCCCTCGACGTCTGGACTCGGGTCGCTCCTCTGGCTCGTGCCGATCGGAGCGTTATTGGCCCTGGCCGTTGCGGGCGTGCGTTTAGTGAGACGACGATGAAGCGCGACGCCGCACAACTGCGAGACGAAATCCGACTTCGCGAGGCATCCATGAGCGACGCCTCGCGAGAGCGCGACGCTGGCGAACTCTCCTCGCATCAATTCGAGGCGATCCAACGGCGCGAGGGAGCAGCGCTGGAGACGGCCCGCAACGAGTTGGGCACCTTGATGCTGAGTGTCAATGCGACGCCCGCCCGACGCCGAAGGCGACGCACCCGGTGGCTGGTCGTGGCCCTAGCCTGTTTCGCCGTCGTGCTCGTCGTCGCTCTCGTTTCTTCGCTGTCACCGCGTCAGGCTGGGAACTCCGGCGACGGCGGCATCGATCTCACACGATCCCAGACCATAGACCGGCTACTAAATCAGGCCGAGGCCGACGTCGCCCACAATCAAGACGTGACCGCACTCAGCGCCTACGCCCAGGTCCTCAATCTGGATCCGAAGAACGTCACGGCGCTCACGCAGAGTGGATGGCTCGACTTCACGGCGGGCAGTACTGCGAAGAAGGCTTCGGTCGTGGAGATCGGAATCAGGGAGTTGGAAAAGGCGATTGCGGTCGCTCCGCGGCAATCGGCTCCGCGGTTGTATTTCGCCATCGTCGCCGATTCGACGCCGGGAAATCAAGGCGTTGCCAAAACTGAGTTTGAGGATTTCTTGAAACTGAAGCCTTCGGTCGGTCAGGTGGCGATTGCGCGACCGTTCTTGAAGAAATTGGGAATCAAGATCCCTTAGATCGTCGAATCGCTCCGATGTCGCGTCACTGTGCCCGCGAGTCCATTCATCGCTACGATTCTCAAAGCGTGTAGCAGGAGGGCCGTGGCTGAAATATCAATGGATCGTCCGTTCATCGACATCGACGAACCGACGAGCGACGAAACCGACGAGCCACGTCACCATCGTCGTTGGCCCGCAGTCGTCGCGTCGATTGTCGTCGTCATCATCGTGATCGGTATCGCGTCGTACGAAGCGGCGAGTCACTACCAGCCACTCTCTCAGTCACTCAACGGCAGCTACGGCGCACAGGTTCTCACGTCCAATGGTTCGTTGGCCAATAGTCCCGGCACGGCGTGGACGGAGCCGAGCGGATCGTTCCGCGTCGAAGTCATCGTCACCCTCAATAACGACCAACGCTTCGGAGTCACCATAAACAAAGTCCTGGCGCCGGCTAACCCCTCGGGAACGTCCAACGTGCACGTCTACTTCGATTCCAAGGGAAATGGGTTCGGCGTCTACGGTTACAAGGGCGGTCCGGCCTTCAAGCCGACGCCCCTTGCGAGCAAAGGTCAGTTGCAACTCGTGGTGCACTGGAACCAACAGTGCGTGCCCGTTTCAGCACAAAGCGAAGCAACGAGCTTCACGAGTTTGCCGGTCGAATATACGTTCATGGGATTTCATCACACCGTGAACGTGCCTATTCAGAGGTTGTCGATCACCCCGAGGACCACCTGTTGACCCAACGCGGTCGTGGCGAACCGGTCCGACGAAGTCGTTAGGCGGTCACGCGGCAAGCGTCGTCACCGCGGGCGCGCGAGGTGAGCGTGACGTTACGGCGTTCGGCCCCTAGACCGTCGAGCATGCCCGAAATGAGGCCGCGGTCCACAGCGCAGAGCACCGGGTGGTGCACGGCGGCGGTGCCGAACGGGCAATTGTCCGAGACGACTGACTGTTCCAGGTTGTGCTCTTCGGCGCGCGCAGCGAATCCGTGAGCTGTCAAGATGCCGGCGATCGATTCCATGGCGACTTTGAGACTCGGACTCGAATCGCCCGATCCAACAGCACCGGCCAGGGTTCGTCCGTATTCCACACCAACGTCGTGGGACATCGATTCGGCGGCCTCAGGACCGAGTCGCTCGAGAGCCATCTCCAAGAGGGCGACTAAGAGGGCGTCTCGCCGCATGGAGCCGTCCATGATCAGACCGGCGTTGACGACGCGATAGCCCTTGGCCGGACGCCCGACCGTGGTCTTATGGACATTGTCGAAGGTGACGTAGCCCGACTCGGTGAGGCGTTCGAGGTGGTGACGGACCACGTTGGCGTGCACTTGGCAGTGCTTCGAGAGTTCCGTCGCGGTCGCGCCCGGGTTTTCGCGTAGGTAAAGATAGATCTTTCGGCGCGTATTGTCGCCGAATGAGTGCGTCAAGCTCGTGACGTTGGCCGTGAAGAGGGCCGGATCGAGATCGTTCTCGTTTATCGGGGTTGACACGTAGAAAGTCTAGGACCGCACTGGTCTTTTGCGCCGGTAACCTCAGAGGGCGCTCTCTAAGGAAATTCGTGACAACCAACAGCTCCACCCACAGTCAACTCAGCGCTGTCGTTGAGCCCCAATTGGTGCGTACGTTGGGCGAGTTGGGCTTTCTTGGCGATGTCGTCGAAACCAACGGATCGCTTCGGGTCGAACTCGTACTGCCAGTTTCATCCTGGCCGAATCTGGCGTTGCTCGAAGCGTCGGTCAAAGAGATCGTCCCTGACGCCACGGTCGTTGTTCGTCCCATGGACGAGGAGGAGCTCCTCGGACTTCGCAATTTCCTACGCGGCGCCATGGCCGGCGACCCGGGACCTGGTGAGCACGCTCATGGCGACGCGCCACCCAAATTTCTTGACAAGCTCTCCAAGACACGGATTCTTGGGATCTCCTCGGGCAAAGGGGGCGTGGGTAAGTCGTCGGTCACCGTCAATCTGGCGATCGCACTGGCCCAGAGCGGTCACGACGTGGGCGTGCTCGACGCCGACGTCTACGGCTTCTCATTGCCCAAGATGCTCGGTGCGGTGAACGACCCGATCGTGCTCGGCGACACCGTCATCCCGACACTGGCGCACGGTGTGCGCTGCGTGTCGATGGGTTATTTCGTACCGGACGAACAGCCCGTCATCTGGCGTGGGCCAATGTTGCACAAGGCAATCCAACAACTCGTCTCCGAAGCGTGGTGGGACGAGCCGGACTTCTTGCTGATCGACATGCCCCCCGGCACGGGCGATGTCGCGCTCACTCTTTCTGAAGTGTTGCCGCGCATCGAGATGTACGTGGTGACGACGCCGCAAGCAGCCGCGCAACGCGTCGCGCAACGCTCGGCCTACGCGGCGAGGAAACTAAAGCTCAGTGTGCGCGGCGTCATCGAGAACATGAGCTGGTTCACCGGCGACGACGCCAAGCGCTACGAGATCTTCGGATCGGGTGGTGGCGCTCGACTCGCCCAAGAACTCGGTATCGCTCTGCTCGGGCAGATTCCTTTGGACACCAAACTCCGAGAAGGCGGCGACGTGGGTGAACCGATCGTCGTGCACGATCCAGAGTGCGGGGTCTCGCTCGCCTTCAAGGCGTTGGCGGCCACGATCGTGAGTCAGGGACCGGCGCGCGTCTATCGCCAAGAACTCAAACTGTCCTAACTGGGACTTGTACTTTCATATTTGGATGTTTTGCGCGACTTCGAATGGTGGCTTGGCTTTCGACTCACGCGATTCGCAAATGTCTAGACATTTAAGCGTGACATCTGATAATTTTCCGCTAACTGGGCATTAGCGCCCGGGCTATTGGGGGGAATAGAAATGGATCAGTCCGACACGGCCAGCGCGGGTTCAGGTCAAAGCGACCAGAAAGACCTCGCGACTTTCGGCTACAAACAAGAGTTGCACCGAACGCTCGGATTCTTTAGTTCGTTTGCGGCGGCCTTCAGCTACATCTCTCCGTCGACGGGAATCTTCACTCTCTTCGCCCTGGGCTTGACGACCCTGGGCGGCGTGTTCATTTGGAGTTGGCCAATTGTCGCCGCGGGTCAGATGCTCGTCGCGCTCAACTTCGCCGAAGTCTCGAGTCACTTCCCAATCGCCGGATCGGTCTTCCAGTGGACGAAGTACCTCGCGGGGCGTCCGTACGCGTGGTTCACCGGCTGGATCTACATCTTCGCGGGCGTTCTTACGGTGACGGCGGTCGTGGTCACGTTGCCCCTCACGATCCTCCCGATGGTGAACCTGATGGGATGGCACCTCGACGCCACGGCCCTGCACGACCAGATCTGGGTCGCGGCCATCACGCTCATTGTCATCACCGTGTTGAACATCTACAGCGTGAAGGTCGTCTCGGTGGTGAACAACACCGGGGTGTTCTTTGAGATCGTCGGTTTGGTGGTGTTCGCGGTCGTGATGCTGATCGTGCATCGTCACCAGTCGATCTCGGTCGTCACCAACAGCGGAGGTCTCCACGTCGGCTTCGGGTCGTTCTTCCTGGCGATGTTCATGAGCCTCTTCGTTATTTACGGGTTCGACACCGCGTCCACACTTGCGGAGGAAACGGTGGACCCGCGACGATACGCCCCTCGTGCGGTCATCTCCTCAGTGGCCGGCGCATTCGTCATCGGTGGAATATTCCTCGTCGCTATTTTGATGGCGATTCCGAATCTCAAGACGGCGATTTCGCAGTCGTGGACACCGGCAACCATCATCGAGTCCAACTTCTCCAAGCCGTGGGCGATCATCTATCTCGCGGTCGTGTCGGCCGCAATTCTGGTGTGCTGCCTGGCCATTATGACCGCGACCATTCGTCTGACGTTCGGAATGGCGCGCGACAACCGTCTTCCGGCTTCGGGGACCCTGGCACGAGTGCACCCCAGCTTGCACACGCCGATTTTCTCATGCATCGTCGTGGCGATATTGGCGGCGATTCCCCTCTTCAAGTACACGGGCGCCGGGATCGTCGCGATTGCCGCAACGGCGATGATCTATCTCAGTTATTTCCTGGGAAACCTTGCGGTGCTGCGAGCGCGTCTCAAGGGCTGGCCGCGTGAGAAGACGCCGTTCTCCCTCGGCAAGTGGGGGATACCGGTCAATATCCTGGCCCTGCTGTGGGGTGGATCGATGCTGGTCAATTTCGCGTGGCCGCGAGCTGCGAGCAACCCGACGCCGAATCAGACTGGTGGAGCGCTCAGCACGGGTATCGCTGAATTGAACAAGGTGCCGATCCTCTACCTCGTGCTCGGGCTCATCTTGATCATCGGAATTCTTTACTACTTCATCGCTGAGGTGCGAAAGCCGAAGGTCGAGATCATTAGGCCAGCCGAAACTGGTCCGCTGGTGATTCCGGCCGAGTCGATGCCACCCGACGAGGTCATGAGTTAAATAAAACGGACTGAAGTTACTTCGGCGGCAGTTCGAAGGACCACACGAGCGTGCGGCTTCGGTCTGCGCGAAGGATGTCGCACGCGCTCTCCACGGGCACGCCGTTCACGTCGAACGCTTCTCGTTCGACGCGCAGGAGCGGCGTGCCTCGAGTGACGTCAAGCAGACGAGCGGTGCGAGCGTTGGCGGCGATCGGTGAGATTCGCTCGACGGCGCGCACCGGTCGCGCGTCGTAGCGACGATCGAGGAGTTCGTAGATCGAACCGTGGAGCGGTTCGCTGAGGAGACCGGCGAATCGTTCCGCGGGAAAACTCGAGTGCTCGAGCAGCACCGGCAGGTCGTTGGCGAAACGAAGTCGGTCGATCTCAAAGACCTCGTCACCCTCGGCGAGTTGCAGCGCCTCGGTCGTCGACTCATCAGCCCTGACTCGCTCTGTTCGCAATACTCGTGCGCCCGCGACGTGCCCGAGTCGTCGAGCGTGCTCAGAGAATCCGGCGAAATTCGTGAGATCGTACTCGATGACCGGCTCGGCGATGAAGGTGCCGCCGTTGCGACCGGTGCGCCGATGAATGAGCTTGCGGATCTGGAGTTCGGCCAAGGCTTGGCGAACCGTCAAGCGATTGACGCCGAATTCCTTGGCTAGTTCACGCTCCGGAGGGAGTCGGTCGCCGGTTCGAAAATGACCGAGCGTGATTGAAGACGCGACCGCGTTGGCGATTTGAGTGTGCAGCATCCCTTTGGAACGTGAGATCTTCGGTGGCCATTTGGAGTTCGGCGGCACGATTCATCCTCTCAAAGCACAGTTACGGGCGGTATTCACTTGCCCGCCATCGGTTTTTGGTATAGATAGTTTAGCCAATGACGTGCGCGAGGAGACACCATGATCGACAGAGCACGCGTGGTGGTGATCGGCGGAGGAATCGGCGGCTGCTCGATCCTCTATTGGCTGGCACGCATGGGTTGGAGCGATGTCGTGCTCGTCGAGCGTTCTGAGCTCACCAGCGGCTCCACGTTCCATTCGGCCGGGCTTGTGGGCCAGCTTCGCAACTCACTGTCGCTGACCCAGATGATGATGAATTCGGTCGACCTTTACCGCACTCTCGGCGAAGAGGTGGATCTGGAGACGGGCTGGCGCGAGGTCGGCTCACTGCGACTCGCGTCATCCAATGAGCACATGGAAGAACTCGAGCGCCAGGCCGCGTGGGCCGAGACGTTCGGGCTGCCAATGCATCTCATTTCAGCGAACGAAGCTCAGTCGATGTTTCCACCAATGTCGACTGATGGAGTCCTGGGCGCGGCGCTGTTGCCCTCGGACGGCTACGTCGATCCAAGTCAACTGACGCTGGCACTGGCGCGTGGCGCTCGTCAACGCGGCGCAACGATCCTCTCGAACACTCGAGTGACCGGCGTTCGAGTGGAGAACAATCGCGTGCGAGCAGTCGACACGGACCAGGGAACGATTGAGTGCGACTACGTCGTGAACGCCGGTGGCATCTACGCGCACGAGATCGGTCTGTTGGCCGGCGTCCACGTGCCGCTGGTGGCGATGGCTCACCAGTACGCGATCACGAAGCCGACGGGACTCTCGCGCGACATGCCGACACTGCGTGACCCGGCGCGCCTCGTCTATTTTCGCGCCGAGAGCGGCGGTCTCGTCGTTGGCGGCTACGAGCGCAATCCGTCGGTGTGGGGTCTCAGCGGCATCGCGGCGGACTTCAACTCACGCCTGCTCGAACCCGATTGGGACCGCTTCGCACCGCTCTATGAGGCAGCGATCTCTCGGGTGCCCGAATTGGCGGATGCCGAGATCGTGACCCTGGTCAACGGCCCCGAAGCCTTCACCCCCGACGGCGAGTTCATCCTCGGGCAGAGCGCAGTCGCGGGATTCTGGGTGGCGGCCGGGTTCTGCGCACACGGCATCGCCGGGGCCGGCGGGATGGGCAAGTTGATGGCCGAGTGGATCATCGACGGTCAGCCGAGCCTCGATGCGTGGGCGCTCGACTCGCGCCGTTTCGGTCCGCAGTACCGGAGCCGTGACTACACGCTGACGCGCACCGACGAGATCTACGCGACGTATTACGACGTCAAGTATCCCGGTCACGAACGCCAGTCCGGACGGCCCCTCAAGGTCTCGGCGGTCAACGCCCGACATCGCGACCTCGGCGCCGCCTTCGGTGAGAAATCCGGCTGGGAGCGAGTCAATTGGTACGAGTCGAATGCGACCGCGGGTGACGAATCGACGCGGCCCGACGGTTGGGCCGGCATGTTGTGGTCGCCGGCGATCGGAGCCGAGCACCGAGCATGTCGAGAGAGCGCAGCGCTCTTTGACGAGAGTTCGTTCTCCAAGCTCGACGTCACCGGTCCGGGCGCGGCGGCGTTCCTGGAACGTCTTTGTGCGAACGGTGTTGCGCGCCGGATCGGTGCCGTGACCTACACGCAACTCTTGAATCCACGCGGCGGCGTCGAATGCGACCTCACGGTCGCGCGCCTCGGCGAAGATCGCTTTCGCCTCGTGACCGGGACGGCCTTCGGGAACCACGACGGCGCGTGGATTCGCCAGCATCTCGAGGACGATTCGGTCACGGTCGAAGACGTCACGTCCACGTACGCGTGTTTCGCGCTGTGGGGACCACGCGCCAGAGAGATCCTCCAGCCCCTCAGCGAATCGGACTTGTCGCACGAGGCGTTCGGTTATATGAGCGCGCGCGAGATCAACGTGGGTGCGGTGCCGTGTCTCGCGGTGCGCGTCACGTTCGTCGGTGAGCTCGGCTGGGAGCTCTACTGCCCGAGCGAATACGCCCTCGGACTATGGGACGCGCTGATGGCCTCTGGTGAGCCGCATGGCCTCGTGCCCGGCGGTTATCGCGCCATCGAATCTATGCGATTGGAGAAGGGTTATCGCGTCTGGGGGAGTGACGTCACGACGACCGATTCGCCGTTCGAAGCGGGACTCGGCTTCGCCGTGAAGATGAAGAAGGGTGACTTCATCGGACGCGACGCGCTGGAGCGAGCGGGAGAGCCAACGCGCCGCCTCGCCTGTCTCGTCCTCGATGAGCCGCGATCGGTCGTGCTGGGTTCTGAACCGGTGCGTTTCGAAGGTCGACCGCTGGGAAGGGTGACGAGCGGCGGCTACGGCTACAGCCTTGGCGTCTCCATCGCCTACGCCTATCTGCCAATCGAATTGGTGGAACCCGGTACGAGAGTGAGCGTCGGGATATTCGGCCGCGATGTCGGTGCCGAAGTGCGGGCTGAGCCCTTGTTTGATCCAGGCAACGAAAAGGTCCGGGCTTAGGTCTCGAGGCTGGCGTACTCCTTCGCCACGGCGAGATGTTCGTCGAGGTCGTCTTGGAGCGCCAACTCAATCGCGTGTGAGCCGCGCTCCAGCGCGTAGGCCGTGAAGTCCACTTCCAGTGACGAGATCGCCATCTGGACGACACCCCACATAGCTTCACGCAACTCCGAGATGATCTTCATGAGGTGCAGCGTGGATTTCACCGGATCGCCGATGTCGCCGAAGTAATGGCCGAGCAACGCGGTCTCCGATTCGACCCCGAATCCGTTGTTGACCGACACGTTGGCGAGGTCGAAAAACGGGTCGGTCATTCCCGCGTACTCCCAGTCGACGATGCGCACTCGACCATCGAAGAGGAAGTTGGCGTTCAAGAGGTCGTTGTGGCCGAGCACAGTGGGCCGAAACGGCCGCGCGGATTCGATGTGCGACAGCACCGCGAACGTAAACGCGGCGTCGAAGGGCGCAACGACGCCGCGTGTGGCGGCCACGTCTCGGTGATCGCGGATGACCTCGTAAGGGTTCCAGATCGTCGGAGCTTGTCCGGCGTGGTGGACCAATCGGAGCGTCGCGGCGAACTGCCCCAGCATGGGCTCGGCGGCGAGCTCGGTCGTGGAGATCGGTCGACCGTCGATGAAACGAAAGATAATGCACCCTGTTGATTCGTCGGTGGTGAGAACCTCTGGTCCTACGCCAATCGCCGCGGCGAGACCGCCCGCCACGACTTCGTTGGATCGGTCGATCCCGAGCAGGTGGGTGTCGTTGCCCGGTACACGCACGACGACGCGCTCGTCGCCGAGGTCGACCACGTAGTTCGAATTGGTGATGCCGTGGGCGAGTATCTCGATCGAGCGCACTCGACCGGGCCAGAGGCGATCTGCGAGTTCGTCGACTACTTCAGTCATCGCCCGACACTAGAACTCGCAGCGACCGGGCGCGCGTTGCTCTGACGAGAAGTACCCACTCTCGACACGCTTTCAATCAATCACGACTCTGCTAGCGACCTTTGGAAGTCGTGACCGTGCGAGAGATTATCCCCGAACTAAGTGACGCGGGCTGGTATCAAAGTACGACAAACCGGTAGTCACCGAATATTCCGGCATCCGGATCGAAGCGGCATCGTCGTCGTGCCGGGTGCACTTGGCGCGCAATTGGCAAAGTCGACCCTAGGTAGCATTGTCAGACAAGCTGGACTTGAGCGGAGGTCGCGATGAGTACGTATGCCGTGGTTGTTGAGGATGCTGGTGCGAATTATTCTGCGTATGTCCCAGATCTTCCTGGATGCGTATCTGTTGGCACGACGCTGGAAGAAGTCACCGCAAACATTCACGACGCGATTGAGCTCTACATTGCTGCGTTAGTTGAATTCGGCGAAGAGGTGCCCCAGCCGTAGTCGCAAGTATTTCTCGTTGACGTTGCTTCCTAATTGAATGGCTTTCGGGCTGTGGAGATGGACACGAAGATGCTCTTCGATCCGAATCTGCGCGAAGCCGATCGAGTGAATGTAGAAGTCAATTGGGGGTTCAAATGATCGGATCTCTCACAGAGTTGCTCTGAGATTCGAGACCAAGACCGCGTGTACTGAAGGGCGTTTGTGTGATCGGAAAACAAATGTGTACCGTTTTTTCCTAGAAGATCGTTAGTCGGGGATTCCTTCTCTTTTCCCGCGTTGATCCCGACACTGTCGCAACCGTTGTGAGGCGTGAAAGTTCGAGAGATCATCAAGGAACTTGAGCGCGACGGCTGGGTACAAGTTCGACACAGGGGGAGTCATCGTCACTATCACTATCCGACGAAGCCTGGCACAGTCACGGTGCCCGGTGCGACGGGAGACGATCTGCACCGAGAACTGCTCGGTAGCATTATGAGGCAAGCCGGAATGGAACGGAGAAGGCGATGATCGAATACGCAGTCGTTATTGAACGCTCTCCGAATAACTACGGGGCGTGGGTTCCCGACCTCGATGGATGTGTCTCGACGGGCAAGACGATCGAGGAAGTCAAGGCGAACATCGCCGACGCCATAGAAATGCACATTGAGGTAATGCGTGAGCACGGCGAAGCCGTGCCGCCCCCTTCCGCACAAGTGGCAGTCGTGCAGGTCGCTTCATAGTCAAAGTCTCTCAGCGTGGTATTCCTTATACGAATGTCTATCGTTTTTTCTTAGAGAGTTGAGTTGATTCTCAAGTTCGAGAATTGACGTTCGCATCGTAATAGCCTGATGACGTGGTTGAGAAAATTCCTGAAGATTCCAACTCTCCAACGTCGCTTGCACCAGGGGTGGCTGCGGATCTGCGGGCTCGTGCTGAACGACTCTCAGGTCGTCCGTTCAAGTCAATGACTGGTTACATGGCAGTCAGTCTTAATGAGCAACGGCATGCCCAGCGTATTGGGCGACGTCTTCGCCTGAGGGACGACGAGATAGAAACACTCGTGCTATGGCACTTGAGCAATGTTCTGTTTCATACCCGAGCCTCAAGACCCTCAAGTGCGCGGAGTGGTATCACCTATGAGGTAATTGCCAAGAGACTTCCCCAATCCCGAACAGCCCGACTTCTCCACTCGGTTCGAAGGAGCCCCGCAGTTAGTTGGTTGCCGAGTTTCGCCAGTAATCGCATCGTCGAGCTTCGAGCGATGTACCTGCGACTGACGCAGCACAGCAGGGCTTAATGACGCGCCAGATGAATGCTTACACTTTCTTCATTGAAAGTCGCTGACAAGGTCGACTGAGTCGGTCTGTCTTCAAACCCGCGATCATTGTAACTGTTGTGGGTTGTGAAGGTGCGGGAAATCATCCGAGAACTTGAAGGCGACGGGTGGCGTCAAGTGCGACAACGGGGTAGTCATCGCCAGTTTCATCATGCGTCCAAACCCGGTACCGTGACGGTTGCCGGACCCTTCAGCACGGATCTTCCGATGGAGGTGTTGACAAGTATCGTGAAACAAGCTGAGTTAGAGAGGCGAAGAAGATGACCGAATACACCATCATCATCGAGGACGCTGGCACAAATTTTGCGGCCTACGTTCCCGATTTGCCTGGATGTGTCGGTGCTGCGGACACGATCCAAGAGCTTGAGGAATTGATGCGCGAGGCTATCGAGTTTCATATCGAAGGAATGCGATTGCATGGCGAGGAAGTGCCTGCGCCCCACTCAAGAGCCGTCTCTATTCAGGTTGCATCGTAAGAAGCGATTCGCGCTGGTCGGTAGTCCGCAGACGAATGTCTACAGGTATCCCTTCGAAAGTTGATGTAGCCGCGACCGTTGGGGGTCGTGAAGGTGCGAGAGGTTATCAAGGCGATTGAAGCCGATGGCTGGCAACAGGTTCAGCGCGGAAGTCACCGGCGTTTCAGCATCATACGAAGACTGGAACAGTTACCGTTCCTGGCCATCTTGGCGATGAGATGGCCCCAAAGACTCTGAGTAGCATTTGGAAACACGCGAGGATGAAGGGAGTCCGACGGTGAGGGGGAAGCAATCGAGTCTCATATCGAACTCATGCTTGAGGCTGGCGAAGCTATCCCCGAACCCCTCGATTTGGTCGGGACCGCAAAGATCGCTGTCTAATTCAACGAGACATCACGAATCGCCTATGGAGTACGAGAAGAAGTCCGGCGATTAGCTACCTTTACGTCATCAGTCTCGAGTCGCAATCCGTACGAACGCACGTGGTCTTCTGAGTATCCGATGCTTTCGTAGAACCTTGTCGCCGAGGTATTGCCAGCGCGCACCTGCAGATTGATCTTTGGGCACCCGTGCTCGAGCAGAACTTCTTGGGCCTTGTTCATCAGAGCAGTTGCCACGCCCTTGCGACGGTGCTCGGGATGGCAGGCTAGGTAATTCACCCACCCTCGATGTCCGTCGTAGCCAACCATGATTGAGCCAATGATCTGGTCTTCATCAACCATCACCAAGAAACCCCATGGTGAGTCAATCAGTTTCCGCTCGATGTCACGACGCGGATCGTTTTTAGGATTAAGTAGTTCCGAGCGCCGCCACAGTTCTACGGTCTCTTCAATGTCATCTCTCACGAATGTGCGGATTTCCATTTTGTGAGCGTAGTTGGGCTCCAGTAAACGAGGCAGCCGGCAGGTGGCTATTGACCCCGCCCCGCTCGAGGTACTGACGTGAGCAAAGAAGTCATCGACCTCTTCGATTCACGCAGTTGAACTAATCACTTCTACCAAAACGCGGTAGGCGAACGTCTATCGTCGTTGCGATAGGACGATGAGTTAGGACGAGCGATGGAACTGAAGGGCAAGACTGCCGTGATCACCGGCGGGGCCAGCGGTATCGGTCTCGCCACCGCAATCCAATTCTCGATGGCCGGCGCGAACATCGTATTGGGCGACATCGAAGATGGTCCGCTCGAGACTCAGGTCGCCGAGATGCGTTCCCACGGCGCGAAGGTCATCGGCGTGCACTGCGATGTTGCGAAGGAATCTGAAGTCGAGACGTTGCGCGACGCCGCCCTCGAGGAATTTGGCGCCGTGCACGTGATCTTCAACAACGCCGGTGTCGTGGGTGGTTCAACCATCGGCACCCCGAAAAAGATCTGGGACTGGGTCATCAGCGTTAACCTCGAGGGCGTCGTGAACGGCATGAACGCATTCATCCCTCTCTTCTTGGAGCAGAACGAAGGTCACGTCGTCAACACGGCCTCCGAGGCCGGACTGGTCGGCGTCGCGGGCATGGGGCCCTACAACGCGAGCAAGTTCGCCGTGGTCGGAATATCGGAGTCGCTGTTTCACGAACTCGCCAATACCGGCAAGAACGTCCATGTCTCGGTGCTCTGTCCGAACTTCGTGCGCACTCGGATTTTCGAGTCCGAACGCAACATGCCTAAAGAGCTCGCCAGCTTCGCTGAGAACCCCGAAGCCGCGGAGATCAAGAAGATCGCCGAAGCGTTGGTGAACGCCGGCATCGACGCCAAAGACGTCGCCAAGGCCGTCGAAGACGCCGTCGTCAATGAGAAATTCTGGATCCTGACACATGAACACTCCGCAATCCGCATCACTGAACTGCGACTGGAGTGGATGCGCGGCGGACCTTCGCCGATGGCCGGGCTCGTTAACGTGAACGACTAACGGTCGATGCCGCTCGGCAGTTGATCGATTGGCCAGTCGAGCAGCGTGACCGCCGACCGACACGCGAATCGGTCGGTCATTCCCGCGACGTAGGCGACGCTCAGCTCCATGGCGAAGCCAGGACTGTCGAGCGCCTCGTCGCTGTCGACGACGTCGGGGATGAGCGTCGGATGGGCCGCGAAGTATTCCACGAGGGCGCGCAGCATCGCGACGACCGACGACGCCTGTTGCCGAGAAGCGCTTCGCAGATAGATCGTTTCGTAATTGAACGTCCGAAAGCCCGCGAGCGCTTCGGAGTGGCGCGCGTCCATGCCGATGACGCCGGTCGCGCGAATGGTGCGGATCATCGCGTTGATGAAGGTGCCGAGCTGTTGGCTGCGTCGGGTGCCGGCGCGATCGCGCACGAGCGCTGGTAAGTCGTCGGCCGAGACGACGCCGGCCGAGACGGCGTCTTCGAAGTCGTGGCAGCTGTAGGCGATGCGATCGGCCCAACTGACGACCTCGCCCTCGGGTGTCATCGGCGCGGGGCGCGACCACGAGTGGTTTCGAATACCGTCGAGCGTCTCGAGGCAGAGATTTAGAGAGACGAGCGACACGTCCGCGCCCCAGACGGCGTGGTCGAAGCCGCCTTCGACGAAGGGGTCGAGAGCCTCTTCGCTGGCGTGGCCACCCGGTCCGTGGCCGCAGTCGTGCCCGAGGGCGATGGCCTCAGTGAGGGCCACGTTGAGTCCCACGGCGCGAGCGACTCCGGTGGCGACCTGGGCGACCTCGAGGGCGTGGGTCAGGCGCGTGCGCATGTGGTCATCGGGAAAGATGAACACCTGCGTCTTGCCGGCCAGGCGGCGAAACGCGCTGGAGTGCAAGATCCGATCGCGATCGCGTTCAAAACAGGTCCGAATCTCGTCGGGCTCTTCTTCGCGGACTCGATTCCCGGCCCCGTGGCCCCGGGTCGCGCCGATGGCGAAGGTGGCGTCGAGAAGTTCCTCTCGCTCGGCGAGCGAACGCGGAGTGTGCGAGGTGGCCGAGACGTCGATCGATGCCGACGAGTCGCGATGCGCGACCGTGACGTCGTCGGCCGTGCCTTCATAGCCCTCCATCGTCGCGGCCCAGCGGCGACTGCGTTCCGAGATCGGTGGCTCCTTCACGTTTTCCATAGTGTTCCACTCTTCTAAGACCTGAATTGTAAGTCTCCAGGGAGACGCAATTCAGTGCCGAGCCGTGCACAACCTTCGCAGGACGGTCAGAGACCGGTCCTTTGGTCGATTGCGCCGTTCGTTCGGCGTTGAGACGGCGCCATTGTGTAGCGCGTCAGATTGACGCCGCGACACAAGAGGGTGCGTTTGACTCGTCAGGGCGTCTTGGCGCCCGGGGTTACTAGTGGTTTGGTCCGCGAGAGATGCTCTGAGCTCAGCTAACGACGCGGCGGCGCGGGTGTATACGACACGCGCGCTCAAGTGATCTAAAGGGTTGGCCAACTCGACGCAGGTACCCAATGCTGCGGCCACCAGGTCACGATCACCACTGAACCCACACGCACCGCAGTTATGCCAGCGAACGGACAGTTCCTTTTTAACTCGATTGAATCGAGATGAAAGCGCATGCCAGATTCCGCAGGTTTTAGGTCTGGTTGACGGACTCGCATTTAGCAACTTGCGATTCAACGCTTAGCATGTGGTGAGTCGCCAACGTGGCAGAGGAGCAGTGATGGAAGTTCGTATCGGCATCGTGCAGTCCATGAAGGAGATCGAGGTCGTTCTCCCCGAGGACACCAAGCGCGAGAAGGTGATGAAGGAGATCGAGACTTCGCTCAGCGAGGACACGGTGCTCTGGCTCACCGATCGCAAGGGTCGCCGAGTCGGCATCCCCGCGGCGCGAATCGCCTACGTGGAGTTGGGATCTCCATCCAGCGAGCGCATCGTCGGTTTCGGCTCGGCTTGAGCTTGACGGGCATCGTGCGGTGATCGACTACCACTTGCACCTTTGGCCCCACTCGGAGTCCTCCGTCTGGTTCAAGCTCGACCAGATCGCTGATTACTGTGACGAAGCCGCTCGCCACGGCGTCACCGAGTTGGCCCTGACCGAGCACACCAGCCGATTTCGCGACGTGCTCTCACTGGTCGGTCCCTTCTGGCTGCGCTACGGCCACGAACCGACCAGTCCGGTATTGGCTGAGTATCTGGACTTTCACGCCCGCAACTCACTGGATGAGTACGTGAGCCTCGCCCAGCGCGCGAAGGACGAGGGACTCCCGGTCAAGATCGGTCTCGAGGTCGACTACTACGCCGACCAGATGGACGTCGTCTCGCCGCTGCTCGCCCAGTACCCCTTTGACGTCTTGATCGGTTCAGTCCACTGGCTCGGAACGTGGCAGTTCGACGACTACGACGTTCCTCAGCACGCGCACGAGTGGACGATACGCGACGTCGATCAATGCTGGGCCGACTACGCACGCGCCATCGACGAGCTCGCGGCGTCCAATTCGGTCGACGTCCTCGCGCACCCCGACCTGATCAAGGTGGCGGGCTATATCGCGTCGGATCCGGGCGACTACTGGGACTTGATGGCCGAGTCGGCGGCGAAGTCCGACCTCTCCATGGAGTGCTCATCTGCCGGGTGGACCAAGCCGGTCGCCGAGCAATATCCAGCCGAAGGTTTCCTCGACCGCCTGGTGGCTCGTGGACTCACCTTCACCACGGCCAGCGACGCGCATTCGCTCGAGCGTGTGGGTTCTCGCGCCGGTGAACTGGCCGATCTCTTGGAGTCTCGCGGCGTGCACGAGGTGGCAACCTACAACGCTCGCCAACGACGGATGATCCCGCTGCGAGCCGGTTAATGGCCACGCTCGCCGAACTGGCCGCTTTTCGGACGTCACTCAGCGAGCCGGTCGTCGACCATTTGCTGCGCCTCACTGCGTCGTGGTCGCTCTTGGCAGACCTTTCGTTCTCCGACATGCTGTTGATGGCGCGCGTCGAGGAAAGTGAATCGAGCTTCGTGGTCCTGGGCCAGATGCGTCCCAACAACCGATCGACGATGGTCAACGAGGACCTGGTGGGCACGACCCACGAGGCCGCCACATGGCCCCTGGTGGAACTGGCCTTTGAAAGTGGCACGAGGATCATCGGAGAAGTGAACGTCGAGGCGCTCGACGACACTATTCCGGTGTGGTGCGTCCCCGTGCGTTTCGACGGTCACGTGGTCGCGGTCATGGTCCGTCTCCAGGGACCGCTTCGCGGGCCAGCCTCGCTCTATGAGCAGGCCTACCTCTCGATATTCGAGCGCCTGTGCGTGATGGTGGCCGACTCGACCTTCCCGTTTCGAGAAGTGGGTGTCGCCGGACCGGGCCTCCCGCGAGTCGGTGACGGGATCATCCTCATCGACGGCGAAGGCCGCGTGGAGTTCGCGACCCCCAACGCCGCGAACGCACTGCACCGCACCGGCATCTACGCGCCGGCCGAAGGACATTCCCTACTCGAGTTGGGACTGCGCGTGCGAAGCGTCGAGCGCGCTCTGGAGTACGCCATCCCGGCAATGGAGGAGATCGACCGCGGTCACGACGTGGCGATTCTCTTCCACTGCGTGCCCTTGCTCGAACACAACCTCGTCACCGGCGTCGTCACGTTGCTGCGCGACGTTTCGGACCTGCGCCAACTGAACCGACTCGTCCTCAACAAAGAGGCCGCGGTCCGTGAGGTCCATCACCGCGTGAAAAACAACCTGCAGACCATCTCGTCGCTGCTTCGATTGCAGGCCCGGCGAAGTGACGAGCCCGAGACGCGCGTCGCCCTGGGCGAAGCCGAGCGTCGAGTTCGGTCGATCGCGGTCGTGCACGAAGTGCTCAGTCGAGAGCCAGGTGAGGAAGTCGTCTTCGACGAGATCGTGCGATCACTAGTGCTCTTGGTGGAAGACACCGTGTTGGCCCTGCACCCGGTCGAGATCCTGGTGAACGGGAGCCTCGGCGTGCTCTCGACCGACCTCGCGACGCCTCTGGCCGTCGCCCTCGCTGAACTCCTGACCAACGCCGTCGAACACGCCTTCATCGATTTCGGTGGAATCGACAACGATCAAGTCGGCGTCGTGACGTTGAACCTCTCGCTCGAAGACGGTGACGCCATCGCCGAGATTCGCGACAATGGTCGAGGTCTCGGCGATGACTTTTCACTCGAAGTCCCCAAGAGTCTTGGGCTCTCCATCGTGCGTGACATCATCCGCGCGCAGTTGCACGGCACGATCGAGATGAAGAGCGTGGACTACGCCAACGGCGGGGGTACCTACGTGCGGGTAGCGGTCCCGCTCAGCGCTCGTCCTTAGAGCGCGGCGGCGCGCCGGCGCGCGGCCAACCACTGCTTTCGAAGCTTGCGACGCTCGTCCTCGGTCGTGCCACCCCACACGCCCGATTCCTGGTTCGTCGCGAGCGCGAACTCGAGACAGGCCTTTTGCGCATCACAGTTGTGGCACACTCGCTTGGCCGACTCGATCTGATCGGTGGCCATTCCGGTCGTGCCAATAGGGAAAAACAGTTCCGGCTCGGTGTCTCGACACGCTGCATTTGAACGCCAATCAGCGTCATCCCAGGCGTGCGTACGGTTCCAAATCAACGACATTTCAAATCCTTAAGGTGGGGGGTAAATCCACTGCAATT
Organism: Acidimicrobiales bacterium; assembly: GCA_035532375.1. GTDB lineage: Bacteria > Actinomycetota > Acidimicrobiia > Acidimicrobiales > RAAP-2 > RAAP-2. The sequence continues at coordinate 40,851 of DATKRC010000047.1, forward strand.
TCTAAGAAATGGGCGGTGGTGGGACTCCAATTTTAACGAATTGTTCACCCAATAACAAGGGCTGATTCACGATTAAACGAGATGACGCGCGTGTAATTCGTACACACTCTGTCAAAATCGTCGAGTGATTGATGTCGTTGCTCATCGTGGGTTCCACCTGACCGAACGCGAGAACACGCTCGCGGCCTTCAAAGCGGCCATAGACCTCGGAGTCGACGGCGTGGAACTCGACGTCCGTCGCACCCGAGACGGCGTGTTGGTCGTCCACCACGATCCGACGGTCGGTTCGCTCAAAATCGCCCACAGCGAGCATTCAAAATTGCCGGAATACGTCCCGACCTTGGATGAATCGCTGGAATCCTTGGACGGAGTGCTGATAAACGTCGAAATCAAGAACGGTCGGGGGGTGGGCGAGGACTACGACGCCACCGGCGAATTCGCCCGAGACGTCCTTCGCACGATCGAATCGTCCAGATCGCCAGAGAGTTGCGCCATTTCGTGCTTCGACCTCACGACGTGCGTATTCGTACGCTCTTTGGACCCCGACATGGCGGTCGCCTGGCTCTTGTGGGACGTGAGTTTCGGTGACGCACTCATTCAGGCTCACGAGCTCGGATTCAACGCTGTCAATCCCCATTTCACGTCGGTCGACGAAGACGTCGTCGCACGTGCGCGCGCTCTCGAACTCGATGTCAACGTGTGGACCGTGAACGCGAAAGAGGACCTTGAGCGGATGGTGGCGCTTGGCGTCGCGGGCATCATCACCGACGATCCGGTGCTCGCGCTCGAGATTCTGAAGAGATGAACCGCGGCGGGCGCCTTTGAATTTTGACCTAGATTGAGGGCCATGAATATCGTCGTCTGCGTAAAACAGATTCCCGACCCGGCTGCGCCGCAGTCGTTGGACGCCTCACATAATCTCAACCGGTCGGGCAAGCTGATCTTGGATGAGGCTGACACCTACGGGGTCGAAATGGCCCTTCAATTGGTCGACAAGGCTGGTGCCGGCGAGGTCACCGTGGTCTCGATGGGATCCGCAACCGACGTCGCGGGGTTGCGAAATGCCCTCGCCATGGGCGCCGCTAAAGCGGTCATCGTCAGCGACGACGCGCTTCGCGGCACCGACGCCCTGGGCACCGCCAAAGTGCTGGCTGCGGTTATCAGACGTGATAATCCTGATCTCGTGCTCGCCGCGACCGAGTCGTCCGACGGCTACACCGGCACGACGCCGGTGCAGCTAGCTGAACTGCTCGGTCTGCCATCGATCACCTTCGCCAAGTCCGTCTCCATCGACGGCGGCAACGTCAAGGTCGAGCGCCAGACGGAATCCGGCTACGACGAAGTGACCGCACCTTTGCCGGCGCTCGTCACCGTCACCGCCGGCGTCGTCGAACCGCGCTACGCGTCCTTTAAGGGCATTATGGCCGCCAAGTCGAAACCGCTCGAAGTACTCAGCGTCGCGGACCTGGGACTCGGCGATCAGACCGGTCCGGTCGGCGCGCGCCAGGAAATTACGGACGTTGTCGTCGCCGAAACCCGCGCGGCGGGCGAGAAGTACGTCGACGAGGGCGACGGCGCAGAACGAATTGTCGGCTTCCTCGAGTCAATCAAGGTTTTGTAGGAGATCGCCATGGCACTGTCAAACATCTGGATCGTTGCCGAGCCATCGAATGGTTCGTTCACCACCACCTCGCTCGAACTTCTCACCCAGGCGCGCACCTTCGGCGCGAACATAGCTGCGATCACGTGGGGCGGCGACGCCGAGCGCGCAGCCGTAGCGGGCGATTACGGTGCGACGACGCTCTATGACGTCGGCGATCTGGACGGCGCGCTGCCCGGTGTGCCCGTCGCCTCGGCGATTGCCACGCTGGTGGCCTCGGGTGCACCCGACGCCATCCTCATCCCCACCAGCTACGACGGACGCGACATCGCCGGACGCCTCTCGGCGCGCCTCGACCGACCGGTCTTGACAAACGTGACCGGACTGAACGACGACGGTGGACTCGTCACCGAGCACCCGATCTTCGGTGGTTCCCAAACGCTGAAGGCCCGTTTCACCGGCGAGGGTCCAGGGATCTACGTCATCCGTGCCAAGTCCTTCGCGGCCGAGCCGAGTGGCGGTTCCGCTGCCACGGTCATAGCGGCACCCCGGGGCGACGCTGGTGCCACCGGCACCGCGAGAATCGCCGCCACACACGTTGAAGAGCGCGTCGGACCAAAACTCGAAGAAGCCGCGGTCGTGGTCTCTGGCGGACGTGGACTCGGAGAGGCCGATAAGTACGCACTCATCGAAGAGACCGCCAAGTTGCTGCACGGCGCCGCGGGGGCATCTCGGGCCATCGTCGACGCCGGGTGGGTCCCTTATTCGCATCAGGTCGGCCAAACCGGCAAGACGGTGAAGCCCACGGTCTACATCGCGTGCGGCATCTCGGGCGCGACCCAACACATGGTCGGCATGAAGGGCTCGAAGAACATCGTGGCCATCAACAAGGACCCTGACGCCCCGATCTTCCAAATCGCTGATTTCGGGATCGTGGGTGACGTGCACAAGGTGTTGCCCGCCTTGATCGCGGCCCTCAAGGCACGGGCCTAGGCGAACGTTGAGGTTTCGGGACCCGCCCCGGGTCTCGACGTCGTTTTTCCTTCGACGGGCTGGCCAATTTAGGCTGGAGGCACCATGAGCGCCATGACCTCGTCGGATCGCCGGTGGTGGGCTCTGGCGGTGCTCAGCATCACCCAGTTGATGGTGGCGCTCGACGCGACGGTCATCAACATCGCGCTGCCTCACGCGCAGCACGATCTCCACTTCTCGCTGGCCAATCGTCAGTGGCTCATCACCGCCTACGCCCTCGCCTTCGGCTCGCTCCTCTTGGTCGGAGGCCGTCTCTCCGACCTATGGGGACGGCGCACCTCGCTCTACGTCGGCCTCACGGGATTCGCACTGGCTTCGGCGCTCGGCGGATCGGCGCACAGCTTCACGACGCTCGTGACGGCTCGCGCCGTCCAAGGCGTCTTCGGAGCCGTGCTCGCACCGGCTGCACTCGCAACGCTGTCGTCCATGTTCAACGTCCCCAAGGAGCGAGCCAAGGCCTTTTCCATCTACGGCGCCATCGGTGCATCGGGGGCCGCGATAGGACTTCTCCTTGGCGGGGCTTTGACTCAATGGGCGACGTGGCGATGGTGCCTCTTCATCAACCTCGTCTTTGCGGCGATCGCCCTGGTCGGAGTTGCGTTCTTCATCACGGGCGACAAGCGAGCGCACGACACGAACCTTGACGTCGTCGGCACGCTCTTGGGCAGTGCGGGACTGTTCTTCGTCGTCTACGGCTTCGCCCATGCGGTCAACACCGGCTGGGCAAACTACATCACCTGGGGAAGCCTGGTTATCGGTGGCGTGTTGCTGGTGGCCTTCGTGCGCTGGCAGCAACGATCGAAGAATCCGCTGTTGCCGCTTCGCTTGCTGATCAATCGGGTGCGCGGCGGATCACTCGTCGCACTCTTTTTGACGAGCAGCGGGATCTTCGGGATCTCGCTCTTCCTGGCGTATTACTTACAGGGCACCCTCGGGTACTCGCCGCTTCGAACCGGCGTCGCGTTCTTGCCGCTCGTTGCGGCCATCGCGCTCTCGGCGTTCATCGCGAGCGCTCGACTCCTCGCGGTGAGCGGACCGCGTCCACTGGTTCCGACGGGAATGCTCCTCTCGGGGATGGGCATGGTGCTCTTCACCAAACTCACGCCGAACGCCGACTACGTGTCAAACGTCTTGCCCGGTCTCGTGGTGACGGGTCTCGGACTGGGACTGATCTTCGCACCGGCCATCGCCAGTGCGACCGCGGGTGTTCGATTAAGTGACGTCGGGGCTGCCTCGGCGCTGGTGAACACGACCCAGCAGATCGGCGGATCGATGGGGGTGGCCCTGCTCAATACCATCGCGGTCTCGGTGACGGCGCGTTCGAACCGAGTCCCGGTACCGATGACGGCGCAGTTGAGCCGTAAGGCCGCACAACATCACGCGGCCGTGCTCGCGACGTTGCACGGTTACGCCGTCGCGTTCTGGTGGGCGGCGGCCTTCTTCGGCGTCGGTGCGATCCTCACCTTCGGACTACTCGAATCCGGAGTGCCCGACCACGACGACAGCGTCGCTGCGACGACCTAGATCAACGGCCAGGGGTACGGCGGCCAGTCTGACTCCTCGTCGGGAACCGGGTAGGTCGCGTTCTCCACGAGTCCGTGTGCGCGGTGCTGTGCCAATGCCAACTCGATCGGGTTGAGCCAATCGCCGACGTGACCGGTGTCGCCTCGGGCGAATCGATCGATTCGCTCGAGCAGGTGAGCTTTCACATCCAGTCCGGCGTATTCCCAGATGACCGTGCGAAGTTTGTCCTGCTCGTGGAAGCACAGGCCGTTGTCGATCGCCCAACAGCGCTCGCCGTCGAAGATCACGTGGCCGGCCTTGCGGTCTGCGTTGTTGGCCACCACGTCGAAGGCCGCCAGCTCGCTGAACCAGTCATGGAACGCAGGATTCTCGCGCAAGGTGAAGTAGTGGTCCTCTTCGTTGTCATCCACCCACCATTGGAGTGACCCGACGCCGAACGGACCGTCCTCGCGACCGACCGTGGTGGGCACGAGGTCCGACTCCAAAGCGACGTCGAGCTCGTAGGCCGCGACCTCGCGACGCCAGAGCCCGTCGGGGAAGTCCCACAGCGGTCGTTCGCCGGCCTCGGCCTTGTAGCACGCCTGTCCCTCGACGCCGTCGAGCGAAACCGTGACCAAAAGCGCTTGGTTCGACGAAGTGATGACGCGGCCCTCCACTTCGATCGCTCCCTTCAACAGCAGTGTGTGTTGTTCTTCGCGGTTCATCGGTTTACCTAATAGGGGGCGCGTGGCCGTTCGTTCGTGGACAGTCGTGGCCCTTGGGATCGAGTGGTCCGCCACAGAGCGGGCAGGTCGGTCGACCGGCTTCGACCAGACGGGCGATAGCGATCGCTAAGGCGCCGGCCCACTCGCGCGTGAGCGTCAGGAGCAATTCGTCGTCGCCCTCGAGCGATTCGAAGGTGACCTCGATGGTGTGGGCCTCCTCATCGAGGGCGACCGTGATGTCGCCGGCGACGAAGTCCGATTCGTACTCGGGCTCTAAGGCCAAGTCGATAGGTAGTTCGCTCGGGCGACCCAACTCGGCGATCACCTGAGCGAGCCAAAGAGCGAGCGCTGCGAGTTGCTGCTTCTCGCACTTCACGATCACCAGTCGCCGACCTTCGCGCGCTTGAAGCAAGAAGAGCCGATTTCCGACCTCGCCGCGCACTCCGACCATCACCTTGTCGGGTTGGGCGAAGACGTAGTTCACGAGGGCGCGAGGTCCTTCAAGGAATCGGTGTTGTTGACACTCAACACGATGGGTGCTCCATTGGTGAAACCGATCGCACTGATCGAACACGTCGAGATCACCGTTCGCTGAAAGAGGTCGAGCGGCACACCTTGGGCGTACGTGACGGCGGCCTTGATCGGATCGGCGTGACTCACGACGACGATCGTGCGATTGCGGTGTTTGGCCGCGATCTTCTCCAACGTCGTCCACATTCGAAGTTGCAACTCGGTGAACGATTCGCCGTGAGGGAATCGAAAAGTGCTCGGGGCGTGTTGCACGGCACGCCACTCTGGTTTCTTCGCGAGGAGATGCAACTTCTTACCGGTCCAGAGACCGAAGTCGCACTCAATGAGCCCGCGATCGATTTGCGGTCGAAGACGCAGGGCTCGCGCTATTGGTGCAGCGGTCTCTCGCGTGCGCTCCAACGGCGACGCGTACAGCGCCACGGGCTTTCGCGGGAGGTCGCTCAGTCGCTCAGCGACGTGTTCGGCCTGCGCGACGCCGCGTTCAGACAGATGCAGGCCGGGCGTGCGTCCCGGCAAGATCATGCCCGTCGTCGCGGTGACACCGTGACGCACGAGCAGCACCGTGGTGAACGTAGGACGAGGAGGCACGGACCTAACTTAACGGTCGATTATTTAATGACAACTGGGATGCGGCGCGGACCTGGAGCGGCCGCGTCGGGCCAGCGCTTTCGCGAGACGACCGCCAACTTGTGCAACAACGCCACCGCGCCCGGGTCGTCATCACCCGGTCGCGTTTCGATCAAGCCGTTCTCTTTCAACGCGTTCATCAGTTCACGGCCCTGATCGGTTCGAACGATGACCAATGTCCAGTCACCGAAGGCGCCGATACCGCCGGTCGAGATGTCGGCGTGCTCGGCGGCGAAGTCCGGACACAACTTGCAGCCTTCTCGGGTGAAGGCGTGCGCTTCTTTCAACGGCACCTCGTGGAAGCTGCCGTCGGTCGTCCAAATCTGGAAGACGCCCTTGATGTTCATCTTCAAGATGTCGGCGCGCTTGATTCCGTATTTCGCGTCGAAGAGTTCTTCGAAGATCGAGTCGTCGAATGTCTTGGAACACATCAGGCCAATGGTGAGACAGAGGCGCCGTGCGAGTTTGCCGGCCTTGCGCGATTGCATCGCGCCGGGAGCAGAGGCCATGCAGCCCATGCCGACCAGTGCGATGCGCTCGGCGCCACCTTCGGCCGCTTCGGGGTAGGCCAGGAGATTGGCGCTGTAGGTGTAGCGCGACTTTGACGTCTCGATCACGTCGCGGCGCGTGCGCGCCACTTGGGGCACGGCTCGCCAGGTTGAGCCGTCGCCCTCGAGGCCGCTCACGAGCGCGGCGTCGATGACGTCGTTCTCCAGGGCGTAGATCAACAATGCCGAGACGAATCCACCGTCCTGGCCGTTCTCGACCAGCGACTCGTCTGTGGCTCGTGCCAAGAGGACGTCACCGATACCCGAGACCTCGTCTTCGGTGCGTTCGCGCGCGAACTTGTGCGTGTCGATCTCGGATTCCCAGTTTCGAAAGCGCGGACAGGCCCTCGTGCACATGGTGCAGCCTTTTTGCCCGTGGGTGCAGTCTTCAGGTCCACCGTCGATGTCGAGGTGAAAGGGACGGTAGACGCCGTTGTCGGTTTCGTAATCGAGTACGGGGTGGGGACAGGCGATGACGCAGGCCGCACAGCCCGTGCAGAGCCCCGAGGTCACGACTTCACTGAAGAGTTCTTTCCACTGCGGCTTCTCGAGTGCCATGGATAGACCTTATCGACGGGGCCGCCGTATCGATTTGACGATACGCTCGCCGCGTGCCCGAGATTCTCGAAGTCGAGTCCTATCGCCAACTCGCGAATCGAGTCGTCGGCGCAAAGATCAAACGTGGTTGGGCCGACGCCTATACCGCGAAGAAACTGACGAGTGTCGGTGCGTGGGCGAGAGCCGTCAAAGGGCTCACGATCACCGGTACCGATCGACGGGGAAAGTTATTGCTCCTGGACACCGACGGCGTGCGGCTCGGCGTGCGTTTTGGCATGACCGGCGTGTTACTTATCGACGACGACGCTGGTATCGACGGACTGTTCTACGGGCCACACGACTACCGAGCCGATTGGATCCGCGGCGGTATGGAGTTCGACGACGGTCGCAAACTGATCCTGCATGACCCGAGACGAATGGGTCGCTTCGAGATCGCACCGGATTTGAGTGAACTCGGACCCGACGCATTGAGCCTCACGCGCAAACAGTTCGACGAAATGGTCAAGACCCGCGGCGACGGACCGGCGATCAAAGCCCGATTGATGGACCAGTCGTCGGTCGCCGGTGTGGGGAACCTCCTCGCCGACGAGATGCTCTATCGCGCGGGTATCGATCCACGGACGCCGACCGGTCTTTTGAGTCTCGAACAGCGCGCCGCACTGTATAAGACGTTCACGCAAACCATGCGTACTCTGCAGCGTCGGGGTGGATCGCACCTGGGCGATCACATGGAAGGTCGCTTCCCGGGCGCGTTCTGTCCCCGCGACGGTGCGCCAATGCTCTCGGCGACGATTGGCGGGCGAACGACCTACTGGTGTTCGAAACACCAGACATAACTGCGGCCAACCAGTCCCATGACTCCACAGCGGTAAGAATGTCGTGGTGGAATCCTTCATCACCCACTACGGCTACTTCGCGCTCTTCGTCCTCTCGGTGCTCTCTTCGGCGTGCATTCCGATCCCGTCGGAAGTCGCCTACGGATTCGCCGGCGCGCTCTGCACCACCGCGATCACCGGGCACGCGCGCTTCTCGCTCTGGGCGGTCATCGTCGTCGGAACGATCGGTTCACTAGTCGGCGCGATCATCGCGTACGAAGTGGGACGAAGCGCCGGGCGCACGATCATCGAACGCTGGGGCAAATGGCTGTTGCTCTCGACGAAGGACCTCGACCGTTCCGAGCGCTGGTTCGAGCGCTTCGGTTCGGTTTCGGTGTTGATCGGGCGCTGCGTCCCGGTGGTGCGAAGTTTCGTCTCGCTGCCCGCCGGCATCGCTGAGATGAACCGCGCGCGATTCGCGATTCTCACCGCTATCGGTTCAGCCGCGTGGGTCGCCCTGCTCGGCGGTTTGGGTTACGCGGCCGGTTCGAACTGGAAGCACGTGAGCAGTGACTTCCACTATTCGGAGTACCCGATCATCGCCGTCGTCATCCTCGGCATCGTGTTCGCAGTGATTATGCGCTGGCGAAGCGTGCAGCGAGAACACGCCAATTAACTCGTCAAGGTGGCGAGTACTTTATCGGCGTGACCGTCGGCACGAACGCCGTACCAGGCGTGTTCGATCCGGCCCGTGGGCCCGATGACGAAGGTGGAGCGGATGACGCCGGTCACCTTCTTGCCGTACATCATCTTCTCGCCGTAGGCCCCGTATTTCGTCATGACCTTCTTCTCGGGGTCGCTCAAGAGGTCGAAAGTCAAGACGTATTTCTGGCGAAAGGCGACGTGCTTCTCGGCGTTGTCGGGTGAGACGCCGATCACCTTCACGCCCAGCTTGCGAAACGAAGAGAGTCCATCGTTGAACTGGCAGGCTTCCTTCGTGCAGCCGGGGGTGTCGTCAGCGGGATAGAAGTACACCACGAAGCGTTCACCGGCGAGATCCTTCGTCGAAACGGTCTTTCCCACTTGGTTTGGAAGCGAAAAGGCCGGTGCCTTCGCGCCAACGACGAGTCGTGGCATGGTCCTCCTTCGGACGATGGGTCGAAAATCCAACATTATGTCGTAGACTTGTTACGAAGCTCTAGGAATTGAGCTTGGGCCCACACTTACCAACGCCGGTTCCGGGTCCAACCGAGAAACGTCGTTGTCCAGTGAGTAGTGAAATCAAGAAGTTCGTGCCGTCGGTACAGGACTCGTACGCCACCAACAAAACCTTCGCCGAATTGGGCGTCGCCCCAGAACTCGTCGCCGTCTTAACCGAGCAAGGAATCACGACGGCTTTCCCGATCCAGGCCCTCACGATCAGCGACGCGCTCGCCGGTCGAGACGTCTGTGGCAAGGCGAAGACCGGGTCGGGCAAGACGCTCGGCTTCGGACTTCCGATGCTCCAGCGCATTTCGGCGGGAGAGACCTTCAAATCGAAAGATGGCGGACCCGCACGACCGCGCGCGCTTGTCTTGCTGCCTACGCGCGAACTGGCGGTGCAGGTCCATGAGGTACTGAAACCGCTCGGCGCGGCGCTGGGTCTGCACGTGAACGCCGTCTATGGTGGCGCCGACATTGAGCGCCAGGTGAAATCGCTGCGCAAGGGTTGTGACGTGATCATCGCCACACCCGGTCGCCTCATCGACCTGGGCGACCGAGGCGAAGTCAACGTCGAGAACCTCGACGTGCTCGTCTTGGACGAGGCCGATCGCATGGCCGACATGGGCTTCATGCCCCAAGTCGAGTGGGTGCTCCGGCGCATCGCCGAACGACCGCACCAGACGTTGTTGTTCTCGGCCACTCTCGACGGCGCCATCGACCGGCTGGTGAAGCGCTATCTCACCGATCCCGTCTTCCACGAGGTGGCGAGCGACAGTCAGACCGTGTCGTTGATGGCGCACCACTTCTTGAACGTCCACCAGATGGACCGGATCAAGGTCGCGGCCACGATCTGTTCATCTTTCGGCAAGACACTGATCTTTTGTCGCACCAAGCGTGGAGCCGACCGACTGGTCGAGCAACTCCAAAAAGAGGGCGTCGACGCGGCGGCGATCCACGGTGACCTGCGCCAGAGCCAACGAGAAAAGGCGCTGGCCGACTTCTCGGCGGACCGACTGGCTGTGTTGGTGGCGACCGACGTGGCCGCTCGGGGACTGCATATTGACGCAGTTGACTGCGTAATTCACTTCGACCCCCCGGAGGACCACAAGGCCTATCTGCACCGCTCCGGACGCACGGCACGGGCCGGCTCGACGGGCGTCGTGGTCTCTTTGTTACTGTGGAACCAAATTATTGAGGCTGAAGTGATCATGCGCCGCCTGGGACTCAAGCGGCCGATCGTGGAGGTCTTTTCTAACGACCCGCACTTGAAGGATCTCGCGAGTTGGGATCCGACCAGGGAGGACTCTGTACTGTGAGCAAAAAGAAGTCGCTGCCAGTGTTCAAGTACAACAAGTCCATCAAACGCGCTCTCGTGGTGGTCGCCCACCCGGATGACGTCGATTTCGGCTGCGCGGGCACGGTTGCAACTTTGACCGCCAAAGGGGTCGATGTTGCGTACTGCCTCGTGACCTCCGGCGACGCCGGTGGTGACGGTTCCACACACACTCGCGAAGAACGCACCCAGATCCGCGAGACCGAGCAACGCGCTGCCGGTCGTGAGATCGGAGTGACGAATATCTCATTCCTGCGATGGCCCGACGGCCAGGTGGAGCCCACGTTGTTGCTCCGTCGAGAAATCGCGCGAGTCATTCGTACGCACCGCCCAGACCTGGTCATCACCCAGAGTCCCGAACGAAATTGGGAGCGGATGCGTGCCAGTCATCCCGACCACATGGCCTCGGGGGAGGCGACCATGCGCGCGGTCTATCCCGACGCGCGAAATCCCCACGCCTTTCCGGAACTGTTGCGCGAGGGTCTCACCCCGCACACCGTGCCGCTCGTGTGGTTGAGCGGGAGTAACGCAACGATGGTCGTCGACATCACCAAGCGCTTCAAGTACAAGCACGCCGCTCTGAAGCGTCACGTCAGCCAGGTGGGGGACAACAAAGGACTGAAGAAGTTGTTGAAGTCATGGGCCCGGGCTGTCGCGAAGAGCGCGGGCATGCAAAAGGGTCGTCTCGCCGAAGGTTTCCGGGTCGTCATCACCAATTAATCGACGTGTCGTCGTCGTAGTGTGACGCCAATGGATTCCGTGCCCGTCACCGAACGCACACCCATTGCACAACGGCGCGTCACCCGCGGAGTGAACCAGATCTTCATCGGTCTCACGCGCGCAAACTTCTCAAGTCAACTTCTTGCGGGAATCACGCTTCTCGCCATCGCCATCCCCGAGCAACTCGCCACGTCACAGCTCGCCGAGGTGCCCGCGTTCACGGCGATGATCGCCTTTGTCACGGCCACCTTGGTCTTCTTCGCCATTGGATCGAACCCTATTGTCTCCGTGGGCGCGGATTCCACCATCGCGCCGCTCTTTGCCGTGGCACTCCTTCGACTCGCGCCGGCGTCCTCGCCCGAATACATGGAACTGGTCGCCGCCACGGCCGTGGTCGCCGGACTCATCGTCATGCTCATCGGACTGTTGAAACTCGGCTGGCTGGCCGACTTCTTGTCGCTGCCGATAGTGGCTGGCTTCATGGCCGGGATCGGCGTGATCATTATCATCCACCAGTTGCCTCGGGTCCTCGGGGTCCCCTCTGGCGGTGAGTCGTTCATCTCGCGACTCCAATGGATATCTCACCAGTTCGGTCACGTGAGCACATGGGCGATCATCATTTCCGTAGGCACACTTGTCGTGATGGTGGTCGGCGAAAAGCTCAACGCGAAGTTGCCGTGGGCTCTAGCGGCGGTTTTCGCCGCGACGATCGTAACGGCCACCGGTTCACTCGCCCATCACGGCGTGCAACAACTCGGAACCGTCAACGCGGGACTCCCGACCTGGAGGCTGCACTGGCTCAGCGGGTCCGAGTGGGGGATCGTGTGCACGACGGCGCTGACGCTGGTGATCGTGATTCTGAGCCAGAGCGCCGCCACCTGCCGCACCACCGCCGACGACCTCGCGATTGCCGACAACATCAGTCAGGACTTCGTGGCCATCGGTTTGGCGAACGTCGCGTGCGGTCTCGTCGGTGCCTTCCCTGTCAACGCCAGCCCGGCACGAACGACCGTGACGAAGTTGGCCGGTGGCCGCACGAAACTGGTCCTGCTGGTGGCCGGTCTCGGAGCCCTCGTTCTATCACCTCTATTAAAATTCGCGCACCTTATCCCTCTCGCCGCTCTTGCCGGTGTGCTGCTCTTCGTTGGCGGTCGGCTCGTCAAGGTCGCCCAGTTCCACAAGATTCTGGCCGCGAGTCGATGGGAGTTCGCTCTCGCCCTCGTGTCGGCGCTCGGTGTGATCTTCATTGGCGTCGAGCAGGGTCTCGCCATTGCCGTCGGTCTCGCGATCCTCGATCAGACGTGGCGATCGGCGCGTCCGCGGATGATCGAATTGGGCCGTCGAGCGGGAACGACCAGTTGGGAGCCCGAAGAAGAGGAAGGTGTCGAACGCGTTGACCACGTGCTTGTGCTGCTTTTCGGTGAGGAGGTGTTCTTCGCCAACGCCGGGGTATTTCGACGCGAGATACACGATTTCCTCGCCAAATTCCCTGGAACCCAGCACGTCATCGTCGACGCCGTGGCCATTGCGGACATCGACTTCACAGGTATGACCGGGCTCGCCCAGGTTGCGGCGGACCTGATTGGGGACAAGATCTCGATCTCGTTCTCGCGCGCCAATGACAAAGTTCGCCAACGGCTGGCGAAGTCGACGAACAAGGCCATCAGCGCGATCGCACTCTTCGACAGCACGGACGCCGCGGCCGTGGCGGCCGAAAGCGCGACGACGGGTTAACTCTGCGCCAGGTGTCGCAACACGAAGTTGAGGACACCGCCGTGGCGGAAGTACTCGGCCTCGGTCGGCGTGTCGATGCGAAGGCGCACATTGAAGCTGACCACTTCGCCGTTCGTGCGAGTCGTGCTGAGCGTCACCGTCGGCACGGTCTCGCCGCGATTGAGCGCCTCGAGGCCCGCAATCGCGAAGGTCTCGGTGCCGTCGAGGTCATAGGTCGCAGCGCTCTCGCCGGCGTTGAACTGCAGCGGCAAGACGCCCATCCCTACGAGGTTCGCGCGGTGAATTCGTTCGTAGCTCTCGACGAGCACGGCCTTCACGCCGAGCAACTTCGTGCCCTTGGCGGCCCAGTCGCGACTCGAACCCGATCCGTATTCCTTTCCCGCGATGATCATGAGTGGCGTGCCTTCGGCCTGGTAGGCCATAGCGGCGTCGAAGATCGACATCTCGGTGCCCTCGGGCAGTTTCAGCGTCACCCCGCCTTCGGTCCCGGGTGCCATCTGGTTACGGATACGGATGTTGGCGAACGTGCCGCGCATCATGATCTCGTGATTCCCTCGGCGCGTGCCGTAGCTGTTGAAGTCGCCCTGGGCAACGCCGCCGTCGATTAGGTATCGACCGGCTGGTGACGAGGCGCGGATGCTGCCGGCCGGCGAGATGTGATCGGTCGTCACCGAGTCACCGAGTTTGGCCAGCACGCGTGCGCCGGAAAAGTCCTCGACCACGCCTGGCTCCATCGTCAGGCCGTCGAAGTACGGCGGGAGCTTCACGTAGGTCGACTTGGGGTCCCAGTCGTAGGTGACGGCCTTCGTGGTCGGCACCTTCTGCCAGCGTTCGTCGCCGCTGAAGGCGCTGGCGTAACGCTCTTTGAACATCTCGGGCGTGATCGAAGCGCGCACGGCCTCGGCCACGTCGGCGTCACTTGGCCACAGGTCGGCCAAGAAGACCGGCTTCTCATCGGTGCCCACCCCGAGCGGCTCGTTGACGAGGTCGATGTCCATCGTGCCGGCCAAGGCGTAGGCGACGACCAGTGGAGGGCTGGCCAAGAAGTTCTGCTTGACGTCGGGGTGGATGCGACCTTCGAAGTTCCGGTTGCCCGACAAGACCGAGACGACCGAGAGATCGTGTTCGTTGACCGCTTCCGATACGCCGGCCAACAATGGTCCGGTATTACCGATGCACGTCGTGCAGCCGTAGCCGGCCAGGTAAAAGCCCAGGGCATCGAGAGGCTTCACGAGATCGGCGTGCTCCAGGTAGTCCATCACGACTCGACTCCCCGGAGCGAGCGACGTCTTCACCCACGGCTTCACTGTCACCCCGAGCTCGACGGCACGTTTGGCGACCAGCCCTGCCGCGACCAAGACCGAGGGGTTAGAGGTGTTGGTACACGATGTGATCGCCGCGACGACGACGGCGCCTTCGCGCAGCGTCTCGGCCATTTCTTCACCGTGCACCTCTTTGGGTTCGTGTCCCAGGGCGCCGCGGAACGCGCCGCGCGCACCCGAGAGCGACACGCGGTCTTGCGGACGTTTGGGTCCAGCCAGACTCGGCTCCACTGACGAGAGGTCGAGCTCGACGTACTCGGAGTAGACCGGTTCGCTCTGCGTGTGATCGTGCCAGAGACCCTGCACCTTGGCGTAGGTCTCGACGAGGTCGAGCTGGTCCTTCGAGCGCCCGGTGAAGGCGAGATAGTCCACCGTTAACTGGTCGATCGGGAAGATCGCGCACGTTGCACCGTACTCGGGCGACATGTTGCCAATGGTGGCGCGCGTCTCGAGCGAGAGCGACGCGACGCCGGGCCCGTTCGCCTCGACGAACTTGCCGACGACACCGTGCTTGCGAAGTAACTCGGTGATCGTCAACACGACGTCGGTGGCGGTGACGCCTTCACGCGGAGCACCGGAGAGGCGCAGGCCGACGACCGGTGGAATCAGCATCGACGTGGGTTGACCCAGCATGCCAGCTTCGGCTTCGATGCCGCCCACGCCCCAGCCCAGTACGCCGAGGCCGTTCACCATGGTCGTGTGCGAGTCCGTGCCGACCAAGGTGTCGAGGTAGGCGACGCCGTCTTGTTCGAAGACGACGCGCGCGAGGTGCTCGAGGTTCACCTGGTGGCAGATGCCCATGCCCGGAGGCACAACGCGGAACTTCTCGAACGAGCTCTGGGCCCACTTCAAGAAGGTGTAGCGCTCAATGTTGCGCTCGTATTCGATCACCACGTTCTGATCGAAACTCTCCGACGTGCCCGAGCGCTCGAGGATCACGGAGTGGTCGATCACGAGCTCGACCGGCACCAAGGGATTGATCTTGTTCGGGTCGCCGCCGAGAGCGATGATCGCGTCGCGCATCGACGCGAGGTCGACCACCGCAGGTACGCCGGTCAAGTCCTGCATGAGGACGCGTTCGGGCGTGAAGGCGATCTCCTTGGCGTCGTCGCCCGCCGCTTCGCCGTGGTGCGTCGGACTCTCGCCCCACCGCGCGAGGGCCTCGATGTCCGCGGCACTCACCCTGACTCCGTCTTCGTGTCGCAAGAGGTTCTCCAACAGCACCTTGATCGAGTACGGAAGACGATCGACTCCGAGCGCCAAGAGAGCGTCTGAGCGCAACGAGTAGTACGTCAGTTCACGCCCGTTTACATTGAGCGTCATCTTGGAGCCGAAGGAGTTGAGTGAGGTCATGACTCCATTCTGCCGTGTTCGACGAGACGCCGTTTCGCCTCGTGGGCGATGACGATGTCAATGAAGTGCGAGACTTGAAACCATGACGTCGACCTACGACACCCTCTTGTCACGACTGCAATCCGCGTTCGACACCTTGGAAGAAGGCGCCGATCCGGTCCTTCGCACCTCGGATCGAAGCGACTATCAGGCCAACGGCGTCATGGCCCTCGCCAAGCGTCTAGGTCGCACCCCACGCGACGTCGCCGAGGAGATCGTTGGCCGGGCCGAACTCTCTGGCATCGCCACGACCGAGATTGCCGGACCGGGATTCGTCAATCTGACCCTGACACCCGATTTCCTTGGTCGTCAACTCAGTGATCTTCGTCACAATGATCGTCTCGGAATCGAAGCGGTGGCGACTGCGAAAACCGTGGTGATCGACTATTCGGCCCCCAACGTCGCCAAAGAGATGCACGTCGGCAACCTTCGTTCGACGGTCATTGGCGACGCGCTCGCACGAATGTACCGGTTCGCCGGGCACTACGTCGTCGCACGAAATCACGTGGGCGACTGGGGCACGCCGTTCGCGATGCTGATCGAACATCTCTTGGACCGCGACGCGAGCGACGGCGCGACGTTCTCCATTAGCGACCTCGATGGCTTCTACAAGGATGCTCGGGCCAAATTCGACGCGGACGACGCGTTTAAGGAACGTGCCCGGGCGCGCGTCGTCGCGTTGCAGTCCGGGGACCCCGAAACGCTACGACTCTGGCGGGTCATCGTCGACCAGTCGATCGCTTATCTCGATCTCGTCTACCAAGACCTCGGTATCACGCTCACGGTGAATGACGTCGCGGGTGAATCCTTCTACAACGCCATGCTGAATGACATCGTCGCCGACCTTTACGCCGATGGGCTCATCATCGAGAGCGACGGCGCGTTGTGCGTCTTTCCACCGGGATTCACTAACCGTGACGGCGCGGCGCTACCGCTCATCGTCCAAAAGAGTGACGGGGGATTCGGCTATGCCGCGAGCGACCTAGCCGCAGTGCGCGACCGGGTCGACCACCTCCACGCCGACGAGATGCTCTACGTCGTCGGCGTACCCCAAGCACAGCACTTCGAGATGGTCTTCGCGGTCGCGCGCATGGCCGGGTGGCTGCCCGAGCGTGTGCGCTGTGAGCACGTCACCTTCGGCAACGTCCTCGGTCCCGATCGCAAGATGTTCAAGTCGCGAAGCGGCGACACGGTGAAGCTGGCCTCGCTCCTCGAAGAGGCGATCGAACGCGCCGACGCGGCGCTGATCGAGCGCGACACCGACCTCGACGAGTTAGCCAGGACCGAGCTCGCAGTGCAGATCGCTCGCGCCGCGATCAAGTACGCCGACCTCTCGACCGATCGACATCACGATTACATCTTTGACCTCGATCGCATGATCGCCTTCGAAGGCGACACGGGACCGTATCTGCAGTACGCGCATGCGCGACTGAAGTCGATCTTTCGTCGACTCGGCGCGCCCTGGGATCCCTCGACTGTCACCTTCGCACTGGACACGCCCCAGGAACGTCACCTGGCGCTCGGACTGCTCGGCTTCCCCGAGGCCTTCGAGACGTCGCTCGCATCACTCCAACCGCATCGCCTGTGCGTCTTCCTCTTCGACCTCGCTCAACGCCTGACTGCGTTCTATGACGCCTGCCCGGTATTGACGTCCCAAGGCGCTCTCCGCGATCAACGACTCGCCCTCTGCGACCTGACCGCACGAACGCTCTCGACCGGGCTCTCGGTGCTCGGTATCGACGCGCCGGAAACGATGTAAATCGTTCGACTCGCTTCGTTCCTCGCGTCATCGATAAGGTTCAATCGCGGGTCGAAGGACCCATTGAACGGGGGAAGTTATGGACGTCAGGGCCTCAATCCTTAGCGAAGTACACGGTCCGTGGCACACCGAGACGATCGAGATCGACGATCCACACCCGTTGGAAGTGCGAGTGAAGATGGCCTTTTCCGGGATGTGTCACTCGGATCTTCACCTGCAAACCGGAGCTCTTTCTCAGTCTCCTGTTGCCTTGGAGATGATCTCCGGGCGCCCCACGATGTTCCCGATCATCGGCGGACACGAGGGTTCGGGGGTCGTGGAGGCGGTGGGCGAAGGCGTGACGTCGGTCAAAGAGGGTGACCACGTGGCGACGTCGTTCATTCCGTCATGCGGCAAGTGTGAGTACTGCATCTCCGGGCGTCCGTATATCTGTGACATGGCCGCCGGCACGCTCGCCGGTCCGATGATCTCTGATGGCACGTGGCGCCATCACATCGGGGACACGAACGTGAATCGCATGTGCAACCTCGGAACGTTCGCTGAGTACATCGTCGCCCACGAGGCTTCGGTAATACGAGTCGAACCGTGGTATGACCTTCGGGCCGCCGCACTTCTTTCATGTGGCATTTCCACCGGTTTCGGCGCCGCGGTCAACCGCGGAGGCGTGAAGCCGGGCGACGTGGTCGCAGTGATCGGCTGTGGCGGCCTCGGGTCGGCCGCGATCCAAGGGGCCCTGCACGCTGGAGCGCGCGCCGTGGTCGCCATCGACACCAATCAGACCAAGATTGACCGAGCGATGAAACTTGGCGCGACGCACGGTTCGACGACGACGCTGGAGGCGGCGTTCACGATCTTGCCCGACTTGACGTGGGGTAAGAACTGCGACGTCGTGATCATCACCGTCGGCGAGGCCACGAGCGAGATCATCGAACAAGCTCGCTCGATTACTGCGAAGGGTGGCGTCGTCGTCGCGGCGGGGCTGGCGGCGTGGGACCAGACTTCGGTCGACCTCAACCTCTTCATGTTCTCGATGATGAATCAGGAGCTTCGCGGCACCGTCTTCGGTTCTGAAGCCCCGAGAATTCAGATTCCTCGTCTCCTTCGATTGCACAATGAAGGCAAATTCATGATCGACGAGCTCGTCACTCAGGAGTACTCACTCGACGAGGTGCAAAAGGGCTACGACGATCTCGAAGCGGGCGAGAACATTCGCGGGGTTGTTCGGTTCTAGAAACGAGTGGCACGTTTGCCGCGTACAGCGAAGGTGGATGAGGGAAAACCCTGATTCAAACAACGTGCTTGGCCGCGAAATGGTGGTATTCCCCGATTGCCGATAAATGGGCTGCGACGTACTCTCCAAGGAGAGCGACCGTGGCAAGGGGTGAGTGGTGAATCTGACCCATTTTGGTCTTTGGTCGGCGAACCGTCACCATATAGGGGTTTTTACCGGATCTTCAGTTATTTGAGCGTTTTTCCCGCTTGACCCTGAGTAGCATACTGAGTACCATACTCAGTATGTTTTACTCTGCGAGGTCCTTATGAGCATCCGCCATTCTTTACTTGCGCTGTTAAGCGAGGGCCCCAAATACGGCTTCCAACTACGCCAGGAGTTCGAAGCGAGCACGGGAGAGGTGTGGCCGCTCAATGTAGGTCAGGTTTACACGACACTGCAACGCCTCGAGCGCGACGGTCTCGCCGAATCCGATGACGTCGAAGCCGACGAGCGCCAGAAGAACTACCGCATCACGGATCTCGGCGACAGGGAACTGGCTCATTGGCTGCGGACGCCTCCGGACTTGACGCACCCACCCAGGGATGAACTCGTCATAAAGGTTCTTGTGGCTTCGCGTTTGCCCGACGTTGACGTCTACGACGTCATACAGGTGCACCGCCGCTACCTCGTCCAGTTGATGCAGCAGTGGACCCGTCTGAAAGAAGACGAGTCGAACCTCGATCTGGCCTTCGCGCTGGCGGTCGACGCCGAACTGTTCCGATTGGACTCGGTCGTTCGTTGGCTCGATTCAGCTGACGGGCGCCTGCGACGCGCATACCTCGAATCAAGCACATCACCGACGCACGTCACAGAAGTTCTGCCACGTATTCGACGTAGGAATGGAGCACACCAATGAGCATTCTCGAACTTCGCAAGGTTTCGAAGGTCTACGGCGAGGGGGAGACGGAAGTTGACGCCCTTACCGATATTGACCTCAGCGTCGAACGCGGCTCGCTCGTCGCCATCATGGGTCCGAGCGGTTCCGGCAAATCAACGTTGCTCACCATCGCCGGGAGTCTCGAGGAACCGACGAACGGGGACGTGATCATCAACGGGTCGCGAGTGCAAGGTATGTCGCGCAACGACAAGGCGCGCCTTCGCCGTCGCACCGTCGGCTACGTCTTTCAAGATTTCAACCTTCTGGCGGGACTGACCGCCGTCGAGAACGTTTCCTTGCCGCTCGAACTCGATGGGGTGCCATGAAGAAAGCGCAGGCCAAGCGGATGGCCGCGCTCGAGGAACTCGGACTCGCCGATCGTGCCCAGAGTTATCCCGACCAGTTGTCCGGGGGCGAACGCCAACGTGTTGCTATCGCACGTGCCGTGGTGGGCGAGCGCAGTTTGCTCCTCGCTGATGAACCCTCGGGTGCATTGGATTCGGTCAACGGCGAGTCCGTGATGAGAATGATCCTGGCGGCGTGTCACGGTGGTATCGCCGCGGTCGTGGTGACGCACGACGCGAAGTTGGCGTCCTGGGCCGACCGGGTGGTGTTCTTGCGAGACGGCAAGGCGGTCGATGAGACGTTGCCGCCACCGACTCCCGAAGAACTACTCAACCCCGATGTTCCGAAACCCTCACTGCCATGACCGACGACGTCGATCGACCCGAGAGTCCACGGTCGGACGGCGGCATGCCGGCCCGGCGCGCCATGATGAGGTGGGCGTGGCGCCTGCTTCGACGTGAGTGGCGCCAGCAACTTCTTATCCTCCTCCTCATCACGATCGCCGTGGCCGTGACCACAGTGGGCGTCGGCGTCTCGACCAATACGCCGTTGTCGCCCTACGTCGGTTTCGGCACCGCCCACGACCTTGCGACGTTTCAGAACGACGGTGTGAAGACGATGAACAAAATCGCTTCGTGGCGTGCGCACTACGGACCCCTTGATGTGATCGAGAACGAGTCGATCACGATTCCCGGAACCGTCAATACCTACGATTTACGTTCGCAAAACCCCGACGGCCGCTACGGGAGGTCGCTGCTGGCAGTGGTGTCGGGTCACTATCCCAAGAACGCGGCGGAGGTAGCGGTCACTTCGTCCGTCGCTTCGGATTTCAACCTTCACGTGGGAAGTGTCTGGCACGAATCGGGAGTGACGCGCACGGTGGTCGGCGTCGTGGAGAACCCGGAGAACTTGTTGGACGAATTCGCCCTCGTCGTGCCCGGTCAGGTGACCACGCCTACCCAGGTGACGGTACTCTTCGACGCTCCTGGCCTTCCGTTGCCGGCTCGTGGTAGTCGCGGAGGGGTCAACTCCAACGTGATCACGAGCGCCGAAGCGGCGCAGGGCAACGTGTTGAACCCCCAAACCATTTCGATCGTGCTCGTCACTATGACGATGCTCCTGATTGCGCTCGTCTCGATCGCCGGTTTCACCGTGTTGGCACAGCGCCGGCTTCGGTCGATCGGCATGCTTGGCGCCCTTGGGGCCACGGATCAAAACATCAAGCTCGTCGTTCGCGCGAACGGCGCGTTCGTCGGGCTAATGGGCGCCTTAGCCGGATTCGTCATCGGTTTTGCGGCGTGGCTCGCCTATCGCCCGACGCTACAAACGAGCGCGCATCACGTCATCGGCGCGCTGGAACTTCCTTGGATGGTCATCGGACTGTCCATGGCGCTCGCGGTCGTGGCGACGTACTTCGCCTCAACGAGACCGGCTCGTGCGATGGCGCGGATCTCACTGGTCGCGGCGCTCGCTGGGCGTCCCGAATCGCCGAAGCAGCTACGGCGTTCCGCGGTGCCCGGCATTAGTTTTATCGTCGCCGCGTTCTTCTTGCTCGGGGCTGCCGGTGCCTCGGGGGGCAACGGCAGCGGGGCGTTGGAAGTTGTCGGGGGATTTGTCACGTTGACAGTCGCGGTCGTTCTACTGGCCCCCTTCCTGCTCACGCTTCTGAGTCGATGGTCGCGTCATGCTCCGCTCTCGATCCGTATGGCGATGCGCGACCTCGCGCGTTACCGGGCGCGATCGGGCGCGGCGCTGGGTGCAATCAGCGTCGGAGTGCTGATCTCAATGGTCGTCATCATCGCGTCGGCCGCCCGTTTCGGCAACGTCCTCGATTACGCCGGCCCCAAAGTGGCCCCGACCCAGTTGATCGTCTATACCCCGAACGGTCCGTACGGCCCGGCCGGACCGGGCAACGCCGGATCGGGAAAGGGTGCGTCGACCCAGTCGGTCACGACGATGGCCCGAGACGCGCGCGACATCGCACGTGACTTGGGGTCCCGTTCCGTCGTCACACTGGAAACGACCAGCGCGACCTTGCAGCACGCCGCGCCGGGTCGCAGCTTCTCCGGACCGGTCTATGTGGCAACCCCGCAGATCCTCAAGGCATTCGGGATCGAGCAGTCGAGCATTGAACCGACGGCCGAGATCCTCACCATGCGACCGGGCTTCGCCAGTCTCACTCAGATGCAGATCGTCTACGGCAACTACTTCAGTCGTCAAAGCGGAAGGAGAGGGCAGAGTGGGTGGCCCTGTCCCAAGAGCGAATGCCTCGCGAACCCGATCATGCAACAGGTCAGTTCGCTGCCCGCGGGCACGTCGGCGCCCAACACTGTCGTCACTGAATACGCAGTCCACCGTCTGGGTCTCCAGCCGATCACCGCGGGCTGGTTGATACAGACCCCAGGACCACTCAGCGCATCCCAACTGAGCGGTGCTCGCGCGACCGCCGCGGCCGCCGGCATGAGCATCGAAACCAAGTCGACGATTCCGACGTCGGCCACGATCGTCAACTGGGCCACGGTGGTGGGCATCCTGCTCGCCTTGGGAATCCTGGCGATGTCGATTGGCTTGATACGTAGCGAGACGGCGGGTGACCTTCGAATACTCTCAGCGACCGGCGCCAGCAGCCGAACGCGGCGCAATCTGACCGCGGCGACGGCCGGCGCACTTGCGCTCATCGGAGCGGTCGTCGGAACCGCTGCGGCCTACCTCGCAATGATCGGATTCTCGCGAACTAGCGCTTTGGACGGTCTCCATTCATTGACGTACGTTCCGGTAGGGAATCTCTTGACCATCCTCGTGGCGATGCCGTTGGTGGCCGCCGCCGTGGCGTGGATCTTCGCGTGGCGAGAACCGAAAGGAGCCTCGGGCCAAGTGATCCAGTGACGCCATGGACCTGGCGGACGATGACTAGACGTTGCCAGCCCCTGGTTTTAGCCCGAGGACATTGCGCAGTCCGAGCGTTGACTTCGTGATGTGTGGTTTCAATGCGCCGAGAGAACGCGAACGAACCGCACCGCTCATGACACCGGTGCCGTAGGCGAGGTCGTCGGCTACGGCGAGCGGGATGTCGGCCACGCGAAGGCGGGTCGAACGCCAGCGATACGCCGTGCCGACTATGAAGAGCGCCAGCGCACGGCGTCGAAGTTTCGGATGGAGCGCGAAGAGTACTACCGCGGGACCAAATGTACGCACCACTGATCGGGCCATCAGAGGACCGGCGCGGACCATGCCTCGACCGACGAGTTCGCCCGCGACACTGTCGGCGTTGTCGGTCGTCGTGAGCATTCGTTCTCGTAATTGATCGCGCGCCGCGCTGATGATGCGCATGCCGACCATGGGTTTCCCGACGAGAGCGCTCGTCCACGTGAGGAGCGTCCAGGTGTCGGCTCGAAAAGGCGCCAGTCTCGTACCGTGTCGTTTCGCCAGCTCGCTCGATGACTGCCCGTAGCGACTGCGCTGGCTCCACCAACCGCGCCACGTGGCTCTGGCGCGGTGCGTGACGACGACGTCGGCGACGTAGCGAACCAGCCATCCGCGATCGTGGAGTCGCCACACGAGGTCGACGTCTTCGCCGGTGCGAAGTGACTCATCAAAGCCGTCCCCGAAACTGCTTCTTCGCACGAGCAGGCACGCGCTTGGCACGTAGTGGACCGCCGAATTGGGGATGACGAGGGCACTTCGCTCGCCCATGTCGAGGGGACTGAACCGCTCTTCAAATCGGTCGCGTATCGAGGGACCCTGAGCGCCGCGAATTCGCGGGGCGACGGCACCTTCGAGCGGGTCTCCGAAGTGAGCCTGCAGACGCGACAAGGCCTCCGGGGCGTCATCGATGACGACGTCGACATCGATGAACCAAAGCAGCGCGCGTGACGTCGCGCGGGCTCCGGCGTTTCGCGCGCTACCGGGCCCCACATTGTCAACGAGGCGCACGACGTCCGCACTGAATTGCTGAGCGCACCGAAGGACCTCGTCGGCGTCATTCGAGGCGTCATCGACGACCATGACGTGCAGTCCGCGGAGGGATTCCAGAAGCTCGTGGAGGGCATCCACGTTGTTGTGCACCGGAATCACCACGTCGACGTCGTCGACGTTCGTCACCGACCGATGAAGGAGATGGAGGAGACCCTGTTGCACCAGTGTGCGCGCGAATCGCTCTTCGCCGACCTGTACTTCGCCACCATTGACCCACCGCTCGGCGACGGGGCGTGACCCGCCTGGAAGGCGAAGCAATCGCCACGGCGATCCGCCGCTCAAGAGGTCGCGATCGAGGAACTTTGCGCCCTCGTCGAGGATTACCTTCGATCCCGTGGGTAGTGGGACCTCGACCGGGAGCGGGGCCAGTGGGAGAAGTTGGCTCACGTGAGGAGTCTGTCACGACTTGGTTCGGCGGGTGTCGCCACTGGAGTCAGAATGGAGAAGTCCGGGGAGGATAAATGCCGACTGAAACGCTGATCGAAGAAGAGATTGAGGAGACCGAAGAGGTCGAGGAGCTTCTCGTCGAAGAAGTCTCGATTGACGGACTCTGCGGCGTCTACTAAACGTGACCCTTTCAGCCACTGTCGTCTTCGACGCGACGGCTCCGTGGCGCCTCAACGAACAGGTTTCGGTGCGCGATGAGTCTTTTGGTGCGCTGGCGTACCACCACGGCACGCGACGCTTGGTGTTTCTCAAGTCGCGCGAACTCGTCGAAGTCGTTCGACGCATGTCGGAATTCGACAGCGCCGACGCCGCCCTTGAGGAGCTGGTCGCCGGCGATCAGCGCGCTCGATATCTGATGGCGCTGACGTCGCTCGTTCGTTCGGAGATCCTCTGTGAAGGCTGAGAGCTCGCTACGCGATCGCTTCGAACGCGGTCTCGCCGCGCCGATCTGTCTCACGTGGGAGCTGACCTACGCGTGCAATCTCGCGTGCACGCACTGCCTCTCTTCCTCGGGTCGACGGGACCCCAACGAGCTGAGCACCGAGGAAGCCAAGTCACTGATCGACGAGATCGCGGCGATGCAGATCTTCTACATCAACATCGGCGGCGGTGAGCCGATGATCCGACGCGATTTCTTCGATCTCATCGAACACGCCGTGAATCGTCACGTCGGCGTCAAGTTCTCGACGAACGGAACTCGCATCGACGAGAAGGCGGCTCTGCGACTCGCCGGCATTGACTATCTCGACATCCAGATATCGATCGATGGTGTTGACTCGATAACCAGTGACCGCATCCGCGGTGCCGGTAGTTACGACAGTGCCCGTCGAGCGATGGACAACCTCAAGGCCGCCGACTTCGGTGAGTTCAAGATCTCGGTCGTGATGACTCGAGAGTCGGTCGAGCAGCTCGACGCATTCGAAGCGCTGGCCGCGCACTACGGAGCGGAGTTGCGTCTCACGCGGCTGCGACCTTCGGGTCGCGGGGTCGACGTGTGGGAGGAACTGCACCCGACGCTGGAACAGAATCGACGTCTCTATCGGTGGTTGCTCCAACGACCGAACGTCTTGACCGGCGACTCGTTCTTCCACCTCTCGGCGCTCGGCGAACCGCTCTCGGGACTGAACCTTTGCGGCGCGGGTCGTGTCGTGTGCCTCATCGATCCAGTCGGCGATGTCTACGCGTGCCCTTTCGTGATTCATGACGAATTTCTGGCGGGCAACGTGCGTGCGGCGGGATTCGCAGACGTGTGGCAACACAGTGAACTCTTTGGTTCGCTTCGCGAGCCGGGCAACGCGGGAGCGTGCACTTCGTGCGGCTCCTATGACGCGTGTCGCGGTGGATGCATGGCGGCCAAGTTCTTCACCGGGCTCGAGATGAGCGATCCCGACCCCGAATGCGTCTTCGGTTACGGGGAGGCTGCGCTCGCGGCGAAGAAAGTGCGGCTGCGGCCATCATCATCGCCGAACCACTCGCGAAGGATCCCGGTCACCATCTCCGCACGCTGACCCGAGGCGATATTCAGCGCTGGGCTCATGGAGTAGGGCGAATGTCATACCCAGAGTCGAAACTGATCCAATGACCAAGGATGCCTTTAGGAAAACAGCTACCACGATGACATTGTCAGTCATTACCCAGGCCTATCGCTTCGCCCTTGACCCCACGCCTGAGCAGGTCTCCGTGTTGCGTAGCCACATCGGGGGGTCGCGTTTTGCCTACAACGCTCTACTGGGCCTCGTCAAGGCTAACTGGGACGAGAATCGAGCACAGAAAGACTCTGGCGAGAAAGTCTTCAGTGACGACTATCTCGGGACAAGTCACTTTGACCTGCTCTACCTTTGGTCCAAGAAGCGAGACGAGTTGGCACCCTGGTGGAGCGAGAATGGCGTAAGTACCTATAACGACGCTGCCCAGAGACTGAGCAGCGCGTTTGCCAACTGGCGGAAAGGAAAGTGTGCGTCCAGCAGCTCGGGCGCCGTGAGTACAAAGGAGTAGTCATGACGTAACCGAGCGACAAGGTCGCGACAGCTTGCCGGTGCGAGTCCGGTCCGAGGAGGCGCCAAGGCCCTCGGTAGTGAAGTCCCCGGCGTT
>DATKRC010000048.1:0-3896 GCA_035532375.1 Acidimicrobiales bacterium
ACGATTATGAGCCGTGTGCTCTAACCACCTGAGCTACGCCGCCTGGCGAGCCCTCTGTCGGGATTGAACCGACGACCCCTTCCTTACCATGGAAGTGCTCTACCACTGAGCTAAGAGGGCGCTCGCGTCCACTTTGGCGCGAAGCGAATTGTACTCCGTACAAGCCTATTGATTCCAACGTGGCACCTGTACCCTTGATGCTCATGAGAACCCGCCTAGTGGAAGTGGATGACGCCTTGGCGGTCATGAACATCTACAACCCCGAGGTCACTGAGTCCTCAATCAGCTTCGATCTCGTCCCTCGCACGCTCCACGAACAAGAGGCCTGGATTCGACGCCATCTCGACACGCATCCCTGCATCGTGGCGGTGAATGAGGACGACGACATTGGCGAACTGGGCGCGCGAGGCGAGCGGATACTAGGTTTCGCGCTGGTCTCGCCTTTTCGTGACCGGCCAGCCTACGCCACCACCGTCGAGAACTCGGTCTACGTCGCTCGCGCTGCACGCGGCCGCGGCGTCGGTGAGGTCCTACTTCGCCGGCTCATGACCGTGGCCGGAGATTCGGGCTTTCATTCGCTGATCGCACGGATCGTCGGCGAAAACGCCAGTTCAATCCGACTACACGAGAAGTGCGGCTTCACCCTGGTCGGCACCGAGATCGAGGTCGGACGCAAGCAAGGTGTCTGGCTCGACGTGGTCGAGTACCAGTACGTAATGCCTAGTCCATCCAGGTAACGAGCAAACTCTCCGGTTCGGCTTCGGTCGCCGGCCCCGGCCACGACCACTGGGTCCAGCGCCCCATAGGTAGCAGCAATAACCCGCCGAGGATTGCGACGGCCACCGCAATGAGAAGCGGATTGGAGTGGATCAGGTCCGCCAGAAGCGTACGCCCACCAGGAATGCCGATGAACGGCCCGGTGATCGAAAGGAAGAGGAGCCAGAAGTGTTCGCGCCCCTTGTAGCTTGCAGCAAGCAGCACCAGTCCCCACGCGAGGTACCACGGCTGGACAACCGGTCCGAGTTCGACGAAGAGGATCAATGAGAGAGCGAGGGATCGCACCCACCCGCGTTCTTCCGCGTGCCACAGGAGCCAGATTCCGAAAGCGGCCGCGACGAGAAGACCAATGAGACGGGTCACCGAAATCACCGAACCGGTCAAGAGAGAATGCAAGCCGAATGCGTGCAGGGTGTTCGTGATCGCGAGACCAACGGCCGTGGCCGGCGCCGCCCACGATCGAACCGTGCCGTTGGACAACAAGTTCTGGACCCAACCGAATCCGAATCCAGCGAGCAACGTCCACACGCACAGCGTCGTCGCAGCCACCACGCACGCGATTGCGATCGGTCGCAGGCGTTCTTTGATGGTGGCTTTCGGTCCCAGCCACGTCCACGCCACGAAGGCAAGTCCGATGGCGGCGGGAGCTTTTATCGCCGCGGCGCACGAACAGAACACCAGTGCCCAGACCGGATGTCGTTTGACGGCGAGGGCGATGCCAACGACCAGGAAACCGGCCATGATCGCGTCATTGTGCGCTCCCCCGATCAACGTCAGCAAGACCAGCGGATTCATCGCCGACAGTACGAATGCCTCGCCGGGGTCGCGGTTCATGCCGCGCGCCAAGATCACGACTCCGTAGCCGATCATCGCGACCGCCAACGTCTCGAGAAGGCGAAGGCCAACGACTGTCCAAAGGGCGTTGTGCGCCGAGATCCAGTCGATCTTGCCGTCAAGGAAGAGGAAGAACGGACCGTAGGGCGCCGGAGAATTTCCCCAAAGGGGGTCGACGGGGTTGACGTAGGCGGTAGACCCGAGCGTGAATGGCCCGTACAAATATGGGCTTATATGCGCTGCCGTCATCTCGCCTTGGGCCGCGTAGCTGAACACGTCTCGACTAAAGAGCGGCGGCGCGACGATCATGGGCGCGGCCCAAAGCAGCAGCATCCACCAGAGCGACTTGATCTTGGCGCCAGGATGCAACTTCATGACCTCGGCGAGTCGCAGCCACACTCGCATCAGTAGCAACAGTCCGCCGTAGACGAGGACCACCGAGAGGATGTACCTGGCATCGCTCGGCACCACGGTGTACTTGGGTGAAGGCTCACCGAAGAACCAGGTGCCGGCCATGTCGAGTTTGAACGGCGAGTTGGTAAACGAGCACCCGGCGAGGATGAACGACATCGCGACGAATCCGAGCAACGCGGGCTGCCAGAGGAACTGCCAACCTTCGAAGGGACCGGGAGTGAATCGGCCGAGCGGGGTGTAGCGACGTTCGAGCATTGAAACACCGGACTCGAATCGATCTGCCACTCGCTCGTAGATGCGGCGCACCAAACTCGCCGTCGACCTAAGCCGGTTCACACCACTCCTCCCCTGCCCATTTTTCACCTTATTTCCTTTGGGCCGATTAGGGCTTGGCCAATCCAGTCGCGCTGGATTGGCCTTGGTGGGCCAGGAGGGATTTGAACCCCCGTAGGCGTAAGCCGTCTGGTTTACAGCCAGATCCCATTGGCCACTCGGGCACTGACCCGTCGAGAATCCTAGTTGGGCGGCCGGGACGACTTCCAACCGTCTCGGTCTACGATTTGCCCATGCCCACTTTCGACATCGTCTCTGAACTCGACCTCCAAGAAGTGCGAAACGCGGTCGACCAGGCCAACCGAGAAGCCGGCACGCGTTTCGACTTCAAGAACACGAATCCCGTCATCGAATTCTCCGACAAGGAGCTGCGTCTATCGGCGTCGACCGAAGACCGCCTGCGCGCGCTGTACCTGCTCCTGGAAGAGAAACTAGTCAAGCGATCGGTCTCGTTGAAATCACTTGATCCGGGAAAGATCGAAGAAGCCAGCCAGGGTACCGCTCGCCAAAAGGTCGCGCTAAAGGCCGGCATCACTCAGGATGTCGGCAAACAGATCAACAAGATGGTCAAAGAGATGGGCGTGAAGAACCTGAGTTCCTCGATCCAGGGTGACCAAGTACGCGTCACGGGCAAGCAGCGCGACGATCTGCAAAAGGCGATCGCCTACTTCAAGGAGTCCGACCTGGCGGTGCCTTTGCAGTTCACCAATTTCCGGGACTAACCGGTCTGCGACTCCTCGGCGTCGAGGCG
This sequence comes from Acidimicrobiales bacterium, assembly GCA_035532375.1. Classification (GTDB taxonomy): domain Bacteria; phylum Actinomycetota; class Acidimicrobiia; order Acidimicrobiales; family RAAP-2; genus RAAP-2. The sequence continues at coordinate 3,110 of DATKRC010000048.1, forward strand.
TTCGTCGATCTCTTCGATGACGTCGACTTTGAAGATGCGGTTGAAGACCATGAGCTTCAGCACCCAGAAGATCGCGAAGCTGGCCAGATTGGTGAACGAGACCAGTCCGGTATTAACGAGGTGGCTCCAGTGATGGGTGCGCACCTCGTGGCGAGCCCAGAGCGCGCCGAGTTGGGACACGCCGATTCCGAAGAACGTAAGAACCCAGAAAGGTGCGACCTCTTTACGGAGTTGACTCTTGCCCCGCTTGCCCCACGTCCAACGACGATTTAACTGATAGGCCGGAATCGAAGCCACGAGGTTGCCCGCCAGGGTCGACCAGATGACGCTCGGAATGATCTTGAAACCGTAGAACACCGCGATGGCGGCGAAGGAGATGATCGTCGAGCAACCCGAGACCAACGTGTAGCGGATGAGTTTTTTACCCTGGTGCGACTTGGACCAGGACAGCAGCGAACGAAGACGAGTGAGCACCGACCAAACCTTACTTTCGTCGCTCTCAATCCACTGGGTCGGAAACGTGGCTCCGCTGGCTTCGGAGCGTGACTAGTCGGTCCAGATCGTGTCGAGTGTCGTCGGTTCAATGGTGGACAGCTCTTCGGCGACGAGCTCCTCGTCGATTACCTTGAGCTTGTCGAAGCGGAAGATCCGGTTGAAGACGACCAACTTCAAGACCCAGAAGATCGCGAAGCACGCCATGTTCGTGAACGCGACCAGTGCGGTGTTGGCGAGGTGGCTCCAGTGGTGCGAGTGCACGACGGCGCGCGCCGAGAACGCACCGATCTGG